>DASUUI010000031.1:0-5333 GCA_036374155.1 Gemmatimonadaceae bacterium | reverse complement strand
TCGACGGTGACGGTCTCGATTCCCGAATCATCCTCGTCGTCGCTTATCACAGGCTCGTCACCCGACGCCCGCCTGTCGAGGAAGCCGAACAGGGCGGTCTTCGCCACGCCGTACAGCACGTACGTCATCAGCGCAGGGAAGAAGAACTCCCACGGCAGGAAGATTATCCCGAGGATCGTTCCCACCACGACCGCGGTGCCGAGCAGCTCGCGCGCGGACCTGTACCCGACGGTCGGGACAGCCGGGTACGACACGTTGCTGATCATCAGAAACGCGAGGCCCGCCATGACGTACCGCAGCATCACCTGCCACGGCAGGTCGGCGATCATGGTCTGCGTGTACAGCGGCGTCTGGCTGAACCAGTAGTAGGTCGCCAGCGTCATCCCCGCGGCAGGGCTCGGCAGCCCGTGGAAGTACTTCTTCGCGCGCCCGGCCTGCTCCACGTTGAAGCGCGCGAGCCGGATCACGGCGCAGGCCGTGTACAGGAACACGAGCAGCCAGTCGAGTCCCTCGCGGTTGAGCACGGCGAAGTACATGATGAGCGCCGGGGCGAGGCCGAACGTGATCGCATCGACCAGCGAATCCAGCTCTTCGCCGAAGCGGCTGCCGGTGCGCGTCGCGCGGGCAATGCGCCCGTCGAGCGCGTCGGCGATTCCGCCGAGCACGACGTAAACACCGGCCGTCCGGAAGTCTCCCCGCGCCGCGGTGACTATTGCGAGCACGCCCAGGAAGAGGTTCGCGAGGGTGAAGCCGTTGGGCAGCACCACCACCGCGCGTCGTATCCGACGGCCTTCCGGTCGGTTCACGGAGCCGGGAGCTCGCCGACCACCGTCGTCCCGGCCACGGTCACGTCGCCTTCGCGCACGCGAACGGTGGATCCGAGCGGCATGAACACGTCCACGCGCGAACCGAAGCGGATGATCCCCATCCGCGAGCCCTGCGTCACGGTGTCACCCTCCGCGCTGTACGTCACGATCCGTCGCGCGATGAGCCCGGCGATCTGCCTCACCAGGATCCGGTGCTCGCCGCTCTGGATGCCGACCGAGCTCTGCTCGTTCTCCAGACTCGACTTCTCCGTCGCGGCGTTGAGGAACTTGCCGGGGTTGTAGTGCACGTAGCGGACGATGCCGTCCACCGGATAGCGGTTTACGTGGACGTTGAAGACGTTCATGAAGATCGAGACGCGAATCGTCCGTCCGCGCACGAACGCGGGTTCGTCCACTTCGGCGATCTGCACCACGCGGCCGTCGGCCGGGGCGATCACGAGCTGCGGGCCCCGCTCGCCCGTTCGCTCCGGGTCGCGAAAGAAGTACGCGACCCACAGGGCGATGATCGTCAGGGCGAACGCCAGCAGCCACAGGGCCCAGGAGCGGCGCATGTACGCGAGGGCGAACGCGCCGGCCGCGATGGCGCTCGCTATACCTATAAAAAGAAGTCCTTCGCGCGCGAAGTTCACGACGGCGGCACCAGCGGGGCGCCGGTGAGCCGGTGAAAGATCTCCAGGTAGCGGGCACTCATTGCGGTTACGACCTCACTCGGGAGGGGAGGTGCAGGTGCTTCGCCGTTCCAGCGACCGGCGTCACGCTCTCGCGCGAGGTAGTCACGCAACGGCTGCTTGTCGAAGCTCGGCGGGGCCGCGCCAGGCACGTATGCCTCCGCTGGCCAGAAGCGCGAGCTGTCCGGCGTCAGGACCTCGTCAATCAATATAATTTCGCCGCCGCGCTCTCCGAACTCGAGTTTGGTGTCGGCGATGATTATCCCGCGCTCGGCGGCCAGTGCCCGACCCCTGCCGTAGATCAGCCGGGTCAGCCGTTCCAGCTCCGCGGCTGCGTCCGCTCCGACGATCTCCGCCGCTTCTGCGATGGTGATGTTCTCGTCGTGCCCCGATTCCGCCTTGGTCGCGGGGCTGAAGAGAGGGGGGTCTAGCTGCGCGCTCTCCGGCAGGCCGGGTGGAAGAGGCTCGCCGGCGAGGGTTCCGCTCACGCGATACTCCTGCCACGCAGAGCCGGCAAGGTACCCCCGCATCACGCACTCCACGGGATAGGGGGTCGTTCGAAGCGCGAGCATCGCGCGGCCCGCGAGCTCGGCGCGGAAGGCGCCCACGGCCGGCACCTGATCAGCGATCTCGCCGGCGTCCGATGAGAGCATATGGTGACGGACATCATCGCCCAGCGTTCGCAGCCACCACGCCGTAAGCTGCGTCAGCACTGCACCCTTGTGCGGGACCGCTTCTGCCATGACGACGTCGAAGGCGCTGACCCTGTCGGTCGCCACGAGGAGCAGGCGGTCGTCGCCGGCATCGTACACGTCGCGCACCTTCCCGCGCCGCACCAGCGGCAGCGGGAGCGTGGTCGCTGCAATGGTGCTCAAACCCGGATCTCGCCCGGCGCGTCCGCCGTGGCGCCGGCCGCTGCCAGGAGCGGCTCGACAACCTCGCTGAGGAACTCATCCACCTGCTGAGCCGATCGTCCGATGAACCGCTCCGGTGCGGCGGCAGCGCGGATTTGGTCCAGCGGAACGTCAAGCGCGGGGTCGCGCGCGAGACGGTCGAACAGGTCGTTCCGGTCCGCACCCTCGCTCAGCGCCTTCGCCGCGGCCACGCTGTGCCGCCTGATCACCTCGTGCACGTCCTGCCGGTCACCGCCGGCGCGAACGGCAGCGAGGATGATTTCCTCGGTCGCCATGAAGGGAAGCTCGCGCGCGAGACGCTCGCGCACCCGGCCGGTGTTCACGTGCAAGCCGGACGCGATGTTCGCCATCAGCAGGAGGATCGCATCGGTGGCGAGAAACGACTCAGGAATCGCGAGCCGGCGGTTGGCGCTGTCGTCGAGCGTGCGTTCCAGGTATTGCACGCTGTGCGTGTGGCTGGCGTTGGACTCGAGCGAGATCACGAAGCGCGCCAGCGACGCGATCCGCTCAGATCGCATTGGGTTCCGCTTGTAGGCCATCGCGGAAGAGCCGACCTGCTCGGACTCGAACGGCTCCTCCAGCTCACCGAACGCCTGCAGCATGCGGATGTCGCCGCTGAACTTGGCCGCGCTCGCCGCAATCCCCGTCACCGCGCCGAGCACGTGCGCGTCGATCTTGCGCGTGTACGTCTGCCCGGTCACCGGCAGGGCTTCCGTGAAATCCATGCTGCTGGTGACGCGCCGCTCCAGCTCGCGCACCCTGGCGTGGTCGCCGGCGAACAGCTCGAGGAAGCTCGCCTGCGTGCCGGTCGTTCCCTTCACGCCACGGAAGGGGAGAGTCGCTATCCGGCGGTCCAGCTCGGCCACGTCGAGCACGAGATCCTGCATCCACAGCGTCGCGCGCTTGCCCACCGTCGTGAGCTGCGCCGGCTGTAGGTGCGTGTAGCCCAGTGTCGGCGTATCGCGCCACTCGCGCGCGAAAGCGGCGAGCGCGCGGATCACCGTCAGTACCTTGGCGCGCAGCAGGTCCATGCCGCGACGCATCAGGATCAGGTCGGCGTTGTCGGTGACGAAAGCGCTGGTCGCGCCGAGGTGGATGTACGGCCGCGCGGCCGGCGCCACGTCGGCGAAGGCGTGGATGTGCGCCATGACGTCGTGCCGGAACCGGCGCTCATATGCAGCGACGGCGTCGAAGTCGATCTCGTCGAGGTGATCGCGCATCTGCGCGACGGCGGCCGCCGGTATGTCGGCGCCGAGCGACTGCTGCGCCTCAGCCAGAGCGAGCCACAGCCGGCGCCACAGCCCGTAGCGGGTGCGCGGCGACCACAGCTCGAGCATCGCGTCCGAGGCGTACCGCTCCGCCAGCGGCGATGAGTACCGGTCGAGGTCGCTCAACCGCGCGTTCTCCCGCCGGTCATGGCATGCGGAACTGAACGTTCCACAGCCGCCCCTGTCGCTCGACGTACACGGTCACGACCGATCTGCTGGGGAACGCACCGAGCGCGCGCGCGGCCTCTTCGGCGTTGCTCACGCGGAGGTTGTTGATCTGCAGAATCACGTCGTCCACCAGGAAGCCGAGCTGCTCCGAGACCCGCTCGGACGCGGCGACCACGAGCGCGCCGGCGCTGCTGCGGATTCCCTTCGTCTGCCTGATGGCCGGCGTGAGCGACACGAGCTGCAGCTCCTGGAACACGGCGACGCGGGGTGCTGTGACCTCGGGGAGGTCCACGACACGGATTGTCGCTGTGAACTCGCGCTCGCCGCGCCGCACCGAGAGCGGGATCTCGTCACCAACGCGGAAATCCAACCGTTCGGCCTCCCAGTCGTACGCATTGCGTATGATCCTGCCGCGCGAGCGGACGACGACGTCGCCGGGACGGATGCCGGCGCGCGCGGCGGGCGATTCCGGGACGATGCTCTGGACGACCGCGCCCGCGGTGAGTATCTCGCGCGATCCGGGCTGTGAGATGCGGAGGTTGATCCCGTCCCACGGCCGGCGGATCTGGCCGTGCGCGAGCAGGTCCTCCACCACGCGACGCGCGCGATCGATCGGAATGGCGAACCCGACGCCGATGGAACCGCCGGTCGGGCTGAAAATCGCCGTGTTCACGCCGATGACCTCACCCAGCGCGTTCACCAGTGGGCCGCCGGAATTGCCCGGGTTGATCGACGCGTCGGTCTGGATCATGTCCACGTACACGCCGGCGCCCTGCGGAGTAGCGGCCAGATTGCGGCCGACGCCGCTGACCACTCCTGCCGTCACGCTCGGCTCCGTGTTCCCGATGAGGAATCCGAGCGGGTTGCCGATGGCGACTGCCCACTCGCCCATCAGCAGGCCGCGGGAGGTTCCGAGCGGCGCGACGGGAAACTCGCTTCCCCGGATCCTGATGACTGCCAGATCGTTCGGCTCGTCCGCGCCGACGAGCTCGGCGGGGTAGGTGCTGCCGTCGCGCAGGGCGACCGAGATGCGCGACGCGCCCGCGACCACGTGCGCGTTGGTCACGATCACGCCGTCCTCGCGCACGATGAAGCCGGAGCCAAGTCCAGGAACCGCACGCTGCTGCTGACGGCCGAAGAAGAGGTCGAACATGTCGCCGCCGCTGCGCTCGATCCGCTCCGTCTGCACTGTGACGACCGAGGGAGCGACGCGGTCCACTGCGGTCGTGATCGCGGTGCGGCGGCTGCCCGCGATCTCATCTGGGCGCGCGGCCGTCGCCACCTGGGCGGTGGACGGGGCAGGGGTTGTCGTGTCGCAGGCGGCGGCGGCAGCGAGGATCAGCAGCTTTCTGGAGAGTCGCATGAGTCTCGAAATCATCAATTGTGGGCGGACCGGGGGAGCCGTGCGTAGAGCTCTGCGGGATATTTGACACCCTCCAGGAACAGAGCGTGAGCGGGTGCCGGCGGCCCGGCGCGCGAGTTGTCGTC
>DASUUI010000030.1:0-9177 GCA_036374155.1 Gemmatimonadaceae bacterium | reverse complement strand
AGCTCCTCGATTCCCCAGCCCTTGATCTCGACGTAGGCGCGCGCGCGGCCCCGAAGGAGATCGAGCACCTCGGACAGTCGCGGAACCGTGGCACCGCCGCCCAGGTCGAAGCCGCCGAGGTCGGCAATGGACAGCTCGCCGGTGGGCACTGATCGCAGGTCAGGGTTCACCGGAATTCCGGCGACCGCCGGGTCGTGGTGTACTACCACTACGCCATCGGCTGTGGCGTGCACGTCGAGCTCGACCGCCTCCGCGCCGGCCTCCAGCGCGAGGCGGAACGCTTCGAGCGTGTTCTCGGGAACCGTGCGATGGAGCCCGCGGTGGGCTATCGCTTCTGGTAGCTGTCTCAAGGGGCCTCGGGGCTGGTCTCGCACCTTAACATTCACCCTTTACTTCCGTCTATTCACGTGTCGCGGATGCGAGACAGGGATGTGGGGGCAGACCAGCCGACCGATCTCGAGCTCATCGAGCGGTGGAAGCGGGGCGATTCGAGGGCGGCGACGCTCATCGTCGAGCGCCACGCCGACGCGCTCGCGCGGTACGCATCCAGTCAGGGCGAGCGGGAGGAGCTGGACGAGCTGGTGCAGGATACGTTCGTGCGGGCCTTCGGATCGCTGGAGAACTTCCGCGGTGAGAGCGCTCTCAGAACGTGGTTGTTCACCATCGCCCGTCGGCTCATTCTCGACAGGCGGCGGGCGGAGCGGCGGGCACGTGTCACCGTTCCGGCGGACGAGGGGTCGGCGGTGACCGACGTCACTCCCCTGGACGTGATGCTCGCCGACGAAGCGGAGGAGCGGGTGCGGCTCGCCATCGAGCGGCTCACGCCGATGCAGCGCGAGGTCTTCACGCTGCGGGTCAGTGAAGGGATGTCGTATGCGGACATCGCGCGCCTGGTCGGAAGCACCGACGGGGCAGCGCGGGTGCATTATCACCACGCCATGAGGGCGGTGAAGGAGTTTCTGGAAGATGCGTGACTGCGTCAACGCTGAAGTGAGGGACAGGCTCCCCGAGCTGGTGCATGGCCTGCTCGAGCAGGGGGAGCGGTCGGACGTGGAGTCGCACGTCGCCGAGTGTCCCGACTGTGCGGCAGAAGCTGCTCTGATCCGGCGTGCCGCCGGCGTCATTGCGCTGGCTTCGCCGCGCATGGACGCGGCGCGCATCGCGTCCGCGCTCCCTGTGCGCGGAGTGTCGCCCCCAGCCGCCCGCCCGCTCTGGTCCGGCAGTGGAATGCGAATCGCCGCTGCGCTGCTCATCGCCGTTGCGGGCTTCGGCGCACTGCAGTACGCCACGCGCGATCGCCAGGGTGGCGATGTTGCGAGGATCGATGAACCGCTTCCGGCCACCGGCGGCGAGCGCGCAATCGCGCGCCCTGTGAGCGGACCGTCGGCAGGTGGTTCCTATGCCACGGCACAGGTCGCAGGGCGCACCGGACTGGTGCTCGTGGGCGGAATAGACGCGCTCACGCTCGACCAGCTCGAGGCGCTCGTCTCCGGCGTGGATGGGCTCGATGCGATGCCGTCGGCCGATCCGGAGCCGCTTCCTTTCGCGACGAACGGGGCGGAGACTGACCGGTGATCAAGCCCGTGCTTTTCCTCGCCTTGGTGTGCGCTCTGGTTGCTTCGCCCGTGGCCGCGCAGCCCCGCGATTCAGCGGCGCGCGCGGAACAGCGTGCGGGTCTGGAGCGGAAGCTCCGGGCGCGGCTCGGAGAGGTCGTGCAGCAGAGACTCGGGCTGACGTCGGAGCAGGCGCGCCAGCTGGAGGCCGTGGACCGCCGCTACCAGCCGGAGCGACGGCGCCTGATGCAGCGTGAGATGGAAGTGCGTCGCGCGCTGCGGCAGCAGGTGGCGTTGCGGGACTCGGCGAATCAGGCGACCACCGCCGCGCTGCTGGATCAGATGATCGGCCTGCAGCGCGAGCGGACGGAGCTGCTGGCGCGTGAGCAGCGTGATCTCGCCGCGTTTCTCACCCCTGTGCAGCGCGCGCAGCTGATCGCACTGCAGTCCGACCTGCACCGGCGGGTGATGAATGCGCGGCGCGGCGGGGGAAAACGCTCGCCGGGCAGGGAACCCGGTCGCGGGCCCCCGAGGCACTAGAGGCAGCAGGCCTGCGTCGAGCGAACGTCAGCGCCGGCCTGAAGAGGTACCAGCGCGCGCCGAGACTCCAATGATGCCGATCAGCTTCCCGTTCGCGTTGAAGACGGGGCTGTCGGTGACAGCCGCGCGAAATCGGCGGCCGTCGCGGTGGCGCACCTCGAATGTGCCGGACCAGCTGTCCCCGTCGCGAAGCAGCTTCATGATGTGAGCGGCTTCCGGTTGGGACATCCTCGCGGGCGTCACATCCACGACGTTCAGGTTCAGGACCTCCTCGCGGCGCCACCCGTACAGCTCCTCGGCGGCGTCGTTCCAGTACAGGATCCGCCCGCCTGTGTCCGTTGCGATGACGGCCTTCCCCTTCGGACGGGTGGATCGCGCCCTTTTCCGAACGATGTCGTCCGCCGCGAGGCGGTCGGGAGTGGGTTCCGGCACGGCACAATCGTAGCCCGGAAACCCCGCAAGCGTTAGTTTTCAGGGTTCCGTGCGGCCCGTTCTGGTGGGGCCCCGTTGGTGCCTGCCCGGGTGGCGGAATCGGTAGACGCAGGGGACTCAAAATCCCCCGGCCTTCGGGCCTTGCGAGTTCGAGTCTCGCCCCGGGCATACGACAGCTTGCGGCCGCGCAGACTAACAGCTAGCGTTGGCCTGCCAAATCATACGTTTACCCGAACGACGAGATCCACGATGGTTCCGTTGCATGGAAGCCGTGCGCCCTGGGCAGTGGTGGCAGCGATTGTACTGGGAGCCGCGTGTGGGGGTGGTGGTGGTGACGGCGGCATTGCACCTCGCGTAGCCACCACGATTCAGGCCGCGTCGCCTGCTTCACAGGACGGCCCGGCGGGGGGTAACGTCGCGCAGCCGCCAGCCGTTCTCGTCAGGGACCAGGACAATGTCCCCATGTCCGGGGTCTCGGTTTCGTTCCAGGTGACGGCCGGCAACGGGACGGTCACGCCGGCGACAGTGACGACCGGCGGTAACGGAGTCGCGCAGGTCGCGAGTTGGACTCTCGGCCCGGTGCCGGGGACCAACGTCCTCACGGCCAGCGCCGGCGGGCTCCCGGCGGTCACCTTCAACGCCACCGGCGTCCGGGCAGCCATCAGCATTCAGGCTACGACAGCAACGACCCAGCAGGCACCGGTAGGAACGAACGTGGACGCTCCGCCCGCGGTGATCGTGCGCGACGGTCAAGGGCTCCCGATGGAAGGAGTCACGGTCAACTTCGCCGTCACCGGCGGAGCCGGCTCGGTTGCTCCGTCGTCGGTGGTCACGGGCGTTGACGGAACCGCCCAGGCGACGAGCTGGACCCTCGGGCCCGGTGCCGGACAGAACACCGTCACGGCGACTGTGGCGGGGTTGGCCCCCGTCACTTTCTCCGCTACGGGTTTCCTGCTCCCGGCGAGCGTGGCCGCGAATTCCTCGACCAGCCAGGCGGCGGTTGCAGGATCGGCTGTTCCGGAGCCGCCCGCGGTGATCGTGCGGAGCGCCACCAATCTGCCCGTGGCCGGGGTGACGGTGACCTTCCAGGTGACTGCCGGCGGGGGGACGATCATCCCGACCACGGTTGTGACCGGGGCCGACGGTATTGCGCGCGTGACCAGCTGGACGCTCGGAGCCACGCCCGGAGCGAACTCGGTGGCGGCATCGGTTTCGGGGCTTCCGTCGGTGAACTTCTCGGCCAGCGGGACGGCCCCGCTGGTGGCGACGACGGTCACAGCAGTCTCTGTTACGAGTCAGACGGCCCCGGCGAGTGCGGCCGTATCCGCGCCCCCTTCTGTGATTGTGCGCGATCAGAACAACAATCCGATGCAGGGCGTCACTGTCGCTTTCGCGGCGACGGCCGGCGGCGGCACGGTGCTTCCCGCGACGGTGGTCACGGGCGCCAACGGAATCGCGACCGCGAGCAGCTGGACGCTGGGCGCGGCGCCGGTGCAGAACACAGTCACCGCCACTGTCAGCGGACTGCCGGCAGTCCAGTTCAACGCGACCGCCATTCTGATTCCGGTCTCGATTCAGGCGACCACCACCACGTCGCAGCAGGGAATCGTCAACACGACGGTGACGACGCAGCCGGCGGTGATCGTGCGCGATCAGCACAACAACCCGTTGCAGGGGGCAATCGTGACATTCGCCGTCACCGCGGGCGGCGGCACGGTTGTGCCGACGAGTGAGCCGACCGGCGCGGACGGCATTGCGAGAGTCGTGGACTGGACGCTCGGACCGGCATCGGGAACGAACACGCTCACCGCGACCGTCAACGGGCTGGCGCCCGTCGTGTTCACCGCGATCGCCGTGGATCCGTGCGAGGCGACCAACATCAACCTTGGCGCAGTTATCAACAGCAGCCTTGCACAGGGTGCGTGCCAGCTCACGACCGGCGAGTTCGTGGTCTTCTACAAGTTCACGATCACCAGCACCAGGGGAGTTCGCATCCGGCAATCGTCCGCGGCGTTCGACACCTACCTGCTGCTGCTCGATGCCGATGGAGACGTCGTCGCCGAGAACGATGACATCAGCACGCCGACGAACCTGAACTCGGAGCTCTTCGCGCTGCTCCCAGCGGGCACGTACATCGTCGGCGCCACTTCCTTCGATGTGGGCGAAACGGGTGCATTCGAGTTGAGGGTTGAAGAGGCCAGCGCCAGTGTCACGAACTGCACGCCGTACTTCACCGTTCGCGGTATTTCCACGCCTCAGTCGCTGGCGAATACCGATTGCAACGACAGCGGGTTCTTCAGCGACACGTGGGTCGTCTTCATCGAGGCGGGCCAGCAGGTCACGATCGACATGATGTCGTCGCAGGTCGATGCGTTCCTGTTCCTGTTCGACGCCGGCTTCAACTTCATCGCGCAGAACGATGACCGGGATGGCAGCACGAACGACGCCCGGATCGTTTACACCCCCACCGTCTCCGGCTACTACATCATCAGCGCGTCCTCGGCTGCCGCGGGCGAGTCGGGGAGTTACACGCTTGGCGTGCAGTAAGCCAGGCGGATCGGTGTGATGAAACGGGGTCAGCGTGGGCGAGGGAGCGGCAGTGGCCGCTCCTTCGTCGCATTCTTCCGTAGAGGGCGGGCGGCACGGCCGAGAGCGCTCGGCCAACTGGCAGCGCTGTTTGCCGCGGTCATCGTCCTCGGAACTACCTGCACTGACTCCACGGGGCCAGGCGATCCACCGACGCCGACGACCATGCTGGCCGTCAGTGCGACGGCGCAGGAGGCAGTCGCCGGCAGCGCTGTTCCCGACGCGCCCGCCGTGATCATTCGGGACCAGAACGGAACCGCGATGGCGGGCATCAGCGTGGCGTTCACCGTGAGCCTTGGCGGCGGGACGGTAAGCCCATCCAGCGTGGTGACGGGGGGCGACGGGGTAGCGCGGGTTGCCAGCTGGACGCTTGGCGGCACTCCCGGGAACAACACGCTGGTGGCCGCGGTTGCCGGCCTCACCGCGGTCAGCTTCACAGCCAACGGCCTGCAACCCCCTCCGGTCGCGACGACGGTGGAAGCTGCATCGGCGCTGACGCAGCAGGCGCAAGTGGGCGCGGCGGTGGCGGAGCCACCTGCCGTGCTGGTCCGCGACCAGAACGGCCAGGCGATGGCGAACGTGGCGGTGGCGTTTGCCGTCACAGCAGGCAGCGGTGTGATCGAGCCCACAACGGTGACGACGGGGAGCGACGGCATCGCGCGTGTGACGAGCTGGACGCTTGGTCCCAGCGCCGGAGCGAATACTGCGACTGCCACCGTTACCGGGCTGGGCCCGGTTACCTTCGCCGCAACCGCAGTCGCGGCGCAGGTGCCGGTCGCGACCAGCGTCGAGGCGGTAGGAGCGCTCAGCCAGAGCGCGCTGGCCGGAACCGCAGTAAGCGATCCCCCCGGCGTGCTGGTTCGCGATCAGAACAACGCACCGATGGCAGGCGTCCTGGTGGCGTTTGCGGTCACGGGTGGTGGCGGCGTGATCGCGCCGGCGGAGCAGGTCACTGGGGCGGACGGCATAGCGCGCGCCGTCAGCTGGGAGCTCGGGCCGGTGCCGGGAGTGAACGGTGCGACCGCTACCGTGATGGGTTTCGCGCCAGTGGCCTTCACCGCGCAGGGGGTCGCGCCCCCATCCGCCGCGCCCGCGAAAATCGAGGCAGTGACCAGCACGGTCCAGGACGGATCGCCTGGCGCGCCAGTCTCAGCGCCGCCGACCGTCCGCGTGCTGGACGCCAACGACCAGCCACTCTCAGGCGTGATCGTCGCATTCGCCGTGACTGCCGGGGGCGGCAGCATCGCGCCGGCGAGCCAGATCACCGGCACGAACGGTCTGGCACAGCTGACGAGCTGGACGCTGGGGCCGGGGGTTGGCCTCAATACTGTGACGGCCACGGTCTCGGGTCTCGCGCCGGTGCAGTTCAACGCCAACGCGATCGCCGCACCGCTGGTTCCCACCACAATCACAGCAGTTACGCCTGCGTCGCAGCAGGCACCGGTTGGCACGGCGGTTGGCACGCCGCCAGCCGTGATCGTGCGCGATCAGTTTGGCGCCCCGCTTCCCGGTGTAGCCGTCGCATTCACGGTGACGATCGGCGGGGGAAGCGCTGTGCCGGGGAGCGTTGTTACCGGCGCGAACGGGATCGCTGCGCTCACGAGTTGGACGGTAGGCCAGGCGCCCGGCGGCAACAGCGTGATCGCGACGGTCGGCACTCTCCCCGCCGTCGTGTTCAACGCCACGGGATTCGTCCCGGCGGCTCCCGCGTCGCTCTCGGCCGAGTCGCCAGTGACGCAGCAGGCACCAGCGGGTGGAACGGTGCAGGAACTTCCAACGGTTCTCGTGCGCGATCAGAACCAGAACCCGCTCCCGGGCGTAACCGTCAGCTTCGCAGTGAGCGGGGGAGGTGGATCCGTCTCCCCCGCCACGGTCGTTACCGGGCCGCTCGGCACGGCTCGCCTCACGACCTGGACTCTGGCAACAACGCCCGGGTCGAACGCGGTGACAGCGACGGTCACCGGGCTGACGCCGGTGACGTTCACGGCGACCGGCATTCTGGTTCCGGGCGCCGTCGAGCCGATCACGGCGACAAGTCAGACGGCGCCTGTCGGGACTTCGGTAACGCAGCCGCCCGGTGTGCTCGTGCGTGACCAGTTCGGCGCGCCTCTGGCTGGTGCTCAGGTCGTATTCGCGATCACCGCCGGTGGGGGATCGGCGACGCCGCTTGCGACTGCGACTCTCGCCGATGGCACAGCGCGGCTGAGCACGTGGACGCTCGGCCCGAATGCCGGACCGAACACGATCACGGCAACCGTTGCAGGACTCCCGGCAGTCACCTTCAACGCCGGCGGGGTGCAGCCGGCCGCAGTGGCGTCGTCGGTCGAGCCCGTCACTGTTCAGGTACAGGAAGCCGCGGCCGGCGGCCTCGTGGCCGCGCCGCCGGGAGTCCGGGTTCGCGATCAGAACAACGGGCCGATGGCCGGCGTTACTGTCAACTTCACTGTCACCTCAGGCGGCGGTTCCGTCATCCCGTCCACTGTAGTCACAGGGAGCGACGGCGTCGCGCAGCTCACCAGCTGGACACTCGGCACGAGTGCCGGCGCCAACACCGTTGCTGCGGCGGTTACCGGTCTTGAGCCTGTTTCGTTCTCGGCGACAGCCAGGCTGGTGCCAATCGCGATCGAGGCGACCACACCCACCGCGCAGCAGGCGCCGGCCTCGTCGGCGGTGGCTTCCCCGCCGGGCGTGATCGTGCGCGACCAGTTCGGAAACCCGCTTGCGGGTGTGACCGTTTCGTTTGCGGTCACTGCTGGCGGTGGGACGCGCTCGCCTGCGACGGTGACGACCGGAGCGAATGGTGTGGCGCAGCTTTCGAGCTGGACGCTTGGGAGCGCTGCCGGGGCGAACACGCTGACTGCGACCGCGAGTGGTCTGGCGCAGACGGTGACGTTCAACGCGACGGGGATCCTGGTGGCGTCTTCGGTGCAGGCGACGACGGCGCTTATGCAGGAGGCGGCTGCAGGTGCGGCTGTGAGCCAGCCGCCCGGCGTGATGGTGCGCGACCACCTGAACAACCCGATGCAGGGTGTGACGGTGACGTTCGCAGTGACGGCCGGTGGCGGCTCGATCAATCCATCTTCGGTGGTCACGGGTGTTGACGGCATCGCGACTCTGACGAGCTGGACGCTGGGAGCTGCGGGCGGCAGCAACAGCGTGATTGCGACTGTCACTGGTCTGACGCCGGTAACGTTCAACGCCGTCGGCAATTTGGTGTCGGCTTCGATCGAGGCGACGACTGCGACGTCGCAGCAGGCTCCTGCGGGCTCTGCGGTGCCGCAGCCGCCGGGCGTGATCGTGCGCGATCAGTTCGGCGCGCCGCGCCCCGGCGTGACGGTGACGTTCGCGGTGACGGCTGGTGGCGGCTCGATCACGCCGTCGTCGGTGGTTACCGGTTCCAACGGGATCGCGCAGCTGACGAACTGGACGCTGGGAGCAGGGGCGGGAACCAACACGGTCACCGCGACAGCGACCGGACTCCCACCAGTCACGTTCAACGCTACAGCGATCGTGCCGGGGCCGCCGACTTCCGTACAGGCAGTGACGGCCATCAGTCAGGAAGCGCCTGCGGGATCTCCGGTGCTGCAGCCACCCGGCGTCATCGTCAGGGATGCTAACAGCCTCCCGGTACCTGGCGTTACCGTCGCGTTCGCGGTCACCTCAGGCGGCGGTTCGGTAAGCCCTGCGTCAGTCGTCACCGGCGGGGATGGTATCGCACAGCTGACCAGCTGGACGCTCGGGAACGCGCAGACTCAGACGGTGGCCGCGACGGTCGGCGCTTTGCCACCGGTGATCTTCACGGCCACGCGCAGCGCGACGGCTCTGGTTGCGACGACAATCCAGGCGACGACCGCGCTGAATCAGGAGGCGCTTGCCGGGGCCGCAGTGCCCGAATCGCCGGGTGTGGTCGTCCGTGATCAGTTCGGTGATCCTCTGCCGGGCGTGACCGTTTCGTTTGCGGTCACTGCTGGCGGTGGGACGCGCTCGCCTGCGACGGTGACGACCGGAGCGAATGGTGTGGCGCAGCTTTCGAGCTGGACGCTTGGGAGCGCTGCCGGGGCGAACA
>DASUUI010000029.1:0-10562 GCA_036374155.1 Gemmatimonadaceae bacterium | reverse complement strand
CCGGCCGTTTCGACGACACCTCTCCGGAACTCGTGTCGCGCTTCAGGTTGCGCAGATCGACGATGAGATCGCGCGCGGTCTGGTAGCGCCGCGAAGGATCCTTCTCGAGCAGCTTGCGCACGATGCGCTCGAGCTCCTGCGGTACCGAATAATTGAACCTCGCCATCGGATCGGGATCCGCATGCGCGATCTTCTCGATCGTCTCCGTCGTGGTCGACCCGACGAACGGCAGCCTGCCGGTCACCATCTCGTAAAGAACGATGCCGAGGCTGAAGAGATCGCTGCGATGGTCGACGGGGCGGCCGAGGCCTTGCTCGGGGCTCATGTAGTGGGGAGTGCCGAGCGACATCCCCGTTTCGGTCATGCGGGTGCCGCCGCCGGCCGAGCTCACCGCGAGCGCGATCCCGAAGTCTGCGACCTGCGCCCGGCCGTCGTGCAGCAGGATGTTCTCCGGCTTGATGTCGCGGTGCACGACGCCATGCCGGTGCGCGTAGTCGAGCGCGGAGGCAACCTCACGTGTGATGCGCACTGCCTCGTCCACCGGGAGCTGCCGCTCGTGCATCAGCCTTGCGCGCAGGCTCTCGCCTTCCACGAACGGCATCACGTAGAAAACCTTGCCGTCCGCCTCACCCGAGTCGTGCAGCGGCAGAATGTGCGGGTGCTGCAGGTTTGCCGTCGTGCGAATCTCGGCGAGGAACCGGTCGCCGCCGATGATCGCGGCCAGTTCCGGGCGCAGCACCTTGACTGCGACCTTGCGGTCATGTCGCAGGTCGTACGCGACATAGACTGTCGCCATTCCCCCGACACCGATCTCGCGGTCGATGCGGTAACGGTCAGCCAGCGACTGGACGAGGCCAGCGGGTGCCGTGCTCAGGTGTTCTCCGTTTTTCCGGGGGACGGCGGTGCTGCCAGGGGCGCGAGAGGTATACGGGCGGAAGGGGCGGCCGTCAAGCATTTGAGCCGGTTTGCGCTGCCACCGCCGTGAGGCCCATCTTACGACGGCCAGTCGGGATGGAAACGCGACACCGCCAACGGGCGATGCGGAGGCGATACGGTGGATTCGTGCGTCGAGGGCGTGCAGTTCATGGGGTGCGACTGCGCGCTCGGCTGGCCGCGATCATGACCTCAGGTCCACCACCGGAAGCGTGGCTTCGCGGTCCGCTTCCCGGGATCGCCGCACAACTGCAGCCGGTGGCTCACGCTCTCGTTCAGGCGATCGAGGACGCGGAGCGGCTGACTGCCGGAGTCGGTACCAGGGACGCGTGGACGAGCCCCGGAAGCGCCGCAACGATCGGCTTTCACCTGAGACACGCCGCGGGGAGCCTCGATCGGCTGCTGACGTATGCCCGCGGCGAGGCGCTGACCGACGAGCAGCGTGCCGCGCTGGCTGCAGAGAAGGAGCTCACTCCTGGCGTGCAAGTCGCCGACCTCGTGCGTGCGCTGCGCGACACCATAGAGCGCGCCATGGCTCAGCTGCGCTCGACGCCCACGGAGGCACTGGATGAAACCCGTGCCGTGGGCCGCGCGGGGCATCCATCCACCGTACGCGGGCTGCTGTATCATGCCGGCGAGCACACCGCGCGCCACATCGGGCAGGTGTCAACTACGCTCAAGGCTCTCGATCCAGGCACCTGACACTGGCGCGTGAGCCGGCCCGGGACACACCCGGGATCCGGCGGTCGCCGATTTAGATTTCGTCAATGCTCGCATCGGCGGGCCCCCGTCGCCGGCAGTCACGCGCCCAGGAGGATTGCCCGTGATCGTCTGGCTGGTCATCGGGGTGCTCATTGCGTTCAACGCGCTCTACGTGGCTGCCGAGTTCGCCGCCGTGAGCGCCCGCACCTCCCGCATTCAACGGCTCGCCGAGCAGGGTCAGAAGCTCGCGCGGCGATTGCTCCCGTTTCTCCGCGACGCACACGCGCTGGACCGGTACATCGCGGCGTGTCAGGTCGGGATCACGATCTCGAGCCTGGTGCTGGGGGCGTACGGTCAGGCGACGCTGGCCCGGGACCTTGCGCCCCGGCTCGAGGTCCTGGGTGGAATGCAGGACGTGGCTGCGCAGTCCACGGCGGCCGCGGTGGTGCTGATCGGACTTACCGCCCTCCAGATGATCCTCGGCGAGCTGGTGCCCAAGTCGCTCGCACTCCAGTTCCCGACGAGCGTCGCGCGATGGACCGTGATTCCCATGCAGTGGTCACTGCGCCTGATGACGTGGTTCATCTGGGTGCTCAACGGAAGCGGCACCGCTGTGCTCCGCCTGTTCGGCTTCCAGCAGAGTGGCCATCGCCACATCCACTCTCCGGAAGAACTCGAGCTCCTGATTGCCGAAAGCAGCGATGGCGGTTTGCTGGAGCCGGAGGAGCACCGGCGGCTCCGCCGCGCGCTCCGTCTCGGCACGACAAGCGTGGCGGAGATCATGGTTCCGCGCATCCGGATCGAAGCCCTCGACATCGAGACTTCCGCGGACGAGGCGCTCGCAACGATTACCGAATCGCCGTACACGCGGCTGCCCGTATACGACGGTACGATTGACCGCGTCACCGGACTGGTGCACGCGAAAGACGTTGCCCGCCTTATGGCGGGCGAAAACGGCGCGCTGTCACTCCGCGCGCTGTCCCGTCCGGTGCTGGTCATTCCGGCGACGATGCGGATAGACCAGCTCATCGGGCGGATGCGCGAGGAGCGCAGGCAGCTCGCGATCGTGCTCGACGAGTATGGCGGAACCGCGGGCCTGGTGAGCATCGAGGACATTCTCGAGGAAGTTGTCGGCGACATCGCCGACGAGTTCAAGGCACCGGACGTCGCTCCGGAGATGCTGCCCGACGGCCGCGTCAGGCTTCCAGGGCGCACGGCCGTGAGCGACGTGGCCTTCTGGATCGGTACGGACTGGGCGCCAGGCGGTTCGCACACGGTGGGCGGCCGGGTCGTCGAGGCGTTCGGCCGAATCCCGCGGCCCGGTGAGCGGATCGTGGTAGAGGACGTGGAGATCGAAGTGGAAGAGGTCAGGCACCATGCCGTGACGTTCGTGCTGGCAACTCCTGTCGAGGCGCCATCGCCTGTCGCCGATGAAACGGGAGAGGAGCTGTGACGATCACCGCCGTGATCATCATCCTCGTGCTGATCGCGCTGAACGGATTGTTCGTCGCGGCCGAGTTCACGATCGTCGGAGCGCCGAAGACCGCCATCGACCGGCTGGCGCGACAGGGAAACCGTGCCGCCCGGGCGGTGGCGCGGGTGCTCGCGAGCCCGGTGCGGCAGGATCGGTTCATAGCGACTGCTCAGCTGGGCATCACGGCTGCCAGCCTGGGCCTCGGAATGTACGGGGAGCATCTGCTGGCCGAATGGCTGGCGGAGCATTTCGCGCGTCTGGGTATCGGCGGCCCTGCGGCCGCGCACACGGTCGCCAGCATCGTGGCCGTGGCGCTGCTCACCTACCTGCACATCGTTTTCGGCGAGATGGTCCCGAAGACGCTGGCGCTGCAGCAGGCACAGCGCATGGCGCTCTGGATAGTGCCGGTGATGCGCATCGTGCAGTTCACGGTCTATCCACTGGTGGTGGTGCTCAACGGGATCGGAAATGGGCTGCTGCGCGTCATAGGCATCCGTCGCGAGCGCATGAGCCAGGAGCACTATCGCACGGCCGATGAGCTGGCCTACCTGGTACGGGAAACGGAAGCCGGGGGATTGCTCCGCAAGGAGTCAGCGGGCGTGGTGCAGGAGCTCTTCCGCTTCGGTGTGTTGACCGCGGAGGAAGTCATGGTGCCGCGCGTCCGCGTGATCGGTGTCCCGCTCGGCGCCGGCCGTGATGAGATTCGCTCGGTGCTGCACGGCGGCTCGCACACGCGCTATCCGGTCTTCCGGGAGACGGTGGATGAGATCGTCGGCGTGGTGCATGTGAAAGACCTGCTGCACTGTCTGTCCACGGGGCAGCGTGTGATGGAAGGGCAGATCCGCGCTGCGCCGATCCTGCCCGTGACGGCGCGGACCCACCAGGTTCTTGCGGCTATGGGGGAGCAGCGGTCTCAGCTCGCGGTGGTGATCGACGAGCACGGCGGCACTGCCGGAATCGTGACGATAGAAGACCTGTTCGAGGAAGTCGTGGGGGAGTTCGGAGAGGGGCCCGGTACGGAGATCGCCGGAGCAGGGCAGGGATCCGTCCGGGTTGCGGGCACAGTGCGACTGAGCGAGGCTGGCGCGGCATTGGACAGGGTTCTCTCGCACGAAGAGGTCGATACCGTGAGCGGCCTGGTGCTCGCGCTGCTGGGTAGCGCACCACGGGTGGGTGACGTCGTGTTGTACGACGGAGTACGGATCGAGGTTCAGGCGGTGAGGCGACGGGGCGTCGTCGAAGCGCTCATGACGCGAGTGTCGGCCGCTCGCGACGACGGCAACGATACCGACTGAAGCCCGGGAGGCTGCCAGGTGCAATCATCGAGAGGAATCGCTGCGGATCGAAGAGACCCCGCTCCCGCAGGGTGGTCCAGTTCGCTTTCCGTCATCGCTGCTGCGTGGGCTCTCTCACTTGGCTTCGACGTCTTCCTGCACGGGGGACTGTTGTCGCCCCTGTACTTTGAGCCAGGCCCCTTCCTGCTCCCGCCAGAGCAGGCTTTCCGGCGCATTCCGCTGGGCTATCTCGCCTTCCTCGGACTGACCGTAGCGCTCTACTGGCTGTTCCGGCGTCTCGACATCCGGGGAGGCCTCGTCGGGGCTCAGTACGGCGCCGCCGCGGGCGCGATGGTCTGGGGCGCTTTCGTCATCGGTCTCTACTCGATCAGCACGGCTGGGCCGGGTCTTCTCGCCGGGTGGTGGGCGGGCCAGACCATCGAGCTCGGCCTTGCAGGCTCAGTGATTGGCGCCGCTCGGCGGAGCGTTTCACTCAAGAAGATCTGGACAGTGGTTGTCGTGGCCGTAGTTGTGTTGGCTGCTGCGACCGTCGCACTCCAGTCGCTGGGCCTCGCGCCGGCCATGAAGATCTCGCGCTGACTCGTCTGGTCGGCGCCGCCTTGACCTCATGCATTGGGTTTGGCATCGTAAGGACGGCTCTGATCCGCGCCTAACCTCTCCAGACTTCGCCCCAGCCGGAGTCGAGTGCGAGGCAAAGGGGGGCACACTCCCGGATCCGTATCGTCAGAATCCTTGGCGCCACCATGGCGCGCTGCTGGGGAGTGACCCATGGTGCGACCAATGGAGACGACAGACGATGCCACGCAACAAGGATCTCAAGCGGCTCGTGCGCGCGCGCATGCAGAAGACGGGCGAGGCGTACACGGCGGCGCGCTCGCAGGTAATGCGGAAGCCCAGGGTGACCAGGCCTTCGTCGACCGGCGCCGCTGCCGCAGCGACCGAGCGGATGGATTACCAGGCTCTGGCCGGTATGAGTGACGCAGCCATCAAGGCGAAAACGGGCTGCACATGGGAGCGCTGGACCCGTTCACTCGATCATCACGGCGCCGGGAAGATGACGCACGGCGAGATCGCCGCCCTCGTGCGATCGAAATGGGGAGTGGATGGCTGGTGGTCGCAGATGGTGACTGTCGGATACGAGCGCATAAAGGGGCTCCGCGCCCGCGGCCAGCGCCTGGACGGGACCTTTGAGGCCAGCAAGTCGCGTACGTTTGGCGTGCCCGTGACTGCCCTGTTCAAGGCGTGGTCCGACGCGCGCGTGCGCAGGCGCTGGCTGGGCGGCGTCGAGGTCAGAGTCCGCACGGCGACGGCACCGAAATCGATGCGGCTGGGCTGGAGCGACGGCAGCATCGTCGCGGTGTGGTTCACCGCAAAGGGACCAGCGCGCAGTACCGTCGCCGTGGCGCACACCAGGCTGCCCGATCGCAGAACGGCGGATAGCATGAAGGTTTACTGGTCGGAGCGTCTTGATGCACTGGAGCAACTGCTGACCCGGGCATAGACTCTTCTCTCCCCAGCCTCAACGCCCTCCCGCCCGCACTCACTGAAGATGGAGATGCTGCTGTTCTCCGAGCGCAGTGTCTGGACGATGATTCACGGCATCGGCCTGGGCGGGGGAGCGTTGATGGCGCTCGCAGCTGCGTTGTTCTTTCTTCTCGCGACGCAGCCGGCGCCTGGGGGCGCCGTCGCCGAGAGCCAGGCGCGCCGCTTTGCCTGGCTCACCGCTGTCATAGCCGGTCTGCTGTGGCTGACCGTCTTGATCGGTACCTATGTCAGCTTTCCGGCGTACCGCGCCTCGCCGCCCGAGGGCGCAATCGACCTCAGCGCGTACCCCCGGTCGCTGATCCAGTCGGACCCGCGCACGGCGTGGCTGCATTCGTTTGCAATGGAGATCAAGGAGCACGTCCCCTGGATCGCGGCGATGGTGGCCACGGCTGTCGCGTTCACGACTGCGCGTTACAGGTCAACGTTGCTGAAAGACAGGGAGTTGCGCGGAATGGTCACCAAGATGCTGGCACTCGCGTTCGTGCTGGTCGCAGCCGCCGCGCTGCTGGGCACGTTCATCAACAAAGTCGCACCACTCGAATAACCGGAGGCGATCGAGAGATGCGCGAACCAGCGGCGACGGTGTCGAACGGAGCAGCGCTTGCCGCCTTCATGGCTGCGGCCGTCGGGGCGTTCACGCTTGGTGTCGTCGTGATTCTGAATGAAGCGGGCCTGCTCACGATGCCGGCTGCATATGCTCCCGCCGGCGGGGTCTCCGGCCGGACGACTGCCGCGGTCGTCACGTGGCTGCTCAGCTGGGTGGTGCTGCACCGGCGCTGGAGCGGTCGCGAGATCGAGGGACGGCGGATCCGCGCACTTACGTACGCTCTCATCACGCTCGGCGTGGTTCTGAACCTGCCGCCAGTGTGGAAGCTCCTGTGATCGTCAACCGCTCTCCGCACCGACGGGAGGAACGGAGTGCCTGAGACGTTCGCAATTGCGCCGGCTCAATCGAAGGCGCTCTGGGTGGTGGTGGCGCTGATACTGCTCACTGTGCTCGTCCCGGCGGCGGTGATGGTGATCACCGCGCTGGGCTCGATCGGTTCCCGCGTCGAGGTGTCCGAGCGAGGAGTGCGGCTGCGTGGCGATCTCTACGGTCGGTTCATCCCGGCCGAGGCGCTTCGCGGAAACGAGGCGCGAATCGTCAATCTTGCGGCGGAGCGCGAACTTTCTCCTGTGGCGCGGACCATGGGAACGGGTCTGCCCGGCTATCGCGCCGGGTGGTTTCGGCTGCGAAACGGCGAGAAGGCGCTGCTGTACGTGACTGACGGGAGTCGCGCCGTATATGTCCCGACGAATCGCGGGTACAGCCTGCTGCTGAGCCCCCGGGACCCCGAACGGCTGGTGGAGATGCTGCGGGACATCGCGCCAGCTCCCTGACCGGGAATCCCTGCACGGGGCTGAAACAACGCCACCGGCCTGATCGTAATCGGGTCAGGGTACACGCAGGCCCCCAAAACCCGACTCCAATGAAACACCACGTCCGTCTGTCCGCGCTGGCGGCCGTCGTCATGTTTGCCGCTCCGGCCGCGGCGCAGGAAGTCACACCGGAAGCGCGCGAGCCACGTCGGTCCTTCGACCTCACCGTCAACGATGTCGGCATCAGCATCGGGGACTCGAGACGCGTCGTCGGGCTCCGCCTGAACTTCCGCGATCGATACCTCGAGGAAGTCGTCGGAATCAATGCAACGATCTGGACACCCTACGAGTACACCGGTGCGGTGCGCGGGTTGGCCCTGGGCCTTCCCATGACGGGCGCGAGAACCATCGATGGAATCGGGCTCGGCCTTTTCGGTGTGGGGGCGGGCGAGAGCATCCGCGGACTGGCCATCGGCGGCATCGGGCTTGGCGCGGGGGAGGACGTGCGCGGCATCGGGATCGGGGGGATCGGAATCGGCGCCGGCCGCGACGTCCGTGGGATCATGATCGGCGGGATTGGTGCGGGCGCGGGAGGCAGCGCACGCGGCCTCACCGTAGGCGGAATCGGTGTGGGCGCCGGCGGTGATGCAGGCGGCGTCCTCGTCGGTGGAATCGGCGCTGGAATAGGAGGAGATCTTCGCGCCCTGTCGATCGCCGGAGTGGGAATCGGAGCAGGAGGCAACATCGACGGCGTGACCATTACCGGGGTAGGAATGGGCGCAGGCGGCAACGTGAATGGTGTTCAGGTGGCGGGGATCGGTATCGGTGCCGGGGGCACTCTGAGGTGGCTGAGTATCGCGGGCATCGGCATCGGTGCGCCCACCATCGAAGGGGTCGCGATCGCGACGACCGTGGGCGGGCAACGGGTGCGGGCGCTGGTGATCGCACCGGCCTATTTCCGCATCGCCGCGGATGGAGTGGTGAACGGGCTCAACATCAGTGCGTTCAACCACGTGCGGGGGACACAACAGGGGCTGGCGATCGGGATCTTCAATTACGCGCGTCAGCTCGACGGCGTGCAGCTTGGCCTGCTCAACTATGCTGCGAACAAGCCACGCGGCACGCGGCTGCTGCCGATCCTCAACTTTGCGCGGGCCGATTGAGCCTGCGGTCATAGCGCGCCGGTGGTACCTCCATTCGCGGTACGAGGACTGCGGTACCGGGCCGTCAGCACGCGGTCCGCCACATCGGGCAGGATCGCCACGTGAAGCACGTCTGTGGCGCGCGCAGCGCATAGGGGGATGAGCACATGAGCCGGCTTCGTACGCATCCGAAGGATCGCTTTGCGGAGCTTGTGCGCAGGATCGATCTCACCGAGGCGGCGGCGGCGCTCCGTGCTGAGCAGCACGCGCCCGTCGCCGGCCATCGACAGATAGTCCTCGTGCGCCGCGGTTCGATGTCGCTGATTCTCTTCGCCTTCGAGGCGAATGGTGTTCTCAAGGAGCATCGGGCCGATGGAGAGGTTGTCATCCAGGCGTTGACGGGCCGCATAGAGGTTACGGCCGGGGGAAGCGTGACTGTCCTGGAGGCCGGGCAGGCGCTGTCGCTCGCGTCAGGAGAGACGCACTCCGTGCGCGCACCCGAGGTCAGCGACATGCTGCTCACCGTGTGTCGGGACCCGGCCACGCACAGTTAGTGACTGCGCGCGGTGTGGACGAGCGGCCGGGACGGGGTTAAGTTTCGATGCTTCGCCTGGGCGGAAGATTCGGCAGCGCAACAGCTTGCGACCCGCCTCTTCCGTGATGGGTGAGGCCCGGACCACGCGCCAGTAGCTCAGTTGGATAGAGCAGCAGCCTTCTAAGCTGCGGGTCGGGGGTTCGATTCCCTCCTGGCGCACCATGCGAAACAAGCTTCGCCTCCATAGCTCAACTGGCAGAGCAGGGGACTCTTAATCCCAAGGTTGTAGGTTCGATTCCTACTGGAGGCACATGAGCATGCACACATCACGGCAGCACCCCTCGCGGTGCTGCCGTTTTCGCTACCGTGGGGCCGCTCGGTGAGCGGGCATTTCATAGACCTCGCGAACTGGTCGCGACGGGAGCACTTCGAGCTCTTCCGCGACGCCGTGCAGCCATTCTTCGGGATGACAGCCGAGCTGGACGTCACGGCGCTTCGCCAGCGAGCTGCAACCCCCGGCGGCCCACCGTTCTTCCTGTCGGCGCTGTACGCGACGCTTACGGCCGTCAACGGCAATGAGGCATTTCGCCGGCGACTGCAGAACGGCCGGGTGTGGGTGCACGACGTGGTCAATCTCACGTCCACGATCCTGCGCGGCGACGATACCTTCGGATTCGCGCAGTTCGACATGACCGCGAGCTTCACCGAGTTCGTGGAGCGGGGAAAGGACGAGATCGCGCGAGCGAGGCAGATAGCACCCCTCAGGCTTCCGCAGGGCGACGACGCACTGATCTATCACTCCACGATCCCGTGGGTGCGGTTCACCGCGTTCACCAACGCAATCGGAAGTGCGACCGACTCGATCCCGCGCATCGTCTTCGGACGGTGCTCCCGCGCGGGGACTGGCTATGTCATGCCTGTGTCCGTCGAGGTCCACCACGCTGTCGCTGACGGACTCGACGTCGCCCGCTTCCTGGAGACCCTGCAGCAGAGGCTCGGCTCGTCGTAGCCCGAGCTATGTGCGCAGAACGGGCTACCGCTCCTGCAGCAGCAGCGTGATCGTCTTCGTGTAGCCGTCGCCCGTGAGCTGCAGCGGGCCCACGATGCCGCCCGCCGTGGTGTAATCACCGGCGAACGCGCCCGTGACTGCATTACCGTCGTACACCATCCCTGCGAAGCTGAGAGTAAGACGGGGCCTGGCGA
The DNA here is from genome assembly GCA_036374155.1 of Gemmatimonadaceae bacterium. Lineage (GTDB taxonomy): Bacteria > Gemmatimonadota > Gemmatimonadetes > Gemmatimonadales > Gemmatimonadaceae > DASUUI01. The sequence continues at coordinate 374 of DASUUI010000029.1, read as the reverse complement.
ACGTGCCCTGCACGGTAATGGGCACTGCCGCCGCGTTGGCGGACTCTCTCATGCTTCCGCTTCCGCTCACCTGGCCACCGGGCTGCTGTGCAAGCATGAAGTCGAGGGTCAGTGTCTCCGGCGGGTACGAGATTCCGCTCCAGGGGCCGTGGGCCGAGTTCAGCTGCTCGGCCAGCGATTCGTTGATGTCGCGTTCGGTGGGTGACGCGGTGCAGGCGAGCGCGAGGAGGGACGCCATCCAGACCAAAGACGCTCGGCGGAATGCTGAGGGCATGAGTGTTCCGTTGGGGGGTTGTGCTGCAAAGTCGGGAAAGCGAACGCCCCCCGTGCAACGCGATGCCGCTGGAAACTAACGGACTGCCGCAAGACCAGGA
>DASUUI010000028.1:0-28692 GCA_036374155.1 Gemmatimonadaceae bacterium | reverse complement strand
GACCTCCTTGTCGTCCAGGCGCCGGGCAGTCAGGATGGTGCGATACGCGGTCAGCAGCTGATCGCGGGACAGGCCGTCGGGAAGCCTGGAGGAGTCGGCAGGTCGCTCGGGTAGGGTTCTGGTCGCCATGGTTTGTGACTGAGGACGGCGGGGCGTTCCTCCAAAATAGCCGTCGCGGCGCGGACGGGGCTACTTTTTGGATGCTCTGGCGCATCGCCTGCGAACGTCGTGGGCTACTGAGCCGACGACGGAGGGCCGAAAATGAAATCGAAGTTTGTCGCCTTGCTGCTGCCGTTCGCGCTCGCGGGCTGCGCGCAACAGCCCCCGGGTAACGACCCAGCCCTGAGCGAGCCGGGAGTGGTACCGGCAGAGGATCAGCAGGAGCGGGACTGGGCCGAGATCGAGCGGTTGGAAAACGAGGCCAAGGCGCTCGCCCGTGCCACTGGTTGCACGTCCTCCGAGGGTTGTCGCACGGCTCCGGTGGGCAATCGTGCGTGTGGCGGTCCCCGCTACTACCTCGTTTACTGCGCGGCCACCACCGACTCGACCGCCCTGTTCGCCAGGCTCCGGGAGGTGGTCGATGCCGAGAACGAGTACAACGAGGAGTACGAGATCGCCTCGACGTGCGAGTTCCGGATGCCGCCGGAGATTGCATTCAGCGGCGGTGAATGCAGGCCTGCGACGGAGCAGCGGAGCACACCGTAAAAACAGCGATTAGCGATCAGCAGTTAGCGGAAAGCGAGGCGGAAGCAAGCTACGCGGTTGCTAATCGCTAACCGCTAATCGCTAACCGCTGCCGTTAATAGTCTACCGGCCTCAGGTACGACTCCCCGATCGCCGACTGGCTTACCATAGCCACCGTCGGAAGCTTCCGCTTCCAGTGGGTGCTGGCGAGCCGTCTGCTGACGAGCGCCACCTCGTCTGCGGTGAAGCCGTGGCGCACGATCTCCTCTGGCCTGTAACCGAAGATCAGCCAGTTGAGGATCTGATCAGCAGTCTGGTAGCTCACGCCGAGATCGCCCTCATCGGTCTGGCCGTGGATGAGGTCTGCTGAAGGGGGCTTCGCGACGATCACGTCCGGCACTTCCAGATGGCGCGCCAGCTCCCAAACCTGCGTCTTGAACAGATCGCCGATCGGATTGATCGGGGGCGAATCGTCCGCATGCCAGGTGAAGTAGCCGAACAGACGTTCGGTCTTGTTGCCCGTGCCGATGGGCAGCGCGCCGTGTTTCGCCGACTGATCGAACAGCGCGATCATCCGCATCCGCGCCATCACGTTGCCGCGGCGGTGGCCCGTCACGTCCGGCTCGGTCGCAAGAAACGCGTCCACCGCATCGCTGATATCGATCGTGTGGCTCTCGATGCCCAGCGCGTCTGTAATCAGCTGCGCGTGAGTGAGGCTGTCCGGATGCGACGTGCGATAGGGAAGGCGCAGCGCGATGACGTTCTCCGGCCCGAGCGCGCGCGCGGAAAGGTACGCGGTGACCGCCGAGTCCACTCCGCCCGACAGCGCTACGATCACGCGCTCGAATCCGCGGCGCTCGACCTCGTCGCGGATGAATGCGGACAGCCAGTCCGTGGTCAGGACCGGATCAATTGCGAGTGCAGGGGGGCCGCCCGGCAATGTGGGCGCGCGCACCACCGGAAGAAGATCGTCGTCGCCGCGGCCCTCGGCCGCCCCCACGAGCGTAAGGGATGCAGGAGTCTGACTGCCGGCCGTGGGGTGTGAATCGTATTCCAGCTCTGGCGCCGTTCCGCGGCGGATGCGCTCGGAGTTCTCCAGGAGGTGCGGAAGCATCGTCTGCAGATCCTTGAGCAGCGGCATGTCCGCGCGCGCCCGCGCCAGATCGGAGAACTCGAGCGTGGAGGTGACGATCCCTTCTTCCCACAGCGGGGCGTAGGCACGCACGTCACCCTTGGGACCGACGATGACGGAGCCGCCGGGAAATGTCTTTCCACCCTCGGTTCCTGCGAGCTGAGCAATGGCGGTGAACACGCCATGCTCTTCGGCGATATCGCGCGCGAGTCGTTCCCATCGCTCGAGTGTCGGCGGCATGCGTGAGTCCTTGCCCGCCGGCATGAGGCCACGCCCGGGGGATGCAGCAAGGATCACGACGAATTCCGCGCCATCCAGCGCGCCGAGCATGCCGGTGACGCTGTGCCACGCATCCTCACAGACTAGCATGGCGATGCGCGTGCCCGCTGCGTCGAAGGCGCGCACCTCATGGCCGCGCTCGACGAACCGCTCCTCGTCGAACAGCCCGTACGTCGGCAGGAACAGCTTCCGGTGCACGTGCCGGATCACAGGCTCCTCGCCGCCGACCGTCACGCAGATCGCGCTGTTGTGCAGCGTCTTGTTCCACAGCTCATAGAAGCCGGCGATAAGATCCACCGGCTCCCCCTTCGGGAGTGCGTCACGGTATGCCTGCTGCAGCGCGGCGGCCATTGCTCCCGCCGTGAGCGCAACGTCGCGCACGCCCCCCTCGAGGAAGTAGCCGGTGAAGGCCGTCTCGGGGAAGATCACGAGCCTGGGCAGCGGGTCGAGCCCATCGAGCTGGGCGAACACGGTCTTCAGCCGGGCGAGATTGCCAGCGAGATCGCCCTTTCGTGGCTTGAGCTGGACGATTGCGACGGGAAGCATAACGGACGGAAAGTTATCCCCCGCCACGAACGAGCGGAGCGAGAGCCGGCACTTCCGTGGTCAGAGGCTGCGATTAGCGATTAGCGGAAAGCAACTGCGGTTACCGGTGTCCGGAGTGGCTTTCCGCTAACCGCTAATCGCTAACCGCTGCTGTTATGCGACTGCTTCCAGGGGCTTCTGCGCCTCTTCCTCTGCCGGGAGCAGCGCGATGTCGAGCACCTGCCGCAGTGTCTCCACCGGGTGGAACTTCAGCTCTGCGCGCACTTCCTCCGGCACGTCGTCAATGTCCGGCTCGTTCGCCTTGGGCAGGATGACTTCCTTGATGCCGGCGCGATGAGCGCCCAGCACCTTCTCCTTCAGCCCGCCGATCGGGAGCACCCGTCCGCGCAGGGTGATCTCACCGGTCATTGCCACGTCGCGCCTCACGGGGCGCGCCGACATCTCCGAAACCAGCGACGTCGCGATGGCGATTCCGGCTGAGGGGCCGTCCTTTGGGATCGCACCGGCTGGAACGTGGATGTGCGCTTCGATCGCGCCCAGACGATCGCGCGGAATGTCGAGATCGGCGGCGTTGTTGGTCGCGTAGGTGAACGCGGCACGTGCCGATTCCTTCATCACGTCGCCGAGCTGCCCGGTAAGAATGAGTGACACCGCTCCTCCCGGGCCGGTCTGCTCGGTGTCGTTCGCCCGGTTGCCGTAGTACCGGCGGATGGACGCCTCCACGAACATGATGTCGCCGCCCATCGGCGTGTAGTACATCCCGGTCGCGATGCCGATCTCGTTCGTCTCCTTGGCGTGCTCGGGGTGCACCTTCGGACGCCCGAGCAGCTCGCGCACCTGCTCGTCCGACACCTCGCTGGGCGCCTCCTCTCCCGAAGCGAACTTGCGGGCGATCTTGCGCGCCACAGCGCCAATCTGCCGCTCGAGCTGGCGGACACCGCTCTCGCGCGTATAGCCGCTGATCACCGTCGAGATGGCCTCGTCGCTGATCGCCACGTTCTTGTCGGCGAGCCCCGCGTCCTCGAGCTGTCTCGGGAGCAGATACTTCTTGGCGATCTCCAGCTTCTCCCGTTCCGTGTAGCCGGAGAACTCCACCAGCTCCATTCTGTCGAACAGCGGGCCGGGGATGTTCTGCTGGAAGTTGGCCGTCGCGATGAACAGCACTTCGCTCAGGTCGAACGGCACTCCGAGGTAGTGATCGGTGAAGGAGTCGTTCTGCGCGGGGTCGAGCACCTCGAGCAGCGCGCTCGCCGGATCGCCCTGGAACGACACGCCGAGCTTGTCCACCTCATCGAGCAGGAACACCGGGTTCTTGGTGCCCGCCTGCTTCATCCCCTGGATTATCCGTCCCGGCATCGCACCCACGTAGGTGCGCCGGTGACCGCGGATGTCTGCCTCGTCGCGCGCACCACCCAGCGCTACGCGCACGTACTCGCGGCCCAGCGACCGGGCAATCGATTTGGCGATCGAAGTCTTGCCGACGCCGGGAGGGCCGACGAAGAGAAGAATCGGCCCTTTCGCCATCGCGCGGGCCTTTGCTTCCTTCGTGTCCGTGATGTGACGCTCCTCGTCATCCACGCCCAGCGCCGGAGTCGCGTCCTCGCGCGGCGGCTGGATCCTCGACGCGGGAAGCTCACCCGCAGTCTCGACCTCGGCGGCCAGCTGCTGCGCCCGCAGCTGGCGGACGGCGAGGAACTCCAGCACGCGGTCCTTCACGTCCTGCAGTCCGTAGTGGTCTTCCTCGAGCACTTCGTGCGCGTGCTTCAGGTCGAGCTGGTCGTCGGAGCGGTTGTTCCAGGGGAGCTCCGCGATCCACTCGAGGTAGGTGCGGATGACCTGCGCCTCCATGGACTCCCGTCCGGCACGCTCCAGTCGGCCGAGCTCTCGCTCGACTTCGGCGCGCGCCTCCTTCGGGAGCTCGAGCTTGTTGAGCTTCTCGCGCAGCTCGACGATCTCGCGCGACTGGTCGTCGTCGCCGAGTTCCTTCTGGATCGCCTTGAGCTGCTCGCGCAGGTACATCTCTCGCTGCCGCTCGCCGAGCTCTTCCTGAACCTGCGACTTGATCTCTTCCTGCGCCTCGAGAAGTCCCACCTGCCGCTGGATGTGAACCAGCACCTTTCTCAGCCGCTCCTCCACGCTGAGCGTCTCGAGCAGCCCCTGCTTCTCCGGCACGGGCAGGTCTATGTAGCCGGCCACGAGATCGGCGAATCGCCCCGGGTCGGTGACCGATTCCAGCACCTGATGCACGACTTCTTCCGGGAGCCCACGCTTCTCGCCCAGCTCCGCAGCCCGCTCCCGCGTCTCCTTCTCGAGCGCGATGAACGCCGGATCGGCTTCATTGATCGGGTTCATCTCTTCCGCGGGCATCACCACCGCGGACAGATAGCCCTCTCCCTCGGTGTACTGCAGCGCGGTTGCACGCTGCTCGCCCTGCAGCAGAAGCTGAACACCGCCAAGCCCGCGCTGGATCTGGCCGATGCGGGCGATGACCCCGAGCGAGTAGAGGATGTCGGGGGTGGGTTCGTCAGTATTGTCCCGTTGCGCGACGGCGAAGACGAGCCGGTCCGTCTTGAGAGCGGCCTCGATGGCGCGCAGGGTCCCGGGACGGCCGGCCGCAATGGGCGCCGTGAGACCGGGGAAGATTACCGTCCCGCGGAGGGGCAGGACTGGAAGTGTTTGCCTTTGAGCCATCGTGCTGTTGCAGTCTCCTGACGACGCTGCGCCCGGGGCGCATGGGGGGCCGTCTTCATGCTGGCGATTGTCGTGCCGTTTCGTAAGAGGTACGACACGCGTTCATTTGATTCGGGCTACTGGTTGCAGGATCCGGTCTTGCCCGGCACGCCAAACGGGCGTGACGGCAGCTGAAGCGCCTCGCCTGACTGGCGCGTCCGACTGCCGTAACGGCGCCGCGCTGTTGGGGAACTGTTGGCAGTGCTACAATAGAGGCACTTTACAGGCAGTTCGCCGCCCGCCTGGCGGATCGAGCGCCGCACCCTTTCGCGCAGCAGCTACTTGGCCGAACCGACCCCCACAACTTCCGACTTCGAGCTGCGGACGCAGGTTTCCCGGGCGCTTGCGGCCAACTATGAGCTCGAAGAGGAGATCGGCCGCGGCGGCATGGGGATCGTGTATCGTGCCCGCGACCGGCGCCTGAAGCGCGACGTCGCAGTCAAGCTGCTGCCGCCGGAGCTGGCGTACAGATCGGACATCCGGTCGCGGTTCCTGCGGGAGGCCGAGACCGCGGCCCAGCTCGGCCATCCCAACATCGTACCGATCTTCAGCGTCGGCGAGGACGAGAAGGTCGTCTATTTCATCATGGCGTACGTGCAGGGCGACAACCTCGCCAAGATCCTGCACGATCATGGCCCGCTGGATCCCGAAGAGGCCCGCAGGATCATCCGCGACGTCGCCGACGCGCTGGCGTATGCGCATGCGCGCAAGGTGGTGCACCGCGACATAAAGCCCGACAACATCCTGATCGACTCCGAAACGGGTCGTGTCATGGTCACCGATTTCGGAATCGCGCGAGCCGTCACCGAGCTTGGAGGATCGCGCCTGACCGCGACGGGAATGGCGCTCGGCACGCCCGCGTACATGTCGCCGGAGCAGGCGGCGGGCGACCGTGAGATAGATGGCCGGAGCGATCTGTACTCCCTCGGTGTCGTCGGGTACCAGATGCTGAGCGGCGAGCTTCCGTTCCAGGCGCCGAACACTCCGGCAATGCTGGTGAAGCACCTCTCGGAGGTGCCGCAGCCGATCACGGAGAAGTGCCCGAACCTCCCCGAGGACCTCGCGCGTGCCGTGATGATGTGCCTGGAGAAGCGGCCGGAGGACAGGCTGCCGAGTGCGTCCGCGCTCGCTCTCGGACTCCAGAGCGGAGAAATTCCGCGGAGCACGGCCGACTGGGCAATTCCGGGCGGCACCCCGCCCGGGACGAGAGTCCCGGCCAGGTACCCGATGCCCGCACCAGTGGCGCGCGAGCCCGACAGTCTCATGACGGCCGTCACGCCGGACGACGTGGCCAGGTGGGAGGCCGGGCCCGTCCGGAAGTTCAGGCGATCGCTTGCGCCGTACATCGCGGTCAACGCCGTATTGCTGCCACTCGATCTGTTCGCCGGGTTCGACGTCGGCGGGCCGATCTTCGCGATCTGGACGGTGGTCAAGGCGGTGCAGTACTCCAAGCTGTGGGCGGCGGGGTATGACTGGCGTGACGTCTTCCGCCAACCGAGGGACAGGCTGTTCGCCGATGTCGCGGCCGAAAAGATCGATGAAGCACGGGCGATCTTCGATGAGAAGAAGCGCGCGGAGGTGCGGGAGCGCGTGCGCCAGCAGCGGCGACTCGGCTCCGGGGCCGGATCCGGGCGCGCGCTGCCGACTGGTACCACGAGAACGCCGCCCGCCCGCGCCGACATGGGGCCGGAGACCCCCGAGCTTGCGCGCGCGCGCGCAGATCGCGACGAGGTGTACCGGCTGCTCAACCAGCTGTCGGAGGATGACCGCGAGATGCTGCGCGACGTCGGGCCGTCCGTGGACGCGCTGTACGACCGGATTCAGGCATTGTCGCGCACGGTGAACACGCTCGAGCGTCAGGATGTCAATTCGCAGCTGTCCGCGACGGACCGGGAGATCGCGTTGCTCGAATCGCAGGCGAACCCCCTCGAGCATGAAGCGAGCGAACAGCGCGTGCGGCGACTCGCGGGGCTGCGCAGGCGGCGCAGAGGGCTCGTTGATCTGCGAACCCGGCGCGACGACTCGAAGGCGAAGCTTGAAAGTTGCAGAATCGCGCTGCAGAACGTCCGGCTGGACGTGCTGCGCCTGCACAGCGGAACCCAGAGCTATCAGCAGGTGACGCTCGTTGCAGAGCAGGCGATGCAGCTCGCGCGCGACGTTGACAACTTCGTTCAGGCGGTTGACGAATCCGCGCGCATGAGCGTCGCAGCCCGCTGACTGCCACGCCGGTGCCTCACAGATCATCCCGGACCGCAGGCGGCCGCGCCGGCGGCGGGCCGGGCGGTCAACCCGCTGTCGATGACCGGGTTGCCGACTTCCGGCGAAAGCTGGGTGGAAGCGCGGCCGTGCTCGCCGTGCTCGGCGTCGTGAACGCGATCACCACCCCGTTCTTCCCCTGGGTGGTGTTTCCGGCCATCGGCTTCAGTGTCTCGCTCGCCAACCGGCTCGGCGGGCTGTGGGCGGACGGAGTGCGCACTGTGGAGATCTTCGGCGGAAAGCGGGACGATCCACCGCGGCCGCGCCAGATTCGCGGGATTCTCCCCGGAGAGCAGCTTCCGAGGGCGGCAGCGCACGCGGAAAGGGTTCGGGCGGAGCTCGGCGAGTTAATGGCATCGCTTCCGGCTGCAGACCGGCAGCTGATTCCCGACGTGATGCCCACAGTGGACCGGCTGGTGGAACGAATCCGCCTGCTGTCGGTTACGATCTCACGACTGGACGCGGCAGTGGCGCCAGGCGCCGCCGTCGCACTGGACGCGCGGATCGCCCAGGTGGAGCAGCAGGGCGGAGACCCGCGCACAGTCGCGCTCCTCAAGCGGCAGCGTGACTCACTGACCGATCTGCTCGAACGCAGAACCGTGATACGGGCGCAGCTGGAGAGCGCGTCCCTTTCCCTGGAGAATCTCAGGTTGCAGCTGGTGAAGCTCAGATCGGCGGGGGTTCAGTCCGCCCTGGAGAACGTGACGTCCGCCACGCAGGAGGCGCACGCGCTGGCGCGCGAGATCGGGCACGTCCTCGACGCCGCATCGGAAGTGCGGTCGCTCGGCCGCGAGGGTCATGGTGACGAATAGGGCGATTTACGGCGCCGTTGCGCTGGTGATCCTGGCGTGCGCCGGTGCGGAGGGAGCGGCGGAGCGGAGGGCGCCGACTCCAGAGGGGACGATCGACCTCGAAGCCGTGCGACAGGCGGCTGCCGACACCGTCCCCACCGTGCAGCGGGTTCCGACGCCGAGCGTTATCCGCGGTCTGTACGTGAACCGGTGGGCGGCGGTCGGCAGGCGCATCAACGAACTCGTCGGAGTGGCAAAGACGACCGAGGTGAACTCGCTCGTGATCGACGTGAAGGACGATCGCGGGCTGGTGCTGTATCGATCGCGCGTCCCCCTGGCCCGCGAGATAGGCGCCGATACGACCAATCCGATGTCGCTCGCCCGTGTCCGGGCGCTGCTCGACACGATGCACGCGCACGACATCTATCCGATTGCGCGCATCGTCGTCGTGAAGGATCCGCTCCTGGCAAAGGCCAGGCTGGCATGGGCGATCAAGCGAAGGTCGGACATGCAGCCGTGGCTGGACAAGAACGGTCTTCCCTGGCTCGACCCGCACCATCGCGAAGTCTGGAAGTACGCGGCCGATCTCGCTGAGGAGGCGTACGACCTGGGGTTCAGCGAGGTGCAGCTCGATTACGTCCGGTTCCCCGACGAGAAGCGCCTGGTTCGCGAGGCGACATTTCCGCTGGCGCAGGGCAGGACCCGGGCGCAGTTGATCAGAGAGCAGCTGGGCTACACCAGGGAGCTGCTGCGGAAGAAGGGGATCCGGATGACGATAGACGTGTTCGGATTGACTGCGACCGATACCACGGACATGGGGATCGGCCAGAAGTGGGAGCTGTTCGTGGACCAGGCCGATGCCGTGCTGCCGATGAACTATCCCTCGCACTTCGCTCCCGGCACGTATGGGATCGGGAACCCGAATGCGCGCCCCTATGCGACGATCGACCGCGCGATGAAGGACGTCACGCGCCGGACCGCCCCGGTGAGAAACGCCGGTCGCATCATCCCGTGGTATCAGGATTTCACGATGGGGCCGCCGCGTTACGGCGTCGAGCAGGTGCGGGCGCAGATAGAGGCCGGATACGACAACGGCTACCACGACTGGATACTGTGGAATCCGGGGAGCCGGTACACACTCGGCGCGCTCAAGCCCAGGAGCGCGCTGGCGGAAGGCAAACGGCGTGTCGTCGAGGATTCCGTACGCCGCGCGCAGGCAGAGCGGGAGCGGGCCGACAGTGCGCGGGCTGACAGCGCGCGCGCAGCGACCAGGGCTGCGGCGGACTCCGCGGCGTCAGTGCAGCAGCCGCGCCAGTAGCCGCGCAACCGTGTCGGGCGCTTCTTCCGGGAGGAAGTGGCGCTCCCCTCCAAGCATCGTGAGGGTGCCACGGCTCGGCGCGAGAAAACGCGCGCTCACCTTCCGGGAGCTGACGAACGGGTCTCCTCCGCCGACGATTATCTCGAACGGCTGCCGCAGCTCGGCAGCGGTCGCGCGCCGCCGCGAGAGTGCATCGACCTGCGCGATCAGCGCGGATCGTCGCGAACGATCCTTGAACCATTGCAGGTGCCGCTCGAGCGAGTGAGCGGCCGTGGCCGGATTGGCGTAGCCCCGGGCCAGGTGGCGTCGCAGCGGCAGCGTGCTGACCGCACCCCATGGCAGTTGCAGTGCGAACGACGCCGCGGAGCCCGCCTTCGGCACGCAGGGGGCCCGCTGATCGAGCCCTGCGGGGGAAACCAGCAGAGCTGAGAGCACCCGCGAATCGTCCGCGGCCAGTTGGAGCGCGACCTCGCAGCCGAAGCCGTGTGCTGCAACGTGTACCGGTCCGCTGGACAGCTCGTTGAGCAGGCCGCGAACGAGCGACGCGTGCGCGTCCGGACCGTACTGCCCCGACACGGCCGTCTCGCTCCTGCCATGGCCACCGAGGTCCACCGCAATCACGCGGTGTCCAGGCGGAATCAGCGGGACGACCTGACGCCACACGTTGGCCGAGGTGGCAAAGCCGTGGATGAGCAGCACCGGGGCACCCGCTCCGCGTGTCCCGGCGGCGTAGTAATAGAGGCGTGTGCCGCTGACGTCCACGAACTCGCCGCGCATCAGCTGCTCCCTCGACCGCGGAGCACGGGTTCACGCGGGACCAGCGCAGCGGCCCCTGCCAGGCTGTCTAAGTCGTGGAACGGCAAAGAGTTGCCCTCCATCTCTAGCGGTCAGTGCGAAAGCTGCTATTCTTACCGCGCCTCACGTGTGCTGACTCGGGCCCGCCGTCGCGGGCGGCGGTCCCCGCCAAAACGAACATCAACCCGCCTGCGCCTACTTTGACCGAACCGCTCCCCGCAGCCCCGGCATCGGAGGAGCAGCTCACCCCACCCGCGGTCGCGTTTCCCCTGGGCTGGCTCCTCGAGCAGGACGCTCCAGCGCTTCACTATAGGGCATTCGCCGACGTGATGCGCGACGCATCCGCGGAAAATCTCGCTGCACTGCCTCTCACCTCGCGCGGCGCGGTGCTCCTCGCGCTCGAGCAGCAGCCGGACGGTCGCTGGAACGAGCGGATGCTGACGGTCCCCAGCGGCCGCGCCGAGTCGTTCGAGGGCGTGGGAACCATCCCCGCTGTCCAGCGGTTGCTCGAGTACGGCTTCGGCAGCGACACACCGCCACTGCTCCACGCCCGGCGGCTGCTGTTCCGGCTCCTGGCGGAGGATGACGATCCGTCGCTGCTCCATGAGCTCGGCGTCCGGAACGCCGACGAGGAAATGGTTCGGCGCGGTCGCACGATACTCCGGGAAGCATCAGCCGCGACGCTCGCGCAGGCCGGCTTCGAGGGCGATCCGCGACTGCGCGGCGCCGCGCGCCGGATCATCGAGCGGCTGGAGGCGTACCTGTCGTCGCCATTGGCGGAAAAGCCGTGGGTACGCGTGGGCAATCGGCAGGTCCTTGCCGCCGAAGCGCATCCGCCATCGTTTCACAGCCTGCGAATGCTCGCGCACATGCCGTTGCTGAGGCACGAGCATTACGTGACCATGAACCGACTGTACGATTATCTGACGCATCCGCTGCCGCGCCAGGAATCGGCGCAGCTGGTCGGCAAGCGGATCGTGCCACAGCCGCACCTGGTGCTGGGCGACCGCCTGCCTCACCGGAATGCCGTGGATGCCGACGTGCCGTTCGCGCTGATGTGGCTCGAGACGATGGCCCGGCTGAATTTCCTGAGACGAAACGACAATTGGTCGAAACTGTTCGAGCGGTTCATCGAGGATCGCGATGCCTCCGGCGTGTGGCACCCGCACAAGGGTATGGAGATGCCGCACAGCAGGAGCCCATTCGTGTGGCCGCTGTTCCCCTTGGCCGACTCCACGAGCGGCGATGCGCGCTGGGCGGACGTGACATTCCGCATCGGGCTCGTCGCGCGCCTTGCCGGGCGGGACATAGAGCTCAGCTGACGGCGCGCTGGAGGTGAGCGGCCGCCGGACCCTGCGCGGGCGCCTGTCGCCCGCGGACATGTTCCCCGCAGGCGACGATCGCTTTCGCGTCACGCGGCTGAAGCTTCCGTCGCTGCTCAACGTCCGCGTGGTCGAAAGCGGTCCCCGCCACGGCCCTCCAATCCTGCTTCTCCCGGGTTGGGGATGCCCGGCCTACGTTTTTCGCGGCGTTCTCCCCCGCCTGGGCGCAGCAGGCTACCGCGCGATCACGGTCGAGCTGAAGGGCCACGGCCTCTCGGACAAACCCGCCGGCGTGCGCGAGTACACGACCGACGCGATGCTGGATCACGTGGTCGAGATCATCGACGCGCTGGGACTCTCCGGCTTCATTCTCGGTGGCCACTCGATGGGCGCCGCGCTCGCAGCGCGGGCTGCCGCAGAGCTTCCGGGCAGAGTGAGCGCGCTTCTTCTCCTCTCCCCGGTCGGGACGCACGGGCTGCGCGGCTGGCGCCTTGCGCGTCTCGTCTCCGTCGGCTGGCTCCGGCCGCTTTACCCGCACATCGTGTGGCGATGGCTCGTCGCCCGCCTGCTCGGCATGGCTTACGGGAAACATGCCCAGCCGACCGATCGGGACGTGGACGAATACTGGGCGCCGAGTCAGTATCCGGAGTTTGCACCGGCGATGCGCGATCTGCTGCACGGGCTCGACTGGGGATCGGGGCGTCGCGTGCGGTTTTCCGACGCCGGGGTTCCCGTGCTGCTGGTGTACGGGACGCGCGACCGGCTGCTGAGCGGGACGGGAGTGGTCGAGGACGCGCGGCGCTCGGGCGTTGTGCGGGTAATTCCGATCAGAGACGCGGGGCACGTCATCGCCGACGAGACACCCGAAGAAGTGAGCGCCGCGATTCTCGAGTTCCTCGGGGAGATCGCCTAGGCGGCCGTCGCGCTCCGGTCGAGTCGCTTGCTGAAGCAGTACTTCCGGCCGATGGTGAGCTCCGATCTGTCGATTGAAGCGTACCTCGCTTCCTTCTCCGGGTACTGCACAATGCTGCTGGACGAATATCCCATTCCAAGAAACAGTCGCTCGGAGAAGGAAACAGCGAATATCTCGGGGTACCCGCGCCGCCGCGCGAGGTCCTCGATCGCCGCCATCAGGATCCGGCCGATCCCCTGTCCCTGCGCGTCCGGCTCTACTGCGAGCGATACGAGCTCCGCCAGCGACGGCGAGTAGTCGTCCAGCGCCGCGCAGCCGAGGACGACGCCTTCCGGTGAGCGGACGACCCGGTAGTCCGCGAGATGATTCTCGACGAACTCCTGCGAGCGCATCAACGTCAGCCCCTGCGGCGCAAAGGCGTTGTTCAGCGCGCTGATCGCGGGGATGTCGGCCTCGGTAGCCGGCTCGGCGCGCATGTGGGTGATGTCCGTCATAGGCAGCGGGATGGAGACGCGGAAATTTACTGCCGCCGCACGCGCCCGAGCCGTGACACCGTGAGAGTGTCAGCCACCTGCCCGCGCCGCACGACGAGAGTCAGGTTCGAGGCCCCGTAGCCGAGCCCATTCGCACCGTAGGTGGTGCTCAGCCTCGTCGCTGCGAGTGTGACGCCGTGCACCTGGCCGAGCTCCCGCACGCGCAGGACATCGATGCCGGCGCGGACGATAACCCGTCGGCCTGTCGTGTCTATCTCCAGCGTCACCATCCGGGAACCGAGGATGGCCCGCTGCCGGGCCACCCCGAACAGCGTATGCGCCTCACCGGTCGCGGCCCTGACGTGCATGCCATCGAGCAGCCGGCGGCTTCCGGCGACGGCGAGGGCCGCCATCAGACACACAATGACCATCGCCAGCGCAAGCTCGACCAGAGTGATTCCGCGCCGCATCGCGTCTTCTCCAGACCGGTGGAGCGGATGTAGCATATTGGGTGTCGGTCCACGACACCGAACCACCGCGACCGCCAGCAAGCCAGCGAACCGCGCGCCCTGGCAGAACTCACACCGGAGCGACGATGAAGATCACGATCGAGTACTGCACGCTCTGAAACTACGAGCCCAGGGCCGCCAGTTTGGCGGCCGAGATACGGAGCGAGTTTCCGGACGCCCACGTGAAGCTGATCAGCTCGTCCGGCGGGCGCTTCGAGGTGGCGCGTGACGGAGTTCCCGTGTTCGAGAAGTCGAAGCTCAAACGCCACGCCGAGCCGGGCGAAATCGTCGGGCTGCTCCGGGCCGGCCTGCGGCATTGACGCTTTGACGGCGCGACCACCTTGCGAATAGCCCTCTCCACCGGCGGCGGCGACGCCCCCGGGCTCAACGCCGTCATCCGCGCGGCGGTGCTCACGGCGCTCGACCTTGGCTGGGAAGTTCTTGGAATCAAGCGCGGGTATGCCGGCCTGCTCGGAGAGGACGAGGTGATCCCGATGACGGCGGACGTGGTGCGTGGAATCGCGCACCTCGGCGGCACCATCCTCCGCGCGACGAACAAGGGGAATCCGCTCGCTTACGAGACGCGCATGCCCGATGGCTCCATCGAGAAGGTGGATCGCTCGGACGAGCTCATCGAGAATGCGCGGAAGATGGGGATCGACGCGATCATCACGATCGGCGGCGACGGCTCGCTTGCGATCGCGCAGCAACTGTGCAGGAAGGGGATGAAGATCGTCGGCGTTCCCAAGACGATCGACAACGACGTGAGCGGCACGATCAGCACGTTCGGCTTCGATACGGCAGTGAGCACCGCGCTGGAGGCGATCGACAAGCTGCACACGACCGCCGAGTCGCATGATCGCGTCATAGTGATGGAAGTGATGGGACGGGATACGGGGTTCATCGCGCTGCATGCCGGGGTGGCCGGTACGGCCGACGTCATTCTGATCCCGGAGATCCCATACGACGTGCAGAAGGTTTGCGAGAAGGTGCTGGCCCGCGATCGCGCCGGCCGGCGCTTTTCGATCGTGGTCGTCGCGGAGGGTTGTTTCCCGCGTGATGGCGAAAAACTGTTCGGGGCGGCAGTGCTGCCCGGTGAGAAGCCGCGGCTCGGTGGCATCGCCGACGAGCTTGCCATCGAGATCCAGAGGCGAACGGGCAAGGAGTGCCGCTCACTGGTCCTCGGACACCTGCAGCGTGGTGGTCAACCGACGGGCTACGACCGGCTGCTCGCGGCGCGTTTCGGTGGGGCGGCTGTGCGCGCGGTCGCCGCAGAAAAGTGGGGTCACATGGTTGCGCTCCAGTCCCCCCACATCGTCTATATCCCGATAGACGAGGTGCTCCGTCACCCCAAACGAGTCGACCCCGGGCACGACGTCGTGCTCACCGCCCGATCCACGGGTATATCGTTCGGTGATTGACCCCAGGTTATGTCACCCGGAGAGGACATCAGGACACAATCCGGCGTCCGGGGCAGTTGGTTAAGTCGTTAAGAATCAGAGAGTTAGCCGTTACTCATAGCCTGGCACCGGCCCTGCCTGAATGACCCGCATGAAGCACGGACTTGAGCACCTGACGCTGGCGATTCGCGCGCGAGTGACGACTGCGGTCGTTCTCGCCGTGCTTGTCGTCCCTGGCGTTGCGCAGGCTCAGCGGGGCAAGCAGGATCGGGAGCGGGACAGACCTGAAGTCTCCACGCGGTTCAGACCACCTCCGGGCATGTGCCGGATCTGGATTGAGGGCGTGCCGGGGCCACGGCAGCCAGCACCGACAGACTGCGCGACCGCATTGCGCAATCGTCCCGCTAACGGCAGTGTCGTCTTTGGCGACGACCGGCCGCAGCAGCGGGCGCAGCCAGCGAAGAAGGGTGGGCGCAAGTCCGACAGAGACTAACGCTGTACTGGAGGACTTGAAGATGAAGCTCGCCCTTACCGTTGCAGCCGGGGTGTTCGCCATTGGCGCGACCGCCGCCGACGCGCAGATCACGGTCGCTGCCCGGGACGTTCCGCCCGGCCATCGTCCGCCGCCGGGCATGTGTCGGATCTGGATCGATGGCGTTCCGCCCGGCCGCCAACCGCGCCCGACGGACTGCGCAACAGCGCGGGCCAGGGCGCCGCACAACTCCCGCATCATTTACGGGGACCGAACGCCGTTCCCGGGACAGGGCCGGACCAGCCGCGGGTCGCGCGATTGCGAGTACGAGCGATCGCAGACGACGCTGGGCGACATCATCTTCGGACGGCGCTCGGGTTCGGGTGACGTGGACTGCCGTTACGACGACCGCCGTGACTACGGTTCGTGGTACGAAGTCGGGCGCGACCGTGATGGCGTGGTTTATCAGCGCCGCGTGCGGCTGGAGGACGGCACCGTCGTGGTGCAGCGCGCGCGCCGCGGTCGCAACGGACAGATGGTCGTGATCGATACCCGCTATCCGCGGTCGGGGATAAGCCTGGACGGGCGGAGGGACGATGACATCTGGCATTCGTCGGATCGTGACCGCTCCCGCACCGTGCGGCGCGGCTCGAACGATCGGTCGGGCGTCTGGGTTGCGGACGACCGGCGCGGTAATTCGAAGGGGAAGAAGAGCAAGCACAAGCGGAACCGCCGCGGTCGGGATTAGGGGCGGTCTGGCTCAGATGAGGCCCCGCGGCGCGAAGCGCCGCGGGGCCTCGTTGCATCCGGGAACGGTGTCAACATTGCAACTTTCCCGGGCGATGCTCCGTCACGTACGCGATCCCTACCTTCCGCCCGACCGCGAGGCGTTCGTCGCGGCCGAGCCGCCGACGGGGCGCGTCATCGTCATCGCACCGACCCGCGCCGCGTGCGAGACGATCGAGCTGGCACTCGGCCTTCACATCCCGACTGTCATAGAGAGGGATCACGGAGACGAGATCAGGCAGCTGGCCGCTGCGCGCCGGGGATTCGGCATCGTCGCGGGCACGGGCACGGGGAAAACCCTCTCGATCCGTTCCATCGCCGAGACGATCCTGAACGCCCCGCTGAGGGTGGGCGTGGTGAATCGCGAGCGGGAAGCGACGCCGGACACTCCCACCTGGAACGTGATCATCGTCACGACCGGAATCGCGCGCCGCTGGTTCCAGGACAACGACATCCTGGCGAGTGACACGCTCATCGTGGATGAGATTCACCAGACGTCGGCGGAGCTCGAGCTGTGCCTCGCGCTCGGGAAGCGGGCAGGGTGCACCTTCGTCTGGCTGTCGGCCACGGTCGATCCGACGTTCTACGCGAACTACCTGGCGTCGGCTGCCGTGCTGGAGACGACGGCGTTCGATCCGGCGAAAGCCGCGAAGGTGAACGTCGTCAGCAAGGATCCGCTGGAGTTCCTCGATCAGCGTTTTCTGCGTGCCGTCGAGCGGGAGCGCCGCGGCGTCGGGATGTTCCTGCCGACCCGCGCCAGCGTGGAAGACGCTGCGGACCACGTCGCGACCTACGCGCCCCGTATCAACACCGCGTTCTACCACGGCGGCGAGCCGATCCGGGTGATAAGACCGTTTCTCGAGGGGACGGAGAAGAAGCCGTACTTCCTGTCGATGACCGCGGCCGGGCAGAGCGCGCTCAACGTGCACGGTCTGGACACCGTCGTGATCGATGACACCCGCTTCACGAATGTCGTGGAGCGGGGCCGCAACGTGCTGACGAAACTCCACCTCGGGCCCAACGAGATCCTGCAGATGGCGGGTCGCGTGCACGGCCGCGTCGCGGGAGGGCGGGTCTTCATCCTGTCCGATCGCGAGATCCACTTCCAGTCGCTGCGTCCCGTCGCGCCGGAATTCCAGCTCGCGGGCGACTCGGAGCGCGTCGCCATCACCTGTGCCGACATCGGCGTCCGCGCCGACGAGCTGGACCTGCCGGTACCGCTCGACCGTCGCTCGTACAGGGATGCGCTGGCCTTGCTCGAATCGCGCGGCATCGTGGAGGATGGCCGGCTCACGCGCTACGGGAAGCTGGTGGAGGCGATGCCGGTGGACAGGCCGTGGGCCGAGCTGCTGGTGCACGCGGACGATGAGCTGCTGCCGTACGTGTCCATCATGAGCGCGATCGAGTCGCTGCACCGGATGACGAGAGACGAGCGCGATCTCGATGGGTTGATCGTTCCCGGCAGCGATCATCTCACTGCTTACAACCTGTACGCCGAGGCTTTCTCCCGATGCGGCTACGTGGGCGAGGTGTATGGGCTGCCGCGCCACCTGTTCGACGACCGCATCGAGCAGTGGGCTGAGCAACGCGGTGTGCTGGTCAAGGCCGTGGAAGACGCGGCGCTCGGCATGGCGAGCGTGTACCGCGCCGTGCAGCTGCCACTGCCTGCGCCGCTCGCGTACGCGCGCGACCACGTGCAGCGCAGGTTCACCGACCTGCTCGCCCGCGTGATGCCGTTCGATCTGGTGATAGACGAGGAAACGGCGTCCGGCGACCAGGCGCGTGTGTCGCGCACCAGCGTGTGCGGCAGCTGGGGCGCGATCGCCGGCACGCTGCGGTACTTCGCCGACAGGTTCGGCGTTCCCCGTGCCTCGATCGAGGGAACGCAGATTCCCATGGAGCTCGTCAGACGCTACGCCACGCGTGGCGCGCCCGAGATCGTGTTCGATGCGAAACGGAAGCATTCACCGCTGGCGATCAGGCGGCGGGTGCTGTACTTCGGGTTCGAGCTGGAGCGGGACACGCAGGTGCTGGACGAGTTTCCGCCGGACGCGGCCGCGGATGCGCGGCGGGCGCTGGCTGTCGCGCTTGCGCGGGGCGAGGCAAAGCATCCGGCGGTTAACCGCAATCGCCCCGCGGTGGAAGAGATCCGCGAGTTGTATCGCCGCTCTGGCGGAACAACGCCCCGGCTCGGCGTGACCGAGCTGGCGGCCATGTACGAGCGGCAGCTCGCGGACGTGAACTCCATCCAGGATTTCCGCACCGCGCCGCTGCAGCTGGATCTGGCGCCTCTGATCGCGGTGGAGGAGCGGGAACGGCTCGCGTCACTCCCTGACTCTGTCGTCGTCCGCGATCGTGACATGGAGATTCACTACGACGTCGAGGAGAGTGCAGACGGCGGAAGGCTGGGTATTGCGCGCCTGCGCCTGCCCGAGAAAGTGGCGCGCACTCTGACGGAGGAGGAGTTGCCGCAGCTCGACCGACCGCTCCGGTTCATCGTAATCCGTGGCAAGCGTGGCGCGGTGCGTGCGGCTACTCTTTCGGAGCTGCAGGACGCGCTGGACCAGCCGTGGTCTCCCGCGGAGTTGAGCGACGATGAGGCGGACGATGTGGAGCTCGGCGAGGAAGAGCGCGCTGCCGCGCAGCTGGCACGGCGGTCACGCAAGACGGCAGCGCGTGGGCGCGGCCGTGGCAAGGGAGCGCGGGGTGAGCGTGGCGGACGCGGTGGCGGCGCGCGGCGAGCTGCGGGTCCGCGAAAGCATGGTGGGCCAGGTCGCGCCGACCGCGGCGGTCGCGGCAGGCGCCCGCGGCGCTGACAGAGGTTAGGATTTCACAGGACCGCTCTGGAGGGGGAATGCAGCAGCCATGGACTGGCAGAACGCTTGTGGCAGTCGCCGCGATGATTTTCCTCGTTGCAGGATGCAACGAGTCCACGGCTCCGGAGTTCAGCCTGGCCGTCGTCAACACCACGGATGACTTTGCCGCGCAGTCGGCCAACGTGTTCAACGGGAATCTGGATCAGGAGTTCACGTGGCAGAACACAGGGACGCGGGCTAACGTCACCGACGCCACGACCATCAACGGCGGAGTTGCAAGGATCGTCATCAGGGATGCCGCGAACGTCGTTGTTTACGACAAGGCGCTGACGCCCGAATCCCCCGCTCCCGTGCAGCCGGTCATCGCGGGCGTTGCGGGGTTCGACGGCGAACCTGCATCCGCGGCGATCGGGCCGACCCAGGCGGGAGTGGCGGGCGCGTGGCGCATCGAGATTCTCCTGTCCGGGTTCTCCGGGACGCTTAACGTGCGGGTACAGAAACTCTGATTCGGATGCTCATAGCGGTTACACGCCTGCCATCTCCGGATGCCCGAACAGACTGAACAGCTCACCAGGCTGCTTGCCGATCATTTCGTGGCGCATCAGGAAGCCACGACCAGCGCTCTTGCCGCGATCGCGGACTCCGCAGTCGCGTCAGGGGCTGCCGTCGTTCACTGCCTGCAGCGCGGGGGCAAGATCCTCGCGTTCGGCAATGGCGGCAGCGCCACGCAGGCCAGTCACCTGGCGGGAGAGCTCATCGGAAGGTTCAGGGAGAACCGCCGCCCTTATCCTGCGATCGCCCTGTCGAGCGACCCGG
Source organism: Gemmatimonadaceae bacterium (assembly GCA_036374155.1). GTDB lineage: Bacteria > Gemmatimonadota > Gemmatimonadetes > Gemmatimonadales > Gemmatimonadaceae > DASUUI01. The sequence goes on along the minus strand of DASUUI010000028.1, from coordinate 8,654 downwards.
GCAGCGTGACCTGCATAGCGAACGACTTCGGTTACGACTCGCTTTTCGCGCGGCAGGTCGAGGCGCTGGCGCACCCTGGCGACGTCGTGGTGGGGATCACCACGAGCGGTCGCTCGCAGAACGTGCTTCGCGGGCTTGCAGCAGCGAAAAAGACCGGCGCGACGGCAGTTGCGCTCACCGGTGCCGCCGGGCTCGTGGATGGTTCCGCCGATCACGTGGTCGCGGTGCCCAGCACCGTGACCGCACACGTGCAGGAGATTCACCTGATGGTGATACACGTGTGGTGCGCCGGCGTGGACGAGGTGCTCCCGGCCGGCTGACGGCGCTGCTCACCACCGCGTTATTCCTCGTCGGCATAGTTCTGCTGACTGCCGGCGCCGAGGTGCTGGTGCGCGGGGCGTCGCACCTTTCCGTGGCGGCGGGAATCTCACCGCTCGTCGTCGGACTGACCGTCGTGGCGTACGCGACGAGTGCGCCGGAGCTGGCCGTGTCGGTGCAGGCATCCCTGGCGGGCCAGGACGGCGTCGCGACCGGCAACATCGTGGGGAGCAACATCGCCAACATCCTGCTCATCCTCGGCGTTTCGGCGCTGGCCGCCCCGCTTGCGGTTCACCAGCAGGTCGTGCGCCTGGATGTTCCCCTCATGGTGCTCGTCTCGCTGGCGGTGCTGCTGATGAGCTGGAACGGGCTGGTCTCTACTCTGGAGGGCGTCGGGCTCGTGCTCGGCGCGCTCGTCTTCACTGTGTTCGTGATCCGGAAGAGCCGGCGTGAGACGCGCGAGATCGTGGCCGAGTACGAACAGGAATTCGGCGTGCCGGAGGCCGAGCGGCGAGGCGCCGGGCGGATAATCCGGGACATCCTGCTGATCATCATCGGGCTGGGCATGCTGCTTGTCGGAGCGCGCCTGCTGGTCAGCGCGGCAACCACGACCGCGGCGGCGCTCGGCGTCAGCGAGGTCGTCATCGGCCTAACCGTGGTCGCGGTCGGAACCTCGCTGCCGGAGCTGGCCACGTCGCTCGTTGCGTCCATCCGCGGCGAGCGGGACATCGCGGTCGGCAACATCGTGGGAAGCAACCTCTTCAATCTGCTGTTCGTGCTGGGGAGCGCGGCCGTCGTGGTGCCGCGGGGAATCCCCGTTGATTCCGTTGTCGCCGGCACGGACATCCCGCTCATGATCGGAGCGAGCCTGCTGTGCCTGCCCATTTTCGCAGGGTACGTCGTGTCGCGGTGGGAGGGTTTTCTGTTCCTCGTCCTGTATGCCGCCTACGTGACGTTCGTACTGCTGCGGGCCACATCGCACCCGTGGCTCGACACCTATTCCCAGTTCATGCTTCTGTTCGGACTGCCGCTCACGGCGCTCGCGGCCGGGATTTCCTGGTACCATGCGCGGTACGTCGGCGCGCGACCGGGCTAGCCTTCCAGCTCCTCCAGCGTGCGCGGCCAGTCCTGTTTCAACAGCCGCGACAGCGCACGATCGGCGAGCAGCCTTCCACCTGTCTGACAGCGGGCACAGTAGTTGGTCTCGTTGTCGGCGTAACGGATGCGCTGAACCGGCGCGCCGCAGACGGGGCACGGCCGGCCGAATTTTCCATGCACCGCCATCTCGTCGTGAAACGCGGTGACGGTCTCGGGAAACCCGCCGGCGCTCTTCGCCCGCAGCCGTTCCGTCCATTCAGTCAGCGTTGACTGCACGGCAGCGTGGAGTCTCGCGACGTCCTCATCCGAGACGCGCGTCGTGATCTGAAACGGCGACAGACGCGCCGCATGGAGGATCTCGTCGGAGTACGCGTTCCCGATGCCGCTGAACAGCCGCGGATCGGTGAGCGCGCGCTTGAGCGTGTGACTTCGGGAGCGCAGTCGCGCCGCGAACTGATCGAGGGACGAGTCGAGCACCTCCAGGCCGCCACGGTCGAACTCGCTCAGAGCGTGCTTCCCCCGAACGAGGTGGATAGACGCGCGGCGCTTGCTGCCGGCCTCGCTGAGGAAAAGAGTGCCGTGCTCGAAGTCGAGCGCCGCCAGCGCGAGCTTGCCCGGAAGCTTCTTTCCAGGCGGCCGCCAGCGGAGCCGCCCCGCGATCATCAGATGAATGACGATGAACAGATCATCGTCGAGCCCGATCACGATTCGCTTTCCCAGGCGAGACAGGCTGCTGACGGTCCTTCCTGCGGCGTCAGCCGGAGCGGGCTCCACCGTGCGGAGCACGAACGGGTTCAGGACGCGAAGCCGGTCAACTCCGCGTCCGAGCACAAGCGGCTCGAGTCGCTCGAGATACACGAGGATATCGGGAAGCTCCGGCATCTGTCGCTTATCTAGCCGCTGGATCCCCCGCTGGCGAGGCGACTTATCTTGCGGGTGATGTCAGCCCGCCTGCTTGCCCGTGTCCGCAAGGTGTGTCTTCAGCTTCCGGAAGCGCACGAGGTCGAGGCCTGGGGTGAGCCTACGTTCCGCGTGCGCAACAAGCTGTTCGCGATGTATGCCGACGCGAACAACCATCACGGTGGGGGTCGGCCAGCGGTGTGGGTGAAGGCGACGCGAACGAGCCAGGATCTGATGGTGCATACCGCTCCTGACAGGTTCTTCGTTCCCCCGTACGTCGGGCCCAGCGGGTGGGTTGGAGTGTGGCTCGACGGCAAGGTTGACTGGGACGGTCTCTCCGGACTACTCCGCGATGCCTACCGGCTCACGGCGCCGAAGCGCCTGACCTCACTGCTGCGGGACGACTGATCAGGAGCTCAATCCCGGTCGCGGGCGCGTGTGCGGGGCGTGTGTGCCTCGATCCGGCAGCGAAAGCTCGTGAGCCGCGCTTCAGACAAGGCCACGATCCGATCGCCGGCGGCGGGACCTGACTGAATGTCGCCTTCGAGCCGGCGGGAGAAGCCGAGCCCGCCGCGCGCCACGAGATGATCGTCAATGAACAGCTTCTCGCCGAAGATCGGATCGTTCTCGAACCTGATGCGGTGTCCCTGGTAGCCTGCCTGCCAGCGCTGGCGTATCCGCGACGCCAGGAGGACCATGGCGACGCCTCCCGCAATCACCGCCAGACCGGCGACTCGAACGACCGCGTCGTAGCTGATCATCCCGGACGCAAGCGCGACTCCGATGACGACGTCGAGAACCCCGCCAAAGATCAGCACGTGCTGGCGGATGCGCTGGCTCGTGTCGGTCTCGTCCAGCAGGGGAGTGACGACGTAGCTCACGGGGCGAAAGTGTTTGTGTCCGGCCCGACGGGCAACCGCGCGTGCGCCGGTTCTAGCGTCCCGCCTCGAGTGCGTCCTCGCGATAGCTGAGCCAGCCGGAGGGCTCTTCCGCCACGAGATCGACCTCGGTGCCGAAGGGGAGCGTCAGGTTCGGCACCTCGTGTCCGGCGGGGAAGTCCATCAGCACCGGCACGCCGAGGTCTCCGACCAGGTCGAGGAGAAAGTCCTCGAACTCGTCCTCTTCGGAGCGGTCGAGCGACAGCTGCCCGAACACGATCCCGCGGATGTCGCGCAGCAGTCCGGCGGCCCGGAGGTGCACCAGCCGCTCGTCGGCTACGGACATCGGATCGTGCGTCTCCTCCAGGAAGAGGATCGCGCCGCGCGTGTCCACTTCGTACTGCGTGCCGATGCTCTGCTGCACCAGCGACAGGTTGCCGCCCGTGAGCCGTCCGAAGGCGCGTCCCGGCCGCACGCAGCGCGCGACGCCGCGTCCCATCTGAGTTCCCGGGCGGGGGTTCGTCAGTGCATTGAGCATCGAGACCATGGTGTGGTCGCGCAGGCTCGGGATCAGGTCGTCCACCGTCGGTCCATGGAAAACGCGCAGCTGCGCCTGGCGCATCAGCCACAGGTGCAGCGCCGTGATGTCCGAGTAGCCGACGAAGGCCTTGGGGTTGGAGCGGAAGATTGCCGGCTCCAGGTAGGGAATCATTCGGGTGGCGCCATAACCGCCGGTCCCGCCGATGACCGCCTTCACCCTGGGGTCGAGCCACATTCCCATGAAGTTCTCGGCGCGGCGCTCGTCCTCCCGTTTGAGGAATCGGCGCATCTGCTCGATCTCCGTGTCGAGCACCACCTGATAGCCGGCGTGCTCCAGCGCGCGCACGCCGCGCATCAGCCAGCCGGGTCGAGGCGCGTACGATGGCGCGACGACTCCGATGGTGTCGCCCCGGGAAATGGGCGCAGGACGGAGCAGTGGCCGCGGTTCGAGCGGCGAGACGAGCGTGAGGTGCTCGCGACCTGCCGACACCGACGGCGCCTCGGATTGAACGAGAGCGGCCGGGGTATAACTAGATTCAATGAGAATGGCTTCTTCCAATCGCGCTGACACCGCTTCGGTTGCTGCCCGTCCAGTCGGGGACCAGTCACCCCCCGGAGGGGATGGGCCGTCCGCGACCGGTGGTGAGGGGGCGGAAACCTACTTCAGAAAAGGTTTTGGCCTCAAGGCGGCCGTGGAGGAGGTCCTCACAGCGGACTATAACGGTCAACTCGTGGACCTGCTCCGGGAGCAGGGCTACAGGCTGGAAACGGGCGGTGTAACCATCCGTTTAGCCCGGGAATTCGGCTTCTGCTATGGGGTGGAGCGGGCCGTGGACTACGCCTACCAGGCCCGGAGGAAGTTCCCCGACCGCCGGATCTTTCTCGTCGGCGAGATCATCCACAACCCGCACGTCAACGCCAAGCTCCAGCAGATGGGGGTGGAGTTCCTCTTCCCGACGGCCGGGGAATTCGACTTCGCGGCGATCGTTCCGGCCGACGTCGTGATCCTTCCGGCTTTCGGGGTGACGATAGGCGACTTCCACCGGCTGCGTGAGATCGGCTGCATTGTGGTGGACACCACGTGCGGCTCGGTGCTCAACGTATGGAAGCGTGTCGAGAGCTACGCGCGTGACGGGTTCACCTCCCTGATCCACGGTAAGCACTATCACGAGGAAACCCGGGCGACGGCGTCACAGACCGCGAAGCACGAGGGCGCCCGGTACATCGTCGTTCGCAACATGGAGGAGGCCGAGCTCGTGTGCGGGTTCATTACGTCCCGCGTGTCGTCGGAAGAGCTCATGACCCGGCTGGGCCACGCGGTGTCGCCGGGGTTCGACCCGGTTCGCGACCTGCGGCGCATCGGCGTGGCCAACCAGACGACGATGCTGGCGCGCGAGTCGCTCGCGATTGGAGCCCGTGTCGGGGCGGCGATGGCGGAGGCGCTGGGAGCCGACTACGCCGCTGCGAACTTCCGCACGTTCGATACTATCTGCAGCGCCACGCAGGACAGGCAGGACGCCGTGGAGGAGCTGCTGGAGGAGCCGCTCGATGCGATGGTCGTGATCGGCGGCTACAACTCGAGCAACACGATCTCGCTCGCGGCCATCTGCGCGGCGAGGGTTCCGACGTACCACATCGAGGACGCGGAGTGCATCGACCCCGATTCGGGTCGCATCCGGCACCGGTCCGCCGACGGGACGGAGACCGGCACGGACGGATGGCTGAAGGGCGACGCCCCGGTGCGGGTGGGGCTCACCGCCGGCGCGAGCACGCCGAACAACAAGATCGGGGACACGGTGGCGAGGATCCTCGCGACACGTGGCGTAGCTGCCTACGGATCGGGCAGTAGATAGCCACGGATCGGGCCAGCAAACGCCAAGCTCTCAGTCATGAGTGCGTCAGTTATCAGACGGCAGTGACTGCGGTTCCGCGGTCACTCGCTACTGAGTTCTGACCCAACTCAGTACTGATAGCTTGGCGTTCGCTGAGCTGATCCGTGACCCGCTATCCCCGCCGGCCCAACCCCCTCCACAGAGCAAGACCCTCGCCGCGATACATGTGACGGATGCCGCGTCGGCCGGAGTCAATTTTATGGAGGCCCGGGTCGTGCGTTACGAACACGTGACGCGCGCGTCGAAACCCAGAGGACCCGCTGTCAGTAGTCGCGTGTATAATGGGACGGCAAAATCACCGGAGGTGGAATGGACGTTCTTGTAATGTTGGAGGAAAACGGGGATCACTCGTCGGTTCTGGCGCACGTGAACACCATGCCGGCACCGCTGCATTCGGAGCGGCCGCCACGGGAGATCGTGACGCTGTACGGAATCCCGAGCCCGGAAGGGCTGGCGCTGGCACTCGCGGCGGCAGTCGAAGGGCACCGTGATTCCGCCGGCGGCAACACGGCCATCCGCCACCTCGGCGTGTGGCCGGAGCGCGGGGCACTGGGCGATGCCGCCTGGCGCAACGAGCTCGGTGAGCTGTGCACGAGCGACCTGGAGATCCCGATGCAGCGGCTTGGGCATACGGCCGGGCAGCTGCTGTCGGAGTGCGGTTCCGCGATCCAGCGGCTGGTGGCGGGGCTGATTCAGCCCGACTGGCCGGAGGGAACGCGTCGCGCGATCACTTTCTCACTCACGCCGGTGTTTACACCGCCGCGTGGCACATTCGACCTTGAGACCCTGCGCGAGGCGGACGCCTTCGCGTTCGGAGAGGGAGACTGAATCGAAAGCTGATACGTCCGAGAGTGGAGAGGCCGCCCGATGAGGGCGGCCTTTTTTCTCTGCTACACCGGCGCGTTCAGGTGCGTGGCAACAGCTGTCAGGAATTCGCGGTACGCGAGGGGCTTCGCTATGTAGCCATCGCATCCCGCAGCGAGAATGCGCTGCTCGTCACCCTTCATCGCCAGAGCTGTGAGGGCGATCACCGGAATGGCCCGCGTCGCCTCGTCCTGCTTGAGCAGTGCCGCGGCCTGGAGCCCGTCCATCCCGGGAAGCTGGATATCCATCAGTATCAGATCGGGTTGCTCATCCCGCGCCACCGTGAGTCCGGTCTCCGCGTCTTCAGCACAAAGCACGGTATGGCCGGCCGACTCCACAAGGAACGTCGTCAGCTTCCTGTTGGTCAGGTTGTCCTCGATTACCAGGATTCTGGCCACGTCAGGCGACCGGACGCCGTCCCGACATCGCGCGCCGGACTTCTGCGCCGAACCGGGAGCCGGAAAGCTCGGTTTTTTCCACGACCGTTCTGACGAAGCCATTGAGTCTGTCCCGGGACTCATCGCTCAGGTGCACGGACGTCACCACAATTATCGGGATGCCGGCGGTTGCGGGATCGTCGCTGAGCTCGGCCACCACGTCGAAGCCGGTCACATCCGGCATCATGAGATCGAGCACGATCAGGTCCGGTTTCGCGGCGCGCGCGATGTCGATCGCCTCGCGGCCTCCGTAGGCACGCAGCACCGAGCTGGCCAGCCCCTCGAACCGAAGTGCGACCAGTTCGACTGCCGCGGGATCATCGTCCACGATCAGGACCTGAAGCTCGGTCGCCTGCGAGGGAACGAACAGCCCCACCTCGACCAGCGAGTCGTACAGGTCCTGGCGGGATATGGGCTTTTGCATGACCGCGGCGGCGCCGAGTGCGAACCCGCGGGTTCGGTCGGCTACGATCGAGATGATCACGACAGGGACGTGCGTAACGGCCGGAATCCCCTTGAGCCGGTTCAGGAGCTCCCAGCCGTCCATGCCCGGCAGCATGATGTCGAGCGTGATGAGCGCCAGCGGCTGCTGCATGGCGAAGACCAGCGCCGCCTCCGCAGTGGGCGCGTGCAGGACGTGAAACCCCTCGGCTTCGAGCTGCACCCGGATCAGTTCAGCCGATTTGAGGTCGTCCTCCACGACCAGCGCGGTTCGCGCACTCGCCACGGGCGCCGCCGGAGCTGCGACCGGCGCGGCCGTCACCGGCGGGAGGGCCCTCACCATTTCGCCGTCGTTTCTCATCGGGAGCCAGACCGTGAAGCAGGAGCCTTCCCCGACGGCGCTCTCCACCGCCACCGTTCCCCCGTGCAGCTCTGCCAGCAGCTTCACCATGGCGAGCCCCAGGCCAGTGCCTTCGAATTTCCTTGCAAGACTGCTGTCAATCTGATTGAACGGCTTGAACAGGTGCTGCAGCTCATCCCGCGAGATGCCGATCCCGGTGTCGAGAACACTGATCCTGAGAAAGGACTCGAATCCATTTTCGGACAGCGGGAACGTGCGCGCTGCCCAAGTGGTGCAGGGCGCGCCCACTTCGGCGCGGGTGACGTGGCTGGCGCGAAGCGTTACTTCGCCGCGCTCACCGGTGAACTTGACCGCATTCGCGAGCAGGTTGTACACGATCTGCTTGACCTTGCGGCCGTCCGCGCAGATCGATCCCAGCGTCGAGGGCGCGTCCATGCTCAGATGGATCTGCCTGGCGGCGGCTCTTTCCCGCACGATGGACAGGCTGTTGGCGAAGAGGGAGGCCACCTGCACCGATTCGATGTCGAGCATCATCTTGCCGGCCTCGACCTTGGAGAGATCGAGGATGTCGTTGATCAGCGAGAGGAGGTGCTTGCCGCTGCTGAAGATGTCGCCGATGAATCCGCGCTGTTTCTCGGTCATGTCGCCGACGAGGCCATCCGCCAGCAGCTCGGAGAAGCCAATGATGGCGTTGAGCGGGGTCCGAAGCTCGTGTGACATGTTCGCCAGAAATTCGGATTTCATCCGGCTCGCGTCCTCCAGTTCGGCGTTCTTCTGCCCCAATGCCTGCTCGAAGCGCTTGCGCTCGGTGACGTCGCGGGCGGCGGCGAACACGCCCTGCAGCTTCCTGTCGCGGTCGTGGAAGGTCGTCGCGTTGTACGACACGTCCGTGAGCGTGCCGTCCCTGGCGCGCGCGGTGAGCTCG
>DASUUI010000027.1:0-13323 GCA_036374155.1 Gemmatimonadaceae bacterium | reverse complement strand
GCGGACGGCCCGCTCCCGCATGCGGTTTTCGGACAGCATGGATTCCGAGGCCGCCGACAGCGCTGAGTGCAGCCAGCTCCAGTACGCCCGCTGACCAGCAGTGCCGAGATCGTTGTGACCCGCTGTCTCGACGATCACGAGCCCCCCCTTGCGTCGCCCGGCCTCGTGGACTGCGCGGCCCATTCGCACCGGGATCACCATGTCCCTCGCGCCGTGGATCACCCACACAGGCGCTTCCAGATCCTCCACGCGCGCACGCGTATCGTAGGGAACCCGGGACACCAGCCGCAGGACACTCGCAATCGGCAGCGTTACCAGCCGCCGCGCGAGATCGTGGCTCGAGGTGAAAGGCGATTGAAGCAGCAGCGCCCGTGGTGGCCGTTCGGCCGCCAGCTCGGCCGCGACTGCCGAGCCGAGCGAGTGGCCGAAGACGACGATTTGCTTCGACTCCACACCCAGCTCGCCCGTGAGATAATCGTGGGCTGCGTGGGCGTCGAGTCGCAGCCCGCGGTACGTTGGCCGACCGGGGAGACCCATGTAGCCGCGGTACTCAGCAAGGAAAACTGCGTACCCGGTACGTCCCGCGATTGCTTCCGCCCACGGGATCTGCCAGGCAGCGAGGTCGGCGTTTCCGTGGAACGCGAGAACCACTCCCGGTGCGGCAGAGACGTTCCCGACGAGATAACCGAACAGCGGTTGGCCGTCTGCCGCAGTGTAGTTGACCCGGGCGGTTCCATTGGCTTCGGGAAACGGCGGACCCTGCGGTTGGTACGCGATCCGCTCCTGCATCCACCAGAGCAGAGCGACGACGGCAAGAACCAGCACGCCAGCAGCCGCAAGCATTGACGTCACAGTTCGGGCGGCGGAGGCCAGCGTCGCGCGCATCCAGTCAGCGGCAGAGGATCAGCGGCACGCCCGGATCGCCGGGGCGAAGAGCTCATGAAGACGACGATACACCGGACCCGGGGCACCCGTTCCTATGACCTGCGCGCCCACCCTGGTCGCGGGCATGACCTCGCGAATCGAGCTCGTGACGAAAACCTCGGTTGCTCCATGCAGGTCCTCCAGCTGCATCACGCGTTCCGCGACGGGAATCTTTTCCCGGCGGGCGATCTCCAGCACCAGCTCGCGAGTGATGCCGGCGAGTATGCCGCAGGTGAGGGGTGGCGTGTGGAGCCCGCCATCCCGAACCGCGAAGACATTCGCGGTCGTCGCTTCCGAGACGTGACCTTCCGTGTCGAGGAACAGCGCCTCATCGAAACCAGCCGCGATCGCCGCATTGAACGCGATGACCGCCTCGGCGTATCCGAGGGTTTTCACGCCGCAGGTTACGGACTGCTCGTTGCGCGTGCCGCTTGCCACGTGCAGCGCGATCCCCTTCTCGTAGTGCGCCGCCATGGCCGCGACGGATAACGGCGTAGCCGTGATCACCACTGTCGGCTGGACATCGGACCGCGGAACCATCGAGAGATCGCCCACTCCGCGGCTGAGGGAGAGACGAACAGCCGCGTCTGCCCAGCCTGCCTCGGCAGCGGCTGTCGCGGCCGCGGCAACCATCGCACCGGCGTCATCCGGGACGGGAATGCCAAGGACTGCGGCACCACGGCGCAGTCGCGCAATGTGTCGTTCCAGACAGCCAGCCACGCCGTCGTACGAGCGGAGTGTCTCGAACAGGCCGTCCGCGCGCATGTATCCGCGGTCGAAAGCCGAGACGTGCGGACCCTCGGGATCGGTGCGGCGGCCGTTGATCCAGATCAGCGGGGACGTAGCTGCCATGCGTCGGGGTTCCTCTGTGAGTGCCAACCGGGCAATTTATCGGCGTGCACATACCTATTGATACTTTCGAGCTGGATAACGGGCTCAGGGTGATCCTGTCCGAGGATCATACGGCCCCGATCGTGGCCGTGAACCTCTGGTACCACGTGGGCTCGGCCAACGAGCGTGAAGGCCGGACAGGTTTCGCCCACCTCTTCGAGCACATGCTCTTCCAGGGGTCGGCCAACGTGGAGGCCAACGAGCACTTCGAGCTCATCCAGCGCGCAGGCGGCACGCTCAATGGCTCCACCTGGCTGGAACGGACGAACTACTACGAAACGGTACCATCGCACCAGCTGGCGCTTGCTCTCTGGCTGGAGGCGGACCGGATGGGACGGCTGCTGCCGGCGATGACGCAGGACAAGCTCGACACCCAACGCGACGTCGTGAAGAACGAGCGGCGCTGGTCAGTGGACAACCAGCCGTACGGAACGTGGTGGGAGCGACTGCCCGAGCTCACCTTCCCGCCCGAACACCCCTTCCACCATTCACTGATCGGCTCGTTCGAGGATCTCTCCGCCGCATCTCTGGACGACGTACGGGAATTCTTCTCCACGTGGTATACGCCGGACAACGCGGTTCTGACGCTGGCTGGTGATTTCGACCCGCAGCAGGCGCGCGAGCTCATCACCGGCTACTTCGGTTGGATCCCCCGGGGAACCGGTCACCCGACCCTGCCGGACATGTCGCTGCCGCGCACGTTCGGGCGACGACTCCACTCCGTCGTGCATGATGCTGTCGCGCTGCCACGGATATACGTCGCGATGCGCTCCCCGGTGTTCGGGACCAGAGAGTATTACAGCGCGAGCGTCTGCGGAGCCGTGCTCGGCCAGGGCAAGGGGAGCAGAATGCATCGCACCCTCGTGCGCGAGCAGAGGCTGGCAACCGACGCGACCGCATTCACGTTCGATCTGTCGAGAGGATCCGATCTCCTGATAGTGGATGTGCTGGGGCTACCGGGCGTTGATGCGACCGCACTGGAACAGGCAGTGGAGGCGGAGCTCGATCGTGTCGCCAGCGAGGGAGTGACCGAAGAGGAGGTTGCGCGGGCCCGGGCGCTCATCGAGACACAGCTGCTGGTTGACCTTGAATCTGCCGAGAAGCGCGCCGATCGCCTGTCGATGTTCGCGACGTACTGTCGCGATCCGCATCTGCTGAACGAGGAGCTTTACAATTACCGGCGCGTGACCGCTGCAGAAGTCTCCGCCTTCGCTGCGGAGTACCTCGGCGCCGCCAACAGGGCGGTTCTCGTGTACCTCCCGCGCGAAGCGGCCGCTGAGCTCGCGGCATGACGGTGGCCGCGGTGCGCCCGGCGCCCGGTCCCCCTCGACCCTACCATTTTCCAGCCTTCACCGGCACCCGGCTCGCCAGCGGCGTGCAGCTGCTCGTCGCTCCCGTGCGAAGACTTCCGGTCTGCACGCTGTCGGTTGTGATTGACGCAGGGGCGGAGCTCGACCCGCAGGGACTGGAGGGGTGCGCACTCCTGACGGCGCGGGCGATGGAAGAGGGTTCCCGCAGATACGAGGGACTCGACTTCACCGATCGGCTCGAGCGAATTGGCGCGGCGCTGTCGGCCACTGCCGATTGGGATTCGGCGAGCTTCTCCATGCAGGTGATGGCGGAACGGCTCCCCGCCGCACTCGAGCTGCTCGCGGGCGTAATCCGGGAGCCGGCCTTCCCGGCCAGCGAGATCGAGCGGCTGCGCGAGGAGCGCCTGTCGGAGATCGCGCAGATAAGGTCAGAGCCGAGGGGGCTGGCCAGCGAGACATTCTCCCGCGTCGTGTACGACGCCGCGTCCCGCTATGCCACTCCTGTCGGCGGCAGCGAGGCAGCCGTGCGCGCACTGACCCGCGACGACCTCGTCCGGCACCATGATTCGTTCTTCACGCCGCTTCGCACGGCCGTAATAATCGCGGGAGACGTGACGCCGGATGAGGCCGGGAAGCTCGTGGAGGACGCGTTTCGCGGATGGGACGTCGAGGTGGCGCCGTCACGACCGCGACGTGGCGAGCCAGCGACACGTGACGACCGCGTTTTCATCCTGGACAGGGAAGACGCGCCGCAGTCGGAGCTGCGCGTAGGTCACCCGGGAGTGCCACGAACACATCCCGATCACTTCGCGATCGTCCTGCTGAACGCGATTCTGGGCGGGCTTTTCTCGTCTCGCATCAATCTGAACCTGCGGGAAGAGCATGCGTACACGTACGGTGCCCACTCGGCGTTCGAATGGCGGCGGGGGCCCGGACCATTCACCGTGCGGACCGCGGTCGAGAGCGGAGTCACCGCCGCGGCTGTTGCGGAAATACTGAAGGAGATAGACAAGCTGCGGCAGGAGCCCGTCACCAACGCGGAGCTCTCACTGGCACGGGATTATCTGGCCGGCGTGTTCCCCGTGCGATTCGAGACGAGCCTCGCCATCGCCGCGGCCCTGGCACAGGTCGTCACGTACGAGCTCCCCTCGGACTACTACGACACCTATCGGGACAGGATCAACCAGGTATCGGCAGCGGAAATCCTGCGCGTGGCGCGAGCGCAGTTGCAGCCCTCACGTCTCAGCGTCGTCGTGGTCGGGGACGCGCGCCAGATACGCGAGCCGCTGCGCGGTCTGAACATGGGCGAGCCGGCCGAAGTTCAGCTCGAGGGGGCTGTCCAGCCGGCTTCCTCTTAGCGAAGCTCGGAGGCGCGAATGGAGCGCGTCCACAACTCCTGACCGTCGGAGTCGTACAGTCCGATTCGCATCACGCGGTCGGTGCGTGGTCCACTGAAATCGAGCAGCGCGAAGTTGCGGCGCGTGATGAGCGTCCCGGGCACAGTGGCTGGATTTCCAGTTGCGGTCGAGTACACGCCGGCTGTGAGCGGCGAGACCGTCAGGTCGTAAAGCGCATAGGTCCCCGGTCGTTCGATGCGCGTCAGATCGGATGCGTGCCGGTCCCCGGTGACGAAGAAGACGCCGGTGATTTTCTCGCGCGTGATGGCCTCGATGAGCCGCCGCCGCTCATCCGGGCTGACGGCCGCATACGTCTCGTGCTCGGCGAGCGGGTTGAGCACCTGGCCTCCGATCGCCACGATCTTGAACGGCGCGCGGCTCGTGCGAAGCGCGTCCACCAGCCACTCGAACTGCGTGGCGCCAAGAACCGTTCGTTCCCCGGTGACCCTCGAGTTCGGCGCCCGATGGTACCGATTGTCGAGGAGAAAGAACTCGACGTCCGCCCATTGAAAGGAAGTCGTGACTCCGGGGCTGCCGCTCACGCCGAAAGTAGGATTGCCCCAGAAAAGCCTGAAGACGTCGAGCGCAGTCTCCTTCTGATACCACGATCGGTCGCTGTTGTCCGGACCGAAATCGTGATCATCCCAGATGGCGTAGTGGTGGGTTGCTCCGAGCAGCGGCTGAAGCTCGGCGAGCGATCGGGTGTGGGTGAGGCGATGCAGCATGCCCGAGCGTGAATGCCAGTCCACTTCCCGGTAGTACGTGTTGTCGCCGAGCCAGAGCATGACGTCCGGCCGCGACCGGGAGAGAGCGGAGAGGATCTCGTATCCGCCGCCGTAAGGATTGCCGGGACGGTCATACCGCGTCTCGTTCACATAGAAGCAGCTGGCCAGCGCGAGGCGGAACGCGGGCGGATCGGTGCGCCACTGCCACAGCTGCTGAGTCTGGAAACGGAGCGGGTGCGACACGTCTGCCCGCACTCCGTTCACCCAGACTTCGTAGCCGTACCGCCTGCCAGGCTCGAGGCCGATCACGGCCTGCTTGGTCGTGAACGCGTCGGCGGAACGCGTGACCTGCGGGCGCGTGCTGTGTCGCACGCCGGGCGCAGCCGTGTCCCAGTACACGAAATGCACTGCGGCGGAGTCCGTCGTCTGCACCCACAGCAGCACCTCCCGCATGTCCGAGTAGCCAGCCATCGGTCCGGACCGCAACGCTGCACGCGTCGCGACCGGCGCGGCGCCTGATGCGGGCTGTCTCTGCGGTGATCCGAGAGTCTGAGTGCACGCCAGAACTGCGAGAGAGGCTGCGGCGGCGAGGAGTTTCCAGGTCATATGAGGTCGCTTAATTGCAGTGGTCAGCGCAGCCGGAATCGACAATCGCGCCCACTCTACCGCAATCCCAATGTCCGACGACGCGAAGCTCCACTCGGAGCGCATCTGGACAGGCAGAATATTCAACTTCGACGTTGACCGCATCCGGTATCCCAACGGCAGGGAGGCCGACTTTGCGATCGTCCGTCATCCTGGAGCGAGCGCCGTCATTCCGTATCTCAGCGATCCCGCCGGCGAGGACCCCCAGATACTCCTGCTTCGCCAGTATCGCTACGCGGCCGGAGGGTACCTCTACGAGGTGCCGGCCGGCCGACTGGATGAGGGTGAATCACCCCTCGAGTGCGCCCGCCGGGAGCTGCGGGAGGAAACCGGTTGCACGGCTGGGAGTGTCGAAGAGCTGTGCGCGATGTACATGACGCCGGGATACACCGACGAGAAGATCCACTTCTTCATCGCCACCGACATCACCCGGGGAGAGGCCGAGCGCGAGGAGGACGAGTTCGCCGAAACCGTGGTGCTGTCGCTGTCCCGCGCACTGGCCATGGTGCAGCAGGGCGAGATCGAGGACGCCAAGACGGCTATCGCCATCCTCTTCTCAGCAGGCTTCAGGGCGGGGATCTAGCCGGATCAAAGGCACGCGCCCACGAGCTGTCCCCTTTTATGGTAGTGTCCGGAGCCGCCGGATGTGTCACGCGCTGTCCTGAAAAGGCGACAATCAAACTGTTGGCGCCAAATGGCCTGAGGCGCTATATTGTTGCGGGGCAAGGGGTTACGCGATCGCGCCTCGCGGGCATGGCACGTGCCAACCATATAGGGTGGTCAGTGGCAGGGCGGGCGTCGAGCCGATCTAAACTTTCGGCTCCGGCGCACGTCTCACAGCGAGGCGAGGAGGGTGAATGGCCAACGTGATTCGTAAGCATGTAGTCGCCACACCCGGAGCAGCGGTCAGAGACCAGCTCCGCTTGATGGACGACGCGGGGGTAGTGACGGCGTTTCTCGGTGGTGAGGAGCGTGCGTTCGAGGAGCTGGTGGACCGCTATCAGGCGCGTCTGCTCAACTTCGTATATCGAACGGTCGGCGACAGGGAGCGCGCCGAGGATCTGGTGCAGGAGGTCTTCATTCGTGTGTATCGGCACCTGCACCGGTTTGATCGATCGAAGAAGTTCTCGACGTGGGTTTACACGATCGCGTCGAACCTGGCGAAGAACGAGCTGCGGAACCGTTCGCGCAACCCGCTCGTGCTTTTCCAGACGGTGAAGAAGAACTGGGACGACGAGGATCGCCCGCTGCAGTTCGAGGACACGACCTCCCGGCCCGACGACATGTATCGCAAGCGTCGGCTTCGCGAGGTGGTGGAGCAGTCGGTTGCGCAGCTGCCGGAGCATCACAGGAGCGTTTTCGTTCTGCGCGAGCTCGAGGGCAAGTCTTACGAGGAGATCGCCGAGATCACTGGCTGCAACCTGGGCACGGTGAAGTCGCGCCTGAACAGGGCGAGGACGAGCTTCGCCGAGATCGTGGAGCCATGGCTCGAATAAGCTGGCTTCCGAAGTAAGGCCGGGCGCCGGCGGCACAAATGTGCCGCCGGCGTTCTTGTTTTCTGGCCGCGTGTGGGGTGCTGGTGGCCTGTCCTGGGCGGGTCTGGCCAGGCTGTCAGTCGTGAGTCGCGTCAGTCATCAGCAGGAAGTGACCGCGGAACCGCAGTTACTGCCAACTGATGACTGACGCAACTCAGTACTGACAGCTTGGCGCTCGCCGCTGTACCCGTGGGCGGCCAGGCGAGAGGGAGGTCCCCCCGAACCGGAACCAGCTCCGGTCTTGTGGGTACCCTACCCCGACTCGAAGTTTGCGGTCGCATCACTCTTCCCTCGCTGATGAACTGTCGGAATTTCAGGAAGCACCACGTCGCATTCGTGGACGACACGGTGTCGGGCCTCGAGCGCGCGCAGATGCACGATCATCTGCTGCGTTGCGCGTGGTGTGCGAGGCATGACGCGCGGGTGCGGCGGTCGCTGCTGCTCGTGCGCAACCTGCCTCCCATCGAACCGTCGGCTGATTTCCGGGAGAGGCTCCACAGTCGCGTCATCACTGCGGCACTGATGCCCGAGCGCGCCATCGTTCGCCGGTGGACGAACACAGGCATCGCCGCTGCTGCCGCGGTTCTGGTATCGGTGGGCTTCGCAGCACGGACCATCGCGATCAGCCAGGAGCCCGTGATGCTCTCTCTCCCACCCGTGGTTGCCAGCGTGCCGGAGCCGGGCCCCATGATGGTCGAGTCACCGGTGCTCGCGATGCCTGGCGTAATGGCCTCCTTCTCGACCGGGATTGCGCTCTGGCCCGCGGCAATCGTTGCCGATGAAGCGGCGGAGTATTTCGCCAATGCCGCGTTCATGCAGACCAGCCTGACCCGCTGATTCGGCGCGGGTATATTGCCCCGCATGGCCGCTCCGAAAGGTGAAGCGCTACTCGCGGATGCGATCAGGACCGGGAAGTTCGATCCGGTCTACTGTCTTTCGGGCGAGAATGACTTCCGCAAGGAAGAGGCACTCCGGCAGATAATCAGCAGCGCCGTCGAGCCGAGCACGCGGGACTTCAACGTGGACTTCCTGCGCGGCTCCGAAACGGACGCGTCGGCGCTGGAGACAGCCTTGAGCTCGGTGCCTGTGATGGCGGAGCGAAGAGTGGTGGTGCTCCGGGATCCCGGCGCGCTGAAGAAGCAGCCCAGAGCGGCGCTGGATGCGTATCTGGCCAGGCCCGCGGCGGACACTACCCTGGTGCTGGTGTTTCAATCCGGCGCAGACGTGCCGGCGGCGATGGCGCGGAGCTGCACCAGTGTTCCGATCGACGCACTGAGCGGGGAGCGTTTGCTCAAGTGGATAGTGCGGCAGGCAAAGACTGCGCACGCAACCGAGATAACGCGCGATGCCGCCGAGCTGCTGCGCGAGGCAGTCGGAGACGACCTCCTCGAGCTGGCCAGCGAGCTGGACAAGCTGAGCAGCTATGCAGGCGGAGAGCCCATCGACGCGGTCGCTGTTGCTGCCGTGGTCGGAGTGAAGCCTGGTGAGACGCTTTCTTCGCTTCTGGACGCGGTGGCCGCGCGTGACGTGCGCCGTTCGCTCGCTCTGGCGGGTCCCGTGCTCCGGCAGCCGAAAGTCTCCGGTGTCAACCTGGTGATGGCTCTGGCCGTGCAGACGCTCGGGATAGGCTGGTGCCGCGCGCGCCGTGATGCAGGAGCAGCTTCCTCGCAGATTCAGCGTGAGGTGTTTTCCGTCGCCAGGCGGATCGCTTCGTTTCTCGATCCGCGCCCGGTGGCCACCCGGGTAACGGTATGGACACGTGCAAGCGCCGATTGGACCCGGGCGGACGTCGAATCCACACTCGAAGCGCTGCTCGCCGCGGACGTGGCGCTGAAGGAGACGCGGGTCGCGTCCGAAGAACAGATCGTTTCAACCGCAGTGCTTGCTGCGTGCGCCGGTAGTGAGCGCACAGCGACCGCTGCCTGAGGAGAGAGTGGTCGTGATGAACAGTCGCAGGATGATTCTCGCAGTCTTGCTCGCGCTGGGTGCCGCGAGCGTGCCCCTGTCAGGCCAGTCGCCTGGTCGCACCCCCGCGAGCGCCGCGGTTTTCCGGCGCGCCGTCGCGCTGGTGAACGACGGTGAAGGGGCCGCGGGCCGCGCGTTGCTCGATTCGATGGTCAATGCAGCGCGGGCAGGATCACTCGAGCTTGCGGAGGCGCTCTACTGGCGTGCCACTGTCGCGCCAAGCGCTGCAGAGGCCGAGCAGGATTACCGCCGCGTCATCCTCGACCACCCGCTCTCGCCGCGGATCCCGGATGCGCTGCTGCGTCTGGCGCAACTCGAGCTGGCGCGCGGCGACCGGGAGAATGCTCTCCGGCGTCTCCAGCGTCTCGACATCGAGTATCCCGGCTATCCCGGGCGTGCCCGTACCAGCTACTGGCTGGCGCGCACGTACCTCGACCAGAACGACATCGATCGGGGGTGCGCCGCCGTGGTCGAAGCGCGAGGCCGCGCCGCTCCCAACGACGTCGAGTTGCGGAACCAGGTCGATTTTCTGGCGTTGCGGTGCCCTGCCCCTGCTCCGCCGGCGGTTGCAACCTCGCAGCCGGCAGCCCCGCCCAGTGGCGCCACCACGCCGCCGTCGGCACCGCCGACCGCAGCGGCCCCACCACCAGCGCCCGTTCCCGAAGTGCAGGCGGGCAATCCGCCGCAGGCTGCGGTGGAGCGTCCGCCCGCGGAAGCGGCACCGCCTTCGCCGCCTCCGTCGCCTCAGCCGCCTCCGGCCGCGACGACACCATCGTCTTTCTGGTCGGTGCAGGTCGCAGCGTTCGGCAACCGGACGCAGGCCGCCGCGCTTGCGGACCGACTGCGTGGTCGCGGCTATCAGGCGCGAGTGGATGGCACCGCCGCTCCATATCGGGTGCGCATCGGCCAGTACTCCGGACGCGCGGCTGCCGCTACCGCGCTGCGGGAGATCAAAGCGAGGGGCATGGACGGTTTCGTGGTGCAAGTCGACGCGAGGTGACCCGCGCGGCTGACACACCGCTGATGGAGCAGTACCGGGAGATCAAGGCGCGACACCGGGACGCGATCCTGTTCTTCCGGATGGGTGATTTCTACGAGATGTTCTACGACGATGCGGTCGTCGCCGCGCGCACGCTGGGGCTCACGCTCACGTCGCGCAACAATGGCGGTGCCGCCGAGGTGCCGCTGGCAGGCGTCCCGGTCAAGGCCGCGAGCGAGTACCTCCGCCGGCTGGTGGAGCACGGCTACCGGGTGTCCATCTGCGAGCAGACGGAGGACCCGAAGCAGGCCAGGGGGATCGTGCGGCGGGAAGTCGTGGAGACGATCACGCCCGGCGCCGTGTTCTCGGACGATCTGCTTGAGGCCGGGCGCGCCAACTATCTCTGTGCACTGGTCGCGCGCAACGGACTGATCGGCGTTGCGGCCGTGGATGTCTCGACGGGCGCGTGTCGGCTGATCACTGTCGCTCTCGCGGACGCCTCCGCCGTGCTCGCGCGGTTGACGCCGCGCGAGGTGATCGTGCCGCGCGGCGAGCCGGGCGCAGCAGTCGATGCGCTGGTGGCAGCTGCAGATGCGCTCGTCACCGAGCGTGAGGCGTGGGAGTTCGACGTGAAGTGCGGGCGGGAGGAACTGGAGCGGCAACTCGCAGTTCACTCGCTCGACGGTTTCGGCATCGAGCGTGAAGACGACCTGGCACTCGCGGCCGCGGGTGCACTTCTGCGCTACGTGCGCGAACTGCTGCCCGCCGGACTGTCGCACCTCTCTGCTCCCCGCATCGAACGTCCCGGAACAGCGATGCCACTGGACGAGATGACGCGACGCAATCTGGAGCTCGTCGAGTCGCTTCGTGGCGGGACGGCAGGAACACTTATCTCGATTCTCGACCGCACACTCACGCCCATGGGCGCGCGTCAGCTGCGGGAGTGGATCCTGGCCCCGCTCACTGCGCGGGATCGGATCGAGGAGCGCCTCGCGGCAGTGCAATCGCTGGTGGACAGCGCCACCAGCCGCACGGCTGCGCGCGATGCACTCGACGGGGTCCGCGACCTGGAGCGGTTGTGCGGCAAGGTGGCTGCGATGCGTGCCAGCCCGCGCGAGACAGGCGCACTTGGCCGGTCGCTCGCGCGTATTCCAGCTCTACTCGATGCCGTGCGCGTCGCTGTTCCCTGCCCTTTGCTCGATCGGGTCCTCCTGGAATGCGATGCGTGCGAGGATCTCGCGGCCGACATCACGGCGACGCTCACCGACGCGCCGCCACTCTCGATCGGCGAGGAGCCGACCATCCGAGCCGGAGTGGATCGCGAACTGGACGAGCTTCGCTCACTGCGCGATGGCAGCCGCGACGCAATTGCAGGCATTCAGGCGGAAGAGCGCGCGCGGACTGGCATCAGCTCGCTGAAGGTCGGATACAACCGCGTCTTTGGCTACTTCATCGAAGTGACGAATTCCAACCGCCACCTCGTCCCCGACGACTACCAGCGAAGACAGACACTGACGGGTGCGGAGCGCTACGTGACTCCCGCGCTGAAGGAATTCGAGGCGCGCGTCCTGGGCGCGACGGAGCGGATTGAAGCGCGCGAGCGCGAGCTGTTCGACGGCCTGCGCGCGAGGATCGCCGCGGCCACCAGGCGGATCCAGACGGCGGGCCGTTGCGTCGCGGAGATCGACACGCTCGCTGCGCTGGCTGACGCGGCCGATCGCAACGGTTACGTGCGCCCGGAGATGACCGACGACTTCGCGTTCGCGATCGTGGCCGGGCGTCATCCCGTGGTCGAGCAGATGATGCCGAAGGACAAGTTCATTCCGAACGACGTGTCGCTGGATGCGAATGCGCGTGTCATCGTGCTGACCGGCCCGAACATGGCCGGCAAGTCCACGATCCTGCGGCAGGTGGGACTGGCCGCGGTCATGGCGCAGGCAGGCTCCTTCGTTCCCGCGCGCTCGGCAAGGCTGGGCGTCACTGACAGGATCTTCACCCGGGTCGGGGCGAGCGACAATCTGGTGCGGGGCCAATCCACCTTCATGGTGGAGATGGCCGAGACGAGCGCGATCCTGCATGGAGCGACGTCGCGCAGCCTGGTGCTGCTGGACGAGATCGGCCGTGGCACTTCAACGTACGACGGCGTGTCCATTGCCTGGGCGGTGACAGAGCACCTGCACGACGTGATCGGCTGCAAGACCATTTTTGCCACCCACTACCATGAGCTCACCCAGCTGGCCGACGAGCTTTCCGCTGTCCGGAACTTCACTGTTGCCGTACGCGAAGTCGGGGAGCAGGTCCTGTTCATATACCGGCTGGAGCCGGGCGGTGCGGACCGATCGTACGGCATAGAGGTCGGACGGCTGGCTGGCCTTCCCCGCCCCGTTCTCGAGCGGGCCCGGTCCATTCTGCGTGTGCTGGAAGGCGGGCACCTCGTGCCCAGTGGAGGACCAGCGGGTCGTCAGCGGGCGCCGGCCCACAACGCGGACCAGCTCGCATTGTTCGCAGCCGAACATCCGGTGCTGGCGAAACTGCGCGGCATCGACGCCAACACTCTGACTCCGTTGCAGTCCCTGGAAATGCTGGCCCGGCTCGTGGACGAAGCGCGGACGCCATAACTTCACATCCGTGCAAACCATCAATCGACCGATTCTCGCGCTCGCCGCGCTCGCCGCGCTCGCCGTGATCGTCTCAGCCTCATGCAACCGCGAGAGCGAGGGTCCGCTCTCGGGCGCTCATGCCGGACCACGCCCGGAGGTGATGCCCGTCGTCACGAACGAGGATCTGCCGTTCCGCTATCCGACGGCGCTCTTCACTCAGCAGGTTCAGGGGAACGTCACCCTCCGGATCTTCATCGACGCGGAGGGACAGGTGGTTGTGGATTCCACGAGAGTAGTGGAGACCTCGGGGTACTCGGCGCTCGATTCGGCCGCAGTTAAAGGCTCCGAGGAG
>DASUUI010000026.1:0-26717 GCA_036374155.1 Gemmatimonadaceae bacterium | reverse complement strand
GTAGCGGCGCTGCACGAAACCGCGCCTGGCGGCCTGCGTAGTGTCTGCATAGCCAACGGAGTACCAGATGACACGACGAACCAGACTGTGGCTCGTAGTCGCCGGTGTGGTCTTCACCTTCATCAATGCCGGCGGCGCGGTAGTGGCTGCCGTCAACGGAGAGGGCGGCCACGCTCTCACGCACGTCGCTTTGCTCGTCGCGACCTGGGGTGTCTGGCGGTTTTCCCTCAGCCGGGCCCGGATGAGTCAGCCGGCGGCTGAGCTCGCTGAGCAGCAGCTCGACCGGCTCGAGCAGTCGGTGGACGCCATCGCCCTGCAGATGGAGCGGATCGGCGAGGCACAGCGATTCATGGTGAAGGTGCAGCAGCAGCGAGCTGAAGACGGGTCCGAGGCTACGGCACGTCCATCCGACGCAGCTTCCTGATCGAGAGCAGCAGGAACCCTCCGATCACGACCGCGACCAGGGCGCCCGCCACGACGAGGTTCGGGTGATCGCCCCAGGCAAACCGGCGCTCGTCCAGCCCGTGCATCAGCGCGATCGCATAGTGCCGGATACTGAGCATCCGCACACCCTCCACAAAGCCTGAGAAGAACCCCTCCCAGACCACGATGTACAGCAGCCCGATGCCGATGGCCTGAGAGCTGACCAGCCCCAGCCAGACGAACAGCGATGCGTACATGGCCACCGCCGCGATCGCGGCGACCGTGATTGCTACCGTGGCCCTCCCATCGCCGAGGAATGCGGCGTGCGCGGTCAGCAGAGCGCTGAGCGCGATGAAGGGGCCCGCCACCGTGATTGTTCCCAGCAGCTTGGGAAGGGCGATGCGCCACCGTGGGATCGGTGAAGTCGTGAGATTGGCCAGCGTCTTGTCCTCGACCTCGTTGCCGAAGGCCGCGGCAGCGATGGCGAGCACGACGAGCGGGATTATCGACCCCGCGAGCATGGCTCCCAGGATGGCTGTCTCGAATTGCCGGACCGAGTCGGCGTTGTCTTCCCACAGCAGCAACACGGTGATGATCACGGGCAGGGCAGCCAGCACCGTCATGATCGTCAGCCGCCACCGGCCGGACAGCTGCCTGAGGGTGAGGACGTAAACAGAGCGCATGCTAGTTCTCCACCAGGTAGCCGAACACGCTCTCCAGCGAGTCGTCCAGCGGCTCCACCCGCCGCAGGCCGATTGACTTCGCGCGCGCCAGGCGTGGAAGCTCGATCTGAAGGTCCGTGACGTTGCGGCTGAGCACGATCAGCGCACCATCCGGATCGACATGCACGGCATCGACGGACTCCAGCGTTACCACGGCTGCCGCAAGCCTGCGCGGGGCGTCGCACAGTACCCGCACGTGGTACGGCCGCTGGTTGAGCGCCGCACGAATGGCCCGAAACCCTCCCGATGCCGCGAGCTTTCCATTCACGATGAGCAGCACCGTGTCCGCCACCTGCTCGACTTCCTCCAGGATGTGCGAGGAGAGGACGATTGTTCGCCCCTCGGTGGCCAGCAGCTGCAGCAGCCGCTTGAAGTGGACCCGCTGCCGCGGGTCGGCACCGTTCAGCGGTTCGTCGAGGATCAGCAGGTCGGGGTCGTGGACCAGCGTCGCTGCCAGCCGCATCCGCTGCCGCATCCCGCGCGAGTACGTCTCCATCGAGCGGTGCTGCGCGTCGGCGAGGTCCACCAGCGCGATTGCTTTGTCCACCGCGCTTTCCAGGTCCTTCACCCCGCGCAACCGGGCCATCATCGTCACGAACTCGCGCCCCTTCATGAAGCCGTACACGGTCTCGTGCTCCGACATGACGCCGATGCGTCGATACAATTCGGGGTTGTCGCGCACCGGCTCGCCAAACACGGTCACGTTCCCCCTCGACGTGTCAGCGAGCCCCGTCATCATGCGCAGGAGGGTGGTCTTGCCCGCGCCATTGGGCCCGAGCAGCCCGGTGATTCCCGGCATTACGTCGAACGTCACCTCGCTGACGGCGACGACGCTCCCGAACCAGCGCGACACCCCATTGACGCGAATCGTCGGCTCACCGTTACGCGTCATGGGGTCAGTCTCCGGTACCGGCGCCAGAGGAGTGCGCCGGCGCCGAGCAGCCAGGCAAAATACCACCCCACGCGCACCTCTGCCGGCAGCTCGCGCGCGGGCGCTTCGCTCGTGATCTCGCTGATCTCCCCGAAGATCACGTCGTTCACGTGAACGGGGATGTTCGTCAGGTTGAACATGGAGATCCACCGACCGGCGTCCCCGCCGATCTCCATTGCGAGCCCGATCGTGAATGGCGCCGTGATCAGGAACAGCCCAACGAGAAACACGGACGCATACGCCCGCCGTGAGGTGAACGAAGCTGTGAGCAGTGCCAGGGTCGTGGCGTAGGCCGCCATCGCGAGCCCGGCGGCCAGGAACCTCGGCACGTCAAGCCAGTGTCGGCTCAGGTACTCCATCGGCTGCGGATCACCCATCGACAGCCCGAGGAACAGGATGATCTGCGGCAGCCAGGCAGCGGCCGTCATCACCGCGAGGAACGCCAGCCACCGCGACGCGACGTAGTCTGTGCCGGTGAGAGGCCGCACGAGATACAGGCTGATCACGCCGTCGCGGCGGTCACGGCACAGCAGCTCCGGACCCACCAGCGCAGCGAACACGAACATTATGATGGACGCGATGCCGTTGTAGTCGGAATGCGACGGCAGATTCATCTTCTCGGCGGTGCCTGGGCCGGCGATCCGCTCCGCAGCGCCCGCGATGATGGCGAAGATGAGGCCGAGCGCTGCAAGTATGGCGATGAAGAACCAGGGCAGGATCTTCGCGCGCGCGCCCCGTCCCAGACCAAGGGCCGTCCGGACGCCATCCTTGACGACGGCAGTTCGCGAGCGGTTCCGGCCCTCACGCACGCCGGTGTACCGCTGATAGCCCGTGTCGAAGACAGTGCCGGTCATTGTACCGTCCGCTCGAACAGCTCGGTCAGCTCGCGCCGGCGCGGGGCCAGCCTTCGCAACGGCGCCTGCGCCTCGACGAGCGCGTCGCGGACGTGGTCGTACACCGACCCGTCACCACCCTCGACGGTAAGGCCACCGCCCTCCGCGATCACGACCACGCCGCGCCGTTGCAGCGCTGCAACGAGCTGCTCGCGGTTGGTGTCAACCTCGATGAAGACGGTCTCGGTCTCCTTCGTGAAGTGGGCAACCTCTCCGGAATGCACGACGCGCCCGCCCTGGAGCACGATGATCCTGTCGCAGGTGCGCTCCACGTCGGCCATGAGGTGCGACGAGAACAGGACGCTGATGCCGAACTCCCTGTGCGTCTTGCGGATGAGCCTCAGCATTTCCTCGCGGCCGGCGGGATCCAGCCCGGCAGTCGGCTCGTCGAGAAACACGAACGCGGGATCGTGCACCAGCGCCTGGCACAGCTTGACCCGCTGCTTCATTCCGGTCGAGTATCCACCGATCGCGCGGTACCGCTCCTCGAACAGCCCGGCGTGCCGCAGCGTATCAGCTGCTCGCGTGCGCGCCGCATCGGGAGGCAGGCCGCTCACTTCGCCCATGTGCGTCAGGAACTCGGCTGCGCTCGCCTGGCTCGGCAGGCAGTCGTGCTCCGGCATGTAGCCCACCCGCGCGCGCACCGCCACGCTGTCGGACGCGCTCTGCCCGAGCACCTTTGCCGAGCCGGACGTCGGCGGCAGCAACCCGAGCAGGATCTTGATCGCCGTGCTCTTCCCCGCTCCGTTCTCGCCGAGTATGCCGGTGATGCCGTCGGTAATGCTGAATGTCACGTCGTCGAGCGCAATGACGTCGCGATACCGCTTCGTGACATGCTCGACGGACAGCAGCGCCTCACCAGTCACAGGCTGCATCAGGATCCCTTCGGCGCGGCGCACGATTCCCTGTGCCCGTGATCGCACGCTTCCTGGCGAAGATCCCTGGCGCGACTCGTATCGCGCCATACTCCGGCGCCTTTGTCGTACAGCGCCGCCAGTCTCGCGCACGCCTCGCCATATCGATCCTCGCACGACTCGCGGTAGAACCCGGACGCGCGCGTAAAGTTCTGCGCCCGGCCGCGCCCCGACTCGTATGCAAGTGCGAGCTGGAAACAACCAGCAGGCTCGTTCCTGTCACACGCCTTCTCGAACAGTTCGGCGGCCGTGGAATCGTCGCGCGCGACGCCGGTGCCCGCCGCGCGCAGCCTGCCGAGGTCAACGCAGCCGATGGCTACGTCGCCGTCGCAGGCCCTGGTGAACAGCGCTGCGGCCGTGGCGAAGTCCTGGGGGACTCCTTCGCCGGCAACGTGCAGCGAGCCCAGATGCGCACACCCTGTCAGTTCACCGCCGTCGCACGCCTGATCGAACAATGAGGCGGCGCGCGCAACGTCGCGCGGCACGCCGGCCCCTTCGCGGTACAGAATGCCCAGGCGGGCACACCCCTCCATGGCGTCCCGGTCGCATGCCTGGCGCAGCAGGCTCACCGCACGCACCGAGTCGCGATCCACGCCACGCCCCTGCTGCAGCATGACAGCCAGCGCCGTGCACCCCGGGCCGACGCCGCCGGTGCAGGCACGACCGAACAGCTCGGCCGCGCGCGCGTCGTCGCGCAGGACGTACTCGCCCTTTCGCAGCTTGAGCGCGAGCTCGTTGCAGGCGGCGGCGTCACCGGCCTCGCACGCGGCGCGCGCTCGCTTGGCCTCCTTCGCGCCGGCGTGACACGCGCCGAGAGCCAGCGCCGTCGCGCCCAGCAGCGCGAGCCCGCGCATCGCTCGAAACGGCGTGCACAGGGCGCGGCCCGCCGCTTTCCTCAGGCCGGATTCAGTCGATGGTGCTGGGAATGGAGCTTTTGACACTCAGGCCCATACGAGGCCCGGATTCAAAAGTTTCGCGGAGGGATTTCGGCGGTCAGGAGGTGCGGACGGAATCCAGCGAAAGCGTCCGCCCGTTGTTGCGGCCGCCGGCAGTCGGCCGGATGAAACTCACCCCGTGTTCCGCAGCCCCGCCGAGATGCCGTTGATGGTTGCCGCCAGCGCGTAGTTCAGGTCCTCGCTCTGCTCCCCGCTCCGCTTCCTCCGCAACAGGCTCACCTGAATCAGGCTCATGGGATCCACGTACGGGTTGCGAAGCCGGATGGAGTTGGCAAGTACCGGATTCTGCGCCAGCAGCCGAGGCTGCCCGGTGATGTCGAGCACCACGCGCCGCGTGCGCTCGAACTCCTCGAGGAGCATTGCGAAAACGCGGTCGCGCAGGGCAGCGTCCTCCACGAGCTCCGCGTAACGCCCCGCGATTGCAAAGTCAGCCTTGGCGAGACCGATCTCCACATTGCGGATCAGGTCCTGAAAGAAGGGGAAGGTCTGCATCATTTCGCGCAGCACGCCCTGCCCCCGCGGCCCCTTCGCGGCGTAACGCTCGCAGGCGAAGCCCACGCCGAACCACGCCGGCAGCACGTGCCTGCTCTGCATCCACCCGAACACCCACGGGATCGCGCGCAGGCTCTCCAGCCCGCCGTCGCCACCGCGTCGCGCCGGCCGCGAGCCGATGCGCGCGTGCTCCAGCTCAGCGACCGGCGTAGCCTGCTGGAAGTAGGGCGGGATGTCCGGGTTGTTCGCGATGCGCTCGCGGTAGCAGCCAAGCGCGTCCGCGGACAACTCTTCCAGTACCTCCTCCCATTTCTCCACGTCGCGTGGTTGCGGCCGGGCCAGGTTTACAACCGCATCGAGCGATGCAGCGACCATCAGTGAGAGATTGCGCTCCGCCAGCACGGCATCGGAGTACTTCCAGTTGAGCACCTCGCCCTGCTCGGTGATCCTGATGCGGCCCGTGAACGCTCCCGGCGGCTGGGAAGTGATCGCACGGTGCGTGGGACCCCCGCCCCGCCCCACTGTCCCACCGCGACCGTGGAAGAGGGTCAGCGTAACGCCGCATTCCCTGGCCACGTCGTGCAGCGACCGGTGCGCCTTGTACAGCTCCCACGTGCTCGTCAGCATCCCTCCGTCCTTGTTCGAGTCGGAGTAGCCGAGCATCACCTCCTGGCGGCGGCTCCAGGAGTTCAGCAGCTGCGCGTAGTCGTCGCTCTCCCACAGCGCGCGGCACACCGTCGGCGCGTTGCGCAGGTCCTCGATCGATTCGAACAGCGGCACCGGCATCACACCCGGATCGGACGCGTGCGCCGCGACTCGCACACCGCCGGCTTCGAGCAGGCGCACGAGCGTGAGCACGTCGTCGGCTGACCGTGCGCCGCTGATCACGTAGGCACGGATCGACTCGGGTGGATATGTGCGCTTGAGATCAGCGATCCCCCGCATCGCCGCGACGACCTGGGCCGTCTCCTCCGACGGCGGCGACCCAGATGCGCCCTCGCTCGCCGCGAACAGTTCATCCCGCGCGCGGGCGTGAACGCGCGCGTGCTGGCGGATGTCGAGAGTGTGGAGATGAAAGCCGAACGTCGCCACCTGACGCAGCAGCGGGTCGACCAGCAGTGCGGCGACGCGGGCGCCGCGGTTCTCCATGAGACTTGCCCGAAGCAGATGAAGATCTTCGGCGAACGCCGCCGCATCGGCGTAGCCGCGCTCGTGCAGCGGTTCGTCGCGCGTTGAACGCAGGCGCCACCCGACGTAGCCGAGGAACCGGCGATAAACCTCCCTGCCCGACCGGATCTCCGGACGGGGGTCGAGCGAGGGGATGGTGGCGGCGTATTCCTCGAGGCGGGCCGCGAGCCCGGGAGACACCGGCACCTGCAGGGTGGACGCGCTCAACCGTTCGAGCAGTCGCTCGAGCGACCTCACGTAGAAATCGAGGATGGTGGCGCGCGCGAGCTGGAGTGCGTCGCGGGTGACCTCCGGGGTGACATAGGGATTGCCATCACGGTCACCCCCTGTCCACGAACCGAACTGCACCACCGTCGGCAGCGAGGCTGGCTCGATCGGCTCACCGTAACATCGCTCGAAGGCCGAGGCGATCCCGTCGTACAGGTCCGGTATCGTGTCGATGAGCACGTCCCCGTAATAGTCCAGACCCATGCGTACTTCGTCTGCGACCGACGGCCGGCTGCGGCGCACCTCGTCGGTCTGCCAGAGAGTGGTCACCTCCGCGGCGATCCTCCCTTCCTCTTCGGCAGCGGCCGGATGGGTGAGCGGCAGCTCGTCCAGACGCTCGAGCGCCGCTGCTATCCGCCGTCGCTTGAAGAGCACCGTGCGACGTGACACTTCAGTGGGATGCGCGGTGAAGACCGGAATCACGCAGATGCGGCGCAGCTGCGCGAGGGCGGCAGCGGCGTCCACTCCCGCAGCTTTCAGCCGTAGCAGCGTTCCCGGAAGCGTGCCTGGCAGCGGCTGCTCGTCCTCGTTGAGCTGGGAGGCGCGGCGGCGACGCTTGCGATGCGCAGTCTCCGCGAGGTTGGTCAGCTCGAAGTAGATGGCGAACGCCTTCGTGAGACGGTACGCCCCCGTCACGTCGAGCGAATCAACGATGCGCTCGGCTTCACGCATCAACCCCGAGTGGCCATCACCGGGGTCGGGCGCGACGCCCGAGGCACCATCCTCCTCCCGGTGCCGAATGGCGAGATGGCGCAACGCCTCGACCGCCTCGAACAGCGACTCGCCTTCCTGCTCGCGAATCACCTGCCCCAGAATTCGCCCGAGCGAGCGGACGTCGCGTCGCAGCGGCAGCGTCTTCAGCTCAGGGTCCCGGCCCAGCAGCTCGGCCAGGCGCTCGAACTGATCTTCAGGCTTCCAGAGCGGATCCGGCTCGGTCATGACCGCTCCCTGCGCATACAGCGCGTGCGGCCTATGATCCTCCCCTGCTGCCGAGCACCACCGGCAGTTTCAGCTCGCGCCCTTCACGCAGCACCGTGACGACAACGGAATCGCCCGGCTTCCGGGCGCGCAGCGCATTCGTGAACGCGTAGATGTCGGCGATCTCGGTGCTGTCGAAGCGGATGATCGTATCGCCGCCCGTCATCCCCGCCTTCTCAGCGGGAGAGCCGGCCCGCACTCCGGTGATCCGAACGCCGTGCTCGACTGGCGAGAAGTCCGGTATCGACCCGAGGTACGCACCGTAGCCGCCACCGCCGCCGCCCTGCGCCGCCGGCGGGCGCCCTGCGCCGCGCACGAGAGTGAGCACCGTGCGCTGGTCGGCCGCCTCCCTCGCAAGACGTGAGACGAGCGACGCCACACGCCCGAGTCCCGCCGCGTCAATGCTCTGCCAGTCGTCGGTGGGGCGATGGTAGTCGGAGTGGGTGTTGGTGAAGAAGTGAAGCACCGGCACGTCGCGGGCGTAGAACGACGTCTGGTCGCTCGGCCCGTAGCCGTCCTCTCCCGTGACCACCGCGATGCTCTCCGCGCGCGCCGCCTCCGCGATGAGCCGTGGCCACTCCTGCGCGGTTCCGCGACCGTTCACGATGAGCGGCCTGTCACCCAGCCGACCGACCATGTCCATGTTCAGCATCGCGCGGATCCGCTCCAGTGGCACGGCTGGACTGCTCACGTGATGCGCAGACCCCAGCAGTCCCGACTCTTCGCCGGTGAACGCTATGAACACGATGGAGCGCGCCGGCCGCGGCCCGCTCGCCAGCAGGCGCGCAACCTCGAGCAGCACGGCCACACCGGATGCGTTGTCGTCAGCGCCGTTGTGCACGGCGCGCTGGTCGGGAGCGAGCGAGCCCAGTCCCCCCCAACCGAGGTGATCGTAGTGCGCGCCGACGACGATCGCTTCTGCGCGCAGCTCGCTGTCGCTCCCCTCCAGCATCGCGACGACGTTGCGGCCCATGCCTGTGGGAGCGTGCGGATTCACCACGCTCGCCAGCGGCACAATTTGAAAGAAGGTCCCGCTGTCGCCGGCAGGCTGCAGCCCGAGGCGGCGGAACTCGTCAGCGATGTAGTCCCCGGCACAGCGCTCTCCGGGACTGCCGGCCAGGCGCCCCTCGAGCGCGTCGTCGGCGAGAAAGCGCACGTGCGCCAGCGGACGGCTCAGCCCCGCAGCAAGAGTTGCCGGGCTCGGGCAGGTCGGCTGCGCGGCCTCCTGCGCGCTCGTGGCATGAGGCAGCAGCACCAGGGCGGCTGCGAGTATCAGGAAGGGTCGCCGCGCATTGAGCGGCCACATGGTCGATCGCGTTGCCATCACTTTCGCTCCTCAGCAGCTGCCGTCGTCGCCGGGTCATCCACCCAGTCGGCAATGAAGATGTTGGTGTCCCCGGGACGGGCCGCTCCTCGATTCGAGGCGAAGACCAGCCGCTTCCCGTCGGGGCTGAACATCGGGAATCCTTCGAACTCCGCGTGTACGGTCACGCGCTCCTGACCGGTGCCGTCGGTGTTGATGAGGTACAGGTCGAAGTTGCGTCCGCGGGGATCGATCATGTTCGAGCTGAAGATGATCTTCCGCCCGCCCGGATGGAAAAACGGCGCGAAGTTGGCGGCGCCGTTGTTGGTGAGCCGCCGCTTGTTCGAGCCATCGGCGTCCATGATCCAGATGTCGAGCTTGCCCGGCCGGATCATCCCGGCGCGCAGCAGCGAGCGATAATCGGCCAGCTCCGCTGCGTCCGTCGGGTGGTGAGCGCGATACACGATCTGGCGGCCGTCGGGCGAGAAGAACGCACCGCCGTCATACCCCTCGTCGGTCGTGATCCGGCGGACGTTGCTGCCATCCGCGTTCATCAGGTAGATGTCGAGGTCGCCGTCGCGCACCGATGTGAAGACGATGGTCGAGCCGTCGGGAGAGATCGTTGCTTCCGTGTCGTACCCGGGCGAGCTGGTCAGCCGTCGCAGGTCGGAGCCGTCGGGGCGCGCGGTGTAGATGTCGTAATCGTCCAGCGGCCACACGTAACCGCGGCTGTAATCCGGCTTGGCCGGGCACGCCTCGCTCGCATGATGCGTGGAGCTGAACAGCACGCGGTCGCCGGCGGGAAAGAAATAGCCGCACGTCGTCCGGCCGGTTCCGGTGGACACGCGGTGCAGGTTACCCCCGCTCACGTCCATCGAGTAGATCTGGTCGCACTCGCTGAAGCCGGGCCAGGTTGCCTGGAAGATCAACCGCTGGCCATCCGCGGAGAAATACGCCTCTGCGTTCTCGCCGAGGTGCGTGAGCTGCCGCAGGTTCGCGAGGCGCGGCTCAGCCGGATCCGCGGCGAACGGGCGCGCGCCAACCGGCGCAGCTGAAAGATCCACAGAAGCCGCCTGCGATCCCGGCTCCGGCGCGGCTGCCGGCGGCGTGCCGGAGGTGCCCGCGCCTGAGCACGCGAAAGCGAACGGTATGAACGCGAAGGAACTACGACGAAGCAGGGAGTACACCAGCACGGCCTCCTGGGTGATTGTGCGTCTCACCGAATATACCAGCATGCTTGCGCCCCCATGATGGAGCGCGCCAGCTTGGCTCCAGTCGGGAAAGATTTCTACTCGGAGATGGAAAATGGCACCGCTGGTAGTGCTGGTGGCGGCGACTGTTCTGGCCCGCACGATCGGACAACTCGGCGTCGCGCCACTCCGCCAGTGGCCCGGAGCTGTCCGCGCCGGACTGGCCGTGATGCTGCTCTTCACCGCAGCCGCTCACTTCAACAGCATGCGACCCGACCTCGTCGCAATGGTTCCGCCATTCGTGCCGAACCCGGAGTTGATGGTCACCTTAACCGGGATCTGCGAGATCCTCGGCGCAGCGGGGCTGCTCATCCCGCGCACCCGCCGCCTGGCGGCGATCGCTCTCATCCTGCTCCTGCTCGCTCTCCTTCCCGCCAACATCTACGCCGCCCAGGCCGGGGTGACCCTCAGAGGGCAACCGGCCGCCCCGATCATCCCGCGCGTCGCGCTGCAGGCGCTGTTCATCGGGCTGCTGTGGTGGTCGGGGGTTCGAGCGGCCAACCACCGTTAGCCGGTCGCCAGGCGCCGACCGAACGATTCACTGGTGGCTGGCCTCCTATCAGTGTGACCCGGCACCTGACCGGGGATCTCACGGCTCGAGGAGAATTGATGAGCATCCCACCCCGCCTGACTCGCACAGCTCCCGGCAAGCAGTCCGGCAGGCGCGCTGGCACCATCGCGATCTGGGCGTTCGTCATACTCGAGGCCATCGGCATCGGGCTCGTGCTCTGGACGTACTGGCGTGCCTGAACCATCGGTGAAAACCCTCAGGAGGCACAGGAGGCAGTTGAGATGAATGCGAAGCGAGGTGACGACGTAGTTGCTGGCGTGCTCGATCGAATGGAGCATTACGCGAAGATGATGAGGCTCGCGGTACTGGGCGCGGCCGCCGTCGAGGGGCTCCTGCTCGTGGTGGCGCTTCTCAAGGTCAACTGGGCCGACGACACGCACATCCTGCTGTTCATCTTCGCGGTTCTCGGGTACACGATCATCGTGCTCGGGCTGGTCGCGCTCGGCGCGCACACTTCGCGCGTCGGAGCGCGCGTCGTCGCCGCACTGGACTCCCGCCACGGTTGATCGGGTGACCGGCGCGGCGCCCGTCGAACGGCCGCTCTCAGCGCTGGCGGCGTTCGCGCAACTCGGTGACCGCCAGGCGCTGGAGGAACTGCTGCGCCGGCTGCAGCATCCGCTGAGCGAGCACATCCGGGGGATCGTTCGGGACGACGATTCTGCCGCGGACGTTCTGCAGGACTCGCTCATCATCATCTGCCGCCGGCTCGGCACCCTTCGGGAGCCGGAATGGGTTCGCGCCTGGGCATATCGCGTCGCAACGCGCGAGGCGGTGCGCGCGGCGAAGCGGCTGCGCCGTTATCGCGGTGATCCGCTGGACGATGTCTCTGAGATGGCAGAAGTGCCAACGGACGACTCCCAGACCGATGAGGAGCTGCTCGCCGAGCTTCCGGCGCGCCTCGCAGCGCTGCCGCTCGGAGCCCAGGTCGTGTTGCGGCTCCATTATCTGCAGTCGCTTACGCAGCAGGAGGTCGCCGAAGCACTGGCTATCCCACTCGGTACCGTGAAGTCGCGGCTCGCATACGGCCTCAGCTGCCTGAGGAGGGAGTGGGTGCCCCCCGATTCACCGTGAGGGACTGGAGCGCTTCTATCACACGCAGCCGCCGGCCGCGAGATTTCTCGTGCTGGCCCGATGACGTCCGACGCTCCCCTGCCCCTGAGACCTCCATGAACATGCCCGCGCCTGCCGCACTGCATCACACCTCATTTCTCGTACGCGACGTCGAGCGCAGCGCGCGAGCGCTCTCGAAGTCACTCGGCATCGGACCCTGGAACGTGTGGACGATCGTTCCGGCTGAGGCCACCGTGCACGGGAAGCCCGCGTCGTTCTCATTCAAGGCGGCATTGGCCACCGTTGGAGGCGGCACGTACGAGCTCGTCTCGCCCCACACCGGTGAAAGCGTGTACGGCGAGCACCTCGAGAAGCACGGCGACGGGTTTCATCACACGTGCCTCGTTTATCCAAGCATGGAAGCGGTGCGCGCGGCGAAAGCCGGGCTGCTGCGTGAGGGGCGGGAGATGATCCAGGACGCGAGCGCAGGCGACGTGTTCGATTTCAGCTACTTCAGGTTCCCCGAGATCGGGTCGCTCGTCGAATTGCTGTTCCTTGATGCCAGCAAGCTGCCGCCGCCGGAAATGGTCATCTGATCCAGAGCCGGCCGCGGGGTAGCGGCCGGCCAGTGGCGGTCCCGAGGTCCACCAGCCTGTGCGTGGCCCGAACTCGGGCCCTTTGGTGTGTGTCCAGGCAGGACCTCCAATAGGGGCAGCAGATGACCAGGCTACCCACCGCACTCGTCGTTCTCGGCTGCGTTGCGTACAGCACCGCCTGCGGGAGCGATTCAGGCTTGAATCCAGAGCCTGAGGGCGAACCGCGCGTATTCACCACACTGCAGCTCAATCCAGCGAGCCACGTACTCCGCGTGGGAGAGTTGCTGCAGTTGGCGGTCGTTGCACGTGACCAGCGCCTGACGTACATGCCCGTTGATGCAGTCAGCTATTCGAGCAGCGATTCCGAGATCGCTGTCGTCAGCAGCACCGGCCGCGTCACCGGGGTCTCCGCCGGAACCGCCGAGATCTTCGCCACCGTGGTCGTGCAAGGTGTGACGCGGCAGGCCACGATGATCGTGACGGTTGACGACGAGGACTTCTGGGAGTGCTACGACTGCTGGTACGACGGCGACTGGTGATTACGACGCAATTGCGGGAGTCTCAGGCGCCGGGTCATGGAGATGCCAGGCGGGGCGTTGGGTAACCGCTAACGTTTTGCGGCACGGGTAGGTGCGGATGCGACAAAGGCGCCCCTTTCAGGGCGCCTTTGTCTGTTTCTGCGTTGCTCTTCAAGTGGAGGCGCGGGGATTCGAACCCCGGTCCGAAACTCGATTCACCACGGCATCTACGTGCGTAGTCCACCGATTGAGGTCTCCGGTCGCTGGCCAGTGGACGGCCCACTACCGGACAAGCCCGCTAAATCTTCGCCAACGGCTCGCAGACAGCGCCGCCAGCTAGCCCGAATTTGCGATACCCATTGAGCCGCCTCAGGCGGGCTTCTCAATGGGCAGGTGCAGCAACGCTAAGCGTTACGCAGCCAGTGCCAGGTTGTCGTTGGCAGTTGAAAAAAGTCTCGAAGGATTTACCAGGATCCGAGGACCTGGGCACGCGGCCACAGCTTCACTAGTCCCGTCGAAGCCAGTCGCCCCCGTTCTCTCAATCTACCGCTCCGCACGGTCCAAGTCAACGAGAATCGGGCGGGAAATCACTTCAGGTGCGCTTGGGCAACCTCTTTGACGGCACACCTTTAGATAAGGCCCAGCTGAGGCCGCCGGCAACGGTCCCGGCTATTTGCCGCCGGAATCGGATCGACTGCTGTTCGGCTTCATTATCCGCGACCCCGACGACTCGCCCCCCGCGATCCGCACGCAGTTCCGGCCCGCGGCCTTAGCCGCATACAGTGCCTCATCGGCGGCGGCCAGAAGACCCTCCGCGGTGTTGGCCGACACCGGGTACTCCGCCACGCCGCACGAGATCGTCAGCGGGATCACGCTCCCCTGCCACTCGATCCGCTTCAGCTCCACCGCCTCGCGCAGGCGCTCTGCAAGCTCCGCCGCACCGTCCAGCTCGGTCCTCGGCAACAGCAGCGCCAGCTCCTCGCCGCCGTACCGGAACGCGCTGTCCACCGCGCGCTTCCGCATGCTGAGAATCCCGGCGACCTCCTTCAGCACCGCGTCACCGGCCGGGTGACCGTAGGTGTCGTTCACCCTCTTGAAGTGATCCAGGTCGATCATCAGCAATGAGCTGCCGCCGCCGAACCGCTCCGTCTCGGTGACGACCAGCCGCAGGATGTTCTCGAAGTAGCCGCGGTTGTAGAGGCCGGTCAGCGGATCTATCGTCGCCCGTCGCGTGATCTCTTCGATCTGCCACACTGTCTCCAGCGCGGCCTCGGCCAGCGCGCCGAGGAGCCGGAGGTTCTTGGCGTCTTCCGCCCGCACGTCTCGTGGCTGCGCGCCTTCGATCACGATCGCACCCACTACCTGCTTCTCGCCGCTCTTGAGCGGGATCACGGCCATCGAGCCTAGGTCGCGCATGGTCTCCCCCGCGCGATACATCGCGCCATGCTTCTTCAGCGGGCGCGCGTCCTCCAGGATCACCGGGATGTCTTCCGCGCACGAGCGGCCGACGTGCGAGTCCTCCACCACCTCCTCACCGGTCGCAACTCGCGCCTCGGCGCTGGCGTAGACCGCCTCCCCCTCGCTTGTGGCGGCGCTCCACCGGACCAGCGACATCGCCCGCGCTCCAGTCATCTCGAACGCCGCCTGCGCGATCGATTCGCTCAGGGGCGCGAGGCTGCGCTGCAGCGAGAACCGCTGCGCCGCGTTGAGCAGGGCCGTGGTCTGCCGGCTGCTGCGCGAGTACTGGTCGCGCGTGACCAGGAGCTCGTGAAGCGCGGCCAGGTGGCGGGCGTACCTCTCGAGTGAGTCGCGCAATTCCTGCCGGCTCGCGGTCAGTCCTGCCGCCGACGCGATGCTCACCGCGCCAAGCGCGTCGAAGGCCCCCACCAGTGGTGCAACCGCGAAGCGCACTGGATCGTCATTATCCGTCTGGATGGCGCGCTCCTGAGCCGCCCACTGGACCAGGGCGACGCGGTTGCCCGCGAGTGACAGGTCGGGTGCCTCGCCGTCAGCGGTGGACCACCAGGACAGCTCCAGGTCGGAAGGGCCCGCAGTCGCCGACCAGAAAACGACTTCGTCGGCGCGCATGGCGCCCCGAACGTCGTCCAGGTACGAGCGAATGAGCGAGTGTTCCGTCATGCGGGCGGTCGGAGGTGCACCGGGCGTGTGGTAAGTGGTCGGCAAGCTCTATCGGACCCGCGCACCAGTGTGCCCGAGGTCGCGACAATCTCAGTCCTCACGCTGTTCGCGGCGAGAGCTGCCGAGGACGGCGTTAAATGCTCCTATCCCTCGGGATGGACCAGGAAGCAGCCCACCCCAGCATCTGTTTACAGCCCCACTCGCAGGGCTGTACTCGCCGTCCTGTAACAATTGACTCGCCGGATGGCCGGCGGCGTCACCCGTCCCCGCCCCAAATCCTAGGCGGCCGCCTCAACCTCGCCCTCAGGGGCCCAACTCCCCGATTGCCGGACCTCGAGGTAGGCGCCGAAGATCCCCTCGATCTGGCCAAGGGAGTCCACGGCGTGCAGCTGCCGCCTGAGATCGGCGGACCCCGGCAGCCCCTTCACGTACCAGCCGAGGTGCTTCCGAAACTCGATGGCCGCCCCGCGGGGGTCGTGCTCGTAAGCAGCCGCCATGCGCGCGTGCTCCAGTGCGATGGCAAACCGCTCCTCGACGGACGGTTCGGCCGGCAGCGCCCGGCCCTCGAGCAGCGCCCGGGTCCGGGTGAAGATCCACGGCTGCCCGAACGAGCCGCGCGCGACCATGATCCCGGCGCAGCCCGTGGAGCGCTGCATCCGGACCGCGTCCTCCGCGGACCTGATGTCGCCATTGCCGACAACGGGGATGTCGAGCGCGTCCACCACGGCCGCGATCTCGTCCCACCGTGCGCTGCCGGCGTACATCTGCGACCGGGTGCGTGGATGCAGCGAGAGCACACGCGCGCCCGCGTCCTGGCAACGGAGGGCGATGCCAACAGGGTCGCGCATCTCCTCGCTCCAGCCGCTGCGGATCTTGACGGTGACCGGAAGCGACGTCGCGGCGACGACGCTGCGGATCACTCCCTCGACAAGCGACAGATCCTTGAGGCACCCCGATCCGCCGTTGCGCTTCACGACCTTCTTCACCGGACAGCCGAAGTTGATGTCGATGAATTCGGGCGCGAAGACGTCGGTCACGAACGCCGCCGCCTCGCCCATCGCAGCCGGATCGGCACCGAAGATCTGCACCCCGATCGGCCGCTCGTCGGCGCCGAAGCGAAGCTTCGCGATGGTGGCTTCATTTTCGCGGCGGATCCCCTCGGCGGAGAGGAATTCCGTCACCACGACGTCGGCGCCAAAGCGGCGGCAGAGGCGCCGGAAGGGCGACTCCGACACGCCCGCCATCGGCGCGAGGTAAACCGGAATCTCGTACGGAAGGGGGAACGGGAACCGCATCCACCCAAGGTATCCGAAGCGCCAACTGCTTGCAATGTCGAGGTTTGACACCATTTGAGGGTGCGCGTAACTTGCCGCGCCTGAGTATCGAATCGTACTCGGATTGACCCTCCGAATCGGCCGTCGCCGGCCCTGTTCCCCAATCAGTCACTCATGGAACTGCGCGAGTTCTTCGCCGAAGACGCAATCCAGCTCGAGCTTCAGAGCGAGTCCAAGGACGACATCCTCCGCGAGTTGATCTCGCTTCTCAGGTTGGACGAGAAGTCGGAAGGGATGCTGTTCAAGATGCTGAAGCGGCGGGAGAACCTCGGCTCGACGGGAATCGGCCGCGGCATCGCCATCCCCCACTGCCGGTCGCTGGTGGTCAGCAAGCTGCGCGTCGCGTTCGGCCGCAAGCGCGAGGGGGTGGACTTCAAGGCGATAGACGACACGCCGGTTCACTTCTTCTTCCTGATCGTCGCGCCACCGCTCGAGGTGTCGAACCAGTACCTGCCGGTGCTCGGCAAGATCGCGCAGTTCGCGAAGGAGCCGGATGTGCCGGAGCGGCTCCTGCAGATCACTGAGCCGGGCGAATTCATGGCGCTGCTTAAAGAGAAGGGAGTTTAGAGAGTGCGGTTAGCGATTAGCGGTTAGCGGAAAGCAACTCCGGACCTGCAGTAACCGCAGTTGCTTGCCGCTAATCGCTAACCGCTAACCGCTAACCGCTGCAGCTCCTATCGCGCTGCCAGCGATGCACTCCGACGCAGCAACGCGTCTATCTCGCCTGCGGCGAGCGCCCTCGGTACTTGCCACCGCCCGCCCTCGGCGGAGTTCGACGGAACGCTGACGCTCGCGACCCGGCCGGCGTTGTCCACCGTAACGACCGCCGTCGCCATGTGCCTTCCCTCGCGCGCGCTCGAGATCACGAGCGCCCACGTGCCGTCCGCCGGTTTCTGCCAGCGCACCGCGTACGTGCCCGGCTGAGTCATGCGGCGGATGTCGAGACGCGCCGTCTGGCGACGGCCATCCACCAGGCCTTCAGCAGTGCCGCTCAGCTCGTAGCCGATGAGGTCGCCGTGATGATAGGTGCGGACCGTGAGGAAAGCGCCGCGGGCGACGGGGTCGTGCGGGTTGACGGGATACTCGATGGATATCCAGGGCGGGCCGGCGATGGCAACGCCTGCGCCCGTAAGCAGCAGGCCAGCGGTGATCACCGTACGTCGAAGAACTGAACCTCGCATGTCTTCCTCCAGCGGGAGTGGTTTGTGTCAGGGCTCATTGCCTGCACCGATTGGATGCCACTCGCACGCGTGGAGTTGGAAGCTACGTGCTCCTTCGCAGCGTGATGTTGCCCTTGAACGTGCGCACCGACAGCCGCGCGCCACCGTCGCCCGCCGATGTCGTGAGCGCGAAGCCGCGGCCGTAACGCCCGCTCACCGGCCGCGCAGAGCTGAACGCGTTGCTGATCCGCCCGCTGATCGTGCTGACGTCGAGGTCAGCCGACGCATCGCGCGCCAGCATGACGTCGATCGTCCCGCCGTGCGAGTCGAACCGGATGTCGGCGCCGCGCTCGATGCCTCCTGCAAAGCGGATGTCACCAGTCACGGTCTCGAACCGCGCGCGCTCGAATCGCGGACCCCCTCCCTTGCCGTCAATTACGACGCGCCCCGTCACGCTCGTGAGCGTGGCGTCGGGGCTCGATCCGCGAAGCAGCACGGAACCGCTCGCGCTCTTGGCACGAACCCAGCCGGGGTTCCCGATGACCTCGATGTCACCGTCGATCGCCTCGGCGTTCACATCCGCGGGATTTCCGGTCACGCGTATCGCTCCGCCCACAGCGTACGCATCCAGGCTCCCCGTCACTCCCGAGACGACGATTCCGGCAGTCGCCGTCTTGATCCACACCTTCGCCCGCGCCGGCACCATGATCTCGAGTGTGCTCGGCTCAGGCTGCTCCTCGTTGCTCGACTCGACGAATGCCTTGATCGCCGTTCGCCCACCGCCCGCGTGAAGCCGGTTGCCGGCGCCAAGCGTGCCGCGGATCGTGACCGACTCCCGGTCCCAGGCGCGGACAGTCACGGTTCCGGCGAGCGCGTAGATGCGGATCGCGCCGTCGGCATTGAGCGGGATCGTGCGATCCACGGTCGTCTGGGCCGGGGCCATCTGCGCGGCCACCGCGAGTGCGAGTGTCACCGGGAAGAGTCGCATCATCCGCTCCGCGCCATCTCGGTCGTGCGGCGGAGGAGGTCCACCTTCTTCTCGT
Organism: Gemmatimonadaceae bacterium; assembly: GCA_036374155.1. GTDB lineage: Bacteria > Gemmatimonadota > Gemmatimonadetes > Gemmatimonadales > Gemmatimonadaceae > DASUUI01. The sequence goes on along the minus strand of DASUUI010000026.1, from coordinate 7,989 downwards.
AGTTCGCCTCCAGGATCTCGAGCAGCTGCGCGTTCGCGGGGTCCGCGGCCAGCGCCTGACGCACCTCGAGAATCGCTGCATCTATGACGAGCAGGCTGGCTCGAATCGTTCTTATCGTCTCGGGCGCGAGACCGCTGTCGTCCGCTTCGATAAGCTCGTTGAGTCCGTTCACGGTCTGCAGGTATTCGTTTTCGCGGAGCGTGAGCGCGGCGAGCACGGCTGCGCCCTCGCCGTTCGCAGGCCGCGCAGCCGCCGTGGCGACGGACGCGGAAGTCACTCGGTCGCGCGTGAGCACGGCGCTGGTGACGGCCGCCGAGGCAGCCACGAGCAGCAGGGCGGCGGCCGCAAGGAATGCCGGCCGCTGCCACGTCGCTACGCGCTGCGGCTGGTAGGCCGGACGCTCCGTGAGCTGCGCGCGGATCTCCGCCCACGCCGACTCGGGCGGCTCGCTCTCCCGCGGCAATGCCTGCGTGAGCTCGAGCAGCTCTTTCACTTTCGCTTCGTCAACCGAGTGGTCTGTCATCGCTCCAAAGCCTTGATCAGGAGGTTGCGGGCGCGGTGGACCTGCGCCTTGACCGTACCGACCGCGATGCCGAGCTGCTCCGCGATCTCCTGGTGCTGGTAACCCTCTATGTGATGCAGTACGAACGCTGTCCTCGCCCCTTCGGGGAGTCGCGCGATCGCGTTTTCCAGGTCCATCAGCAGCCCCGCGTCGGTGCCGCGGGATGCCGCCGTAGTGCTCGTCGTGTCGTCCATCGGAAGCACCCGTGCCTCCCGCCGGCGCGTTCCCCGCGCGTTCTGCAGCATCGCGTTCACCGTGAGCCGGTGCATCCAGGTCGTGAACGGCGCATCGCCGCGGAACCCCGGCAGTGCGCGCCAGGCACCGATGAAGGCGTCCTGCAGCAGCGCCGTCGCCTCCGTGCGGTCACCGCCGGTCAGTCTCAGGCACAAAGCGAACACGCGTGGCGAATGCTCCCGGTACAGCTGCTCGAACGCGGCCGTGTCGCCTGCCCGGGCACGTTCGATAAGATCGGGCAACGGCTCGCGCGGGCGGCCGTCCTGCCGTGCCGGTGCCACGGATGTGTCGAGGTGTGCCGCCGCTGGGTTAATGGGTCATCCTCTGCCGTAAAGTAGGATGCCGGTGGGCTGGCATTGGTTTACAGCGATTAGCGATTAGCAGAAAGCGAGGCGGGACCGCAGTAACCGCAGTTGCTTTCCGCTAATCGCTAACCGCTAACCGCTGCCTCTATTCCCACTCGATCGTCGCCGGCGGCTTCGAACTCACGTCATACACGACGCGATTGACGCCGTCCACCTCATTGATGATCCGGTTCGAGATCCTGGCGAGCACGTCGGTAGGGAAACGGTACCAGTCGGCCGTCATGCCGTCGGTGCTGGTCACCGCCCGGAGGCCGACCACGTTGTCGTAGGTTCGCTCGTCACCCATCACGCCGACGCTGCGGACGGGAAGCAGCACCGCAAACGCCTGCCAGATGTCGTCGTACAGGCCGGCGGCGCGGATCTCCTCCAGATAGATCGAGTCGGCGTGGCGCAGAAGGTCGAGCTTGGGGCGGTCCACCGCGCTCAGGATCCTTATGGCGAGGCCGGGTCCCGGGAACGGGTGCCGGCCAACCATCTCGTCGGGAAGGCCCAGCTCGCGGCCGACGTTGCGCACCTCGTCCTTGAACAGCTCGCGCAGCGGCTCGACGAGCTTGAACGTCATCCCCGGCTTGAGCCCGCCGACGTTGTGATGCGTCTTGATCGTCACCGACGGGCCGCCCGTGGGCGATGAGGACTCGATCACGTCGGGGTACAGCGTTCCCTGCACCAGGAACTCGACTCCCTCCCCCACCTCGGCCGCAGCATCCTCGAACACGTCTATGAACGTGTGGCCGATGCGGCGACGCTTCTCCTCAGGGTCCTCGATGTTGCGCAGCACGTCGAGGAACCTCGACTCGGCGTCAACGGTGATCAGCTCGATGCCGAGGTGCTGGCGGAAAGTTCGCTCCACCTGCTCGCGCTCGTGCAGCCGCATGAGGCCGGTGTCCACGAAGATGCACGTCAGCTGGTCGCCGATCGCCCGGTGAACGAGGGCGGCCGCGACCGAGGAGTCCACACCGCCGCTCAGGCCACAGATAGTGCGCGCGCCGCCGACCTGCTGCTGAACCTTCGCCACTTCCTCGTCTATGAAAGCGCCGGCCGTCCAGGTCGGCTCGGCGTGGCAGGCCCCGAAAAGGAAGTTGGAGATGACCTCGCCGCCACGCGGCGTGTGCGCCACCTCGGGGTGGAACTGCACGCCGAAGATCGGGCGCTCCGCATGCCGGAATGCGGCGACCGGATTGCCAGCGCTCGTCGCGATGACGGTGAACCCCGGCGGCGGCTCCTCCACGTGATCGCCGTGACTCATCCACACGGTGGTCGTCGAGCCCGGCTCGAAGCCGTCGAACAGCGTGTCCGGCTTCAGCACCGTGACCTCGGCACGGCCATACTCGCGCCGCCCGCCACGCCGGACCTCCGCGCCCGAGACGCGCGCGATCAGCTGCATCCCATAGCAGATGCCGAGCACCGGCGCGATGTCGAGCAGCCGCTGGTCAATGGTGGGCGCGCCGGGAGCATACACGGAATTGGGGCCACCGCTCAGGATGATGCCATCAGGCTTCCAGTCGCGCACCCATTGCACGCTTCTGCTGGGCGGATGGATCTCCGAGTACACCCTCGCCTCCCTCACCCGCCGCGCTATGAGCTGCGTGTACTGAGCGCCGAAATCGAGAATCAGGACGCGGGACATCGGCCTCGCGTCGCGGGAATCATCGTCATCACAGCTCCACCTTCTCCACAGTCTTCGTCTCCAGGTCCAGCAACGCCCCGGTGCACGCGCCGTGCACCCAGCCGCACGCCTCACCGGGGTTGATGAGCAGCGTGCTGTCGCGCGTGGATACGTCGTACACGTGCGTCGATCCGTGTATCACGATCGCGTGCGCCTTGATCGAGCGGGCCATCACGTCGTTCAGGTCGTGCACCAGGATTATGCGCTGGCCGCTTATCTCGAAGCTGTGCGGGGATTCGTACAGCTCGGTGCCGACGTTCGCGCCCGCTGCCTCGCGCAGCCCTTCGGGATCGCCGTCGTTCCTGCCGAACACACCCAGCAGCGGGATCTTCGCCTCGGCGAATGGGGCGAGCGAGAACGGCGAGCAGTAGTCGCCGGCGTGCATCACCAGCCCTGCGCCCGCGGCGGCGAACCGCTGGATCAGCTCGGCGATGACGGGCACCCGGTCGTGCGAATCTCCCATCACTCCGACCTTCATCAGAGCGTCCTCCAAAGTGGGGTCAACCGCTCCTTCCGGATGAGATCCTCGTAGCTCTCCCGCTCAGTGACCACTGCGTACCTGTCGCCGTCAACCAGGACTTCCGCCGCCCGCGGCCGCGAGTTGTAGTTCGAGGCCATCACGAAGCCGTACGCACCGGCGGACTGGACCGAGAGAACTGCACCCTCGGGCACGTCCTCGATGTCGCGGTCCAGTGCCAGGAAGTCGCCGCTCTCGCACACCGGGCCCACGACGTTCGCGACCGTTCTCCCCGGAGCGGGGATGACAGCCTCGATGCGGTGGTAGGCGTGATAGTGCGAGGGGCGGAGGAGGTCGTTCATCCCGGCGTCGGTGATCACGTACTCACTGCCACCGCTGCGCTTGCGGTACAGCACCGTGGTGAGCAGCACGCCGGCGTTCCCCACAATGTAGCGCCCCGGCTCCAGGATCAGTTCCAGCCCGGAGGACGCCAGGAGTGCACTCAGCCGCGTGGCGAACTGTTCGATGTCCACGGGCCGCTCCGTGTCGTAAGTCACCGCCAGGCCGCCGCCGGCGTCCAGGTACCTGAGAGGCGGTCCGCCGAGCGCGTCTATAGCCGCGCGGATCTCGAGCAGCCGCTCGATGCCGGTCTCGTAGGGGCCGAACTGCGCGATCTGCGAACCGACGTGCATGTCGAGCCCAAGCAGGTTGATGCTCTTCATGTCGCGCGCGGCGCGCGCGACCTCGACGACCTCGTCGTGGGGGATGCCGAACTTCGCGCCCCTCTCGCCCGTGCGGGTGTACGGATGCGGCGTGTCCACCGTGACTTCGGGATTCACCCGCAGCGCGACGGGCGCGATCCTTCCCATTGCGCCGGCCACGGTGTCCAGCAGCCGCAGCTCGGGCTCCGACTCGACGTTGATCAGGAAGACGCTGGCCTCCAGCGCCTCGCGCAGCTCGCGCTGCGTCTTTCCCACGCCGCTGAAGACGACGTCGCGGCCGGTGAAGCCCGCCTTGAGCGAGCGGTACAGCTCTCCGCCCGAGACGATGTCCACGCCGGCGCCCAGCTCCTGCAGCAGCCGCAGGATGGCCAGGCAGGAGTTCGCCTTGACGCTGTAGTGCAGCCGGTGCGGTACGCCCGCGAGCGCGGCATCCAGCCGGTGGTACTGCTCGCGGATGACGCGCGCGCTGTACACGTACGCCGGAGTCCCGACTTCCGCGCTCAGGCGGTCCAGCGGTATTTCATCGCACCAGAGCGCGCCGTCCACGCGCGAGAAGCCGCTGATCAGTACGCCTTCGCCCACAGCGCCTCGTGTGCCGCGGCCGACCCGCAGGTCATGCATTTCTGCGGCGCTTCGGCCGAACGGAACTCCTCGTCGGGGAGAACGCGAATCGTCGCCTTCGTCTCGTCCTTGACCTGCGCCTCGCATGCCGCGCTGCCGCACCATCCGGTGTACACGAAACCGCCGTCGCCTGCCATGATCTCGCGGAAGCGATCGTAGCTGATGGGGCCGCGGTGACTGTTCTCCTCGCGGCGCTCGCGCGCCAGGATGAGCATGTCCTGCTGGATCTCGCTCAGAAGCTCGTTGGCGTCCTCGCCGATGGTGTCGAGCGAGACCGTGGCTTTGGCACGCGTGTCGCGCCGGACGAGCACGGCCTGGTTCGCGTCCAGGTCGCGCGGCCCGATCTCCACGCGGAGCGGCACCCCCCGCAGCTCCCACTCGTAGTACTTGGCGCCCGGCTTGATCCCCTCGCGGTCGTCGAGATGCACCCGCAGGCGGCTCGGCGCGCGGAACTCCCATTCGCGCAGCCGCTCGCAGATCCGGCGCGCCGCTTCCAGCACGCGCACGCGGTCCTCGTCGCTCCGCCAGATCGGCACGACGACCATCTCGATCGGCGCGAGCAGCGGGGGCACGCGGAGCCCGTTGTCGTCGCCGTGGGTCATCACCAGCGCGCCGACCAGCCGGGTGGATACTCCCCAGCTGGTGTTCCACGCGTACTCGATCGCGCCCGATTCGCTCTGGAACTTCAGGTCGAACGCGCGCGCGAAGTTCTGGCCGAGGTTGTGGGACGTGCCCGCCTGCAGCGCGCGGTTGTCCTGCATCATCGCTTCGCAGGCATAGGTGCGCAGCGCGCCGGCGAACTTCTCGCTCTCGGTCTTGAGGCCGGTGACGACGGGCATCGCCATCCACCCTTCCATGAAGTCGCTGTACACGCGGAGCATCTGCAGCGTCTCCGCCTCGGCCTCGTCGTGCGTTGCGTGCGCGGTATGCCCCTCCTGCCAGAGGAACTCGAGGGTCCTGAGGAAGAGGCGCGTCCGCATCTCCCAGCGGACGACGTTCGCCCACTGGTTGATCAGGATCGGAAGGTCGCGATAGCTCTGCACCCACTTGGCGTACATCGCGTAGATGATCGTCTCGGAGGTCGGACGGACGACGAGCGGCTCCTCCAGCTTCTTCCCTCCGCCGTGGGTCACGACCGCTGTCTCCGGCGCGAATCCCTCTACGTGCTGGGCTTCCTTGTGCAGGAAGCTCTCGGGGATGAACATCGGGAAGTACGCGTTGACGTGCCCGGTCTCCTTGAACATGTCGTCGAGCTGGCGCTGCATCCGCTCCCAGATGCCGTAGCCGTTGGGGCGGATGACCATGCAGCCGCGCACCGGCGAGTAGTCAGCGAGCTCGGCACGGAGCACGAGCTCGTTGTACCAGGCGCTGAAGTCCGCTGCGCGGGTCGTCAGCTTCTTGTCGTCTGCCATTTGGTGACTTGCGTGTTATTGGGTTGCCGAGCCGCTGTCCGGCCGATTGCCAGCCGCAGCGACCAGCTGCTCGAGCGTCTGCTCAGTCTCGCTGCCGTCGTCCATGCGCTTCACGACCAGCCTGCCGGCGGGCCACCTGTCGCGCTTGAGGATGACGACCTGCCGCGCGCCGACCGAGCTCGCGGTGCGCAGCTGCCGCGCGAGCGGCTGCCGGCGGAGCGAGTACTCCACCTTGCCGCCGGTTCGCCGCAGCGCCGTCGCCACGCGGACCACGTCGGTGAACAGGTCATTGTCTTCCGTCGCGACCCAGAAGTCCAGCTCCAGCGGCGTGACCGATACCAGGCCGTGCGCGCGCAGCAGCTCGAGCAGCACCACGTCACCCATGCCGAAGCCGAGCGCGGGCAGGTCGTCGCCGCCGAGGGACGCGAGCAGGGTGTCGTACCGCCCGCCGCCGCAGATCGCGCGGAATTTCCCCGCCCTGTCGAACAGCTCGAACACCGTTCCTGTATAGTACGCCAGACCGCGCACGATGGAGAGGTCCAGCTCCACCCAGCCGCTGGCGCCGTGGGCGTCGAGAAGGCCGAGGTACCGCTCCAGGCGGGCGATGTGCTCCTCGGCAGCAGGCGCGCAGCCATGGGCGGTCGCCCAGCCGCGGACGTCGGCGACGGTGCGGAGGTCGCCCAGCGACAGGATCTCCCGCGCGGTCTCATCCGCCACGCCGGCTTCGCTCAGCCGCTGCAGCAGTGAGGTGCGCGACTCGCGGTGCAGCTTGTCCAGCGCGGCGTAGGCCGCGTCCTGGATCTGTGCGGGCCCCAGCGCGGCGAGCAAGACGTTGAGCAGGCGGCGATCAGAGACGCGCGCGACGACGTCGCGCTCCGTGAGACCGCATTGCTCGACGACGGCGATCGCGACCGCCAGCAGCTCGGCGTCGGCGGTGACGTCCGCTTCGCCGACAATGTCCACGTTGAGCTGGAAGTGCTCGCGCAGCCGCCCCTTCTGCTGTCGCTCGTAGCGGAACAGCTGCGGGGTCGAGAACCAGCGCACCGGCTTGCGCAGCGTCTGCACCCTGGCCGCGACCATCCGGGCGAAGGTTGGAGTCATCTCGGGGCGCAGGGCGACCTCGCGCCCGCCCTTGTCCACGAAGTTGTAAAGCTGGCCAACGATCTCGTCGCCGCTCTTCCTGGTGTACAGCTCGAGCGGTTCGAGGGGTGGGCCGTCGTACTCGACGAAGGCAAACCGGTGGGCGACGTCGCGCCAGACCTGCATCAGGTAGTCGCGCTCGGCGAGCTCCTGGGGATAGAAGTCGCGGAAGCCCGGGAGGGCGGCCTGTGGCATTGGGGAATTATACGGTGCTTGTACGGTGGCGGGGGTCAGCAGCGCGTGCCCTGTCCCCTGTTTGGCACCCAAACTGGCCGGTCCGTGCCGAGAAAAGGCTGCGGCCGCCGACCGGCGCGAAGCACCCAAAGCCGCGAGCCAGGCGGACCGTGGAGGTGGAGAAGTGGTCAGCCGAAACCTGACCCAAAAACCGCCTTCTCCCGACAGCGGGGCCTCTTCCGGCGAGTAGATTCGGCGCCGTCCGATCCACAACCGGATTCAGCGAGCGGATATTCCCCGGGTCACATCCGTTCGTCCTGACACCCGCTCTGGGGACAATCGGATGGCTGTTGGATTCGTGCGTCGCTGCAGCCCCCCGGTGCAGCGAAACGTACAGGTACATGCAGCGTCCATCGAACGCCACCACTGGTGGCGCCACCTCAAGAGGTACGTTCACGGCGAGGAGGTTTCATGAGGACGGCGGCAGGATTTGGTTCCAATTGGTCTAGTAGGATTTCTGGTTTTGCAAAGCGCCGACCACTTCCGTTGCTGGTCGGCTTTTTTGTGTCCGTCGCACTGCTCGGAACGGCTTGCCGTGACCAGCTGCCGACGGAGGTGTTGGGGACAGCGATCGAT
>DASUUI010000025.1:0-5638 GCA_036374155.1 Gemmatimonadaceae bacterium | reverse complement strand
AACAGGATATGGCGCTGGGCGCAGCTCAACGGCAATCACTGGGAGACGTGGAACACGTCGGGCACCCGGCTGCAGAACGCGCTGAACTTCAATGGACACATGGGGCTGCACAACAACTGGGACATTCACATGGGCGGTACGGTTGACCGGCTGACGCCGAGCTACTCCGATCGCGCCACGCGCGGGGGCCCGCTGCTGCGGCTGTCTCGCGGCTTCTTTCCCTGGGGCGGGTTCAACACGGACAGCCGGAAGCGGATCTCTGGCGGCTTCTGGGTGAACCTGTCGTACTGGGACGAGGGGAAGTCAAAGGGCCGGAGCCTCGATCCATACCTGAACTTCCGGTTCTCGCCGCAGTTCCAGGTCAACCTCGGTGCCGGGTTCAGCCGCGACCGCAATAACACACAGTGGTTCGGCAACTTCGTGGACGAGGGCAACGCCACGCATTACACGTTCGCGCATCTGGACCAGCGGACGACGTCCATGAACGTGCGGCTGAACTACACGATGACGCCGAACCTGACGTTCGAGCTGTACGGCCAGCCGTTCGTCTCGAAGGGGACGTACTCCGACGTCCGCGAGATCAGTGCGACCCCCCGGGCCGAGTCATACGATGACCGGTTCCAGCCGTACACGCCGCCTGCCGACGCTCAGCTGCGCTTCAAGGTGACGGAGCTCAAGTCAAACGCGGTCGTGCGCTGGGAGTATCGCCCCGGGTCCACGCTGTTCGTGGTGTGGCAGCACGGGCGCCGCGGCCCCGGGCCCAACGACGACTTCGGCCAGCGCTGGACGCGTGATTACAGGGACCTGTTCGCGCTGCACCCGGAGAACACTTTCCTGGTGAAGGTGGCGTACTGGCTCAACCGATGATCTGATGGCTTCTGCCGGCGCCGGCGACACGGCGCCGGCGCTGCGAATGAACGGCGGGAGCAGCTGCCGGAACATATGGCGGCGCGCGAGGGGGAGTGATAAGATCAGATTCGCGCCACCTTAACCTTGTTGAGCCGGGGTCTCCCATGACGTTCGCTGGACTCGTGCGACCGTTCGTCGCGGCACTCGCCGTCTCGTTCACGGCTACCGCCACACTTCCCCTTTCCGCGGACGCACAGCTGGGCAGGCTGCGCGGCGTCGTTGCCAAGGCGGCCGGGAAGGTGACACTCGATCAGCTGGTCGGAGGCGATCACCCGATCACCACCAGTCTCGAGCACGCGCGGTGGGCGGTGGACACGCTTGACCAATTCACGCCGGCTGAGGCTGCGCGGCCGCTGATTTCTCTCCAGCGTACTGCCACTGGCGGCTTTGTGCTCGCGCCGGGCTACTATGAGATGCACACTCAGAGTTATTGCCTGAAGGCGGGCACCTACGGACCGGGGGGTGGTGATGGGTATATCTTCGCCCCGCCGACCGGACCAGCGCAGGACGCCGTCGTGTCCATCGTGCGCAATTCAGTGGCGCAACCACAGATCCCGCAGCACGACATCCAGGTGCTGCTGTGGGCGATCATCGCGCGCGCGAAGTTCGAGGAGCTTTCTCCCGACAAGAAGGCCACCGCCGCAAAGCTGCTCACGGCGCAGCAGCTCGCGATGCTGAACCGGAGTGCGCTCGATCTCCTGCCGGGCGACGAGATGGATGGGCTGCTGAGCCGGGCGCCCGCTGCATTGCGCCAGGTACTCCAGGCCGAAGCCCAGCTGCGGCAGATGCTGACGGATCCGGCCAGCAGCTTCGCTGAAATGGAGCGCGTCGCCGTGCTCGCCGGTCTTGCCGAGCTCGGCCCGGGCAGCCGCGCGGTCCCCAGCGGCCGCTGGTCGCTGCACCCCGACGGCTATTACGTGCGCTACATCCCACGTGGGTACAGCCACACTGTTACGCAGGTCTGGGTGCCCGAAGGCAGTCCGGCCGTTGGCAAGGAGTATGACGCCGCGATGCACATCGCCGTGCCCGGCAACACGTCGCGCCAGCGCCTGATTCAGTCGGGGAGGGTCCGCGAGCAGTAGCCTCCGCCAGGTGCTCGCCCACGAGCGGTGATGTCACACGCGCGCGGACCTGAATCTTCCGCGCCGCCAGGACGTAGTGATATCAGCCGCATTTACGCGGCAGCGCGGAGGATAGCGATGAGAATACTCTGGAATCTGGTTAAGGTCGCGATCGTGCTGGCTGTGGCGATCCCGCTGGCGGTCATAGTTCTGGCGACGGCGGTCGGCATCTTTGGCGCGCTGCTCGGCCTCGCCATTGTGGCACTCAGGCTGGCCATCGCTGCCCTGATCGTCTGGGGCGCATTCCGGGTGGGCAAGGCGTTGTTTGGTAGCTCACGGGCACGAACTCGGGCAGAGGAGTCGAGGCAGCTTGCTCCCGTCCACGACCGGTACTACGAAGCAGCCAGGCGGGAGCTGGACCGGGAGCTGGGCCACCTGTAGCCGGGGCGACACCGGTTCATGCTCAAGCGACTTTTCCCCACGCAGGTCGACAACAGGTTTAGCGGCCATCGCGCGGCACTCTGGCTGCTGGGGTTATTCGTTGGGCTGAAGCTCGTCATGAGCATCAACTCGATGTTGAACACCGCATCGATCGCGACTGGCGATGGTCTGCCATTGGACAGCTACGGTCCCGCGGCGGCGCGGGTCGTGCTCATGCTGTTCTCATTGTCGGCGCTCGGGCAGCTTGCCCTTGCAGCGATCGCGCTCGCGGTGCTGATCCGCTACCGGGCAATGGTCCCCTTCATCTTCCTGGTGCTCCTGGGCGAACAGCTCGCCCGACGCGTCATCGTGCAGAGCTATGCGGTGCCGCGCACCGAGACCGGCCCTGTCATCTGGTTCCTGACTTTCGGACTCGTGGGTCTGCTGGCGCTCGGGCTGGTCCTCTCGCTGCTTCCCGCGCGGGAACGACCTTCGATCCACGCGGCGGCCTGACTCTGGGCGGCGACCTGACCCAGGGAACACGTTGCAGCGATGCAGTCCTGTTCATGTAAGGCCAACGGTGACGGCGCCTGCGGTTAGAACGACCTTGAGCCGGGCGCCAGGAGCTGCAAACCGGTGTCGGGCGGCAGCTTCACGGCACGAGGACGAGCTTCCCCTTGGCCGCGGAGCTCGCTAGCAGCTCGTGCGCCCGGCGAGCGTCCGACAACGGCATGCGCGCTGCAACGACGGGGTGGATCTTGTCGGTGCGGAGCAGAGCGAGCAGCGCCCCAAAATCTTCGCGAAACCATACCGCGTTGCGGGGGCCTCCACCCACGAGCGGCGCACGCCCAAAGCTCATGGGAACCCACTGACGGCCCTTGTGCAGCCTTTGAATTCGATAGGCCATCACTTTGCGACGCGCGATCGCTCCCCATAGCGCTACGGTTGCGGTCGCCCCGTACCACTCAGCCCACCCCCGCCAGCTCTTGCGACCATTCGAGAGCGTCGAGTAGTGGCCGAACACGACGAGCCTCCCGCGGGAGTTCAACGCTCGGAAGGAGCGTAGCGACAGCGCACCCCCGAGGCCGTCAAGTGCCACGTCCACACCGTCACCGGTCAATTCGCGCACCCGGGAGAGGAAGTCCTCGTGTTTATAGTCGATTGCCACCGCGCCGTAGCGTTCGACCGCAGCGCAGTCCCGGGCGGAAGCAGTGCCGTAGAGGTGAAGGCGGTCGAGGGCTCCCAGTTCGAGGATGGCGGTCCCAACCCGACCAGCTGCGCCGTGCACGAGCACACTCTCTCCGCTCTCTACCTTCGCCATGCGGTGGAGGAGCTGGTACGCGGTCATGTACGTCAGGACAAGACTCGTGACTTGGGCAGGGTCAAGGTCGTGAGGTACCTCAACTGCCTCCACCTCCCGCACACAAACGCGCTCCGCGTAGGCGCCCCACACCGTCAGCGACGCGACCCGGTCTCCAACACGGAATCGCGTGCAACCGGGGCCTACCTCATCTACGACGCCGACGACCTCATAGCCGGGGGTAAAGGGCGGTTTCGGAACTCCGAGATAGGTACCTGCCCGCAGCAGGGAATCGGTAAACGACACGCCTGCGGCCAGCACTCGGATGCACACCTCACCGGTTCCTGGCCGGGGAGGGTCGCCATCGACGACCTTCAGGACTTCGGGCCCGCCGTAATGATCAACGATCACTCGTTTCATGTTCACCGTGTGCAGACGGTAGCCGGCGCGCCCAACGCTTCGCGGTTCACCTCCGGGCGGCGCAGCCGACCGTCAGCTGCAACCGCTGGTTATGCGGCATGTGCTGCGATCGTATGCTGCACAGACTATCGTTCGCGAACGATAACAAAGGAGCCGGGTCGTGCCGCCGGTCGCACCACCCACCCGGAGTTCAGAGTGGCGATCCAGCCGTCTCCCTGCAGGTTTGTCCCTTCGAGCGGCCTGGTAACCGGCACGGCCAGTGTTCTCCCATCGGCGGCGCGCAGGACGCCGCTGTCGGCTTCGAGACGGCCCCATTGGGCGGAAAGGGTGAGGTTGTTGAAGAGCACCGTACCGACGCCCGGAATGCCCACGCTGCCCCTCGTGTCAGAAGTGCCGCTGCCCCCGGCAGGCATCGTCAGCACGGGCCCGTCAACGAAGCGTTGGCGTAACTCGGCGACGCGGACCTGCTGCGCCCGATCGCGCGCCTCCTCGGTCGCTCGCAGCGTCGCCCCGTCGTAGCGCGCCGTCGCCACGGCAAGGTCGGCCGTCGGTGGCCTGCTTGCCGAGGCGAGCAAGTCACCGAGGTCCGAAGCGCCAGTCACCTGTCGGCGCCATCCCGGCAGGAGATCGTCCAGCAGCACCCCGTAAGCGGGTCCGGACGCGGCTTCGAAAGTTCCGACGAAGGACCACGGCGCTTCTCCTGCTGGGAGCGCTGACGCTGCGGCCCGGCGTGCATCCGCGGGCGAATCGGACCAGGCGGCGATGCCGGTGTAGGTGGCAAGCCCTTCGCGAATCTCGTCGCGCCGTTCGTTGTCCGCCGCGCCGGGAAAGAGGCGGCGGCGCTCGCGCCTGAAGGCCAGCGCATCGGCGATCGCCTCGGCCTGGTCGCTTCCGGTGGACTCGAGCGCCCGGCGGAGAGCGCGCCATTCGAGCTGCATCCAGACGCGACCCTCGAACGTATCGAGATGCTCGTTGAAGCCATCACTCGCGTCCGCAAACAAGCCTTGCTCGGCCTGGATACGATGGAACAACGCGTGAAGCAGCAACTGCTGGCGCAGGTCAGCATCCTTCGCCGGGAGCATGTGCATGGGGGCGGCGAACCACACCTGCCCGCCCCAGGTGACCGGACCGTCCGCGAAACCCGGAAAGCGCGGCGGAGGTCCCGGCGGTTCCGGATGGCTTGTGGCGCGCGTTCGTGTCGCCGGGTCGAAGATCACCAACGGACCACAGAGCGACACACCCCAAAGCCGGCCCGCGTCCCGCTCGCAGAGCCTCCTGGCTTCATCGAAATAGCGCTGAGCGAGCTGCGGATCGACCTGCGCCTCCGCATCCGTTAGCGCGCCAGACACCAGGAGCAGGAATAGCGCAGTGAAATAGGACCGCGACCGCATCGCATCCCTCCCGGTGAGAGTCGCTCGCCACACGATTCTCGAGCGTGACGCCATCCACACGCAAACTATGCCGCATAGCCTATCAGAGGTAAGCTGCAATTCGTCAGCTTCAACGTCTGCGTCAGTCGGCATCTCTC
>DASUUI010000024.1:0-2723 GCA_036374155.1 Gemmatimonadaceae bacterium | reverse complement strand
TTCGCCAGGCTCTGCTCCACACGGCGAACGCACGCCGCGCACGTCATGCCGGTGATCGGCAGATCTATGCGCTCGCCACCCTCGACTGCTGCGGCGGTGGTCCGGCGCGGCTCTGGCGGCGCCTTGGTCTGCGGGGGTGCCATCGTCAGCGAGTGTGGCGATACATGAGCTCCACGAGCTCGTCGTACATCGCGTTCGCCTCTTCCTCGCCAGTGCGTATCGCCGCCGATGCGCAGTGCTTGAGGTGGTTGCGCATCAGCTCGCGCCCCACGGCGCGCAGTGCTTCCTGTACCGAAGAGATCTGCGTCAGGATGTCGGCGCAGTAGCGGTCCTCTTTGACCATCCGCTGCAGGCCGCGCACCTGTCCCTCGATCCGGCGCAGCCGCGTGAGATTGCGGCTCTTTACATCCGGATCAACGGCGACGGCGAGCTTTCCGCCATTGCCACCCGCTGCTGCGTCTCCGGGAACCTGACAGCCGCAACCCACGACGTGGTCGTGCGCCGCAGCGACGGCTTCCTTGCGAGCGGCGCGCACCTTCTCGGCGGGCGCAGCCATCAGCGGGCCGCTCCGACGGTCGGCTCGTACCCTGCGTCACGAATCGCCTGCGCGATCCTGTCGGCAGACGTGACTTCCGGATCATAGGAAACCGTTGCCGAGCCGATCGAGACCTGCTCGACGTCCACGTTGCCCAGACCCTGCAGCGCGCTCGTTACTGCCTTCACGCAGTGGCCGCAACTCATTCCCTCGATAGCGATCGTCGCCCGCTCCATCCTTCCTCCAAGTCGTGGTGATACCCCCTGAGGGTATATGATAGGATACCCCCATGGGGTATGTCAAGGGGCTCTCCGCGGGCCAGGTCTGGTCGCGGGCGACGCCTGGCGCGCGGGTCTCACCCGCGAGACGCGGGCGGGTGATTAATTCGAAGACCGTGCGCCGCTTCCTTGTCTTCACCGGCCGTGCCCTGCTGCTCCGCTGCCCCCGCTGCGGCGGCCGCGGGATCCTGCGGAGCTGGTTCCGCCTGGGGCACAGCTGCCCGACCTGCGGGCTCGTCCTCGAGCGGGGTGAGAGCGAGGACTACTGGATCGGGGGATACACGGTGAACCTGGTAGCCGCCGAGCTGCTCGGGATCGGCGCGATCATCGCCTTCATCATGGCGACGTGGCCGGACGTGCCGTGGACGCTCGTCGAGTACGGTGGCGTCGCGGTGATGATCGCGATCCCGATCGTATTCTTCCCCTTCTCCCGCACGCTGTGGCTGGCCTGGGACCTTCTCTTCCGGCCGTCGGAGAAGGGGGACGTCGCAACCGGGAGCTGAGCTACCGGCCGATCTCGCGGCACACGGCCGGCAGGAACGAGCCGCCTCCCACACGGATTACTCCGTAGCTCGGCGTGGCTGACTGGCGGAGGCAACTCGTCACGGTCGCAACGGTTCCTGCAGAGCGCTCGCCGCGGCGGGCGCTCTCCGCCCGCGCCGACGTGAACACTGCGTCGGCCAGCAGGCCGAGTGCGACGAGGGCGATTGCATAGAGGCGGTAACGCATGGCTGAGCTCCGTTGAATTGACTGCAGCCATGCTACCGCAACCGCCCCGGGCGCCGAATACGTACCGCTACGTAGCCGACCGGGGAAAAATCCTCAGTCACCCCGGCGAGCGCCGTTTACCGGGGCGTGCGCCGTCGAACACCCGTTTTAGCTTTGCCGAGGGAGGTATCCTTGCGCGTATTCGTGACCGGGGCGACGGGAGTGATCGGTACCCGTGCCGTGCCGTTGCTCGTCCGTGACGGGCACCAGGTGACGGCAATCGGCCGGTCCGTGGAGAAGCGGGCCCGGATAGAGGCTGCCGGGGGGACCGCAATCGCCGCGAGCCTGTTCGATTCGCCCGGACTGGCGCGCGCGATGAACGGCCACGACGCCGTCCTCAACCTCGCGACCAGCATCCCGTCGTCGTCGCTGAAGATGATGCTCCCCGGATCGTGGAAGGAGAACGACAGGATCCGCCGCGACGGCTCGGCGGCAGTCGTGTCCGCCGCGCTCGATGCCGGCGTCCCGCGGGTGGTGCAGGAGTCGTTCGCGCCGATGTACGCCGACGGCGGCGACGGGTGGCTCGATGAGACAGCCCCCGTGCAGCCTGCGAGCTACAACCGCAGCACGCTGGACGCCGAGCATTCGGTGGAACGGTTCGTCGGAAGCGGCGGTACGGGCGTGACGCTCAGGTTTGCCGCGTTCTATGGGCCAGATCGTCTGCTGCGTGACATGCTCGACGTGATCAGGAAAGGCTGGTCGCCGCTCCCCGGAGATCCGCGCGCGTACGTCACGTCGCTGGCGCAGGACGATGCCGCTTCCGCGGTGGTCGCAGCGCTCACCGTACCATCCGGAACCTACAACGTCGCGGAGAATGAGCCGATGCGCCGCGGCGAGTGGGTTGCTTCGCTGGCGCACGCTGCGGGCTACAAGGCACCGCGGCCGCTGCCGCGCTGGCTGACTCGAATGATCGGTGGCCCGATGGAATTGCTGTCGCGTTCGCTCAGAATCTCGAACCGGAAGTTCCGCGAAGCATCCGGGTGGGAACCTCGCTATCCGCGTGCGGATCAGGCGTGGAACGTGGTGCTCGCGGAGCTGCGTCATGCTGCGTAGTGTCGTCGCCGCGCTGGCGCTACTCATCGCCGGTGCCGCTCCCTGTTCTCACTTTCTTGCGGCACAGCAGCCGTCACAGTCCGCTGTCG
>DASUUI010000023.1:0-8609 GCA_036374155.1 Gemmatimonadaceae bacterium | reverse complement strand
TTCTGGCGCTGGGACTTCGTCGATGCTCTCAAGCTCCGTATGGCCTACGGCGAATCAGGCAAGCAGCCGATCACCTTCTCCGCGCTGCAGACGTACGCCCCCGCCACCGGCCCGGGTGACGTCGCAACTGTCACGCCTCAGTTCTTCGGCAACCCCGACCTTGGACCGGAGAGAAGCAAGGAAGTCGAGATCGGGTTCGACCTCGGCGCGCTCAGCGACCGGCTCGGCGTCGAGCTGACGTGGTACCAGAAGCGCACCGTGGATGCGATTCTGAACCGGCAACTCGCGCCATCGCTCGGCCTGCCCGGAACGCCCGGGAGCCCTTTACAGCAGCCATTCAATGCGGGCTCCGTGAAGAACTGGGGAACCGAGCTGATGCTTCGGGGAACTCCGCTGCGCTGGAGCCCGGTGCAGCTGGACATGTCGTTCAGCATCGCGATGAACGACAACGAGGTCGAGTCGCTTTCCGAAGAGATCGGGAATTTCGTCTCTGCCGGAACGTTCATTCGCCACCAGGTAGGCAACCCGATCGGCTCCTGGTTCGACCAGAAGACCGTGAGCGTCGTGATGCTGCCGAATGGCCAGCACGACCGGGCGAACACGCTGTGCGACAACGGCCAGGGCGGCACGATGCCCTGTTCCGGCGCCGACCTCGTGTACAACACGGCGGACGACGCCCCTGAGGTTTACCTCGGCCGCACCCTGCCGACGCGCGAAGGAGCCTTCAGCGCGACCATGACGTTATGGGACCGTTTCCGCGTCTACGGACTGATCGATTTCAAGGGCGGGTACAAGAAGCTGGACGGGAACATCCGGGCCCGTTGCTTCGCCTTTGGCCGCTGCCTCGAGAACTGGTATCCGCTGCAGGGCGACCCGTTCACCGCAGCCGGGCTGCAGTCCGGCGGTCAGCTCACCGACTACTACATCAATAAGTCCGATTTCACCCGGCTTCGCGAACTGAGCTTCTCCTACACGCTCCCGATGTTCGACACACGATGGGCAAGGTTTGACCGCGCTACAGTCACACTCGCCGGGCGCAACCTGGCACTCTGGACCGATTACACCGGGCTGGATCCGGAAGCGTTCTTCCTCGGCGGCAGTCGAGGCGGAGACTTCAGTGCCTGGGAGCAGAACGCGAATCCACAGCTCTCGCAGTGGGTCCTCGGCATCAATCTGGGCTGGTGACAAGCATGCGTGACAAACCCTCACACCGAGACCTTACGATCATGGCTTCATTGAATCACAAGGCACGCATGGCGGTCCTCACTCTGGGGGCGACGCTCCTCGTCGTCTCCACCGGATGCGATACGCTCAGCGATCCCCTCGAAGTCGAACCGGCGAGCCGGATTCCGGCCTCGCAGCTCGAGGTTCCAGGAAACGCGCTGCTTCTTTCCGATGGAGCGGTCGGCGACTTCGAGTGCGCGTTCCGGGTGTACACGGCGATGAGCGGCCTCATCGGAGAGGAGTTCATCTACACCGCTCAGACGCTGTCGCGGTCGCCGTACGATCGGCGGGCGACGACCAAGGACGACAGCGACTACGCCGTCAACAGCTGCACAGGGGGCACGAACGCGGCGTACGGCGTTTACACGCCGCTGCAGACCGCGCGCCGGGCCAACGAGAACGTCCTGGCCTTCCTGAAGACCTGGACGGACGCCGAAGTGGCTGCCGGCCCCGGCTCCCCGAACAGGACGAATCTCATGGCGATTGCCGCCGCCTACGCCGGATACTCGACCCTGCTCCTCGGGGAAGGGTTCTGCACCATGGCGCTCTCGTCGGTCGGCATCGACAAGAGCATCAACTACGGGGGGGAGATCCAGCGCGACAGCGTGTTCAGGTACGCGATCTCGCTGTTCACCGAAGCGATTGCATTCGCGGACGCCGCGGGCAACACCAGCATCCGCAACATGGCGCTGCTGGGACGGGCCCGCGCGAAGCTCAACATCGGCGATTACGCCGGCGCGAGGGCGGATGCTGTCCTGATCCCGTCCGGCTACCTGCGCGTTGTTTCTGCCTCGGACGCGACAACCCGAAGGCAGAACCAGATAACGCTCGACAACAGTGCAGTTAACAGGGCAACATCCGTCGGCGACCCGTACCGTACCATGAACGACGCGCGTGTTCCGGTGGTGGCGACCGCCCTGGTCAGTGCCACCGGGATCCTGCACTACTATCAGACCAAGTATCCCACCACGGCCACGCCTCTGCCGCTGGCAACGTACGAAGAAGCTCAGCTGATCATCGCCGAGGCGGACATCCGATCCGGCGCCCTGCCGAATGCGTTGCTCATTCTCAATGCCTCGCGCACGCGTGGCGGGCAGACGGTGCCATTCGCCGGCGTCACGCAAGCCGACTATCTGGCGGAGCTGATCGATCAGAGGCGGCGTGAGCTGTTCGCAGAAAGCCACCATCTGGGTGACATCATCAGGTACAACATCCCGGTACAGCCGCCCGCCGGCACGCTGTCTCATTTCGGCGGTGCGTACGGCAGCCAGATCTGCATGCCGCTGCCCGCCGTGGAGCGGCAGGGGAATCCGCTGATACCGGTGTGAACGGCAGCGATTAGCGGTTAGCGGTTAGCGGAAAGCAACCGCGTTTGAAAGAAGGGACCCCGGGCGACCGGGGTTCCTTTTTTTTCGCTTCCTCCGCCGTGCTTTCCGCCAATCGCCAACCGCTAACCGCTAACGGAAATCATGCGACTGATGCACCAGCCCCTTCACGTTCAGGGCGCGGAACCGCTCGCCCACCACGTTCATCACGGCACCGTCCCGCTCGAAGCGACCCTCCACCAGCAGGAAGCTGGCAAACTTCACCGGATCGGCGTATCGCTCCACCAGCTGGCGCGGGACAATGACGTTCATGAAGCCGTGCTCATCCTCCATCAGCAGGAAGATCGTTCCGCCAGCGCTCTCCGGCCGCTGTCGGACAGTCACCAGACCGGCGACACGGATACGCTCGCCGCTCCGGAGACTTCCAAAATCGCGGCTTCCCTTCACCCCCATTGACGTGAGCCGCGGCCGCAGATGCTCCACCGGATGGCCGTTGGTGCTCAGCCCGAGCGCGAAGTAGTCCAGCACCACCATCTCCCAGCGCGTAATGGGGCGTGGTACATACCGCCGCTGATGCGCTGGTGCCAGCGGCAGTGAGTCGCCGCACACGCGCAGCGCCTCCCAGGCAGCCTTCCGCCTGTCCGGCTCCCAGGCACTGAACGCGCCCGAGCGCGCGATCGCCAGCGCCTCGGATCGCTCCAACCCGCAGCGCCGCACGACATCGCCTATGCTGCCGAACACCCGCTCGTCATGCGCGGCACGAATACGTGTCAGCGTCTTCTCGCCGATCCCGCGAATGTACCGCCATCCGATCCTGAACCTGTTCCGCTGCCCATTTCCGCCGTCAGCTGACGGCTCGCAGCTGTCAGCTTTCGGCTGGCAGCTCCCGCACGACAGGACCTCGCATTCCCACGAACCATCCCGCATGCACGGCGGCTCGACTGCCACACCGTGCCTTCGCGCATCGTGCACCAGCGTCGAAGGCGGATAGAACCCCATCGGCCACGAGTTGAGCACGCCCATGTAGAACTCGGCCGGATGATGCGCCTTGAGGTACCCCGTGGCATACGCGATGAGCGCGAAGCTCCACGCGTGTGATTCGGGAAACCCGTAGTTCGCGAAGCTGATGAGATCCTCCGTGATCTTCGCCGCGACCTCCGGCCGCACGCCGTTGCCGACCATGCGCGTGCGCAGCTTCTCGAGCACCGCCTCCAGCTGCCCTTTCTTCCGGATGTTGCCCATCGTGCGACGCAGCTGGTCGGCCTCACCCGCGGTGAAGCCACCCAGCACCATCGCGATCGACATCGCCTGCTCCTGAAAGATCGGAATCCCGTAGGTGCGCTTCAGGATCGGCTCCAGGCGGGGGTCGGCGTACTGCACTTCCTCCAGACCGCGCCGGCGCAGCGTGTACGGGTGCACGAACTTCGCCTGGATGGGGCCGGGCCTGATGAGCGCGACCTGCACGACTATGTCGTACAGTTTCTCCGGCCGCGTATGAAGGATGGACGCTATCTGCGCCCGGCTCTCGATCTGGAACATCCCTATGTTCTCGCCGTGCGCGATCACCTCGTAGGTCTTCGCGTCGTCCACCGGCAGCTGGTACATCTGCGGCCGCTTCCCTGTGCGGACCTCGATCGAGTCGAACGCGCGCCGCACCTGCGACAGCGCGCCAAGCCCGAGAAAATCGAACTTCGGCACCCCCACGGCATCCAGATCGTCCTTGTCGAACTGGATGATCGTCCGGCCCATCGTGGTCGGCTCGATCGGCAGATAGTCACCCAGCCCCGCAGCGGAAAGGATGAAGCCGCCCACGTGAGTGGAGCGCATGCGCGGCACTCCCTCGAACGCGCGCATGGCGCGCAGCAGCGCCCGGCCGCGCGGAGAGCCCAGATCCACGCCGAACCTGTCGCCGAGCCCGCTGGCCACCCGTGCCGCCGCCTCCACCGGCTCGAACCGGTGAGTGCGCTTCGAGATCTCCAGCGCGGTCTTCACCGGATATCCCAGCGCCCGCATTGCATCCTGCACGGCGCTGGGCGCGTGGTACGTCAGCACGGTGCACGCTATCGCCGAGTGGTGCCGCTCGTACCGGTTGTACACGTAATCCAGCACCTCCTCGCGCCGGTCGTGCTCGATGTCCACGTCTATGTCCGGCGCCTCGTTCTGCCCGTCCACGCGCATCTCGGACAGGAACCGCTCGAACAGCAGCCCGTTGGCGATTGGATCCACCGCCGTGATGTCCAGGCAGTAGGCGGCAGCCGAGTTCGCGGCGCTGCCACGCCCCTGGCAGAGAATTCCGCGCGAGCGCGCGAACCGCACAGCGTCCCACATCACCAGGAAGAAGCCGGCGAATCCGAGACGACGGATCACGCCCAGCTCGTGCTCCAGCTGCTGCGTCTGCCGTGGCGTGAGCGTCTCCCCCCACCGCTCGCGCGCTCCTTCATACACCCGGTAGTGCAGGTAATCGTCGTCGTCGAGCCCGGGACACTGGGGGAAACGCGGCAGCGGCGGCCGCATCCATCTGAGCGAGAAGTCGCACTCCGCAGCAATGCGTTCGCTCTCGGCAAGCCCTTCCTCACGGCCGCGCCAGCGCGAAGCCACTTCCAGCGGCGACCGCAGTCGCCATTCTCCATTCGGATGCAGCACGCCGTGCGACTGCGCTTCGTCCAGGGTGCAGTCGTGCCGCAGCGCGGTGAGGATGTCATGCGTGAGTCGCGTGTCGTCGTCCACGTAGCGCGCGTCCTGGGCCGCCACCCACGGAACTCCGGCCCGGGCTGACAGTTCGATCAGCTCGGCAGCGAGCGCCGACTCCTCTCCGCCGGTGTGATGCAGCTGAACCTCCACGGATATCTGCTCCCCGAAGACGTCCCGCCAGCGGGAGAGCGCGTACAGCGCTTCGTCGTGCCGCTGGCTGCGGACGAGCGACGGGATCTCGCCGGTGAAAGGGCCCGTCAGTGCATACAGCCCTTCGCTGCGGGCAGCCACCTGCTCCCAGGTGAGCCGCGGCCGGCCGCGCGTGTGCCGCACGTCTTCCCTGCGCCACTCGTACAGCGAGCCGACGCGGGAGCGGGTCACGAGAGACGCGAGGTTGCGGAACCCGGCTTCGTTCCGCACCAGAAGGGCGCACGGATATCCGTCAACGACGAGCTCGGCGCCGACCACCGGCCTGATCCCCTGTCGCCGCGCCTCCTCCACGAACCGTACGACGCCGCCCAGATCGGCGGTATCGGTGAGACCCAGCGCGTGGTAGCCGAGATGGGCGGCGCAGGCTGCGAGCCTCTCCGGCGCTACGCTCCCGTCCCCGAAGGAAAAAGCGGAATGGGCACGAAGCTCCACGAACGACATGCTCTCAGCTTATCCCGAAGAAAACCCGAACACAAGGATACGACCGGATGTTTCGGGAAGGGGGCGCGAAGCGTCTGAAAAATGGCAGCCGCCATCAGGCCAAGCCCATCTTCCGAATGACTTTCGCCCTGTTACTGGCCCTGTTCACTGCGATCGCGACCGATGCCGTGCCCGTCCGGACACGTCCGGAAGGGGCGGCGCCAAAACGCGTTCGCCTGGACGAGGGTATGCCCATCTACCTCCGCGCGTTCGCTGCGGAGCAAAGCCGCCGGCTCGCGGAAAAGCGGGCGCGGACGAGCACGCGCGCGCCGGAATGCGGCGAGGGCGGTCGCCCGGTCGTCTCGCGGCCGTGGAACCGCACGCGCAAGGCGACCCAGCCAGCGCTCGTGACGGGAAGACTCAGCGGCGTCGCCGGCCCGCTGGAGGGCGCGAGGATCACCATCCGCCCTGCGCAGCTAGTCGCGCGCAGCAGCCGTGACGGCAGCTTCCAGATCGCAATACCGTCGCAGCAGATCCTGGAAGGCGTGCTGACCGTGAGCGTTCAGGCAATCGGCTACCGCCCTTACCGCGCCGAAGTGAGTATGGAGGCCGGGGATTCCGCACACATGTCGGTCACCCTTTGCCGGCAGACCATTCAACTCACGCAGATCGCAGCCGCTGGCCTCGCGCGCGTTGGCGCGGCGACGCGGAACCAGGCGCTACTCGGCCCCTGACTGAGGCTCCGCCCCTTCCGGCGGAAGCAGGGCCGCGATCCGCGCGGCAAGGTCCCGAAGCCTCGACGACCGACGCACATCCTCTGACGTTCCGTTCCGCTCATGGCGCGTCGCCTCATCGAGCAGCAGGTACATGTCGGCGCGACTGAATCCGAACGGCTGATCGTACAACGCCATCGCGGCCGCCGCGTGCAGTTTCTCTTCGTAGGTGAAACGGCGACGGGGGCCCCAAGGGCGCTTGTCGCAGGCGAAGTCACGCAGGACGCTGCGATTGGCACCGTACTGGATCCACTCCTCTGCAGAAAGAGCCGGAAGTGTGTCGTCTGCCATCAGATCATCGATTGAGTACAAACCGGGCCTCGGGCCAGTGTCTGGCGTAGGACGCTCCAGACCGCCCCGGGGTCAACAAGTCGGAGCTTCCGGGCCCCGGTCCGGGACGTGAGCGTCGAGCTGTAGATTCCGCGGGATGAATCTGGCTGACTCGCGAATTCTGGTGACCGGTGGCGCCGGCTTCATCGGCAGCGCCCTGGTGTGGGAGCTAAACCGTCGCGGTGCCGAACAGATCATCGTTTCCGATCTGCTTGGGAGCACGACCAAGTGGCTGCACCTGCGGTCGCTGAAATTCGAGGACTATCTCGAGGCGGACGAGCTGCTCGACAGCCTGCGCTCCGGCGATCTCGGACAGTTCGACCTGGTGCTGCACATGGGCGCCTGCTCTTCGACGACGGAGCGGGACGCCGCCTACCTGATCCGGAACAACTACGAGTTCACCAAGGATCTCGCGTACTGGGCGATGCACACTGCTGCGCGTTTCGTTTACGCGTCCTCGGCAGCGACCTACGGCGACGGATCCCGGGGGATGCGGGACGACGACGATCTCGACTCGCTGCACGCGCTGCGGCCGCTCAACATGTACGGCTACTCGAAGCATCTCTTCGACCTGTATGCGGCCCGCTCTGGCTGGCTGAGCGAGATAACGGGGCTCAAGTACTTCAACGTGTTCGGCCCGAACGAGGACCATAAGGGCGAAATGCGCAGCGTCGCGCTCAAGTCGTTCGAGCAGATCCGCGATACCGGTGCCGCTCAGCTCTTCCGCAGTTACAGCTCCGATTACGCCGATGGCGAACAGGTTCGCGACTTTCTGTACGTGAAGGATGCCGTGGACATGACGCTGCACCTGGCGACATCGCCATCGGTCGGGCTGTTCAACGTCGGCTCGGGCACGGCGAGCACGTGGAACTCGCTCGCCAGGGCGGTCTTCACCGCGCTCGGGAAGGAGCCCCGGATCGAGTACGTGGACATGCCGCCAGAGATCCGCGACCGGTACCAGTACTTCACGCAGGCGGACATCACGAAGCTGCGCGACGCCGGATACGACGCGGCGATCACGGATCTGGATGCGGCCGTCTCAGACTACGTGCAGAACTACCTGGTTCCGGGGAAAGTCCTGGGCGACGAGGACTGACCTGGCCGCGGGCCCGCGCGGCCTCAGCGCGAGCGGCCCGCCGAGCCCCTTCCGGCTAGCGCTCCACCGTCCGCCGCGCGCCGTGCCTGTCGAGAATCTCGAGCGTCTGCGCGATCGGCAGCGCCTCTGTTGTTCTGCCCCGGTATGTCACCGGCGTCGCGGTGAACAGCGAGTTGTAAATCGCTTCCTCCGTGGCATCGGCGACCGCCTGGAAAAGCGCATTCAGCCGGTCGCCGGACACCTCCATCGCAACGGAGCTTGCCGGCCGCGGCTGATCGCCGGCACGCCGCCGCGCGGACGCGGCGGTGGAGAACGCGATCACGAAGTCACCAGAGCCGCTGCTGCCGCTCGCCCCCGTGCGGGCCAGTCCGAACACAGCGCGCCTCGCCAGTCGGCCGAGGTCGGCCGACGAGAGGGGCGCGTCGGTAGCTACGACGATCATTATCGACCCGGCGGACTCGCCAGGCGCAGTACGCATTCCGATCGCGCGCTCTGCAAGCCGGCGACCCACCGGCACACCACTGATCGTGAGAGCGCCGG
>DASUUI010000022.1:0-31054 GCA_036374155.1 Gemmatimonadaceae bacterium | reverse complement strand
GGTGAGCGATTTCTCCATCAGCCGCGCCAGGCGCAGCTCGATCAGCTTCTGCCGCAGCGACCGGCGGGGAAAGCGGTTCGCGACGAACGTGTTGCGGGCCGCCTGCATCGTGATGGTGGAGAACCCCTCACGCACGCCGAGCGCGCGGATGTTGCGCAACGTGGCGCGGAAGAAGCCACGCCAGTCGGTACCGTTGTGATCGTAGAAACGGCGATCCTCGGTGGCGATCATCGCCTGCTGCACGTGCACCGGGACCGAATCGAGCGGGATGTTGACGCGCCGCACCGAGACGAGCCGGCCCATGAACTCGCCCTCGCGGTCCATGATCCGGCCGCCCTCATTGGGGCGGAAGCCGCGGATCTCGGCGGAGCTGGGACAGCCCCTGAAGCCGCAGCTGAGCAGCCACGCGTCGAGCACCGTGACACCGACGAGCGCAGCCGCGAGGACGCCGATTAAGATTCGGTGACGCGTGTCGCCGAAGTCTATCGGGCGATGCCACAGCTCCCGCAACGCGCCACGGATTCGCGCCAGATTCAGATCAGCCAACAAGATGTCGCATCGTTACAGGTTAATCGTCGTTCCCGTTGTTCTCTTCGTGCTCCACGCGTGCCGGCCCGGTGAAGCCGAAAGCGAGGCCGCCGCAGCATCTTCTACACCAGACAGCGCCTCAGTTGGTTCCACCGGCACCGCACCCACCGCCCCGGTCGCCCCGCCGCAGGACAGCGCTACCCTGGCAAGGGTTCCCAACGAGCTCGGCCGCATTCCGCTGATGGAGTACCATCTCATCGGCGACAAGGAAGGCAGGTACGAGCGCAGCCGCGAACGCTTCAGGCAGGACCTCGAGATCCTGTACCGCCGCGGCTATCGGCCGGTCACCATTGCGCAGATTCTGGACCGCGACCTGAACCTCCCGCGCGGGCTCTCGCCGGTCGTGATCGTGTTCGATGACGCCTCCCCCGGCCAGTTCAAGTACATCGAGCGCGAAGGAAAGCTGGAGATCGATCCGGAGAGCGGCGTCGGCATCCTGCTCGAGTTCAACCGACGGCATCCGGACTGGGAGAAGAAGGCCGTATTCTGCACGCTGTCGGGCGCAGCCGCCGGGCGCTCGTTCTTCGGCGAGAAGGACATCGAAGGGCAGAAGAGCGAGTGGCGTTTTCCCAAGGTGAAGTTCCTGGCCAAGAACGGCTTCGAGCTGTGCAATCACACCCTGTGGCACGCGCGGCTCGACAAGTACCCGGACGACGTCGTGCAGGAGCAGATCGCGCGCGGACAGCTTGCGATCGATTCCGCAGTTCCCGGTTACAAGGTGAGGACGTTCGCTCTGCCGCTGGGGATGTGGCCAAAGAATCGGGAGCTCGCGCGCCGGGGGTCGTGGACCGACCCGAAGACGAAGCGCGTCGTACGCTACGACTACGAGGCGATTCTGGAGGTGAGCGGAGGGCCGACCCGCAGCCCGCACGATCCCCAGTACAATCCGCTGTCCATGACCCGCACCGAGGTCTTCGGGGAGGAGCTGGAAAAGACGCTCGATCGGCTCGACAGGGCCGGAACGCGGTATGTGTCCGATGGGGATCCGAGCAGGGTGGCCAGGCCGCCTCAGGGGAATTGAATTTTCCGACGGCGATTGGTTAATACTTAAGCAGCAGCGCCGGCCGGAATGCGCGGCGCCCGTTGGTTACGGGCAAGGCGAGAACCCGACAACCCGCAAGGAACACTCAGCTTCTTGGAATCACAGCTTCACGATTACGAACGCGCTGTAGCAGAGCGTCCTGACGACGCTCCAGCGCTCGTACAACTCGCCAACGCGTACTGGATGACAGGACGCGGACCTGAGATGGTTCACGATCTCGCATCGCGCGCAATCGCGGCGGATCCCGGGAACCGCGGAGCATGGCACCTGTGGGCGATCAGCGAATCGTCGCCCCGTGAGAGGGTGAGCCGCTGGCGCCAGGTGGTGGACAGGTTCCCCGGTGACCAGCTCGCGCGCGCCAGCCTTGCCGACAACGCCGCAAGTCTTGCGGGCGCCGAGATGGATCCCGAGGCTCTGGAGCTCGCGATCACGACGTACGAGCAGCTGCTCGCGTGCGCCGAGACCGATGAGCAGCGGGCGTCGGTGGGGCGGGCGCTCGAGATTCTGAAAGGATGGAACGTATAACCAGCGATTAGCGACTAGCGGTTAGCGGAAAGCAACGGCGGTTACATCGGGTCCGCGGTGGCTTTCCGCTAATCGCTAACCGCTAACCGCTGATCCTTCTGGACAACACCGGTCGTTTGCACTAGCATATTGTTGTCAGCGCGCGCCCAGCGGCCGCGCCACTTCTGAAGAACCGTAGGTCGCGGGACCATTGCGTGACTAGTCCGCACCCCTGCGACAGCAGCACTCCGCGGCCCCGGCAACTCCCGTAGCGGGTCCAGGCCGCGAAGCCCGAATACAAAGTCGTACCACCTCCTGTTTCGAGTGTCGGCGCCTGTGAGGTCCGGCCGGTGCGCACGTCCGTTCAGGCGAGCCTGAAGGTGATTCCTTCCGTCTCTCCGCAGAGACCGCGCAGTCCGCGGTCTGCAATCAGCAGCTTCACCCACGAGGTCAATAGTGCAATCGGATCAGCCCAGCGATCCCCCGACGGAAGCTCCGTCAGAACGCGCCAGCACTCCGCCGAGCGCGCCACCGGAAGTGAGCGGCGGCGAGGTGAACGCGTCGAACAACGGCTCGCGGGACGGCACCGAGGCGCCGCAGCGCGGCGGCCAGCAGCGAGGCGAGGGACGGGGCGAAGGACGTGACTCGCGCCGGCACGGCGGACGACGCAACCCGCGCCACCAGCGTCGCGGGCGCGGCCAGCGTGGACGGGAGCAGCGACCGACCGAGCCACCGACTCCGGTGGTCGCCGAGGGAGAAGCGACAGGCTGGTACGATCCACAGCGCGATGCCGGGTTCATCCGCCGGCCGCAGAACAGCTACCTCGCCGATGCCGCCGACCCGTACATACCGCCGCACGTCGCGAGACAGTACCCTCTGCGCCGCGGCGATGAAGTAAAGGCGTCGGTCGGACGCGACCACCGCGGACGCGTCGTAGCAGTCGAGATCCTGCAGATCAACGGTGACGACCCGGCCACCGCCACGCGCCGGCCCGAGTTTGCCTCGCTCACCGCTTCGTACCCCGAGCGCAAGCTGAAGCTGGAAACCGGTCGGCCGGCCAAGGGCGGCCCGGAGCTCACCCGTCGCGCAATCGATCTCATCGCGCCCATCGGCTTCGGCCAGCGAGCGCTCATCGTCGCGCCGGCTCGCGCCGGCAAGACCATGCTGCTGCAGGCGATCACCGAGGGTGTGGTACTCAACCACCCGAACGCAGTCCTTCTCGTGCTGCTCGTGGACGAGCGGCCCGAGGAAGTGAGCGAGATGATCACCTGGGGGTACGGCGAAGTCGTCGCATCGAGCTTCGACATGCCCGCCGCGCGCCACGTTGACGTCACCGAGATCGTCCTCGAACGCGCCCGCCGGCTCGTGGAGCTGGGCAAGGACGTGGTCATCGTTCTGGACTCCATCACGCGCATGGCGCGGGCGCACAACACCGTCGAGCGCGGCACGGGCCGCACGCTCTCCGGCGGACTGGACGCGACGGCCATGGCCAAGCCGAAGGCATTCTTCGGATCTGCCCGCGCGGTCGCGGAAGCGCACGGCGGCGGCTCGCTCACGATCATCGCCACAGCGCTGGTGGAGACCGGCTCGCGCATGGACGACGTGATTTTCGAGGAGTTCAAGGGCACGGGCAACTGCGAGATCAAGCTGGACCGCAGTCTCGCCGAGCGCCGCATTTACCCCGCGATCGACATCTCCACGAGCGGGACCCGGCGGGAGGAGAAGCTGTTCCGCCCGGACCAGCTGGACCACGTGTACACGCTCCGCCGCGGGCTCCACCAGATGCCTCCCGCTTCGGCCATGGAGTGGCTCATCAAGCGGATAGCCGCCACGCCGAGCAACGACGCGCTTCTGGAAGGGCTGTAGCCCGACGGACGGCCCCGGCGAGCCCGGGGGTCGGGTGAGCCCCGCCCGGGGAGACAGAGGGGGGCTTTCCGGCGGCCTGCCCCTTGCTCAACGTCCGGTCATGGTGGCCAAGACCCGGGGCGGCTGGCTTGCAGCATTCGCCGCCCTGCTATTCCTCGGCGCCCCCGCCGCGGCCCAGGAAGAACCGAATCCCGAAGTTGTCCAGCTCCACATTCGCGGAGTCCAGTCCGTGAACATGGACGAGCTGAAGCGCAGCATCGAGACTGAAGAGTCCCGCTGCCGCGGGCTGTTTCTCCGCCCGATCTGCTGGATCTCCAAGTCCCCGGTCTTCTACGAGCGGAACTACCTCGACCGGGACGAACTGCAGCGCGATGTGGTGCGCATCCGGGTGTTCTTCTGGAAGCGCGGCTTCCGTGACGCGCAGGTGGAAACGGCAGTGACGCCCCGGGGGGAGAACCGCGCGGAGGTGACGCTGACCGTGACGGAGGGCCCGGCGACGCTCGTCTCGCGGGTGGAGGTCACGCAGGCTGCCGAGGTTCTCTCGGAGCGCAACATCATGCGCGCCCTGGCACTCAAGGAGGGCGAGCCGCTCAACCTGCTGCGCCTGGACACGACCCGCGTGCGGCTGGAGCAGGGATTGTGGAGCCTGGGCTACGCCGACGCGATTGTGGACACGACCGTGACTCTCAATGAGGACGAGACGAGCGCGGTCGTGCGGTTCGAGCTCGATCCCCGGTACATCACGACCGTGGAAGAGATCCACGTGCACGAGAACGAGCGCATCAGCGAGCGCACGATCCGCAGCTCCCTGACGTTCCGTGAAGGGGACATCTTCCGCCTGTCGGACCTGCTGCGCAGCCAGCGCAAGCTGTACGAGTCGAACCTGTTCCGCAGGGCCGTGATCGAGCCTTCGATCGAGGGGAACATCGATTCGGCCAAGGTCGTGGACATCACGGTTACCGAGGCGCCGCTGCGCGAGGCGCGCTTGAGCCTCGGCTTCAACACCGTGGACTTCGTGCAGACCGAAGCCCGCTTCACGCACTACAATTTCCGCGGTGGCGCGCGGCGGTTCACTGCGCAGGCGGCCGTGGGGAACCTGTTCGCGTCCGCGCTCAACGACAAGCTGATATTCGCGGACGTGTTCAGCGTGCCCACGTCGGAGAAGTCCCGCTACCTGACCCCGACGTACAACGCCAGCATCGAGCTGCGACAGCCGTGGTTCGGGTCGGCACGAAACAACCTCTCCGTGAGCGCGTTCACGCACCGGCGCAGCGCGCCCGGCATCTACGTGGACCGGAGCTACGGATCGAGCGCCACGTTCACGCGCGACCTGACCGACCGGGCACCGGCGAGCGCCAACTACCGGTTCGAGGTCACGAGCGTTGAGGCAGGCGACGTTTACTTCTGCGTGAACTACGGCGTCTGCGACGACGCCACGCTGGATGCGCTGCGCGGGAATCAGCGACTGTCGCCGCTCGCACTGACGGGCTCGCTGGACAGGACGGACGACCCGATCGGTCCGCGGCGCGGAATGCGGGCGCGGCTGGATCTGGAGCACGCGGCGAAGTACACCGCGTCAGACTACCGGTATAACCGCGCGACCGCGGAGTTCGCGATGTTCAGGGGGATCCGCAGCCGCGGCGTGCTGGCCGGCCGGATTCGCGCCGGCTGGGTCGGCGCACTGCCGAGCACGGGCATCGCCCTGGGCGGCAGCGAGTCGCGCGAGATCCTGCACCCCCGCAAACGGTTCTACGCGGGCGGGGCCCAGTCGGTACGGGGCTATCGCGAGAATCAGCTCGGGCCGCGCGTGCTGACGATCTCGCAGGACAGACTGCGCAACGCGTTCTCCGTTGTCGAGGGCGACACGATCCTCGTCTGCCCCGAGGAGATCCCGATTCAGCAGTGCAACCCGCAGGGCGCTGGGCTGCGCGATCAGGACTTCGAGCCGCGCCCGCTCGGCGGCAACCAGGTCGTCGAGGCGAGCGTGGAGCTGCGGTTCCCGCTGTGGACCAAACTGACCGGCGCGGCGTTCATCGATGCGGGGCACGTACTGCAGCGCACCGACCGGACGCTGCCGCGCAGCAAGGCAGCGGTGACCCCCGGCTTCGGGGTCAGGTATGAATCAGCGGTGGGGCCGATCCGCGTGGATCTCGGCATCAACCCGGCGCAGCGCGAGTCGCTGCCGGTGATCACAGAGACGTTCGTCGATGGCGAGCGCAGGCTCATCCGGCTCGAGTCCACGCGCGACTACTCGGTAGCGCGAAGCGGGTTCGGCGGTGTCCTCGACAGGATCCGCCTGCACCTGTCGATCGGCGAGGCATTCTGATGCGGCGAAGGGTTCGCATTGGATTGTTCGTTGCGGGCGTCGTCGCCGCTGTCCTCGCGCTGGCGGCTGTGTTTCTGTCGCAGACGGATCCGGGGCGCGAGATCGTGCGACGCCAGATCGTCGGCATACTGAGCAACAACTCGCACGGGATAGTCAGGATCCAGGGGCTCAGCGGCAATCTCTTCAGCCGGGTTCGGCTCACGGGCGTGTCGATCACCGACTCGAGCGGGCGCCCGCTGCTGCTGGCCGATACCATCGCGAGCGACTACGGCCTGCGCGGCCTGATCGGGCGCAGGGTGCAGCTTTCGAGCGTGCGGCTGGTGCGGCCGTTCATCGTCATCGAGAAGTTCCCCGGGGGCGAATGGAACTTCAACCGCATCTTCCCGCGCGATACCGTGACGCGCGAAGGCGTGCGCCCCACCGGCTGGGGCACGTGGATCCGGTTCGACGATGTGACGATCCTGAATGGGCGTGTGATCGTGCGTGTCCCGTGGGAGCCAAGCTCCCAGCTGACCGACGCCGAACGGGAACACGCGATCACCAATGCGCTGGGCGTGGACAGCAGGATGTACGTCACGCGGGTGCCCGGCGGGTTCCAGCGGGTCTCCGACTTCCGCGCGATCGACGCGCATATGCCGATCATCCGGCTGGCAGATCCGGCACACGAGTTCGCGGCCATCGAGGTCGAGCGACTCAGAACGGAAGCATACCCGTTCAGGCCCCCCGGACTGCTGGTGCGCGCGCTCACCGGCGTCTTCAACTTCGGCGGGGACTCACTGTGGTGGCGCGGCACGCGCGCGGCGCTCGGCGGCTCCAACGTCAAGGTGGATGGCAGCTATGCAGTCGGGACCGGCGACCTGTCGCTGCGTCTGGTCGGAAACCCGGTGGATCCGGGCGATGCAAGGTGGGTATTCCCCGAGCTTCCGCGCACCGGCACGGGCCGGCTCGAGTTCTCACTCGACTGGATCGGTGACAGCGCGCTGTACGTCGCGCGCAACGTGGACCTCCGCATGGAGGGCGCGCACCTGCGCGGCCACATCGGCATCACCGACACCGACTCGGTCGCGTTCCACAGCCTGACAGATCTCCGCTTCACCGGACTCCGCACCGAGCTACTCGAACGGATCGTCGGTCTCGAGCTTCCCCGCCCCGGCACGCTCGCCGGCCATGCGCGATTTCAGGGCGGCCTGAACGCTCTGCGCGTCAACGGCGATCTGACCTACGTGACGCGCGCCGGAACCAACGAGCTGCAGGGCGACGGGACGATCGGCTTCCCGGACGAGGACTACACGTTCAGGAACCTGCGGATCCGGATGAATCCCGTCACCGCAGACCTCGCGCGGACGGTCATTCCGGACATTCCCTTCGACGGCGTGTTCACCGGTCTGGCGGAGGTCAACGGTTCCACCGCGGCGACCGTTACGGCCGTTGGGGACGTGACCCACGTCGAGGCAGGCCGCCGCTCGCGCGCAATCGGGAACGTCGCCGTACGGCCCGGGACGGTGAACTGGTTCGACGTCAACGCGCGGTTCGCGCCTCTGTCGCTCGCGACCGTGGGGCAGTTCGCCCCGGCGCTGCAACTGCGCGGATTCGTTTCCGGACCGCTTCGGGCCACGGGCACCGTCGAGGATTTCAGCCTCAACACATCACTCGCGGCTGCCGGCGGCGGGAACATCGACATCCGCGGGCGCCTGGCGCCGGGAGGCCGCAGGCCGGGCTACGATCTCGCACTCGACGCGCATCTCTTCAACGCGAATGCGGTATCCGGACGGGCACCGCGGACGTCGCTGACCGCGGTCGCGCGAGGGCAGGGAGTCGGGGCCGACCTGGCGACGATGCGCGGCAACTTTGTCGCCGACGTGCGCACCTCCTCGTATGACACTGTCAACGTGGACTCGGCCAAGGTGCGCGTGGCAATCGCCGACGGGTTCGCGCGAGTGGACACGCTGGCCGTGCACATACCGCACGGCGCGCTCGACGCGTCGGGGACGTTCGGGCTGGTGCGCGGGCGCGAGGGCGAGCTGGCCTACCGTGTCGAGATAGACTCGCTGCACGCGTTCGCCGGACTGATCCGCGGGGATACGGGCGTCGTCGAACCGCGCCCGGGCGTGCTGGCACGCCGCGAGGCGATCGCGCGCGCCGACTCCGCGCGCATCGCGGAGGAGACGGAGATAGAGCGCGCCGCGACGGGACGCGCCCCGCCGACGCTGCAGGTGGACACACCGGCCGTAGTCCCGCGCGACATCGTCGCGGGAAGCCTTCGAGCCGAGGGCGTCGCGCGAGGCAACATCCGCAATGCCTCGCTGCACGGCACTGCTTCGGGCGAGAACATCATGGCACGGGGGCACGCGGCCGAGCGGTTCACCGCCGAGTACGACCTGTCCGACGTCGGCACGAAGGCAATGCGGCTCAACGTGAACGCGAGTGCCACCACGGCGCTGATCGCCGGCTTCGAGTTCGACACGGTACACGCCCGCGTCGATCACGCGAATTCCCGCGGCCAGGGGCACATCACCGTCCGGCAGGACGATCTCCGCGTGTACGCTGCCGACGCCAACTACGTGCTGCACGCCGATCATAATGAGGTGCACCTGGACGATCTGCGGCTTCAGTTCGACACGACGATCTGGCAGACCACGCGACCGGCGGCGGTACAGTGGGGATCGCGCGGCGTCGAGATCGAACAGCTGGAGCTGAGGGCCGGCGAAGGGCGCCGCGTGTTCGTGGACGGGCGCCTTCCGACGGAAGGGACGACTGATCTGCACGTGATCGCCGAGCGTTTCGAGATTGGCGATATCACCGCGCTGCTGCAGACGGACCTGGACGCGCGGGGGCTGCTCTCATTCGACGTGAGGGCGCGCGGTACTGCGGAGGCGCCGATGCTGGAAGGGACGGCGAGCGCGGAGCAGTTCTCCTATCAGGGGAGCTCGCTGCCGCGTGTCGGCGGCACGTTCAGCTACGCCGACCAGACGCTGTCGGGCCGCTTCGACGCCACGCGTGAGGACGGCTCGACGCTGGTGTGGGTGGAAGGCACGGTGCCGGTCAATCTGGCGATCTCGGGGGTCACCGGGTCGCGCATCCCACTCGACCGGGAGATCAACCTCTCGGTGCAGGCCGACAGCTTCCCGGTGGGGATCCTGCCGCAGGCCGATGAGTTCGTCACCAACGTCACCGGACGCACGACCGGCTCGATGCGGGTCGCGGGCACGCTCCGCCGTCCGAGCATTCAGGGTGAGTTGAGCATCGCCGACGGCGGCGCACGCATCGTCCCGCTCGGCATCCGGGTCGGCGCGATGTTCGGCCACGTGCGCATGACCGGCGACACGGTGATCGTGGACTCACTCGCGGGAACCAGCGGGGCCGGCCCGGTGCGCCTGGTGGGCGGCATTGGAGTTGGCTCCTTCAGGGAGCCCTCGTTCGATCTCAGCCTGCGCGCACAGAACGCCCGGCTGCTGGACAACCACCTCGGCCGGCTGAACGCGGACGCCGAGCTGGCATTCTACGGCCCCTTCGACGACGCTCGCATAAGTGGCGGTGTCCGCATCCGGGAGGGCGTGGTGTACATGCCCGAGCCGGACGATAAGAGCGTCATCGGCGCTGACGATCCCGCCCTGTTCAACGTCGTGGATACCGCAGTTGCGGCTGACCGCGAGCTGTTCCCGGCGCAGTCGCCGCTGCTGGCGAACCTCGAGGTGGACGTCCGCGTGCGTGTGGAGCGGGACGTGTTCGTCCGCTCAAACGACGCGAACGTCGAAGTGTATACCGACGGCGATCTGATCGTCATCGCCGACCGTTCACGTGAGATCCTCACACTCGACGGTATTCTCCTGAGCGACCGCGGCGACTACGTGTTCATGCAGAAGCGATTCCGGATCCGGCGCGGATCGGCAACGTTTGTCGGACTCGGCGAGATCAATCCCACGCTGCAGGTCACCGGCGAATACGAGGTCCGGCTGCCCGCACGTGAGGCTATGATGATCCAGATCATCATCGGCGGGACGCTGCTCTCCCCGCGGATCGAGTTGAGGAGCACGGCGCAGCCGCCCCTGTCGCAGACGGACCTGCTGAGCTATCTCGCGTTCGGTCGTCCGTCGGCGTCGCTCACGCAGCTCGAGGGCGCGTCTCTTACCTCAGGCTCTGCAGGCGGGTCGCTGATAGGCCAGGGCGCGGCGCTGGCCGTGCAGCAGCTCGCGACAGTGGCGGTGGGAATGGTGACGGATGAGTTCGCCGGCGAAGCCGCCCGCTCGCTCGGCGCGGACGTCTTCATCATCACACCGGCCGACGTGCAGACTGACATCGGCAACTTCCTGCGCAGCACGGAAGTCGAATTCGGCAAGTACGTGCGCCCGACGACATTCGTAGCGCTGCAGGCGCGGCCGGACCCTGAATCACTGAGGCGGCCGGGATTCAGCCTGGAGCACCGCTTCCAGCGGCTGCAGGGCTACCAGTTCCGTCTGAACCTCGGTCCACGCTACATCCTGTTCGAGCCGACGCTGGCGCAGCGCGAGCCGAAGACCCGCAGCGTGTTTGGGGCGTTCGTGATTCGGGAGTGGCGCTACTAGAACTGCAGCGGTTAGCGGTTAGCAGTCAGCGGAAAGCAACTGCGTACCCGCGGTTACCGCGGTCGCTTCCCGCTAATCGCTAATCGCTAGCTGCTGCCGTACTCATCCCATAAAGTGGCCATCGCGCGTATCCCGCTCTCGAAGTTCTCCACGCTCATCCACTCGTCGGGAGCGTGCGCGTTCTCGCCCGGCAGCCCGAAGCCGACAAGCAGCACGGGTGCGCCGAGTATGCTCGCGAAATCGCTGACGACCGGGATGGAGCCGCCTTCGCCCGCAACGATCGGCTCGGTGCCGAATGCGGCATGGAGCGCGCGCTTGGCCGCGTCGTAGATCCCGCCTTCCAGGCTGGCGCGCCACGGACGGCCGCCATGCAGATGCTTAACCGTGACCGTCACGCCCTTCGGCGCGACGCGCTTGACGTGCCTCTCCATCAGCCGCTCGATCTCAGCCGGCTCCTGCCGCGGCACGAGACGGCAGCTGACCTTGGCCATCGCGTACGACGGCAGAACCGTCTTGGCGCCCTCGCCGGTGTAACCGCTCAGCAGTCCGTTCACCTCACACGTCGGGCGCGCCCACAGCCGCTCCAGCGTGCTGCGGCCGGCTTCGCCGTTCAGTTCGGGAACCCCGACCTCCCTGCGGAAATGCTCCTCGTCGAAGGGAAGCGAGCGCATCTGCTGCAGGATCTCCTCGTCCCATTCCTCGACGGCGTCGTAGAATCCCTCGATGGCTATCCGCCCGTTCCCGTCGTGCAGCGTGGCGATGATGCGGGCGAGCGCCGTGGCGGGGTTCACGACCGCGCCGCCGTAGGAGCCGGAGTGGAGGTCGCTCGCCGGACCGCGAACCTCGATCTCGAAGTAGGCGAGGCCGCGCAGTGATGACAGCAGCGACGGCTGGCCGGGCGCGAACATCGCCGAATCCGAGATCACGACCGCGTCGGCGCGAAGCCGCTCGCGCTGCTCCCTGACGAACGGCTCCAGATGATCGCTTCCGACTTCCTCCTCGCCTTCCACCAGCACCACCACGTTCACGGGGAGCTTTCCCCGGGTCCTGAGGTGGGCCTCGAGCGCCTTGATGTGAAGGTAGATCTGGCCTTTGTCGTCCACCGAGCCGCGCGCGTAGATGTTGCCGTCGCGGATGGCTGGCTCGAACGGGGGCGAGGTCCACAGGTGCAGCGGCTCCGGCGGCTGGACGTCATAATGGCCGTAGATCAGAACGGTCGGCTTCCCGGGAGCGCCCCGCCACTCGCCTACGACGACGGGGTGTCCGGCCGTCTCATGGAGCTTCGCTTCCAGCCCGATCGCCTCCATGGAGCTCCGCAGCCATTCCGCAGCGCGCGCGGTGTCCCTGTTGTGCTCGCTGCGGGCGCTCACGCTCGGGATCCTGAGGAACTCGAAAAGCTCCTCGGTGAACCGGGCCTTGTGATCGCTGACGTATTTCTCGAGATCGGCGGGAACGGGCATGGAGAGAAAGTTTCTGGTTGAGGTCAGCCCGCACCCATCGCGGTACGCGGCTGGCATGTCAGATTCAGGAAGTAATAACTAACCGACGGCACACAATCTGGTGTAATGGCGAACCGACTCGCGAACGAGACCAGCCCTTATCTGCTGCAGCATTCCGGGAATCCGGTGGACTGGTATCCCTGGGGAGCAGAAGCCCTGCAGCGCGCGCGCGCCGAGGACCGCCCGATCCTCCTGAGCATCGGTTACGCGGCGTGCCACTGGTGCCACGTGATGGAGCACGAGTCGTTCGAGAACGCGGAAACCGCGCGCCTGATGAACGACCTGTTCGTCAACATAAAGGTTGATCGCGAGGAGCGCCCGGATCTCGACGGGATCTACATGCAGGCGGTCCAGGCGATGACGGGCCACGGGGGCTGGCCGATGACCGTCTTCCTCACTCCCGACGGTGCCCCGTTCTACGGCGGTACCTACTTTCCGCCCGAGGACAGGCACGGGATGCCCTCGTTCAGGAAGGTCCTTACGGCGGTTGCAGACGCATACGCCAACCGACGGGAAGCGATCACGAAGACGGCGGAAGAGCTCCGCTCGATCTACAGGGAGATCACGCCAGCGGCAGCTGAGGGCGAACTGTCGCCGCACGCGCTGGAGCTTGCCTACCGGGGGCTGGCCCGGCAGTACGACTCACGGCACGGCGGCTTTGGCGGCGCTCCCAAGTTTCCGCCGTCAATGGCCCTCGATTTCGTCCTGCGGCACTGGAAGCGGACCGGCGCCGATTACGCGCTCGACATCGTGCTCGAGACGTTCCGCAGCATGGCGCGAGGCGGGATCTACGACCAGGTCGGGGGCGGCTTCGCCCGCTACTCGGTGGATGCGCAGTGGCTCGTCCCGCACTTCGAGAAGATGCTGTACGACAACGCCCTCCTCGTCAGGCTCGGCGTGCACCTGTGGCGCGCGACCGGTGATACCGAAGTGCGCCGCGTTACGGAGGAGACGCTGCGCTGGGTCTCCCGGGAGATGACCTCGCCTGAAGGCGGGTTCTACTCGTCGCTGGACGCCGACAGCGAGGGACACGAAGGAAAGTTCTATGTCTGGACCGATGTGGAGCTGGACACGCTGCTCGGCGCGGACGCGGCGGTCGTGAAGTCGTACTGGGGGGTGCGTCCCGGCGGGAACTTCGAGGGGAGCAGCATCCTCCACGTCGAGGGCACCAGCGATCTCGTGGCCGCGCGGCACGGCATCACCGGCGACGAGGTACGCGCGGCCGTGGACCGCGCGCGCGGCACTCTGTACGAGGCTCGGGCGAAGCGCGTATGGCCTGCCCGCGACGACAAGATCCTCGGCTGCTGGAACGGTCTGATGCTGCGGGCGGCGATGGAAGCGGGATTCGCTTTCGACTCCCACGAGTGGCATGCGCTGGCGCTGAAGAACGCGGAGTTTCTCGCGCGCGAGATGGTGCGCGATGGTCGCGTATGGCGCGTGCACAGAGCCGGTCGGACCCACACACCGGGGTTCCTCGAGGACCAGGCAGCCGTCGGGCTCGCCTTCATCACGGTCTATTCCGTCACGTGCGACACAGCGTGGCTCGAGCGCGCACGGAGCATCGCCGCCCGCATGATCGGGTCGTTCCACGATCGCGCGACCGGCGTGTTCTACGACACCGCACACGACGCGGAGCGGCTCA
The DNA here is from genome assembly GCA_036374155.1 of Gemmatimonadaceae bacterium. GTDB lineage: Bacteria > Gemmatimonadota > Gemmatimonadetes > Gemmatimonadales > Gemmatimonadaceae > DASUUI01. The sequence continues at coordinate 17,025 of DASUUI010000022.1, read as the reverse complement.
TTACGAGACCCCGCGAAGTCAGCGACAACGCGATCCCGGCAGGCAGCTCACTCGCGGCCGAGCTGCTCCTCACCATCGCGGAGATGGACGACAATCCAGGATACCGCGAGCTGGCGTCGCAGCTGGTTGCCGCTGTCGCGGGAATGATGACGCGGCACCCGTCGGCGTTCGGCCACATGCTGGGCGTCGCGGACAGTACGGTGCGCGGCACCGTTCAGGTCGCGATCGCGGGAAAGCCGCGCACCCCTGCGTTCGACGCCCTGGAGCGAGTGGTGGCCGAGAAATACGTGCCGGCGCTCGTCCTGGCCGGCGGAGATCCGGACGCTGGCGAGGCTGCAGCGCTGCTGCGCAACCGCTCCACGGGCGACACGGCAGCGATGGCATACGTCTGCCGCGGCTTCTCCTGCGACCTGCCCACCTCCGATCCGGCCGAATTGCGGCGCCAGCTCGACCAGGCGGCGAGCGGCTGACGCGGCCTCGCGTTATTAGTTGAGCATGGTTCGTCCCCGCTCCACGTGACCGAAGCCGCAGTAGCGACCCGGCCGCAGGAAACCCCGCCGTCGGCCCTGTCTTTCACCCGTGGTCTCTTCGCGGGCGCCGTGCACGACACGCTGTTGTTCCCCTTCCCCGCGGACCTCGCGACGTCGAATCCGGAGGAGACGCGCACGGTTCGCCGGCTGATAACCGCGCTGCGCGACCTCGCCGCGAGCAGGGTGATCGACTCCCAGCGGTTCGATGAGGAAGAGACGATCGGCGACGACGTGATAGCGGCGCTGGCGCGCGAAGGCTTCCTGGGACTCACAGTCCCCCGCGAGTACGGAGGCCTCGGGCTCTCCACCGCGGGATATGCCCGCGTCTTCTCCGAAGTGTCGTCGCTCGACGGCTCCACCGCGGTGCTCATCGGGGTTCACTGCGGGCTCGGCTCCAAGGCGATCGTGCTGTATGGCAGCGACGAGCAGAAGGCGTTGTACCTGCCGCGCCTCGCCCGGGGAGAGACCCTGGCAGCCTACGCGCTCACCGAGCCGGATGTCGGCTCCGACGCACAGAACATCAAGGCGCGGGCAGAGCCCGGGCCGAACGACTCCTGGGTCCTGAACGGGCGGAAGATCTGGATCGGGAACGCGCACAAGGCGGGCGTGATCGTCACCTTTGCGCAAACCGATGTGCCCCGAAGAGGGGGGATGGAGCCGCGACCAACCGCTTTCATCATCCGTCCCGACATGCCCGGCTTCCACGTCGTCGGCACCGTGCGCAAGCTGGGCATCCGCGGCTCGACGCAGGCCGAGCTGCTGTTCGAGAGCGTGGAGGTGCCGGGCGATCACGTGCTCGGCCCCGTGGGCAAGGGGTTCGTGGTGGCGGTGCAGGTGCTGAACGCGGGGCGCATAACGCTCACGGCGGGCTGCGCCGGGGCGACGCGCCGCGTGCTGCGGGAGATGACGGGTTACGCTTCCCGTCGCGTGCAGTTCGGGAAGACGCTCGCGGAGTTCGAGATCACGCAGCGGAAGATCTCGCGCACTGCTGCCGATCTGTATGCAATGGAGGCGATGCTCGGAGTGCTGGCCGGAATGGTCGAGCGCGACGAGACCGATTACGCGCTGGAAACCGCGTGCGCCAAGGTGTTCGCCAGTGAAGCGGTCTGGCGTGCCGCGGATGAGCTCGTGCAGATCGCGGGCGGGCGCGGGTTCGTGAAGCCATATCCATACGAGCAGATGCTGCGCGACGCGCGGATCAACAGGATCTTCGAGGGAGCGAACGAAGTCCTGCGGCTGTTCATCGCGCTCAACGGCGTCGAAGGGCCGGGCCAGCGCCTGCAGGAAGTCGGCGTGGCTCTGCGCCGGCCGATCCAGAACCTCGGCCTGCTCAGCGGCTACGCGGCCTCGCGGGTGAGAAGCGCCTTCCGCGCGACGTCTACGCTGGACGTGGAGCTGCACCCGCGGCTCGAGCCGCACAAGCGTTACTTCGAGAAGCATGTGGGCGAGCTGGCGTCGGCTGTACAGCGCCTGCTCACGCGGCACCGGAAGGAGATCGTGGACCGGCAGCTGGTCCTCGAGCGACTGGCCAGCATGGGGATCGAGTTGTTCGCGCGCGCGGCGGTGCTGTCGCGCACTCAGGGCGAGCTGGAGCGGGTGGGCGAGAACGGCGACGTCGAGCCGCTCCTCGCGCTGTGCGACATCTTCTGCCTCGACTCCGGCAAGCGCTTCCGCGCGGCACGGACCGGGCTCGATCCCCGCGACGAGGACGTGGACGAGAGACGCCGCATGGTGGCGGCCGCCGTGGGGTCGTCCGGCGGCGCCTGGTTTGCAGATCCGATCCTGAAGGAATAGACAGAAGTCAGACTCACGGTCGGTCAGCCCGGCCGCAACCGCTCCACCTGTACCTGGAAAGGAGACTCCAATGCGTCGTGTCCGTCTGGCAGCTCTGACGTCCCTCATCGCAGCCCTGGTCGCGTCCTGCGCGCCCGCGGTCGCTACCGCACCGGCCCCGGCCGCGACACCGGCGCCGCCCGCTGCGCCCGTCTCCACGGCTCCGGTCCAGCCCGTCGTGCCGGGCTCCATGCAGGAGTTCGGGACCATGTGGACGTTCGACTCCCCGCCGCTGGAATACTGGCAGAGGCGGTACGGGTTCAACGCGACTCCGCAATGGCTCGAGCGGGTCAGGCTCGCTTCGGTGCGGCTGTCCAACTGCTCGGCGTCGTTCGTCTCGGCGAATGGCCTCATTCTCACGAACCATCACTGCGTGCGCGAGTGCGTGGCGCAGAGCTCGCCCCCGGACACCAACTACATGACCACCGGCTTCGTCGCGCGCACACGGGAGCAGGAGAAGCAGTGCGCCGGCGCGACGGCTGACCAGCTGCAGTCGATCGAGGATGTGACGGCCCGCGTGCGCGGCGCCATCACCGCGACTGCCACCGGCGAGCAGGCGACGCAGCGCGCCACAGCGATAAGCGGGATAGAAGCCGAGTGCACGCAGCAGACGGGCCTGCGCTGCCAGGTGGTGACGATGTATCAGGGAGGGCGCTACTCGCTGTACCGCTTCAAGCGCTTCAGCGACCTCCGTCTGGTGACTGTTCCGGAAGAGCAGGCGGCGTTCTTCGGCGGCGACCCGGACAACTTCACTTATCCGCGGTACGCGCTGGATTACGCGCTGATGCGCGCCTGGGAGAACGGCCAGCCGGCGGCCACGCCGGTGCATTTCAACTGGAGCGCGAATGGCGCCGGCGATGGAGAGCTGGTGTTCGTTACGGGCAATCCGGGATCCACCGGCAGGCTGCTCACGCTCGCGCAGATGGAGTTCCTGCGTGACCACCAGTACCCTGCCACGCTGGCGAGCTACACCCGGCAGCTCGCGGTGGTCAAGGACATCGCGTCACGCTCGGAGGCCGAGCAGCGGCGGCTCGGGAACCTGATCTTCAACCTCGAGAATTCCTTCAAGGCCGTGACCGGTTACCGGTCCGGGCTGCTGGACTCGATGACGATGGCGCGCAAGCGTGCGTTCGAGGCGGACTTCCGTGCCCGGGTCAACGCCGACCCCGCGCTCCGCGCGCGTTACGGCTCTGCATGGGACGACATCGCGGCCGCGGTTGCCGACCAGGCACGGATCTACAACGCGAACGTGTTCCACGGATTCTCCGGGGGCTCGCTGCTGTCGCTCGCGGCGCAACTGGTCAGGATCCCGACGGAAAGCGCGCTCGCCGACTCGCTCCGGCTCAGCGCGTACCGCGGCCCGGCGCTGGAGCGGATGCGACAATCGCTGCTCAGGGAGCAGGAGTTCAACCTGGAGCAGGAGCGCCGCCTTCTTGCTGCCCAGCTGCAGGCCGCGCAACAGGCGCTCCCCGAAACTGATCCTTTCCTGCAGGCGGTGCTTGCCGGTCGCACACCCGAGCAGGCCGCGGAAGCGCTGATATCGGGGACGAAGCTGCACACGGTCGAGGCGCGGCGGGCATTGCTGGAGGGCGGAGCCGACGCCATCGCGGCGTCCACGGATCCTCTCATCGTTGCCGCGCGCGCGATTGACCCTCTCAGCCGCGCTCAGCTTCGCCAGCTGCAGGACATCAACGCGCGCATCGCTGCAGGCGCGGAGCGGCTGGGCGAGGCGATCTTCGCCGCCTACGGCACCGCGCTCCCGCCCGATGCGACGTTCTCGCTCCGGATAACCGACGGCGTGGTGCGCGGCTTCCCGATGAACGGCACGATCGCGCCGTACAAGACGACGCTGTACGGGCTGTATGGGCGGTCCGCGGACTTCGACGGCAAGTTCCCGTTCAATCTCCCGCCGCGCTGGGTGGAGCGGCGCGGCCAGCTGGACCTCACGACGCCGATCAACTTCGTCTCGACCAACGACATCATCGGCGGCAACTCGGGGAGCCCGGTAATCAACCGGAACGCCGAGATCGTGGGGCTGATCTTCGACGGCAACATCGAGAGCGTGCCGAACCGTTTCATCTTCACGGATGAGATCGCGCGGTCCGTGAGCGTGCACTCGAAAGTGATCATCGAAGCCTTGCGGCGAGTGTACGACGCTCCCGCCATCGCAAGCGAGCTCGAGGGCCGGTAACAGCCCGATGGGCCGCCTGCCTGGTCGGAGCCCTGGAGAGCCCGGCGCAAAGCACAACCCCAGCTTTGCGCCGTGCCTCCAAGGCTCCTCCCGGCGCGGCGGCCCACCGAACTGGATTGACGGGTGACTCGTGCCACTCTGCGCCAGGGCGCGCCGTTACTGCCAACTCACGACTGACTCAACTCACTACTGACAGCTTGGCACTCGGTTCCGTGCACCCGTAGTCAGCCTACGTAAAGTCGAGTGCCAGATCCAGCGCCGGCGCCGAGTGCGTCAGCGCGCCGACGGAGATCCAGTCCACCCCCGTCTCCGCGATCTGGCGCACGCGGTCCAGGCTGACGCCGCCCGACGCTTCGACAACGGCGCGCCCGGCAATCTCGGCGACGCAGAGCTCCAGATCGGACAGCGACATGTTATCGAGCATGATGATGTCGGCGCCCGCGGCAAGCGCTGCGCGAACCTGCTCGATCGTCTCGCACTCGACCTCGACCCGCGCGCCTTCGGGCGCAAAGGAGCGCGCCCGGCGAACCGCGACGCCGACGTCGCCTTCGACTGCCGCGAGATGGTTGTCCTTGATCAGCACCGCGCCGGCCAGATCGGCGCGGTGGTTCATCGCCCCGCCGCAGCGCACCGCGTACTTCTCCAGCTGACGCCATCCGGGAGTCGTCTTCCGCGTGTCGAGTATTCGCGCCCCGGTTCCCTTCACCGCGTTCACATAACGCGCGGTCAGCGTCGCGATTCCCGACAGCCGCTGCATGAAGTTGAGCGCCACACGCTCCGCCGAGAGCAGCGCCCGCACGTGGCCGCTGAGCGCCAGAACGGGGATGCCGGGCACGACGGTGCTGGCGTCCGGCGCTTCGACGCGGATGTCCACCCCCGAATGCAGCTGCCGGAATGCCTCGCACGCCAGCGGAACGCCGGCGATCACTCCCGTCGCACGGGCGACGAGCACGCCGTGCGCCCTGCGATCGCTCAGCACCGTCGCGAGCGTGGTGATGTCGTTGAACGCATCGTCCTCCTCCAGCGCGGCGCGCACCAGCCTGCGGGTCCCCTCACCAGTCAGGGGAAAGTGAACGCCTTCCTCCGGACGTAGCCCGGTCGCAGCCAGCGACTCGACGTCCTCCCTGCGCTCGATCACTCGCCGGGATCGGGGGTGGAGGGCACGGGCGAAAGCGCAGTGTTGCCGCCGATCGAGACCATCCGCTCGATCGCGAGCCGAGCCTTCGCGGCGATGTCCTCCGGCACGGTGATGTGGTGCTGCATGTGCGCCAGCGACTCACGCACCTGCGGCAGCGTCGTCACCTTCATGTAAGCGCACACCGCCAGCTCGCTCGCGGGGATGAACCGCTTGGTCGGGTTCTCCCGGCGCAGCCGGTGCAGGATACCGACCTCCGTCGCCACGATGAACTCGTCGGCATCCGACTGCGACGGGCGGCGGATCATCCCCTCGGTCGAAAGTATCTGGACGCCCTCCGGGTCGATGTCCCCCGCGGACATCGCCTCCACGACAGGCGTGGCGCAGCCGCATTCAGGATGGATCAGGAACTCGGCGCCGGGATGTGCAGCCCGTTCCGCGTTGACGTGCTCGGGATTGATCCCCGCGTGCACGTGACACTCGCCCATCCAGACGTGGATGTTCTGGCGGCCCGAGACGCGGCGCACGTGCGCACCCAGGAACATGTCCGGGAGAAACAGGATCTCCTTCTCCACCGGAATCGAGTTGACCACTTCGACCGCGTTCCCCGACGTGCAGCAGTAGTCGCTCTCCGCCTTCACGGCCGCGCTCGTGTTCACGTACGACACGACGACTGCTCCGGGATGCTCCGCCTTCCATGCCCGCACGTCGTCGGCGGAGACGCTCGCCGCGAGCGAGCAGCCTGCGGCGAGATCGGGAAGGAGCACGGTCTTCTGCGGTGACAGGATCGCGGCCGTCTCCGCCATGAAGTGCACGCCACAGAAGACTATGACGCTGGCCGGCGTCTTCGCCGCCTCCCGGCTCAGCCCGAGCGAGTCGCCGACGAAATCGGCGACGTCCTGCACCTCGGCGCGCTGGTAGTTGTGCGCCAGGATCACCGCGTCCCGCTCGCGCGCGAGGTCGCGAATCTCCTCCTGCAGCATCAGAACGTCGTCCGGCGCGATCGCTACCATGAGATGTGTTTCCCCGTCCAGGAGCGCTTCAGCCGCGGAAAGTCGCTTCTATAATGGCCGCCGCGGGACTCGTCCCGCTGCAGCGCCGATTGTGCTATCAGCCACGAGGTCAGCGCCATGTTGGCTTCCTCAGTGGCGCCTTCCGGCAGCCGCGCTTCGATATCCGCGAGCGTCTCGAGGCAGAATTGCAGACCCTGGGCCGAGCGGGAGATGCCCGCATGCTCCCACATTACCCTCCTGATCTCGTCCGCGGCTACCTGGGCCGCCCCCCGGTCTCGCAGCCGGGGCGCTGACCAGGCCGGGAGCCGCCCAACCCGGCCGAGCCGGGGGACCTGGAGCAGGTCACGGGCGACCCGTTCGGCGAACACGAGCCCCTCCAGCAGCGAGTTGGAGGCCAGCCGGTTGGCGCCGTGGACGCCCGTGCGCGACACCTCGCCACAGGCGTACAGCCGCTCCAGGCTGGAGCGGCCGCACAGGTCGGTGACCACCCCGCCCATCATGTAGTGCGCAGCCGGCGTGACGGGAATCAGGTCGCTGCGCGGGTCTATGCCCCGGGCCCGGCACAACGCGAAGATGCCCGGGAAACGCTGCTCGAACGACACCTTCAGCCGTCTCGCGTCGAGCCAGACCTTCCGCCCGCCGGACTGCTCCCGGAAGATCTCGCGCGCCACGACGTCGCGCGGGGCAAGCTCAGCGAGCCGGTGGCGCTTCCGCATGAAGCGGACGCCGTCGTCGTTGACCAGCGTCGCGCCCTCGCCGCGCACCGCCTCGGAGATGAGCGACAGCGGATTCTCCGGAGTATCGAGCGCGGTGGGATGGAACTGCACGAACTCCATGTCCGAGAGCGTCGCGCCCGCGCGGAATGCGATCGCGTAGCCGTCGCCCGTGGCAACGACCGGATTCGTGGTGTAGCGGTACACCTGGCCGCTGCCACCGACGGCGAGCACAGTGGAGTCTGCGATTATCTCGATCGGCCGCCCGGCAATGGTGGCGTACGCACCGACGCACTGACCTCGACGCACTATCAGATCGAGCACCCGCGTGCGCTCGAGCACTTCGACTTTTTTGCTTTCCCGTACGCGGGCAACCAGCGTGCGCGCCACCTCGGCGCCCGTCTGGTCGCCGTACGCGTGCACGATCCGTTTGCGCGAGTGTGCCGCTTCCCGCCCCAGCTGGAGATTGCCGCCCGGCTCCAGATCGAACCTCGCACCCGCCGTCTGCAGCTCGCGTACGCGGGCAGGCCCCTCGCCCACCAGGACCTCGACGGCCTTCGCATCGCACAGTGCTGCGCCCGCGGCGAGCGTGTCCCGCCGGTGCAGCTCGGGAGAGTCTCCCGCGCCGAGCGCCGCTGCGATCCCGCCCTGCGCATAGGCGGTGGCGCTGTCGAACAGCGAGCGCTTCGTGAGCAGCAGTACCTCACCGCCCTCCGAAGCGCGCCACGCCGTGTGGAGGCCGGCTATTCCACTGCCGATGACCAGGACTCGGGCGCGAATGCGGTCGGGGGCCAATGAGGTTCTGGTTGGTGGTGTTCGGGACGCACGGCCGTCTGAAAAAAGGCGACCGTCAGCCTGCACGAATAACTAACAGGCCGTACGCGCTTCCACCTTGCCGGCCCTGTGCCCGGAAACGATTCTTACGGACCATGCGCGGGCTTCTCACGACCATCGGCGTGCTGCTGGCAGTGCACGTCGGTCTCCTCTTCGCCGGGCCGAAGTCCGTCGCCGTCCCAGCCGGAGCGGGACTGGACGTCGGCATCGTCTTCGACGTCGGCGGCCGCGGGGACAAGTCGTTCAACGACGGCGCCTACGCAGGTGCCGATAGCGCGACACAGCATCTCGCGGCGCACATCCGCTTCATCGAGCCGGGCGAAGGCGCCGACCGCGAAGCAGGTCTGCGTCTGCTCGCGGCCGAAGGGATGGACCTGGTCCTCGGAATCGGCTTCATCTTCAGCGACGACCTGCTGCGACTGGCCCAGGAGTATCCAGCCATGAAGTTCGGCGGCGTGGACTTCGCCGTCGCCACAGACGCGCAGGGGAACGTCATCCCGCCCCCACCGAACCTCGCTGCGCTGAAGTTCCGGGAGGAGGAAGGCTCGTTTCTCGTTGGAGCGCTCGCCGCTCTTGCCGGCGGCTCGAAGCAGGTCGGATTCATCGGGGGGATGGACATCCCGCTCATCCACAAGTTCGAGGCCGGCTACCGCGCCGGCGTGAAGCACGTCTGCCCCGACTGCACGGTGGTAGTGCAGTACGCCGGCGTGACTCCTGACGCGTTCAAGAACCCCGGCAAAGGCAAGGAGCTGGCTCTCAGCCAGTACCAGCGCGGGGTGAACGTGATCTATCACGCCTCGGGCGGGACGGGTCAGGGGTTGTTCGAGGCGGCCCGTGCCACAGGCAAGCTCGCGATCGGTGTGGACTCCGACCAGGCGGCGGAAGCGCCGGGCCACGTCCTGACTTCCATGGTCAAGGGAGTGGACGCCGCGGTGTTCAACGCCATCGATTGGGTCAAGGCAGGGACGTTCGCCGGCGGCGTGTACTCGTTCGGGCTGAAGGAAGGCGGCGTCGGTTACGTGTACGACGACAGCAACCGGCACCTTATCCCCGACAGCGTGCACGCCCGCGTGGAGCAGCTCCGGGAAGACATCATCGCCGGGCGCATCACCGTGCCCAGCACCCGTTGATCAACCCGCCGGGCGCTTCCGTCATCGCGTGAGCGCCGCCGAGGCAGAGCCACCCACAGCGCGCGGGCCAGTCGGCAGTCCCGCCGTCCGGATGGTCGCGATCGACAAGCGGTTCGGCAGCGTGCAGGCGAACCGGCGCGCGTCGCTCGAGGTGCCACGCGGCGAGATTCACGCGCTGGTCGGCGAGAACGGAGCGGGCAAGTCCACGCTGATGCGCATCCTCGGCGGGCTGATGAAGCCCGACGCGGGCACGGTGGAAGTGAACGGGCGCAACGTCACCGGCTGGAGCACGCAGGACGCAATCCGGGCGGGCATCGGCGTGGTGCACCAGCACTTCATGCTGGTCCCGCCGCTCACCGTCGCGGAGAACGTCGTGCTCGGCAAGGAGCCGCACCGCGGTCCAGCGTTCGACCGTGCGCGCGCGCTCAGGGAAGTCGCCGACCTTGAGCAGCGAACCGGACTCGTCGTCGGTGGCGAGCGGCGCGTCGCCGACCTGTCGGTTGGCGAGGCGCAACGCGTCGAGATCCTGAAGACGTTGTATCGCGGCGCGGAGATCCTGGTTCTCGACGAGCCTACCGCGGTGCTCTCCCCTCCCGAGGTGCGCGACCTGTGGAACGTGCTGCGCACCGTTCGCGACCAGGGCGGGACGATCATCCTGATAACTCACCGGCTGGACGAAGTGATGGATCTCTCGGAGGCCATCACGGTGATGCGCGCCGGCGAGACGGTCGCCCGGCTGAAGACAGGCGAGACCACGGCCGCGGGGATCGCGCACGCGATGGTAGGACGCGCGGTCGCCCTCACCGAGGCAGTCGGCTTTCTGCCGGAAGAGCAGACGACCGCCGAGCTCGAGGCCGCCGGGAAAGCAGCGCCTGCGCCGAGCGCCGGGCACGCGAGCGCAACCCTCAGCGTGCGCGACCTGGTGGTCGTTGGCGCGCGCGGAACGAACGCCGTGGACGGAGTCAGCTTCGAGATCGCGCCTGGGGAGATACTCGGTGTCGCCGGCGTGGAAGGCAACGGCCAGACCGAGCTCGTGGAAGCGATCGCAGGGTTGCGGAACGTGCGTGGCGGCAGCATCACGCTCGCCGGCACCGACCTGACCCACGCGTCGGTGGACCGCCGCCGCGCAGCGGGCCTGGCGCACGTGCCGGAAGACAGGCACAGGCGCGGGCTGATTCTCGACTACACGGTCGCAGACAACCTCATACTCGGCTCGCAGCAGCGCTTCAGCGGCAGAGGGTCACTCGACGAGAACCGGATACGGAGCTACGCGGACGCGCTCACGCGGGAGTTCGACATCCGTCCGCCGGATCCTGCGCTTGCGGCCCGCCTGTTCTCGGGGGGAAACCAGCAGAAGGTGGTGATCGCGCGGGAGATGGGCGGCGACTTCTCCGTGCTGCTCGCATCGCAGCCGACCCGCGGCGTGGACGTGGGCGCGATCGAGTTCATCCACCGGCGGCTGCGCGAGGCGCGCGACGCCGGCAAGTCCATACTGCTCGTCTCGGCGGAGCTGAACGAGGTGCTCGCGCTGGCCGACCGGGTGGCCGTGATGTACCGCGGACGGATTGTCGCGATCCTGCCCGCGCGGCACGCTGACCCGGAAGTCATCGGCGAGTACATGATCGGGGCACGGGAGCCGACCGCGGCATGAGCAGCGAGCTGCGTACGCGTCTCGAGGAGTCGCTGATCCCGCCGCTGGTCGCGCTGCTCGTGGCGCTGGTGATCGGTGACCTGCTGATCCTGCTGTTCGGCCAGTCGCCCAGCACCGTGTACCGGATGCTGCTCGAGGGAGCGCTGGGCAATCCCTATGGATTCGCTCAGGTCATTTACAAGACGACGACGCTCACCTTCGCAGGGCTGGCGGTGGCGTTCGCGCTTCGCGCCGGCCTGTTCAATATCGGCGGTGAGAGTCAGATCGCCGCGGGCGCGTTCGGGGCAGCAGTAGCGGGGCTCATGCTCCCGGCGGGGACGCCGTGGATCCTGGCAATTCCGCTCTGCCTGTTCGCCGCCGCGACGTTCGGCGGCGCGGTCGGCTGGGTGCCCGGCGTTCTGCGCACGAAGTTTGGCGCGCACGAGGTGATCGTGACGATCATGCTCAACTTCATCGTGCTGGCGCTGCTGAACTGGATCGTCACCAGCCACCTGCACGTTGCGGAGACGGTGCACACGCCGGACATCAGGGCAGGCACCGTCGCGCCGCTGAGCAGCTTCTTCTCCGCCTTCCACGGCTCCGCCGCGAACCTGACGATCCTGTTCGCGCTCGCCGCCGCTGCGTGGATGTGGTGGTACCTGTTCCGCACGCGGCGTGGCTACGAGCTGCGAGCGGTCGGATTGCAGCCCGACGCGGCGGAGTACGGCGGGATCAACGTCGGCGGCGTGTGGATCCGCGCGATGACGATCTCCGGCATGATCGCGGGGCTCGGCGGCACCAACTTCGTGCTCGGCTACAAGCACTACTACGAGGAAGGGTTCGTAGGCGGGGCTGGCTTCCTCGGCATCGCCATCGCCCTCGTCGGGAGAAATCACCCGGTGGGCGTCGTGATCGCGGCGTTCTTCTTCGCCGTGCTGTCGCAGGGCGGGCTTGCCATCCATGCGTTCGTGCCGAAGCAGATGGTCGAGGTGCTGCAGGGTGCCGTGATTCTCGCGGTCGCGGTCTCGGTGCCCGCGGTGCGCGCGGCACTGATCCGTTCGCGCCGAGTACCTGCCTCGTGAATCCGTTCGAGTTCATCGGGCAGACGCTGCGGATCGCGGTGCCGTACCTGTTCGCGGCACAGGGTGGCGTGATCGCGGAGCGTGCAGGCATCATCAGCCTCACGCTCGAGGGGTTCATGCTCGGCGGTGCATTTACCGGAGCGCTCGGCAGCTACTACACGGGCAGCGCATGGCTCGGGCTGGCGCTGGGAATGGCGGGTGGTCTCGCGTTCGGAGCACTGCACGCAGTGGCGACGGTCCGGTTCCGCGCCAACCACGTCGTGGTCGGCATCGCGATCAATCTCTTCGCGATCGGCATCACTCGCGTGATCCTCAAGCTGCTGTTCGACAGCAGCTCGAACTCGCCGCGAGTGGAGGGGTTCGGCACGGGATTGCAGAGCTTTTCCAGCCCGCTGGTCTGGATGGGGCTGCTGGTGACCCCCGCGGTTGCCTGGATGCTGTACAGGACGACGTTCGGCCTGCGCGTGCGCGCGGTAGGCGAGCACCCCGAGGCCGCCGAGAGCGTCGGCGTGAGGGTGAACCTCGTGCGGTACGTGGCCGTCGCGCTCTCCGGCATTCTGGCGGGGCTGGGCGGCGTGTATCTCGCGCTCGACCAGCACCAGTTCACCGACGGAATGACGGCGGGCCGCGGCTTCATTGCGCTCGCTGCCGTGATCTTCGGCCGGTGGGATCCATGGCGTGCCGCCGGCGCGTGCCTGCTGTTCGCCGCGGCGGAGACGCTGCAGATCCAGCTGCAGTCGGTCGGGTTCATCCCCGCGCAGTTCGTCGCGATGATCCCCTACCTGCTCACCATCATCGCCCTGGCCGGTGTGGTCGGGCGCTCGCAACCGCCTGCTGCACTGGGTCAAGTAAAGGAATGACGACCGCAGGCGGGCGCTTTTCCGGCCCGCGCATCGCGTCCATCACGCGCGGCAAGCTGTTCGTCCTCATCATCACGAACTTCGTGGACATGGTGGGGCTCCTCATGGTGCTCCCGCTGCTGCCGTACTACGCGGTGGAGCTCGGCGCCGGCGGGCTTGGAATCGCAGTACTGGTGTCTTCGTTCACTGGCGCCCAGCTGCTGAGCGCGCCGCTCTGGGGACGGTTCTCCGACCGCTATGGACGGAAGCCGGCGATCATGGTGAGCCTCGCCGCAGCACTGATCGCGTATGTCGTGTTCGCCTACGCGACGTCGTTCTGGCTGCTGCTTGCATCCCGGCTGGTGCAGGGTGCCGGCGGCGGGACAGTGGGTGTCATCCAGGCGTACGTCGCGGACGCCGTCGAGCCAAAGGGACGCGCGCGCGCGCTCGGCTGGCTGTCGGCAGCGACCAATGTCGGCGTGGCGCTCGGCCCGCCGCTGGGCTCGCTCGCGCTGCTGCTGGGACGCCCGGGACCCGGTCTGGTCGCAGCCGGGCTGTGCTTCGTGAACATCCTCTTCGCCTGGAGGTTTCTCCCCGAGTCGCGCGACATGAGCGAGTCGTCGGTGCAGCGGCCGCGGGCGTCACGTGACGCGCTGCTCGGAGTCGTGCGGCATCCGGGTGGGCCGGCCCCGCGGCTGATCCTGATCTACGCGATCGGCATGGGCGCCTTTTCCGGAGTCACGGCCATCCTCGCGCTGTTTCTGCTGCACAAGCACGGCGTCGGCGCGCACCAGATCTGGATGGTGTTCACCTACATGGGAGTCATCTCGGTCATCACCCGCGCCGGCTTCCTCGGCTGGATGGTGGATCGGTTCGGGGAGATCCGGCTGTCGCGCGCAGGGCTGATGCTGCTGACGCTGGGCCTGGTGCTGATTCCGCTCGCGCCGAACTACTGGCTGCTGGCGATCGCCATCGCGCTGGTGCCGGTCGGCACCGCGTTCACCTTCCCGTGCGTCACCGCGCTGCTGTCACACATCATTCCCAGCAGGGAGCGCGGGCTGTACATGGGCGTGCAGCAGACGTTCGGGGGGATATCGCGCGTGGTGATCCCGCTGTGGGCAGGATTCACCTACGACAACTTCGGCCGGAACGTTCCTTTCATCACGTCCGCCGCGCTGGTGACCGGCGCGCTGTACCTGCAGAAGGGAATCCGACCGACGCCGGAGCCCGTGGCCGCGCCGGCGGCGGCAACGGGCGTACCCACAGAAGGAGAGGTTGCGTAGCGGTCAGTGCTGCAGCGGCTGCGCCGGCTGCGCTGGCAGAGTCGCAAGCCGCTCCGACACGGCCTTCAGCATTTCCTGCAGGATTGCCGCCTGCTGGACGACAACCACCTCGGCGATCCCCACGAACCCCTGCGCGGCGCGGACGGCCGAGTTTCGGAGCTCCGGGTCATTCGCGATCCTGCGCCCGACCCGCTCGAGCGACGCGGCAAGCTCGTCGAGCGTCCGCTGCAGCTCCGGAGTGATCTCGATCCTGAGCGAATCGCCGGCGGTACGGGCCTGTGCCCGGGCCGAAGCGCTGGACTGTGTCGTGGACGACTGCTCGCTCGCGGAGGGAGACGGCTGCTGCGCCGCAGCTGCCGGAGCAGAGAGGACGATCGCGAGAAGGGCGGAAGGGATGACGTACCGCATCGGCTGAGACCTCGGGAGTAGGCGAAGAGCTTGACCTGTGATTAGTACCCCGCCTGACCGCCCGGGTTTACGCTCCAATGCAAAACGGCCCGGGCAGCGCCCGGGCCGTTCCCTGCTGCCGGCCAGCGGCCGACAGTTACCCGTTCAGAAAGTGTACTGCAGCCGCGTCATCAGCATGCGCCCGACTTCGGGGACGCCGATGAAGGAGTTGCGCTTGTTGTCCAGGATGTTGGTGCCGGACAGCGAGATCATGGCGCCACGGCCCACCAGCGGCAGCCTGTAGGAAACGCTCGCATCGAGGAACGCGTTGACGGGTACTTCGCCGACGTACACGCCGGAGTTGACCGGGAACGCGTTCACATACCGGCCGCGCAGCTCGGCGCCCCAGCCGGTGAGCTCATTGCGGTAACGCGTAGTCAGCGATCCCTTGTGGTTGGCCGCGTTGAGGCGAAGCACGTCAACGCCGGACTGCACTTCGGGGAACGTCGTCTTGTTGATGTAGGAATACGTCCCGATCAGCGACCACAGCTGGTTCAGCGACAGGTCGATGGCGAGGTCGCTTCCCCACAGGTTGATCGACTGATCGATGTTGCGGTAGGTGAAGACGAGATCGGTACGGTTGGTGAGCGCCACGTTGGGGTCCACGCCCGGCTGGTCGGGTACGACGGTGCCGACAGGCACCTGTGCGAGAGTAGTCGTGAATCCCTGTGTCAGCGGCGCCACAGCAGCTGCCGGAACGCGACCCTGCTGTGCCTGGGCGGTGAGGATACCAGCGATGTACGCGCCCAGCGTCGTCGGATCCATGAACGCGTTGGGGCTCACGTTCACCGCAGGGGTGATGAAGTTCTCCCGCTTCTGCGTCCAGAGGTCAACTGCCAGTCGCAGCTTGTCGCCGATGATTCCCTTGTAGCCGAGCTCGAGAACGTTGTTGAAGGAGGCCTTCAGCGGCTCGACATCCGTCAGCTCACCAGGAGCGACGACGGTGGCGAAGGGACCGGCCGGTGTACCTACACCGCTGGGGTTGAACAGGCGCAACACGGTGCCGACCGTAGTCGGCGGGGAGGCTCCGACCAGGGCGCCGAAAACCGTCGAGACGTTCTGAGGCGTGACGCCCGCGGCCAGCAGCGCGTTCACGAAAGCGGTCTGGTTGCCCGCGACGATCGTGCGGTACAGCAGCCCTGCATCCGCATCGAGCCGCGTGTTCGGAGCAAACGCCGGCGTGCCCGCGGGGTTCGGTCCCAGCACCGGGAACGGCGAGCGCATGTACAATCCGCCCGCGCCGGTGGTGGACGACCTGTCATAGGTGAAGCCGCTGGCGGGGACGCCCAGCGCGCGGATGTCGTACGGGACCGTCGGGCGCAGCGTTCCCGCGGGCAGGTCGAGGAAGAAGGAGAAGTTCGCCGGCGTCGAGAACGCGCGGTTGTACGTGAGTCGCAGGTTCTGCAGCTCTGTGATCTTGTACACGATGGCCGCGCGTGGCGACCAGAAGTCCTCGTCCATCTCGCTGTGCGTATCGAAGCGCAGCGCGGCGACGAAGTCGAACTTGGGCGACAGGTGCGTGACGGAGTGCACGTAGCCGCCAACCTCAGTCACGTCGTCTATGTCCTCGTTCCGGCCATTGATCGTGCCGCCGGTACGCGGGTCCGTTCCGATGTAGTCGGCGCCGATTATGAATTCCTGCCGCTGCCCGAAGTCGATGCCCTGCTGGATCTGCGCCGAGAACACGCGCGACTTGTCCACGATCGGCGTGCCGGTGCGCAGCAGGTACGTGCCCCGGTTGTCAAGGCTGTCCTTGTTGCCCGCGTCGCTCGTGTTGTAGAAGATCTGAGCAAACGTCCGGTTCCAGGTCATGCGGCTCTGCATTGTCTGGTACGTCCAGTCGCGCGCCTGTGCCGCGCCGTTCGCGCCGGTGATCTCTATGTAGTTGCCGGCGTGGGTGATGCCGTAGGTATTGATCCACTCCATCCCGGCGCGCGGACGCAGGTCGATGCGGAACTCGCCAGACTCCTTCTCGATATCGAAGTCGCGGACGTTGGGAGTCGGCACGCGCACGCCGACGCCGTTCACGATCTCACCGGTCGGGCGCTGCACCGTCTCAGGCTCCGACGGGTCGAAGTACTGCCAGTCCTTACCGCGCAGGATCTCACCGGACAGCTTGACGCCGACGCGATCTCCCAGCAGCGCCGCATACCGTCCGGAACCGCGTATCACGCTGCGCTCACCGCCATCGAGCGTGAGAGTGCCACCCTGCGAGGTAAACGGTGACTTGGTGATGATGTGCATGACGCCGGAGGAGCTGTTCGGGCCGTACAGCGCCGCGGCCGGGCCGAGGAGGATCTCGATGCGCTCGATGTCCTCGTTCACCGAGGGGAACAGCAGCGGCACGTTCACCCGCAGCGAGGGC
>DASUUI010000021.1:0-26888 GCA_036374155.1 Gemmatimonadaceae bacterium | reverse complement strand
TCGCCCTGCATCCCCTCGCCCCTGCGCGACGACGGCTCGAGGATGCGATCCAGCCAGTTGAACAGCAGCGAGTTCCCGATCCACATGATGCCCGCGATCACGTGCACCCAGCGGGCAATCAGGTCGAGCAGCTCGAGCGTGCGCGGTGACACCCGGCCGCTGCCCTACGCGGAAGTTGCGACGGTGCCGTCCACCGCTTCGCCCGCCGAACCGCGACGGCCCGCGAGAATCCGCGTGAAGGAACGGCCGCTGAGCTCATCGAGGGTGACGCCACTCAGCTCCATCACTTCCTCCTCGGTGAGCGCACCGGAATTGATCCCGCGGAGAAAGAAGTTCAGCAGCCCCTGCCCCGTCGCCGCATCGTCGAACACGTCGCCCACCAGCGTCGCCTGCGCCGCCTTGTCCAGGAAGTTGCGCAGCCGCCCGCCAGCCGCCTCCACTCCCGTCAGAAAGAACGTGTACAGCGCAGCGTACCTCGTCACGATCTGAGCCGGGTGCAGATCCCAGCCCTGGTAAAAACCGCCGCGCAGCGAGTGCAGCACGTCCTCATAGTGCAGCCGCCACGCACCGTGCACGACCGCTCTGTTCTCCGCCTGCTGCTGCTTCGTGAGCGACCCGCCCTTCGCCGCGCGATGCGGCGGGACCGGCAGCACGGTGGTCGAGCCGTCGGATATCCAGACGCCTGTGCCCGAAAGCGATACCTGCATGACGTGCTTGGCGAAGTCACAGGCCGGATGCTGCATGCGCTGCTGCGAGGCGGTTATGCCGAGCAGAGCCGTGTAGTCGTAGGTTCCGAAGTGCGCCGCCGTGATGCGGCCGCGCCCCGCCTCGATGAAGCGCAGCAGCGGCGATGTGCCGCTGGTGTCGATGATGGACTGCGGCGTCTCGACCATGATCTCGAAGCGAAGCGCTCCGTGCGCGAGGCCAAGCCGTTCCTCGAGCAACGCGAGCGCCGCCGCGAAATACTCGACGTGACCCGCCATGGTGATCTTGGGGAGCGTAACGACGAAGCTTTCCGGAAGCGCGCCCTCCGCCTCACGCACCAGCGTCGTGATGACCAGGTCCAGGGTGCGGGTGGCTCGCGGGCGGAGCTCCTCGTTCACCGGCTTCACGCGAATGCCGATGAACGGCGGAAGCGAGCCTTCCTTCATCCCCCGCGCAAGCTCGCCCGCAACGGCCACCGCCTGGGCGTCCTCCTCGTCGTCGGGCCGCACGCCGTAGCCATCCTCGAAGTCGATGCGGAAGTCCTCCACCGCCTCCCGCTCCAGCTTCGCCGCCACGCGCGCATGGACGCGGGCCGCCAGTGCATCGTCGGCGATACCGGTGGCCGCAGCCAGATCTGCCGGACCAGGGGCGTATTCCCTGAACGCGGCGAGTGCGAGCTGGCCAAGCCGGGCTGCGGTCTCCGCGCGGAAGAGCTGGGCCCCACCGTACACCGTATGCACCGGCTGGCGCGACCCGGCTTCGCCGGGATACCAGGCGGTGAACGCTGCGCTCGCGTCCCGGAGCTGACCGCCCAGCGCCTCGAGATCGTATCCTGAGAGAGAGGTTTCCTGTGTCATGCGTTGTAGATCGGCGCGCCACGCGCGCGGTATTCCTGCAGCACGGCCCGGGCTTCGGCCCGCAGCACTCCCGCCTGACAGTTTATCCCGCGCGAGACGAGATACTCGTACGACGCGTCGAAAACCGGCCCCTCGTCGAACCCGATCTCCATCGCATCCTCCCGCGCCGCCCCGCTCACCAGTCGCGACACGCCGGACCACAGCACGGCGCCGAGGCACATGGCACACGGAGCGCAGGATGTGAACAGGTCGTGCGACGGCGACCGGAGCGAGAAGGTTCCCACCTCACGCTGCGCGAACATCAGTGCGACCGTCTCGGCGTGAAGAAATGCGTTGCCCGACGAAACGACGAGGTTCATTCCCACCGACACCAGTCTTCCGGATTCCGTCTCGAACACTGCGGCCCCGAAAGGCCCGCCCGTACCGTGCTCCACGTTGCGGCGCGCGACGTCTATCGCCACGCTCATCCGGTCCTCGAGTGAGTCGCAGGACCGCCTCGCGCCGCGCAGCTCGCCGACCCAGGGAGGAAGCTCGATGGCAATCGCCGCGGATGCCGGGATGGAGGACATGGCGGAGCGAAGATATGCGAGTGATGTGATGAGAGCCACGCTGCTGATCGGGCGGAACCGTCAGGCGAGGGTCACGCACGAAGGACGGTGTCCCGAGCCCGGGGCTAGATTACCCGGCGTGACGCTTCGAAACGCAGTCATCGGCGCTGGTGCCTTCGTGCTGTGCGCGGCGGCCGCTGAGCCGCTGCACGCTCAGCGCAGGGCGGACGATGCGATCTCGCCTGGACGCAGCGCCGGCGTTGCCCGGGACTTTCGTCAGGTACGGCTGCTGGCGCGGCCCGCGGAATCCAGGCGGCGGGCGCACCAGCCCCGCTTCCCCCGCAATGATTTCGCGCGCCGCGGACTGGGCCTTTTCCTGCCTGGAATTCTCATCGGAGTCGCGGTAGAAGCAGCTGACGCCCCTGTCGAGAGAACTCCCCGTACGCCGCCTGCAAGCGTGGTGATCGACGTCGCCGCGGCCCTCCGCTCCGCGGATCCGCAGCCCAGCGCAGGAGCAGCGATCAGCGACTCTATCGCATCGGCCGCGCCGGCGCGCATCGCGAGTCTGGCGTGGCTGGAGGGATGCTGGGAGGCGTCGTCGCCGCGAAGGACCGTCGAGGAGAGGTGGACAGCACCCCGCGCCGGAACCATGCTGGGAACCAGCCGCACGACGAGGGGCGATTCACTGCTGGAGCACGAGTTCATCACACTGCGCGAGCTGGATGGAGTGCTTGCCTATCAGGCGCAGCCGTCAGGCCAGCCCGCAGCGGAGTTCCGCTCCACGCAGATCACGGATTCGTCAGTCGTGTTCGAGAACCCGCGGCACGATTTCCCGCAGCTGATCGGTTACCGGCGCGGCGCAGCCGACTCGCTCCACGCATGGATCGAGGGACCGGGGAGCAACGGCCCCCGGCGCGTGAACTTCGCGTATCGTCGCGTAGCCTGTCGCTAGCCCGCAGGTGAGGTCAGGCGCGGAAGCGCCCGACCCCCTTCAGGCATTCATCCCGGACTGCGAACGAGCGCCGCGACACCGACCGCTGCCTCGTCGCCTGCTTCCTTCGCCAGCGCTTCCCCGCCCGCGGCCGCCCCGTCGTGCGTGTACCGGCGGCGCGCAACGTCGCCCAGGTCGTCGAAGATCGAGTACAGCACCGGCACCACGATCAGCGTCAGGAACGTCGCCACGAGAATGCCGACGATGACGGCCACGGCCATCGGTCCCCACCAGGCAGCCTGCTCGCCGCCCCAGTAGAAGTCGGGGTTCAGGCTGCTGAACAGCCCGATGAAGTCGAAGTTGAGCCCGATCGCGAGCGGTATCAATCCAAGGGCCGTCGTGATCGCGGTGAGCACCACCGGGCGGAAGCGGGTGAGACCGCCGCGGATGATCGCATCCCGCCGGTCAACTCCGTCGCGGACGCGCAGCGTGTCGATGTAATCCACGAGCACGATGGCGTTGTTCACCACGATGCCGGCGAGCGAGATGATCCCGACACCGGTCATGATGATCACGAAGGGCATCCTGAAGACCATGAGGCCGAGGAACACGCCGACGGTGGACATCATCACGGACGACAGGATGATGACCGGCTTGATCACAGAGTTGAACTGCGAGATCAGGATGAACGCGATGAGCATCAGCGCGATCGCGAACGCCGCGATCAGGAACGCCTGTGCCTCCTGCTGGTCTTCCTGCTGGCCGGTATAGCGCAGCGCGTAACCGGGCGGCAGCTGCGACTCGACGAACGGCGCCAGCGTCTCCTGCACCTCGGCGAGCACCGCATTCGTGTTCAGCCCCGCGCGCACGTCCGCCGTGACCGTCGCAACGCGGTCCATGTCCTTCCGCTTGATGCTGCCGAGCCCGTCGCGCACCTCCCATCTCGCCACGGAGGACAAGGGAATCTGCCTGTCTTCCGCCATCACGTTCAGCTCGCGGAGCGAGGCGAGATCCTCACGCCACTGGGGCGCGAGGCGCACCATGATGTCGTACTCGTCGTTGCCGGTACGGAACTTGGCGGCCTCGACACCCTGTATCGCCCCCCGGATGGCGCCGCCAACCTTGGCAGTCGTCAGGTCGTAGAGGCCGGCCCGGTCGCGATCGACGCTCACGAACAGCTCCGGGCGCGCGTCGTCCAGATCGCTCTCCAGCCCAACCAGTTTCGAGTATACCGGGGCCTCGCGGAGAACCGACAGCACACGATCGGACAGCTGCTTCAGCACGGCCGCGTCGGTGCCCACGATCTCCACGCTCACTGGCGGGCCAGAGGGCGGGCCGTTGGGTGGCTTGTCCACCGCGATCTCGGCGCCGGCGATCTGCTGCCCCAGCCTCTCCTGCATGTTGCGGAGCGTGACGAAGGTGTCGTGCTCGCGCTCCTCGAAGCGGAGGAAGTTCACGGTCACCCGGCCGGTATTGGGCCCGCTGCTGGCGCCCGTGAAGCCGCCATCGCTCGGCGCGCCTCCTACCGTGGCGACGACTGACTCGGCGTCCTCCATCCCGGGCAGGCCGCGAAGCTCCCCCTCGATGCGACGGGCGAGCCCGTCGGTGAACGCCGCGCGCGTTCCGGTCGGAGTCTCGATGGTGACCGCCGCCTGGGCCGGCGGAATGCTCTCGGGGAAATACTCCACGCCGCTGTTGAACATCCCGAACAGCACGAAGGTGACGACGAACGCCGCGAGAGAGCCGCCGATCACAAGCTTCCGGTGGCCGAGCGCCCAGCGCAGCTGCCGCTCGTAGAACGCCACGATTCGCGGAAGCAGGCCATGCTGGAACCGGTCGGCAAACTGATCCATAGCGTGGACGTGCAGGAAGTACAGCGCCCCACCGGTGACGGCGAGCAGCAGCGCCGTCAGCGGATTGGCGGCCGCGATCAGCAGCAGGACGAGTATCCCCGCGCCGCGCAGCGTCCAGCGCGCCGTGCGCGTGAGCGGCACGTGCGGCTCATCCACCGTGCGCATGAACATCGAGCACAGCGTCGGCACGATCACGATCGCCACGAACAGCGAGCTGGACAGAGTCACGATCAGCGTGATCGGCAGGTACTTCATGAAGTCGCCGACGATCCCGGGCCAGAAAAGGAGGGGCATGAACGCGGCGACCGTAGTGGCAGTCGAGCCGATGATCGGCATGGCCACTTCGCCGGTGGCCTTTATTGCTGCGTCGCGCCGGTTCCAGCCTTCCTCCATGTAGCGGTAGATGTTCTCCACGACCACGATGGCGTTGTCCACCAGCATCCCGAGCGCGAGGATCAGGGAGAACAGCACAACCATGTTGAGCGTGATCCCCATCGCCTTCAGGATGATGAAGGAGAGGAGCATCGAGGCCGGAATCGAGATCGCGACGAACGAGGAGTTGCGCAGGCCGAGGAAGAACAGCAGCACGGCCACGATCAGCAGCAGCCCGGAGATGATGTTGTTCTCCAGGCTGGACACCATCAGGTTGATGTCGTCCGACTGGTCCGACGTGATCTTGACGACGGTCGTCGGCGGGAAGAGCCGCTCCATCTCCGCGATCACCCGCTTCACCGCCTGCGACGTCTCGATGATGTTCTGTCCGGAGCGCTTGACGATGTCCAGCGTCACCACGGGCGTGCCGTCGAGCCGCGCGAAGCTCTCCCGCTCGGCGAAGCCGAACTCCACGCGCGCCAGATCGCGCACGTACACCGGCCGGTCGTCCAGCGTCTTGACCACGATGTCCTCGATGACGGCGGGATCCGGGAACTCCCCATCCACCCGCACGAGGTACTTCAGACTGCCCACGTCTATCGAGCCGCCGGGGACGTTCACGTTTTCGCCGCGGATCGCGTCCACGACGTCGTCGAGGGACAGCGCGTAGTACTGCAGCCGGGGCAGGTCCACCTCGACCTTTACTTCGCGCTCGAGGCCGCCTCGGATGTCGGCGCGCAGCACCTGCGGCAGCTGCTCCAGCCGCGTCTGCATCTCCTCGGCGATCTCCTTCAGCCGGACTAGGCCGTATTCACCGGAGAGATTGACCTGCATTATGGGAAACTCGGAGAGGTTTATCTCCAGGATCGACGGCTCTTCGGCGTCCGCCGGCAGCTCCGGGCGGGCCAGATCAACCTTGTCGCGCACCTTCTGCAGCGCTTCTGTCAGATCCACCGACGTCTCGAACTCGGCGGTAATGCTGGAATAGCCCTCGACCGACGTCGAGGTGAGCTCCTTGATCTCGGAGAGCGTGTTCAGCTCGTCCTCGAGCGGACGTGTGACCAGAGTCTCGATGTCGGACGGTGACACCCCCGGATACACGGTGGTCACGACGATGATCGGGATCTCGACCTCGGGCGACGCCTCGCGCGGAATCGCCCGGTATGAGATCAGTCCCATGATCGCGATGAACACGAGGAGGACCACCGCGCTCACACGATTCGCGACGGCAAAACTCGTGGGCGGGAACTCCTTGTACTTGCGCGCGCCCTGTTTCATGGCACCTCCTTCGGCCTCCCCCGGGTGCGGAGGATCCGGCTTGATCGGGCGCCGGCTCATGGCGCTTCCGGGGAGGCGGCCTGCACCGCCTCCTGCGGCGTCGTCACAACCGCGACGCGGTCGCCATCAGCGACCTGATTCTGACCCACGACGATGAGCTTGTCGCCGACGACGAGCCCCGATTCGACCACGACCTGGTTGCGCTGCGAGGCGCCGAGCGTGAGCTGCCGCACCCGCGCCACCGGACGGCCGGAAGACTCATCCACGACGTAGGCAACGAATCCATCCTCCACACGAACGAGCGCCTCCTGCGGCACGACGATCGCCTGGTGCACGCTCCGTCGCACGACCTCGACGTTGGCCACCATCTCGGGCTTGATCGCGCGCCCCGCGTTCGGCAGGACGACCTCGAGCGGGAAGGTGCGATTGCGCGGGTTCACGGCGGTTCCGACGTAGCTCACCCGCGCATCGAACGTGCGCCCGGGAAGAACGTCGAAGGTGATGCGCGTGGGGGTGCCCGGCAGCACGTCGCCGGCGAACCGCTCGGGCACACCCGCCGTGATCTTGGCGGGGTTCACCTCGATGATGCGCGCGATCGGCGTGCCCATGGACACCATCGTGCCGACCTCCACGTGACGGTCGTCGAGTATGCCGGACACCGGCGCGCGCACGGCGGTCCGGTTCAACCGCTCGGTGAGGGCCTGCAGGTTGGCTGCAGCCTGCTGTGCGTTCGAGCGCGCCTCGAGCACGGCGAGCTCGCTGCCGACCTTGCTCTCGGTGAACAACCTGCTCCTGCGGTCGGCCAGCTCCCTGGCGATCTCCGCCTGGGCACGGGCCTGAGCGACCTGCGCACGGAGAATGCGATCATCTATGCGCGCGATCACCTGGCCCGCCGACACGTTGTTCCCCTTCGGAACCGGCAGGGCGCGTATCACGCCGGCTTCCTCAGCCGACACCGTCACGTCCCGATTGGCCGTGACCGTGCCCGTGAGCCGGATCTGCTCCAGGAACTCCGTCGTCCGTATCGGGGTGACTTCGACGTTGATGATGCGGCCGGTCTGCGCCGTATCCTCCGTGGTGCTGGCCTCCGACGAACCGGAGCAGCCGGCTGCGATCCCGACGAGCAGCGTTGACGCGAGCGTGCCCAGCAGCACGCGCTTGTGAGCAGACATGAGCGATCCCGAAAAAGACTGTGAGTACGGTCCGACGCGCGCGGCGCGACCGGACCAAAGCTTCCTGATTCCGGAGAGAATGAGACGCGGCTTCATCCACCACCTCTCTGCACGACGGGGATGCGACCGTTCACCCCGGGAGTGCGGCCGACGGCCTCATCGAGCTGCGCCCGCGCCACGAGATAGTCGTACACGGCCTGGGCGTAGTTGAACTCGCTTTGCCGCAGGGCGACTTCGGCGTCGGTTCGCTCCAGCTGACTGCTGATGCCTTCACGGTACTGAACCGCAGCGATCTCGAACCCGCGCCGGGCCTGCTGCACGGCCAGTCGCTGCCCCTCGGCGCGGTCGGCCGCCTCCTCCACACGATCGACGAGCGTGCGCACCTGCGCCTCGGCACGGTCGCGCGCCAGTTCCGCCTGGGTCTCGACGCTGCGCACGACTGCGCGGCGCTGGCGGATCCGCGCATTCTCCCGGAATCCGTTGAAGATCGGCATGCTCAGTGAGATCCCGGCTGAACGCCCGTACGAGCGCTCGTTGCCCGTCCCGAAGAACGAGGGAGCTCCATTCTGCTGCGCATTGATGATGTAGTTGCCGAAGACCGTGATCTTGGGCGCGTACTCGAGCTGCTCCGCGCGCAGCTCCGTGCGACGGAGGCTGCGGGTCAGCTCCAGCTGCCGGATGTCGGACCTTCCCTCCTCCGCCATCGAGACGAGCGACTCGGCAGAGGGCAGCGGATCGGCGATGGGCAGCCCGGCCACCTGAAGAACGCTGCGATTTGCCGCGGTGTTGGCCTCGGGAGAGGCGATGTTCAACTCGGCGAGCGAGCCGGTGACCGCGACCTCGTCCACCTCGCTGATCCCCAGCTCCACTGCAAGGTTCCGGCGCGCCTGCGTCACGGAGTTGCGCGCGCGGCGAAGGCTCGGCTCGAGGTTGGCGAGCTCCACCTCGAGGCGGAGGACGTCGTACTCGGACGCGACCCCGGCCTGGTACATCGCGCGGGTCTCGGCCAGTGCCGCCCGCACGCGCTCGACCGAGCTCTCCAGAAGCCGGGCCTGCTCGGAGCCGAGGAGGACGTCGTAGTACGCGATCCGGACGCGCGTAACCACCGACTGGACCGCACCGCGGAGGACTTCCTCCTGCAACGTGAGGTAGCGTCGCGCCGCACCGACACCGAGAAAAGCCTGCGCCTGGAAGAGTGGCTGCTCCAGCCGGATGGTCGAATTCCACAGATTGTCCGCGCCGAACCTCACCGGAACCAGATCGTCGGGCCCCGCTTCAGGATCGAGGAGACGCGCCGGGAGAAACGACACTGGCGGTGAGATGTTGCGCGTGAAGCTCGCGTTCAGGTCCACGGCAGGAAGCACTCCGGCCCATGCCTCGGCCGCCTGACCGCGCGCCTGCGCGAGCGCGAGCTGCGCACCGCGAACCTCGCGGTTGCGCTGCAGCGCGGTCTGTACCGCGCGCTCCAGCGTGAGCGTATCCGCGGGAGTGGCCGCAGATGGGACGCCCTGACCGCCCGCCATTGCCGGGGCGGTGACGATGCCCACCGCCAGCGCCAGCCTGGCCACCCACCTGTGGCGTCGGGAAATGGTGAGGCAGTTCAACGTGCGAGCCCCAGTGCGAGAGGTGCGGCCGCCGGACGCTGAAAGCGCGGGACGAACGCCTCCCCTGCCAGTCCCATGAACAGGCGCGAGAGCGCCAGATGGTAGAAGCTCACGAAATCGGCTTTCTGCATTGACAGCGATCCCCCGAGGAACAGCGACACAAGGCCATGGGAGGACGCCCATATCGCCGCGGCGACTATCTCCGGGTCGTCGGCGGCGAGGACGCGCGCGTCCATGCACTCGCGCACGCGGTCCACCAGGAACTGCTTCGTGCCGCACGCCTGCGCAGAAACGTCCGCCGGAAGGTCGGAGAAACCGAGCAGACGGGGCGATGCGTGGATCACCTCGTAGTAGCGCGGATGCTCCAGCGCGAACGCGACGTATCCCTCACCGGTAAGCCGCAGCCGCTCCTGCGGCGTGCCTCCCTCCAGTGCCTTGTACAGGTAGGCGCCGAAGACCTTGAACGCCTCGCCAACCACGTCCCTGAGGAGCGCTTCCTTGGCCGGATAGTGCCGGTACAGAGCCGGCGCCGTGACGCCCAACTCGTTGGCAAGCCGCCGCATGGAGAAGCCGTCCAGACCATCGGCGAGGTACAGATCGCAGGCCGAGGTCAGGACCCGTTCACGTGAGATTGTCATAGGTTAACAGTGTAAACCAATCCGAACGGTCTGCGCAACTTGCCCTGCACTGGCGCGGTGAACGGCGTAAACAATCGGCTACTTCCACAGTACGCGGCAGGAGCGGGTAAAGTTTCAGCCGGCGGGCGAGAACAGACGGTCAGGGCCGCCGTTGCAGGGCGAGGCGCCACCCGATTTGCTCCACCGGCCGGCGGGCGGATATCATCCCGTACTACACAGCCGCCAGTGTCGGGACCGGGCGGCTGCCCCGGACCGGAGGCAAGCGATGGCCACGTCGGGAAATGGCAGTGCGAGAGACGGCGTCGTCGTGCTCGTGGGCACGATGAAGGGCGCGTTCATCCTCAGGTCGGATGGCGGGCGGCAGAAATGGACCGTGGACGGCCCCCACTTTCGCGGCGAAGCGGTGTACGCGATGCTGCACGACACGCGCGGCGCGAAACCGCGCACGTTCGCAGCCACCCGCAGCTTCCACTGGGGCGGCACCATTCGAATGAGCGATGACGGAGGCCGGACGTGGAGCGATCCGGAGCGTCACGCGGTCCGGTTCTCCGAGGACTCCGGGCTGGCGTTGACACAGATCTGGCAGATCACGCCCGGGCGGGCTGAAGAGCCTGACGTGCTGTACTGCGGCGTCGAGCCGGCGATGCTGTTCCAGTCGCGCGACCGGGGCGAGAGCTGGGCGCCGGTAAGAGGGCTGCTCGCCAACGAACAACGCGCGCAATGGCAGCCGGGCGGCGGCGGACTGTGCCTGCACACGATCGTGCTCGATCCGTCGAATGCGAACAGGATGCTCGTTGCGGTATCCGCAGCCGGCGTGTACCGGACCGACGACGGCGGCGAGACCTGGCGTGCGCGCAACGTTGGTGTCAGGGCGGAGTTTCTCCCCGACAAGTTCCCCGAGTTCGGACAATGTGTGCACAAGGTCGTGCACCACCCCGCCCGCCCCGAGCGCCTGTTCCTGCAGAACCACTGGGGGCTGTACAGGAGCGACGACTGGGGCGACAGCTGGCACGACATCGCCAACGGTGTGCCGTCCGATTTCGGATTCGCGATGCAGATGCACCCGCGTGACCGCGACACGGTTTACATAGTTCCGCTCGAGTCGGACGAGTTCCGCTGCACCCCCGACGCGCGCCTGCGGGTTTACCGCACGCGCGACGCGGGCGGCAGCTGGGAGGCTCTGGAAAAGGGGCTGCCGCAGAGCGGAGCGTACGAGACCGTGCTGCGCGACGCACTCACGGCCGACAGCCGCGACCCGGCCGGCATCTACTTCGGGACGCGCGCGGGAAAGGTGTACGGCTCATCCGACGACGGCGAGTCCTGGCGTGAGCTTGCCGACGGACTTCCACCGGTCGTCTGCGTGAAGGCAGCGGTGACCCGCGCATGATCACCGTCGAGCTTCCACGCGCGCTGGCCGACCTGGTTGGCGGCCGGACGACGGTGACGCTGGAGGAACCGTGCGCCACCGCGGGTGAAGCGCTTTCGGCGCTGTCGCGGAAGTCGGCCGCGGTTGCGGACCGGGTGCTCGATGAGCGCGGGGAGGTCAGGCCGCACGTCAACGTCTTCGTCGGAGAGGAAAGCATTCGGTTCCTGCAGGGTCTCGATACGCCGCTGACGGGCGACTCGAGGATACTGATAATTGCCGCCGTGAGCGGCGGCTGAGGGGAGCACAAGCGATGCGCAGAGCGATCGAGCACGTTCTGACGCGCGACCTGCGCGGACTGATGGACGAGATCGAGGCGTATCCGTCGGACGAGGCGCTCTGGCGGGTTGCACCGGGGATCGCGAACTCGGCGGGCACGCTAGCTCTGCACGTCGCCGGCAACGTGCAGTATTTCATCGGCGCCGTGCTCGACCGCAGCGGCTTCGTGCGCGACCGGGATGCTGAGTTTGCCAGCCGGGGTCTTCCGCGAGCGAAGCTCGTCGCCGAGCTGGAAGCCGCCATCGCCGCCGTGCAGCGGGCACTGCCCCGGCTGTCGCCGGCTGAGCTCACCGCCGAGTTCCCTGTGCCGATCGCGGGACGCAAGGTCAGCACTGTTGACCTGCTGGTACATCTCGCCGCGCACCTGGGGTATCACCTGGGGCAGGTGGATTATCATCGTCGATTCGTGACGGGCGACGGACCACTCGACGTCGTGTCGCCGCGGGCGCTCCCGGAATTCAGCGCAGACGCCCGTTAGGCCCGGTTAGCGCGACCCCAGCAAATCGTCATTGTTTTTTCGGCGGCTACGCGTAAGAGTGTGGCCTCCGCGTACAGGGCTCAGCACAGGTTGAGCCCTGCAGGAAGCCATTCGCCTCAACCAGCAGTCGCCGTGCTCCAGACAGCATTCACCGCACTAACGATCACAGTCCTGGCGACAGCCGGGCAGGACAGCATCGGTCACGCTCTGATCGTCGAGGAGCCGCGGGCGCGCGCGGCTGCAGCGGAAGCGGCTGCTGCGCCGCCGCCGGCCCCGCCTTCGATCAGCCGCGAGTTCCGTGGCGTGTGGGTCGCGACGGTCGGCAACCTCGACTGGCCTTCGCGCCCGGGGCTGTCCGCCGACAGGCAGAAAGCGGAGCTGATCGCGATACTGGACCGGGCGGCCGCGGTCGGCCTGAACGCTGTGGTCTTCCAGGTGCGCCCATCCGGCGACGCGCTGTATTCCTCGGAGCTGGAGCCGTGGTCGGCCGTGCTCTCCGGTCGGCAGGGGGTGGCACCTGAGCCGCTCTACGATCCGCTGGCATTCGCGATCGAGGAAGCGCACCGGCGCGGACTCGAGCTGCACGCCTGGTTCAACCCGTATCGCGCGCGGCACGCGGCCTCGTCGGTGAAACCGGCGCGCAACCATATCAGCGTGCGCCGGCCGGACCTGGTGCGAAAGTACGGGTCGTATGTGTGGATGGATCCGGGGGAGCCCGAGGTGCTCGCGCACACGCGGGCCGTCATCCTCGACGTCGTCCGCCGCTACGACGTGGATGGCATCCACATAGACGACTATTTCTACCCGTACCGCGAGACGAACGCGCGCGGCAGGACGCTGCCCTTCCCCGATGACGCGAGCTGGCGCAAGTATCGGCGCTCAGGGGGCAGGCTCGAGCGCGCGGACTGGCGGCGGCACAACGTGGACCGGCTCGTGTCCGAGCTGTATCGCGGAATTCACGAAGCAAAGCCCTGGGTCAAGTTCGGTGTCAGTCCGTTCGGGATCTGGAGGCCGGGTCATCCCGACGGCGTGGTCGGACTCGACTCTTACGTCGAGATCTTTGCCGATTCACGGAAGTGGATACGCAACGGCTGGCTCGACTACGTAGCGCCCCAGCTGTACTGGAGAGTCAGCGCGCCGCAGCAGCCGTACGACCGCCTGCTCGACTGGTGGGTCGGCGAGAACACCCACCAGCGCCACATATGGCCCGGGCTTTTCACCAGCAAGGCAGACGTCGAGGATACCGGTGGCCACAGCTGGCGCGCCGCGGAGATCCTGGAGCAGGTGCGACTGACGCGCGACCGCGCCGGCGCGAGCGGCAACATTCACTTCAGCATGCGCGTCCTCGGCGCGGACAGAGACTCGATCGCGAGCCGCCTGTGGAAGGCGTACGCCGAGCCCGCCCTCGTGCCCGCGTCGCCGTGGCTCGATCCCGTTCCGCCCGCGCTACCCGTCACGACCGCGACTCTCGACCCGGCGACGGGCGCGCTGCGGGTTCAGTTCGCGCCGGGGGACGGCAAGCAGGTCAGGCACTGGGTGGTGTATGAGCTGCGCGGCGGCCACTGGGAAACGCGGGTGCTGCCTGGCTGGGAGCGCGTGCACACAGCGTGGGATCCCGATGGCAGCGGCGTGGACGCCGTCGTGGTCGTGGCCGTGGACCGCGTCGGAAACGAAAGCGCGCCCGCCCGGACCTGGGCGACAGCGGCCGCCGCCGGCATGACGGCCGCCGACAGATAGGCGCCTCCGGGCCGCACACGGCGTGACACCACCGCGACGCCGGAACGTCGGCATTTTGATCTTCGACAACGTCGAAGTCCTCGATTTCGCAGGGCCGTTCGAAGTCTTCTCGCGCACGCGGCTCGAGCCGGGCGTCGAATCGCGGAGGTCCGACGACGGCGCGCCGTTTCGTGTGTTCACCATCGCTCCGGCTCCCGGAGAGATCACGGCGACGGGCGGCCTGCGCGTGATTCCCGATTACGACTTCGCGAGCGCACCGCGCGTGGATCTGCTCGTCGTGCCCGGTGGCTTCGGAACGCGGCCGCTGCTCGCGAACGAAGCGGTCCTGGAATGGATACGGCAGCAGTCAGCGACGACCGAGATGATGACATCGGTGTGCACCGGCGCACTGCTGCTGGCGCGCGCGGGGCTCCTCGCCCACCGTCGCGCGACCACTCACTGGAGTTCGCTCGACGCGCTGGCCGCGCTCGACCCTTCGATCACCGTCGATCAGGAGCTGCGGGTGGTCAATGACGGGATCGTTACATCGGCTGGAGTGTCCGCGGGAATAGACATGGCGCTCTCGGTGGTGGAGTCTCTCCACGGACGCGAGGTCGCTGACGAGACGGCGCACTACATCGAGTACAGGCGCACGGCCCCGGCCGCATAGCTGCACTGTCTCCGTTCGTGGACAATCGCCGCGAAAGGCACGGATCGTGATGCGGCGCCGGCCGCATAATCGTCGTTGACAATGACCCCAATCGTTTCACGTTATATGGGTCGCCCGCGCCTGTGAGCCCTGCTCACCAGGTGCGCACGAGCGTGTCACCCTCAGCCGCGCGATTTGCGCATGGTAGCACATGAGCAGAACAGTCTCCCACCTCTGGATCGCAGCCGCAGCCTTTGTCGTGATAGGTTGCGCCGACTCTCCTGATCCGACCGCCCCACTGCAGGACGCGTCGCTTTCGCGCGGCGTGGCGCAGGACCGGCTCGCCGAGCTGTTCGCGCGCACGTCGCCGGCCGTGATGGCCATGGGCGGAACCGTGTTCGCAGACCACGACGAGGCCGCAGGCAAGCTCGTCTTCGGCGTGGAGAACGCGAATGCCGCCGGCGGAGTTCAGCGGGCGCTCGAGGCGCGCGGTGTTTCGTCGAATGACTATCAGGTCGTCGTGACGGAGCCGATCCACAACATGGTCAGCCTGCAGGGACGATGGCGCCCCACGAGGGGCGGCATCCAGATTCACTTCAGCGGCTACCTGTGCACCATGGGCTTCAACGTGGATCACGCAGGCGGGCGCTCGTTCATAACCAACTCTCACTGCACCAGCAGGCAGGGCGGCACCGAGGGCACGCTATACTATCAGCCCACGAGCAGCGTTGACGGGACCGTCATAGCGACCGAAGCCGCCGACCCGGACTATGGAAGCCTCCCCGGCTGCTCGGCCGGCAAGAAGTGCCGGTACAGCGATGCTTCGCGCGCGCTGTACGCCAGCGGCGTCTCGTCGGATCGGGGCGTGATCGCGAAGACGAGCGGCGCCAACAACAGGTCGCTGGAAGTGACCGGCGCCTTCACGGTGACGGCCCAGAACAACAACAGCACGAGCTTCAGCGGAACGGTGAACAAGGTCGGCCGCACGACGGGCTGGAGCCAGGGCAACGTCACGAACAGCTGCGTCACGGTCAACGTGTCGGGCAGTAGCGTACAGCTGCTGTGTCAGACAATCGTCCAGAAGAGCGGTACTGTGCTGGTTCAGGGCGGCGACAGTGGCTCGCCTGTGTTCACGCTCAGCGGCGACAACGCCACCCTGATCGGAATCCTCTGGGGCGGCAACAGCAGCGGCGATCTGTTCGTGTTCAGCCCGCTCAAGAACATTCAGGATGAGCTGGGCGGCGTGACGGCCACGGCGGACGGCAGCGGCGGCGGCACTGGCGGCGGCGGGGGCGGCGGTGATGATCCCGCTCCATGCGTGCCGAAGGGACCGCAGGGCAAGAACTGCAAGTAATCGCGGCATCGTAACACAAGGCGGGGGAAGGCAGCCAGCCTTCCCCCGCTTTTTTCATGGGGTCAGAGTCATTGATCCCGGACTGCGGCAGGCGAAGTCAGTCGCCTCCCGCCATTCGATTCCCGCGTCGCTCTCTCACGGGACCGAGCAGTATCGCGACCGGACGCAGGCTCGGATTGTTTTCCATCGCGATCTTCGCCGCAGCCGTAAGCGGCACCGCCAGGAACATCCCGATTATTCCCCAGACAAATCCCCAGAACATCAGCGCCAGCAGCACCACGAGTGTCGATAGCCGAAGGCTTCGGCCGACGAGTATCGGGTCGAGAATGCTGCCAAGAACGAGGTTGATGGCGATGTAGACGAGGGCCAGCAGGGCAGCCGGTCCCGGACCGAGTTGCAGCAGCGCGACACCGATCGCGGGAACGGCCGCCAGAAACGACCCGATACTCGGGATGTAGTTCAGCACGAACGCGAGAAAGCCCCAGAACAGCGCGAAATCCACTCCGATGAGGGCGGCCGCGGTCCCCGCAAGGATGCCTGTAGCGAGACTGATCACGGTCTTGAGCGTGAGATAATGCTGCACGTCAGCGACGATCTCGCGGAGCCGTTTCGATACCGGAAGCGTCTCGCCGAACGCCTGCCGCAGCGTTCCAGGAAGCGACGTTGACTCGGCCAGCATGAAGACGACGTACAACAGGACGAGCAGCGCCAGCCCCGCGATGCTAGTGATCTTCAGCGCCGTTCCGGTGATGAGGCCGAAGATCCGCTCCGGGTTCACGACTTCCTGATACGATACGGCTGAGATATCGTAGCCGGCCGCCTGCAGTCTCTCGATCAGCTGCAACTCGAGAGCCTGGACGCGTGCCAGATATTCGGGCGCGACCGCTCGAAGCTCGATGGCCGACTGCAGGATGATTACCCCGAATGCCGCGATGATCGTCGCGTCCACCAGGACGATGATGAACACCGCTATGGGAACTGGGACTCCCCTCCGGCGCATCCATTGCAGCGGCGGGATGCTCACCACGGTTATGAACGCCGCCAGAGCCATCGGCGCGAGCACCGGCGCTGCAGCGCGCAGCCCCGCGATGACTATAACCAGCGCCGCGGCCAGGAGCAGCGTCCGGCGGAACGCCGAGTAACGGCGGCGTCTGTCCCCCGACGGGGGGACGGCCGCCGTCTCCTCCGGTGCGGCTGCCGGCGACTGCTCGGTCACGTCCAGTGAGGCTGCGGTCACGGCCGGATATTACTCAAACCGCCACCTCGCCGGACGACGGCCGGCGCGTTTCTCTCATCCTCACCGCAACCACGACGCCTGACGCCGCCGTGAGCGCGGCAATGAGCAGCATCGCTGAACCGGACCCCAACATGTCCGCGGCGACGCCAGCCAGCAGCGCGCCTGCCGCGTAGCCGAGATCGCGCCAGAGCCGGTACACGCCGACCGCCGACGCGCGCCACGACGGATGCGTCACGTCCCCTATCGCCGCGAGAAGCGTCGGGTACACCATCGCCGTTCCCAGTCCCAGCAGCACGCCACCGAATGCGAACGACAGCAAGGTGTCCGACGCGCTCACCACCCATATTCCGCCGGCCTGAACCCACATCCCCGTGGCGATGAGCCACTTGCGACCCAGGGTGTCGGACAGCGCACCGGTGCACAGCTGCGCGATGCCCCACGTCGCGGGATAGATGGCGGCGAGGACGCCGATCTCTTCGAGGCCGAGTCCGGCTGCCGCGAAGACCAGAGGGAAGAGCCCCCAGGCCATGCCGTCGTTGAGGTTGTTCACGAAGCCGGCCTGCGTCACCGCCGACAGGTCACGGTCCGAGAAAGTGGTGCGCGTGAAGACGGCGCGCGCACTGACTGCGCCGGCCGGACTCATCGCCGCGGACTCAGCCGCGACGTGGGCACCCGTGTCCCTGATCAGCAGCGCCGAGAGAGCGAGCCCGATGATCACGAACGCGACCCCCGGGTAGAACGGCTCGGGACGCAGCCCGTAGCGCGCGGCCAGAATGCCGGTGAGCAGCGCGGAGGCAGCGACGGCGACATATCCTGCGAACTCGTTCAGACCCATCGCGAGGCCGCGTCGCTCGGCGCCCACGAGGTCAATCTTCATGATGACCGTCGTGGACCAGGTGAGCCCCTGGCTCGCGCCAAGCAGCACGTTGGCCGCCAGGATCCAGCTCCAGCCCGGCGCCCACATCAGCATGAACGGCACCGGGACGGCGACGAGCCAGCCCGCGACCAGAACGTGCTTGCGTCCGATCCGGTCGGAGAGTCGCCCCGCTGCGTAGTTGGTCAGCGCCTTGGTAATGCCGAAGACGAGGATGAACGACAGAACCGCCGTTCTCGCGACCAGCTGAAACTCGTCCTCTGCGATGGCGGGGAGGATGCTGCGCTCCATCCCCACCATCGCGCCGACGAACGCATTGACCACGACCAGCAGGGTGAACTGCGGAAGATTCTCCCGCAGTCCCAGATGCGGAGTGCGGCCTTCGTCCGGTGACGCCGGCCGCACTCCCTTACGTTTCGTTTTGCCGGCTACGTCGCGGCGCCCGCGTCCTGCATTCCCGGCTGCGGCACGATGCGGATGTACGGCCGCGGCGCTTTCCATCCGTCGGGATAGATCTTCTTCGCTTCCTCGTCCGAGACGGATCCGGCGATTATGACGTCATCGCCCCGCTTCCAGTTGGCGGGCGTGGATACCCTGTGCTTCGCCGTAAGCTGCAGCGAATCTATGACCCGCAGGATCTCGTCGAAGTTGCGTCCCGTGGTCATCGGGTAGGCGAGGACGAGCTTGATCCTCTTGTCGGGTCCGATGACGAACACGTTGCGCACGGTCTGGTTGTCAACCGCGGTTCGGCCATCGCAGCTGCCTTCTACCGACGAAGGCAGCATCCCGAACGCCTTCGACACCTTGAGATCCGTGTCGCCGATCATCGGGTAGTTCGGCGCGTACCCCTGTGTCTCGCGGATGTCGTCGGCCCAGCGCGTGTGGCTCTCGACCGGATCGACGCTCAGGCCGATGATCTTTACGCCGCGGCGGTCGAACTCCGGCTTGAGCTTCGCCATCGAGCCAAGCTCCGTCGTGCACACGGGCGTGAAATCCTTCGGATGTGAGAACAGCACTGCCCAGGAATTCCCGATCCAGTCATGGAACCGGATCGGCCCCTCGGTTGTCTGAGCCTCGAAATCGGGGGCAATGTCACCGATCTGGAGAGTCATGGAGCACCTCCATACTGAAGTTGTTGACTGGCGTAATCTGCTTCCGGCCGGACCGCGGTCGCAACACGGCCGGGTCCTTCAGGCCAGCCGGTCACCCGGCGGTCGTGCGGCGCCGTCCGCCAGGCACAGCTTCAGCTCCCCTGCGACCTCGAGAGCGTCCCGGTAGCGGTCGGCGGGCTCCTTCCGGAGGCACCGGTTGATCACCGTCTGCAGCGACGGCGGCACCTCCGGTCGCAGATCCGTCAGTGCGCGCGGCGCGTCGCTCCGGATCGCCTTGACCAGCATCGCGTCACTTTCCGCGCGGAAGGGGCGCTGGCCGGCGAGCATCTCGTACAACAGCACCCCGAGGCTCCAGACATCGGTGCGTCCATCGACTGCCCGCCCCTGCGTCTGCTCCGGGCTCATGTAGGGCACCGTGCCGCGGCGCACCGGCTCGGCGGTGATATCGGTGCCGATGAGCTTCGCGATCCCGAAGTCGAGCAGTTTTGCCGTGCCCGAGCGCGTGACGAGCACGTTCGCCGGTTTCACGTCGCGGTGGATTATTCCGGCCGCGTGGGCGGCCGCGAGCGCGTCGGCCAGCTGCCCGGCTATCGCGACTGCATCCATGACCGGCAGAGGACCGCCTCGCAGCTTCTCCAGCAGCGTCTCGCCTTCATACCACGCCATCGCGATGAAAGGCCGCTCCTCCGATCCGTCCGCGATCTCATACACGACGCCGATGTTCGGGTGATCGAGCGCCGAAGCCGCCCGCGCCTCCGCGAGCAGCCGTGCCCGTGCAGTGGGATCGGACGTGAGCTGCGGCGGGAGAAACTTCAGCGCCACGGTGCGCCCGAGCCGCAGGTCGCGAGCCTTGTACACGACACCCATCCCCCCACCGCCGATCTTCTCGACGATCTCGTAGTGCGACACGTGTTGCCCAACGTCTGCGGGCTCGCTCAGCGGATCCCCGGCGAAAGCGACCAATGCAGGACCGACGACGCGCTCGGACAGCCCCTCGAACCAGGCATCGGAGCCGTCGGCCGCGGCCAGCAGCTCCAGCAGCACGCCGCGCAGCTGCTCGTCGTCGCCGCACTCCGCCGCCACGAGCTCGCTCTGCTGCCCCCGCGGCAGGAGCTCGGCACGCTCGAACAGCGACTGCAGCCTCTCCCGCTGCGCGTCGCTGAGCACCGGCTGCGGGTCCCCGCTGCGCTGCGCTGTCACGTCCGGCGAGCTAACGCTCTCCCAAGGTCACTGTGTGGAAGTGCTCGGAGCGCGGTGCGAGCCGGCCCTGCCCCGCAGCATACTGCTTCCACGTCGTCGGCGGATGCTCGTTGGGCACGTGCTGCATCGTGATGCACCCCTGCACGGGGCAGACGTGGGCGCACAGGTTGCACCCGACGCACGCCTCCTCGATGATCTCAACGACCTTGCCGTTGCCGCGTTCGTGCCGCCGGATCGCCTGGTGGGCGCCGTCCTCGCACGCGGTCCAGCACAGTTCGCATTCGATGCACTTGTCGTAGTCGATGCTCGCGACCAGGTGGTAGTTGAGATCGAGATCCTCCCACTTCACGACGTTGGGGAGCGCCCGGCCCCGCACCTGGTCGAGCGACGCGTATCCCTGATCATCCATCCAGTTGGACAGCCCGTCGCAGAGGTCCTCGATGATTCTGAAGCCGTAATGCATCGCGGCGGTGCAGACCTGCATCGTCGTCGCACCGAGCGCGACGAACTCGGCAGCATCGCGCCAGGTGGAGATCCCGCCGATCCCGGAGATCGGAATCTTCACGCTCGGGTCGCCGGCCGTCGCGGAGAGGAGGTGCAGGGCGATCGGTTTGACGGCCGGACCGCAGTAACCGCCGTGGGAGGACTTGCCTCCGACGTCCGGAAGCGGCGCGAAGTTGTTCAGGTCCACGCCGACGATCGAGTTGATCGTGTTGATCAGCGACAGCGCGTCGGCGCCACCCTTCACCGCCGCGCGCGCGATGTAGGTGATGTCGGTGACGTTCGGCGTGAGCTTCACGATCACCGGGATGCGCGCTACTTCCTTCACCCAGGTCACGATCTCGCAGGTGTAGTCCGGAACCTGCCCCACCGCGCTCCCCATTCCGCGCTCGCTCATGCCGTGGGGGCAGCCGAAGTTGAGCTCGATCGCGTCGGCGCCGGTGTCCTCGGTGCGCTTCACGATCTCGTGCCACGCCTCACGCTTGCTCTCCACCATCAGCGACGCGACCAGGACGTGCTTCGGGTAGTTGCGCTTGATCTCCGA
Organism: Gemmatimonadaceae bacterium; assembly: GCA_036374155.1. Lineage (GTDB taxonomy): Bacteria > Gemmatimonadota > Gemmatimonadetes > Gemmatimonadales > Gemmatimonadaceae > DASUUI01. Next base: position 5,563 of record DASUUI010000021.1, on the reverse strand, counting down.
AAGCTCGCGCAGGTTGTCCTCGATAGGCCGGTCGCTGATCAGCTCGATGTTGTTGAATCCCATCATCCGGTGGAGCCCGTAATCCACGGTTCCGTACCGCGAGAAGACGTTGATGATGGGCTCGCCGATCGTCTTCCACACGGCGCCGCCCCAGCCGAGGTCGAAGGCCTTGGCAACCTGGACGTAGGTGTTTGTGGGCGGGCCTGAAGCGAGCCAGAACGGGTTGGGCGACTTGATGCCGCAGAAGTTCACTGATAGGTCAGCCATAGGGCCTGCAGCGGTTAGCGGTTAGCGGTTAGCGGAAAGCAACCGCGGTTGACTGACGTGGAGGGCAGGCAGAACCGCGGCCCACTCACCGGATTCCTGCGTGCGCGGCCGGACCGCTGGCAAGGGTGGGTTTCTGTGCGATCTCGCCGGAGGGTGCGCCCGAGAGAAAGGCATGAATGTCGGCTGCTGCCTTCTTCCCTTCCGCGGCAGCGTTGACGATTTCGGCGCCGCCGTTGGCCGCGTCGCCACCCACGAACACCTTGGGCTTCGTGCTGCGGATCCGGCCGCCGTCCAGCGTGAGCCCAGCCGCGGCGGCGAACTCCTCGCGCGGCAGCTGGCCGATGGCCTTGAGCACCATGTCGCACTCGATGGCGTGCACGGTATCCGGCAGCTCCCGCGCGGCGCGGCGGCCGCTCTGATCCGGTGGTCCGAGCTCGCTGCGCACGCATTCGATGCCGGTGACCGCTCCGTTCCCGAGTATGCGGCGTGGGACGGTCTGGAAGCGGAACTCGCATCCGTCCTTCTTCGCCAGCTCGTACTCGTAGTCGTACGCCGGCATCTCCTCTTCCCCGCGGCGGTACACGATCGTCACGCGCTCGGCGCCGAGGCGGCGTGCCTGCGTTGCCGCGTCGATCGCAGTATTGCCTGCGCCCACCACCACGACGCGGCGGCCGACCGGAGTTTCGGCATACGGACGCGTCTTGAGCTGCTCGATGAAGGTGAGCGCATCCTGCACCCCCGCCAGATCTTCGCCGGGGATTCCGAGCCGTCGCGTCCCGCCGAGCCCGACGCCGGCGAACACCGCATCGTACTCCCGTTCCAGCTCGTCGAACGAAACGTCGCGCCCGACAACGACACCGGTACGCACCTCCACGCCGAGGTCGAGTATCGCCTGCGCCTCAGCGAGAGCCGTCGGGACCCGCATCTTGTACTCGGCGATCGCATACGTATTGAGCCCGCCGACCAGTTCGCGTGCTTCGAAGATCGTCACCGCGTAACCGAGCCGCCGCAGATCCTGTGCGCACGACAGCCCGGCGGGCCCCGCGCCGATGATGGCGACGCGTTTTCCGTTAGGCGGTCCCGGCTCGAACAGCTTGATCCCCTTGGCGAGCACGTGGTCGGTCGCAAACCGCTGGAGCAGCGCGATCTTGATCGGCTCCTCGTCGCGGTCGTTGAGGACGCATGCCCCCTCGCACAGCACCTCGACCGGACAGGCGCGGGCGCAGGAGTGGCCCATCGGGTTGGCGTCGAGGATCACACGCGCCGACCCGCGGAGGTTACCCGTCTGGATCTTCTTGATGAACGCCGGGACGTCTATGTGCGTCGGGCACGCGTGCGTGCACGGAGCGTCGTAGCAGAACAGGCACTTGGACGACTCGACCAGCGCCGCGTCGGGAGTGAGCGGCGGCGCGATGTCGGCGAAGTTCTGCTCCAGCTCGCTGGGAGTGAGCCAGCTCGCCCAGCCCGGCGAGGTCATTCGGGCGGCTTCGGTGCAGGCCGCGATGGGGTCGGGAACGCGTAGGTGTGCGCCAGCGCGGGCGGCCGGATCTGCCGCGCCGTCTCCCAGGCGAGCGGATGCAGCGTGCGCATTCCAATCAGATGAACGATGGCGGCGATGGCGAATCCGACGAACCACGCCCACTCGTACACCGTGGTGGCCCACGCCGGCGCCGCGAACACGCCCAGCGCTCCCAGGAAACCCGGAAGGTTGGGCAGCACGCCGAGCACGACAGCGAGGATGGCCACCCAGTTCACGCCGCCGGAGTACTCGTACTCGCCGCCGCGCACGAACAGCGAATCGACGTCGATCCTGCGCCGGCGGACGATGAAGTAGTCCGCGATCAGCACCCCGGCGACCGGCCCGAGCAGCGCGCCGTACCCGATCAGCCAGGTGAAGATGTAGGCGGCAGCATCGTTGTACAGCCGCCAGGGAAACATCACAAGACCGATGAGCGCCGTGATGATCGCACCGCGGCGGAAATCCACGCGCGACGGCGAGAGGTTGCTGAACGCGTTCGCTGGCGAGACCACGTTGGCCGCGATGTTCGTCGTGAGCGTTGCAACCGCGAGGCCGATCATCGAGATCACGACCATCACCGGCCCGCCGATGCGGGCGAGCAGCAGAACAGGGTCAGAGATGCGCTCACCGAAAATCACAGGAGTCGCGTTGGTCACGGCCGCTCCGACGAAGGCGAACAGCGCCATCGTCGCCGGAAGCCCCACGAGCTGACCAATCGCCTGATCCTTCTGCGTCTTCGCAAAGCGCGAGAAGTCGGGAATCGAGAGAGCCATCGTTCCCCAGAAGGCGACCGCGGATGTGAGCCCCGCGCCAAGGACGCCCAGTCCGGTCGCCGTTCCGGCGGCCGTCGTCGGATTCCGCAGCATGGGCTCCCAGCCGCCGGCCTGCGTGTACGCCCATACGAGCAACGCGAGTCCCACAAGCAGCAGGAACGGCGAGCCTAGGGTCTCGAGAATCTTGATGGACTCCATGCCGCGGAGCACGATCGCGAGGTTCAGCGCCCAGAACAGCAGGAAGCAGATCGCTTCGCCCGTACCCAGCCCGACCCAGCCGGGCAGGATCTGCGGCAGCTGCGCGACTCCGGGCCATATCGCCTCGAGGAGCTTGTAGATCGCCCACCCGCCGATCCACGCCTGGATGCCGAACCAGCCGCAGGCCACGAACGCGCGCAGCAGCGCCGGCACGTGCGCACCGGTCACACCGAACGCCGCGCGGGAAAACACCGGGAACGGGACGCCGTAACGGGTTCCCGCGTGCGAGTTCAGTACGATCGGCAGGAAGACGATGAGATTGCCGAGCACGATCGCCCCGACTGCGGACTGCCACGTCCAGCCGCGGTCCACCAGACTGGACGCGAGCGTGTACGTCGGGATGCAAATGGACATCCCGACCCAGAGCGACGCGAAGTGCACCCAGGTCCACGTCCGCTCGCTGGGTGTGACCGGCGCGAGGTCGCGGTTGTACAGCGAGGGGTCGGCAGAGCGGACGACGGCCCGCACCTCCTCTGTCGTGGACACCTGCTGCGAGATCGGGCCACGATCCGCGGGGCTCAGACGACCTCCGCCAGTGCGCGCTCCATGCGCTGCGCCGCTTCGTCCACCTCGAGCGCGCTCACCAGCATCGAAGGCGCGATGCGGATGACGTTGCCGTACAACCCGCCCTTTCCGAGCAGCAGGCCGTGCCGTTTCGCGGCCTCCATGAACTGATTGGTCTTCTTCGGCGACGGCTCCTTCGTCTTCCTGTCCTCGACGAACTCGATCGCCTGCATCAGCCCCATGCCGCGCACTTCGCCGATGAACTGAAACCGCTCCTTGAAGCCGTCGAGATGGGCCCGCAGCTGTCGGCCGCGCTCGGCGCTGCGCGCGGGGACGTTCTCCCGCTCCATCGTATCTATGGTAGCGGCCGCGGCCGTCATGGAGACCGGATTGCCGCCGAACGTCGAGATGGTGAGTCCGGTGAACGCGTCCGCGATCTCGGGCCAGGCGATGGTGGCGCCGACCGGCGCGCCGCTCGCTATCCCCTTCGCGAACGTCATGATCTCCGGCTCGACACCCCAGTGCTCGATGCCGCACCAGTGGTCGCCGGTGCGGCCGAAGCCGGTCTGCACCTCGTCACAGATGAAAATCCCGCCATACTTTCGCACGATCCCGACTGCGATCTCGAAGTACTCGGGCGGCGGAGTGATGAAGCCGCCAACTCCCTGGATCGGCTCGGCGATGAACGCGGCCGGTGCCCCCGTTGTCTCGGTGCGAATCAGGTCTTCAAGATCGGTCGCGCAGCGAATGCCGCACGACGGATACTCCAGCCCGAACGGGCAGCGGTAGCAATATGGGGACATGGCGTGCTTGATCCCCGCGACCTGCGTCGGGATCAGCCGCCACGGTGCGTGCCCGGTGAGCGACAGCGCGGTGAGGCTGCGCCCGCTGTAGCCGTGGCGCAGCGCGATGATCTCCTGCTTCCCGGTGAAGATCTTGGCCAGGAGGATCGCAGTCTCGTCCGCCTCGGTGCCGCTCGCGGTGAAGAAGCTCTTCTTCAACCGCCCCGGCGTGATGCGCGCGAGCCGCTCGGCGACTTCCACGATCGGCCCGGTCGGGTACAGGGTGGACGTGTGCCCCAGCACCTCCATCTGCTGCTGCACCGCGCCGACGACGTCGGGATGGCAGTGCCCCAGACCGAGTGTGAGGATTCCGCCGAAGAAGTCGAGGTACTCGCGGCCGTCCACGTCGCGGACGATCGACCCCTTCCCTTCCGCCAGCACGATCGGCTCCTCGTAGTAGTTCGCGACGCATGGGAAGAGAAACTCCTTGTGCTTCGCGCGAACCTCCGCTGCCCGGCCTGAGCGCGGTTGCTCCGCGGCCGCGGCGATCGGCTTCGAGGGGCCCGGTACTCCGGTTGTCGCTGAACCTGGCATCAGTGTGTAGGCTCCCGTTCGAGAAATACTCCGCGTCCCATCGTGCCGACGAACTCGCCGTCGAACGCCTGGATCTCGCCGCGAACGGTGACGATCGCAGGGCGTCCTATGCGTTCCCACCCCTCGTATGCGCTGTAGTCCGCGCGGGAGTGGCTCGTTCCCTGTGAAAAGACGCCGCGGTACGCGGGGTCGTACACGACCAGGTCAGCATCGCTGCCGACCTGGATCGTCCCCTTGCGTGGGTACAGCCCGAAGATCTGAGCCGGCTGGGCGCTGCATGCATCAACCATCGTCTGCAGGGTGATCTGTCCGGCGTTCACCCCGTAGGTGTGCACCAGGTCTATCCTTTCCTGCAGCGTGGGGATGCCGTTGGGGATCTTCGTGAAGGCATCGCGCCCCATCGTCTTCTGGTCCGCGAACCGGAACGGTGCGTGGTCAGTGCCGATCGTACTGATTGCGCGCGAGGCAAGGCGGTTCCAGAGAATCTCCTGGTTCTTTTTCGCTCGAAGCGGCGGAGACATCACGTACTTGGCGCCCTCGAAGTCCCCTCTGCAGGGATACGACTCATCGAGAACGAGATGTGGGGCGACGACCTCCACCGTGACGTCCACGCCGCGCTGCCGCGCGGCCAGCGCCTCGCGGACGGCCTCCTCGCAGGAGGTGTGCACCGTGTACACGTGCGTCCCCGTGAGCGCCGCAAAGGAGCAGATGTGATGCACGCCGCTCGCTTCGACCACGGGGGGGCGCGACGGTCCGTGCCACTCGGGTCCTGTCCTCCCCTGCTCCAGCAGATCCTGCTGCATCGCTTCAATAACCGCTGCGTTCTCGCAGTGGGCCGTGACGATCACTCCCAGCTCGCGCGCGAG
>DASUUI010000020.1:0-70855 GCA_036374155.1 Gemmatimonadaceae bacterium | reverse complement strand
GGGAATTACGCGGGCGTCGGCCTCCAGGTGGACATCCGCGACGAATGGCTGATCGTGATGGCTGCGCTGCCGAACAGCCCGGCCGAGCGGGTCGGGTTTCAGCCGGGCGACAGAATCATCGAGATCGACGGCAAGCCGGCTGAGGGGCTGACGCTCGAAGAGGCGTCCAACGCCCTGCGGGGCGCGGTGGGAACGAGGGTGACGCTGCTCGTGGATCGGGCGGGGGCGGCCGACCAGTTCCGGGTGACGCTTCCGCGCACGCGCGTGCACGTCAGCGCCGTGAGACGCGCCGAGATGCTGACGAGCGAAGTCGGGTATGTGGAGTTGCGGGCGTTCACCGATTCCACGGTCGTCGAGCTGCAGCGCGCAGTAAACGGGCTTCGGGGTCGAGGCATGAAGTCCATGGTCCTGGACCTTCGCACCAATCCCGGCGGGCTCCTGGAGCAGGGAATCCGTGTCGCGGATCTCTTCCTCAATCGCGGCGCCCCGATACTGCGCACCCGGGGGCGCTCACCGGAGGAAGCACGCGACTATCTGGACAATACTCCGCAGGCGTGGCCGGACCTGCCTCTGACCGTGCTCGTGGACGGCCGCAGCGCGAGCGCCACGGAGATCGTGGCTGGCGCGCTGCAGGATCACGACCGCGCGGCCATCGTGGGCACGCCGACGTATGGTAAAGGGAGCGCTCAGACGATCTTCCGCCTGGGTGGCGGCGGACTGAAGCTGACGACGGCGCGGTGGTACACGCCCGTCGGGCGGTCAATCATGCGTCGCGTGCCACGGGAAACGGAGTTCGGCATACTCGATGAGGCGCCGCGGGATCGCCCGCGATACAAGACCGTCGGTGGCCGGACGGTGCACGGCGGCGGCGGAATCGTGCCCGACGTCGTGGTGGGCGACACTCTCCCCGACGCGCGGGAAGCGGCGCTCAATGCCGCGCTCGCGGGCAAGGCGCAGGCGTTCCGCGGCGCGCTCGCCGACGTGTCGCTGGCAGTACGGCGGGGGCGCCTGGTGGACGCTCCCAGCTTTCAGGTCACGCAGCAGCTGCACGACATGCTGTATGACCGCCTGGAGAGCCGCGGAGTCTATATCCCGCGGGTTGTCTTCGATGACGTCGGGCCGGTGATCTCGCGGCACCTGGCGTACGAGATCGCGCGATTCGTGTTCGGCACCGACGCCGAGTTCCAGCGGCGGGCGGCCGACGACCAGGTGCTGCGGGCGGCGCTGCGCATCGCGCACGGTGCGCGCACGCCGGAGGATCCGCTGAAGCGGCTGGCGATGGCGGAGCAGGCGGACTTCAGCGGGTGAGCGAGCGCGTTTTCATCATCGGCGCGGGACGGGTCGGACAGGGACTCGCCCGCGCCTTTCGTTTGGGAGGTGTGGATCTCGTAGGGCTGCACGGCCGCCGGCCGCTGGACATGGCGACGAGCAGCGGAGCGATTCCGCACACTGTAAGCGCGGCCAACGTCGTCATGCTGGCCGTTCGTGACGAGCAGATAGACGATGCCGTTGCCGAGCTGCTGGCCGGCCGGTCGCCGCTCGTGGCGCCGAGCGCAGTGGTCGTTCATACCAGCGGAACCGCGGAGCCCGTTTCCTTCGCGGAGCTGGCTGCGCGTGGAATAGCTGCCGGAACGTTTCACCCGCTGGTGCCGTTCGTGCGCCCCGACCGCGCGCCCGAGCTGCTGCACGGAGCCTGGGTGGGCATAGACGGAGCACCGGCGGCGCGCGCTGCATCGCGCAGGCTTGCCGGCCATGTCGGCGCGCGGACGCTGGACATCCCGCCGGGACAGAAAGCCGCGTATCACGCCGCAGCCGTGTTCGCCGCCAATTTTCCGATCGCGCTCGCCGCCATGGGGAGCGACCTCCTGCAGTCGCTGGGCGTCCCGGCGCGGAGCGCCGACGGCGCAGTCGAGAGCCTGATGCGGGCCAGCGTGTCCAACATCGACGGAGGTCCGGCCGGCGATGCGCTGACTGGACCGATCGCACGGGGTGACCTCGCAATGGTCCGGCAGCATCTGGCCGCGCTCAGACGGGACGAGCGGCTCCTCGGCGTGTACCGCCGGTTGTCGCTGGCGAGCCTTCCGATTGCGGCGCGCAACGGAGTGGACCCGGCGCGGCTGCGGGAGATAGAAAAGGCGCTGCGGGGCCAGTAAGCCCGAACGCGCGCTCCGCTGCTAGCGGGCCTGGTCTATGACCCTGGCGCCTGCGGGCGGCGTGAAGGTGAACACGGAGGGACGGACCGCCACGTTGGGCTGCAGCCGCGTAATGACGACGTGCCGCACGAGCCCGCTCGGCTCAGTGATCTCGAACTGGCGGATCATCGAGTCCTTCTCGTCGATCCACACACGCGCCCGGCTGAAGGCGCCGTTGTTCTGCTTCGGCACCAGCACTACCTGTCGTGTCGCGCGGCCACGAACCGAGGCGATGCCGGCGTCGCTGATTGTGAACCGGGTGCGCGGCTCCGTGAGGAACTGGCTGCCGGGATCCATGCGCGCAGCCGACATGTTGCGCGGCGAGAATTTCATCACCTGACCGGGAGCGCTGCTGGGAAGGTACACCCACACGGCGTCCCCGTCCGCGACGATGCGGTCGCCGGCCGGATCGGTGAACGTGATCGAGAGAAGGTTGGGCGCGCGGCGCACGAACTCGCCGTGAGCCGTGAGCTTCGTACCGGTCAGCGGATTGGTGATCGTCTGCGTGAACTCCGCACGAAGCGTGTTGAGGCGCTCATACGCCGCGACCGCGCGGTCGATGGCGCGGGCCGCGGGCTGGGCAACGGCCGGCGCGGGGGTCAGGAGGAGCAGGGGGAGAATCACCCGGATGCGATTCATGTTCATACACTGCTTACACTTGCGGCACCCTGACGTTCCGGGACCTCGCGTCCGATGGCCGCAGCAACGGCCCGGAGCTCGACCATGAGCGCGGCGAACTCAGCGGGATACAACGACTGAGCGCCGTCCGAGAGAGCTCTGTCGGGGTTCGGATGAACCTCGACGAGAATGCCGTCCGCGCCTGCGGCAAGCGCGGCGCGGGCCATCGGCGTCACCTTGTCCCGCAGGCCGGTGCCGTGACTGGGGTCCGCGATGATAGGCAGGTGCGACAGCTTGTGAACGATGGGGATCGCTGTCAGGTCGAAGAGGTTCCGCGTCATCGTGTCGAAGCTGCGAACACCGCGCTCGCACAGGATCACGTTCGGGTTCCCCTCCGCGAGGATGTATTCCGCGCTGAGCAGCAGGTCGTTTATCGTCGCCGCCATTCCCCGCTTGAGCAGCACCGGTTTCCTGAGGCGGCCCACAACCTTGAGAAGCGAGTAGTTCTGCATGTTGCGCGCGCCGATCTGGATGCAGTCAGCGACCTCCGCTGCGGCATGTGCCCCCTCCTCGTCCATCGCTTCGGTGACGATGGCGAGCCCCGTTTCCTTCTTTGCCAGAGCGAGCAGCTTGAGCCCCGGTTTGCCGAGCCCCTGGAACGAATAGGGTGAACTGCGTGGCTTGAATGCACCCCCACGCAACGCCGTCCCGCCCGCCTCGAGCACGATGCGCGCGACCGCCAGGATCTGCTCCTCCGACTCCACCGAGCACGGCCCCGCGATCACCGGCACGTCGCTGCCTCCGAACGCGACGCCGGGCGCGATCGTCACGACGGTGTTCTCCGGCCGCCACTCCCGCGAGACCTGCTTGTATGGCTGCGTGACGTGGATGACCCTGACGACGCCGGTAAGCGCCTCCAGTCGCGATGAATCCACGCGACCGTCGTTGCCGACCAGTCCCACTGCCGTGCGCTGCGCGCCCGGCATCGGCCGCGCCTGGTAGCCCATCTCCTCGATGACCTTAACCACGCGATCGATCTGCTCGGCCGTCGCGCCGTGCTCCATGACGACTAGCATATGCGGTTTGCGGTCAGATGCTGGCCGCTGGCTGGGCGCCGGCGGATGCCGCCGGGGTCGCAGCCACCGGGCGGGGCTGTCGCTCTGCGCGATCGCCGACCGCGGGAGCGCCGCGCAGCCGCACGCTCACCAGCGACGAGACACCGGGTTCCTGCATCGTCACGCCGTACACCGCGTCCGCGGCCTCCGTCGTGGTGCGCGGGTTGTGCGTGATGATGATGAACTGCGTCCGCTGCTTGAACTCGTTGAGCATCCGCACGAACCGGCCGATGTTCACGTCGTCGAGCGGGGCGTCCACCTCGTCCAGCACGCAGAACGGACTCGGCTTCGTGAGGAAGATCCCGAACAGCAGTGACAGCGCGACCAGCGCACGCTCTCCGGTTGACAGCATATGGATTCGCTGCGTGCGCTTGCCCCGCGGCGATGCGTGAATCTCGATGTCTCCCTCGAGCGGAGAGTCGGGATGCTCCAGGCGCAGATCGCACTCACCTCCGCCGAACAGGGTGAGGAAGATCTGCCTGAAGTGCTCCCGGACGCGGACGAACGTGGACAGAAACAGCTCCCGCGCCGTAACGTCAATCTCCCGAATGGCCTGCTGCAGCGACTGGCGTGCGGACGCGAGATCGTCCCGCTGCTGCGTCAGGAAGTCGAGGCGCTTCGTTTCCTCCTGGTGCTCCTCGATCGCCAGCGCGTTCACGGGGCCGAGTGCGTCGAGCTGCTCGCGGAGCGAGATCGCCTCTCCGCGCAGCTCCTCGTCATCCATGTCCAGCGGCACCGCTGCTGCGAGCAGCTCGTCCACGGGCCGGCGCCACTCCGCCTCGAGGCGCTCCCGGATCGCAGCCCGCCGGCCGGAGAGCTCCGTGTAGCGCACCTCGGCGGCGTGCAGCGCGTCGTGCACTTCCGTGGCGAACTGTCGCGCGTCGGTCCGACCCTTCTCGGCCGCGCCGAGCGCCTCGTCGGCCGCCTTCACCGCAAGCTCGGCGGCTGCCATCCGCTCCTCGGTGTCGTGCAGCGTCGCCTCGCGCGCTGTGAGGTCCGCGCGCCACTCCTCGATCTGCCTCGCAAGCCGCGCGTCGGCGTCGCTCAGCGTCGAAAGCTCCGACAGCAGGCCGGTCAGTTTCGTCGCGGCGTGCGTGTACTCCTCGACGAGATGCCGCTCCCGGTCCATGGCCACCTGCAGGTGCGCGTCGATCTGCGCCTTCTGCACCTGGGCATTGGTCCGCACGTCGCGCGCTTCCTCGAGACGGCGCGTCGCATCGGCGACGGCATCGCGTGCCTGCTGCAGTTCGCGGTCCCGCTCCGCGATGCGCTGCTCGTGCTCCGCCAGTTGCGTTGCGGCACCGGCGATTCTGGCCGCGAGCTCGCTCCGGCGCTCCTCGATGCGCGCACGGGCCGCGATCACCTCGTCACGCTCACGCTGGCTCCGCTGGTGGCGGCGGGTGAGCTCAGTGAGGTGATCCTCGGCGGTGCGTGCTTCGCGATTGGCCTCAGCCAGCTCGCGCGCCGCGGCCACCGCTGCAACCTCGGCGGCTGCCGTCGCGGCGTGTCTCGCGCTCGCTGCACCGGAGCTTCGCTCGTGCTCGTCGCGCAGCACAGCCAGACGCTCGCGCAGCTCGCCTACCTCGGCGCGCCGTCGCAGCGGTCCGGGGCCTGCGACGGGGCCCGGCAGCCACACGGCGCCCCGCCCGTCGGTGAATGCGCCGCCACCGTCAGCCGCCCGCACGCTCGCCAGGAGCGCCCGGACCCACCGCGCGCCCGCCTCGACGGGCCGCACGAGCGCGAGGAGGTCCTCGTTCCCGCTGTCCGGCTGATCCTGGAGCGCGTCGAGTGGCAGCAGGAGCAGCGCGCCTGGCTGCGTGCGCAGGTGCCAGTCGCGGACTGCTGCGGCCGCGTGCTGGTCACGCACCACCACGGCGTGCAGCGACGAGCCGAGGTAGCGCTCCACTATTCCTGCGGCCCTGCTGTCGGCGCTGATGAAGTCGCTCAACGCCCCGAGGATTGCGCCGTCACCGAACGAGTCGCGTTCCTGCAGCAGCCTGGCAGCCGCTGGCGCGACTCCCACGCGCTCGTGCTCCAGCGACTCCAATGCGCCCAGCTTCGCTTCAGCCGCAGCCCGTTCCTCCTCGGCGCGGTGCAGCTCGGCGCGCGCCTGGGCCTCCGCCTCACGCGCCGCCGCGAGCGTCTGCTCGACTTCGCTCAGCGTGGCCGCGGTCGCGCTGGCGCGCTCACGGTTGGCGGTGAGATCGGCTTCGGCGTGTGCCATCTGGGACTGGGCCTCGAGCGCAGCCGCGCGCGCGGCACCCTCCTCCGACGCGAGCGCTTCGAACCTCGCCTCCAGCTCGTCGAGCTGTCGCTGCGCGCTCTCGCGGTCGAGGCTCAGTCGGTGCATGGACTCTGTCGCCTCTCTCAAACGGACTTCCGCCGTATCGACCGCCGCCCTCGCACCCGCGAGCGCACCTCGTGCCTCCTCCTCACCGCCGACTGCGCGTTGCAGCGCGTCCGCCGCTGCTCTCAGCCGCTCTTCGTACTCGGTTCGCTCCGACACGGCGCGATCCCGGTCCGCGGCGAGCCTTGCGGCGACCTCACCACCTTCGCGGCGCTCAAGCTCGGCGCGCTCGCGCCGCGCGAGTGAGTTGCGCTGTCGCTCCTCCGCGACCGCGATCTCGGCTCTCAGTTCGTTCGTCGTCTGCCGCTCGTCCGCGAGCATCTTTGCCAGCTCGGTTCGCCGTCCCTCGGCGGCCCCGCGCTCTCCGTATGCCCGATCCCGCTCTGCCTCCGCGGCCTCGACTGCAGCGTGTGCGGCCGGGCTCTGCTCCCTCAAACGGGTGAGACCCGTCTCCAGGTCGGCGAGTTCGCCGCGCCACGCGGACATCTCCCGCGCGGCAAGAGCCACTTCCACGGTGAACCGGCGGGCCGAGAGCTCGGCATGCCGCTCGGTTTTCTTCCTCTGGCGCGCGAGCGACCGTACCTGTGACTGGACCTCGCCGATGAGATCCTCCAGCCGGGCGAGATCCGCTGCCGTCTCTTCCAGCCGCCGCTCCGTCGTTCGCTTGCGGTCGCGATACAGGCTGACTCCGGCCGCCTCCTCGAACAGCTCGCGACGCTCATCCGGGCGGTCCGAGAGCAGCGCATCGACCATCTTTGACTCGATCACCACGCCGGACTCCGCGCCGAGGCCCGTGCCGCGCAGCAGGTCGTGGATGTCGCGCAGCCTGCACGGAGCCCGGTTGAGCAGGTACTCGCTCTCGCCGGACCGGCTCAACCGCCGGGTGATCACGATCTCGCGGAACGGAAGCTCGACCGTGCCGTCGCTGTTCTCGAAGTAGAGGGAGACCTCTGCGATGTTAACCGGGCGGCGCGCAGAGGAGCCCTGGAAGATCACCTCTTCCATCTTGGCTCCGCGCAGCGCCCGGGCCCGCTGCTCGCCGAGAACCCAGCGGACCGCATCGGAGACGTTGGACTTGCCGCAGCCATTCGGGCCAACGATGGCGGTGACCCCGGCCTCGAAGCTCAGCTCCGTCTGATCGGCAAACGACTTGAATCCGTTGAGCTCAAGCTTGGTCAATCTCACCTAGAACACTCTCCCCGTTCTGTAGACGAGCACCGGCCGCATGCCCGCCGCGGTCAGCTCTGCCGCGAAAAGGTCTGCTTCTTCCGGGCGCGCGAACGCTCCGACATATACCAGGGCACGGCCATCACGCTGACGCAGCGCGTACGCCGGCAGACCGCGTGCAGTGTGTCGCTCGACTGCCTGCTGCACTTCAGCGCCGGAAGCTGCGCTGTCCACCAGCAGCGCCAGCGGCGCTCTGAGCACGAGCCCCGCTGAATCGCCAACTATTCCGCGCTCGCGTGCCGTGCGCAGGAGCGAGTCCGCCGTGCGCAGATCGGGGTACGCGCCGACCATGACCTTGTACCATGTCGCCCGCGCCTCGCCAACCGCCACCGGAGTGAGGGTCGCCGCCGGGAATCTCTCCCTGTTACGCCTCAGCTCAAAGTTAGCACCGTCGCGGGTATTGGCCGACATGATTTCCACCGCAAACCCGGCAGCGAGCAGCGAGTCCGCCGGGTTCACCGGCAGGAGCGTGGCGCGCGCAGCGGTATCGCGCACGACCGCGGGCGTCGCAGCGGACGAGGGCTCGGCGGGGGCATCAGGTCCCTTCGTCGCCTGCCAGGCCGCGAAGGCGGCGATCGCGAGCAGGGCGACGCCCACGATGACGCCGCCGGCGAGACGGGGAGCGCCTTTCTTCCCGAGCGCGCGCCGGACGTCGGCCGCCTCCACCCTGTGCAGGACCCGCATCCCCGGCGGCGACGCGCTGCCCACCACGACTGCGCCGTCGAGCTGCTCCACCAGCGCGCGCACTCCCGGTGCCGTGCTGCGCGCCACGACGAGGAGCAACGAGCCGGAAGCGCGCGACTGCCGCGCAAGACGCGTCCACCGGCCGCTGTGGAATATCTCCTCTCGCGCGACGGCGTCGCTGCCGCTCGGTATGAGGAAGAAGTTCTCGACCGGAGTGGGATGTGACATCCTCCCCAGCGAGATGCCGTATTCGAAGCTGTCTTCAATTCCCTCAGGATCCGGCTCTGCGGAGAGGTCGCGCAACATGGGAACGTCGCCAACCATGTCTGCGAGCACGACCTTCCTGTCGCGCGCTATCTCGCTTCCGATGCTCCGCGCGACGGCGGCAGCTGCGTCACCATCCTCGCCGATCACCGCGACGCAGTGGTAGCCGCGGACGACTGCCGCGGCCTCCGACGTGGCGGTCACCGGCAGCACGTTGCCGTTCCCGGCGGCGGACGCGCTCATGGCCGGCCCTCGAAGATCCAGAACTGCCTGCCCGTGTAGCGTCCAGCCGCTTCCGCGTCAGCGCGGGTCAGGTACGGACCAAGCACCACGCGATACAGCGGGACACCCGCCGCCTCACCGGCCTCGACGCGGGCGCGCGCAGTGCCGACCACGATCGAGTCTGCGAGCGATTGAGCGCGGGGCTGGGACAGCAAGGCAGCGAACGACACCGTATATCCTGGCGAGACCGGAGGCGGAGCGACCGGGTCAGCCACTATTGCGGGGCTTCCCGGTGCTGGCGGCACAACAGCGGAATCGGACAGCGTGTCCACCGCGATGGTGTCGGGCGCGGGGAAGATGACAGGAACGTCGAGGCCGGCGGCGCGCGGGCGGAACCCGTTCCAGTAGAAGAAAATCCAGAAATCGGATGCGCCGCCCGTGGCCCGCAGCACTTCGCGGCCGCTCTCCGGATCTATGAAAGTCACGTCACGCGTGCCCCGCGTCGCGATTGCGCCGTCAGGTGCGACGGCCGGCAGATCCGATGTCCAGCGGCTTGGGAGCGTCGCGACCAGCCGTCCGGTGCCCACTGCCACAACCCACACTGAATCGGTCCCCGCAGAGCGTGCGAGGACGTAGCGGCCGAGAGGATCCATCCGCAGGTCGGACGGTTCGTCCGGAAGGATCACCTCGTCAGGTGGATCGTCGGAGAAGCGGTTGATAACGCGCAGCAGGGCCATGCCGTGATGGGCGAGATACAGCCTGTCGCCGCTCGGGGTGGACGCAGCCGCAGTTACACGCTCGCGCGTTCGTATGCTCCGAACCGGCTCCAGAGTCCTCCCGGCTACGGCGATCACGGCGGTGTCGGTGGTAAAGTACAGTCTGTCCCCGGTCTGGGTGCCGACCGCGGTACCGACCGGAGGAAGCCAGGCTGTATCGAGCACACGATCATCGGGCGGGTACACCCGCCACAGCGCCGTCCGGCCTCCCTGACGCGACACCACCAGCAACGCGCCGTCCGGCTGCGGGTGCACCTCGCTGGCGGGGGTGGGCGGCGTGAACGTCCAGGGACCGCTGGGGCTCAGGCGGAGCACGCGCCCGCGGGCGTCTATTCCGTAGATGTCAGTCCCGTTGGACGACGCCTGCCCCCGCAGCGAATCGCGTGACGCCGGTATCGAGCGTCCCATCCTCAGGTCGAGGTGGACGGGCCGACCGCTGCTGGAGGTTACGGCGAGCGCGCCCGCCTCCGGATCGAAACCGAGAACGCGCCGGATGGCAGGGAACGCGCCGGCCTCCCATATGATCGAATCGAGCGCTGGATAGACGGCTGCGCGCGCGGTGCCTCCGTCGCGGGGCACGCGGATGACGATTGGGTCCGGCTCGCGCGATGCGGCCGCCGTGCGCGCGTCCGGGGTGGATGCGTCGCGGCCGCAGCCGAGGGTTGCGAGCGCGAGCACGAGGAGCCTGCGCACGCGTTGAATCTTAGACCGGTGTGAGAAGGGGCACCACCTCGGACGGGCGGAGCGCGTGCCGCGCTCCGCCCGCGCCGGCGGAAACTAGAAGCTGGGTCCGAGCGAGAAGGTCCAGTTTCCCTTTCTGCTCGCAGTTGCCATCGGGATGGCGTAGTCCCAGCGGAGGATGGCCATGTTGAACAGGTTCATGCGCAGGCCGCCACCCCAGCTCGTCAGCGGATAACGATGCAGCTCGAAGTCGTAATTGTCGGGCTTGCGCAGCGACACGTCCTGGCCGCTGCTCCACGCGACGCCGGCGTCGTAGAACAGCACGCCATCGAGTGGGGGCAGTCCGAACGCGCCGAGCTCGAAGCGCCGAATGACCGGAAAACGGAACTCGGCGTTCGCGACGATCACGCGGCTGCCGACGAGCTCGACGGTCGAGCACGCGTCACTGGCTCGGCCCTGGATTCCTGAACCGAGGAACGAGTTACAGGTGAAACCGGTGCCGAACAGGTTGGCCCGGTCGTAGCCGCGGACGAAGTCCGGGCGACCCACGTACTTCGGGAACAGCGTTTCGTCACGACCGACGGCGACGCTGGCAAGCAGGCGGGTGGCGAATGTGAGGGTGCCGAGCCGGATGGGATGATAGTTCCGCATGTCGGCCAGGTAGTCGATCTTCCGGAGCGACCCGAGCGTCGGTGTTATGTCGAGCCGCACGCGCCGTCCGGACAGCGGGCCGGTGCTGCCGAACAGCGCGTTGTCCGTGACGAACGCGACGTTGGGCGACATGAAGTTCAGCGTCTCTTCCTTGCCGAGCGTCTGCACCGAGCCGTTGCCGGCGAACCCGTCGTTGAACAGATCGAACTCGTACAGCAGGATGGAGCTGGTGATGTTGTTGAACTGGATGCCCGTCTCGAAGCGGGTGAACCGGTTGCGCGGGTACATCCCCACCAGGAACAGGTTCCGCTGCACGTAACGCCGGAACAGGTACTCGACGTGGATGCGGTCACCGAGCTCGGTCGCGAAGCCGTTGTCCAGTGGCAGGATTATCGGCTGGAGGAACCCGCCCCCGGTGTACTGAAAGCGCCTGCTGAGGTTGCTGTACGCCGTGAAGAAGCTCGCATCCTGGATGCGGCCATTCACCTGACCCGACACTGCGAGGTTGTGATTGCCGAGCAGGTCGCTGAACACGATGGTCGTACCGCCGGAGAAACCGCTCGTGCCGTAGTAGTTGGGCGTGTAGCCGATGTCGCTCTGCGAGATGTAGTCGGCGCGGAGCTTCGCCCGGTAACCGGATTCAAGGAAGCGAGCGGTATCCGGCAGGCCATACGACGGATTGTTGCGCAGCTCGGCGACGGTGGCCACGACATCGGTCCTGGCGAGCTCAGCGTGCGACAGCTCGGCCGACAGTCGCGTTCCCGTTCCCGCCCGATAGACGGAAGTCTGTTCCGGTGTGACCGGCTGGATCCGCACGGTGTCCACCGCGGCAACCGATACGGTGTCGCGGGATCTCGTGTCGAAGGCCTGCCGCTTCAGCGCCCGCGGGTTCTCGATCGCCCAGACGGTGTAGTCCCCGTTCTCGTAATACGTGAAGGCGAGCCTGTCCGCGCCGCGCGCCCAGGTCAGCGCCGGGCTGTACTCGGTTATCGCAGAAACACCGGAAACGACGTTCGTCAGCTGGTGATGCGTGCCCGCCGCGAGATCGTACAGGAAGACGTTCGCGATCCCCGTGCGATCGGAGATGAATGCGAGCGACCGCGCGTCCGGCGCCCACATGGGATTGATGTTGAGCCCTTCCTGATCAGGAATGTGCCGGACCTCGCCCGTCTCGACATTGATCATCGAGATCTGCCAGCGTCCCAGGTCCAGGTTCGTGAGATCGAGAACGTTCCTCTCCGACGACCAGGCCACCCAGTTTCCGTCAGGCGACCACGCCGGCTGGAGATCGCCGTGCTTGTCGTTGGTGAGCTGCCGGAGCCCTGTTCCATCGCTGTTCACGACGTACAGGTCGGTCAATCCGCCCTTGCTGCCGCTGAACACGATGCGCCTGTCGTCGGGGGACCATGACGGACTGGTGACACCCTCCAGTGGAAGGTCCATCCGCTGGATCGTGCGCTGATCGCGGACGTTGATCACGTACAGCACGTCCTTGCCCGCGCGCTGCGCGGTGAAGGCCAGTCGGCTGCCATCGTTGGAGAAGCTGCTCTGCGAGTACAGCAGCCGGAGCTCCTCGAAGTTCGCGTCGAGGGTGCTGCCGACGAGCTTCTTGATGCGCTTGCCGGTCTGTGCGTCGCCGAGCCACAGGTCGATGAAGATGTCGCCCCGCTTCGGGTCTCCGTTGGCGAGGAACGCGACGTACTTCCCATCGCTCGACAGCGCCGGTGCCAGGAAGATCTCGCCGCGCGTGCGACGGGGCGTGAGCAGGGGCGCGGCGAACTGGAGCGGCCGCTCCAGCGAAGCGAGCATCGGCAGGTACCTGGCCTGGACGGCCTCGCGCCACTCGTCGCTGAGCTGCTCGGTGGTCATCCCCAGTTCCCGGCGGATGGCGCGCTCCACGCCGATGTTGGGCACCGACTGCAGAATCGCGCCGACCGCGACGTCGCCCCAGCGGTCGCCGATGTAGGTCCAGATCGCGTGGCCGAAGCGATACGGCGACCAGCGATCCGGGCGCTCCAGCATCTGCCGCACGGTCGGAATGGTGCCGTTGACCGCGGCATCGCGCATGTACATGTCGGTGAGCGAATGCTCGGGGCCGATCGACAGGTATTCGGCCATCCCTTCCATGAACCACAGCGGCAACTCGAGCTGTGCCATCGCCTGCAGGTTCTGGCCGGCCCTGCCGCGCGACAGCACGTCGTACTGGAACTCGTGCACCAGCTCGTGTGCGAGGACGTGCTCGAAGCTGTGATAATCGCCCGTCAGGGGCATGATCAGCCGGTGCCGGAGCGCTTCGGTCACGCCGCCAACGCCTTCGCCCAGATCCCCGAATATGTTGTTCTGCGCGAAGTCGGCTCTCGAGGCGAACAGGATCACCGGCTTCTTCTCGCGGAACTGGTGCCCGAGCACCTGCGACAGCCGGGTGTATGCGCGCTCCGCCATTCTCGCGGCGTCGGTGATGGCCTCGCGCTCCTCCGGGTAGTAGTGGATCGTGAAGTGCTCGGTCTCGAGCACCCGCCACTTGAAGTTCTTGTACTGGACCTGGTTCTTCCCGAAGTACTGCTGAGCATGGGCCGCGGACGCAGGCGCGAGGGCCAGCAGTCCCAGCAGCATCCACCGTGTCGATCGTACCCTCATGGCGTAACTCCCTGCGTTGTCAGAGCAACCGGCTCGGCGTCGCTCCAGAGCCGCTCAAGCTGATAGAAAGAGCGGAGTGCCGGGTGGAAAATGTGGACGACGAAATCCACGTAGTCGAGCAGCACCCACCGTCCCTGCTGCAGCCCCTCGATGTGATGGGCCGTCATCCCCTCCTTTTTCAGCTCTGCCAGAACGTGCTCGGCGACTGCTCGAACATGCGTGTCGGACGTGCCGCTCGCTATGACGAAACAGTCGGTCATGTCAGTTACGCTGCTGAGATCGAGTACCACCACTTCGTTCGCCTTCATGTCCAGACACAGTGCCGCGGCGCGCTGCGCTGTCGCAACGGCGGGAGATACGGTCTCAGCCATTCGCTACCAGTCGAAATGTTGGACGGGAGCCCGACCCCCTCCCGTAGTGGGCTGAACGCCCGAAAGTTCCACGCAGCACGTACTGCATCAGGCAAGCCAGATGTCGGGAGCTCAGTGCCACGAAAACACAGCGGGCTCCCGCCGGCGGTGCAGCTGCACCACTGGAGAGAGCCCGGCGGGTGTCGCTGACGCCCGCTACTGCTTGATTACCCAGACTTTGATCTCAGGATGCACGTCGGCATGCAGCCGAATCGGCACCCGGTAGACGCCCAGAGCCTTGATCGGCTCGTGCAGGTCGATCTGGCGCTTCTCGATGTGGAAGCCCTGCGCCTCCAGCTGCTGCGCGATGTCGCTGCCGGTCACCGACCCGAACAGCTTGCCTTCCTCGCCGACCCGGGCGGAGAAGGTGAGCGACACCTCTTCCAGCTTCGTGGCAAGACTCTCCGCAGCCTGCCGGCGGTCGTTCTCCGCAGCCTCCAGCCGTGCCCGTTCCTGCTCCAGGCGCTTCCTGTTGCCGGGAGTGGCGGGGTAGGCGAGGCCGTGCGGAAGGAGATAGTTCCGGGCATAACCGGGAGAGACCCGAACTATGTCGCCCGTGTGCCCGAGCTTTTCGATCGCTTGTCTGAGAATGACTTCCATGCGTGTGATCCGTAAGGCGACACCGTCGCCAGTCTGAAGATAGTTAAAGGGCAGGCCGGGCGCGCCGCCGGACGTCCAGCCAGATGTCCGCGAGCCCGAGCAGGAGGGTTATTCCCGCCGCGAGAGGCCACGCAGCGAAGAAGAGAAGTGCAACCAGCGGAACGAGGAACCGGCCGCGGGGAAAGGACGCCAGCACGGCGAGGCCCCGCAGCGCGAAGAGAGCGCCGAAGAACAGGAGGATGTTGGCACCGGCGGCGCGGCCCTCCGCGAACTCGGGCAGAACCAGGATCGTGAGGCCGACGGCGATCGCCCAGACGTACTGGTCGTTGAAGCTGAACTCACGGAGCCGGGCAAGGGGCTCGCCGATCCGCTGGCGGCTCAGCCGGTGGAACAGCTCCCAGCCCAGAGCCATGCCTGCCAGCGACTGCAGGGCGAGCAGCGACGGCAGGAGGAAGAGCGTGCGTTGCGGGAGCGAGTGCACCCACTCCTCGTAAGCGGCGCGCAGCGAGCCGAGCTGTGGCTTCTGCGCCTCGGCATCGCGCCATCCCGCCGCCGAGAACCAGCGCTGCCCTTCCATGTCGATCACGTCGGCCCGCCGCGCCGCCTCCGCGTACATCGAGCTGCGCACCTTCTCGAAGCCGTTGCCGAACAGCGCGGTGCCCGCGACGGCCACCACGATGGCGAGCGCCAGCGACGCCAGAGCACGCGGGAGAAATGTCCGGGGAGGCGCGAGGATACTGACCAGCCCGAAGCTCGCCGACAGGATCACCGCCCAGCCGAGCACCAGTGACCGATAGGTCTCGTCGGCCCCCGGCATCGCGGCGGTGAGCGCGATTCCCGCGACGGCTACGGCCAGCGGCGCGACGGCCGTCCGGCCGTGCAGAGCCGCAGCCACCAGCGCGCAGGCTATGACCGTTCCACCGACGAGCAGGAAGGCAGGTCCCACGGGCATGAACGCCGCGCCCGCCGGGACGTACCCGAACGTGACGAATGCGAACATGCCCAGCAGGAACAGCCACCACTTCCGGCGCGCCGGCGCCGGGGCGGCCGGCGTGGTCACGCCCTCAGCCCGTGTGGCCGTGGGTGTATGGGATCAGCGCGAGGAAACGGGCGCGCTTGACGGCGGTCGCCAGCTGCCGCTGATGACGCGCGCATGCACCGCTGAGACGGCTCGGCAGGATCTTACCGTGCTCCGTGATGAACCGTCCCAGCGTGCGGTCGTCCTTGTAGTCGATGAAGCGGACGCGTGTCTCGCAGAACGGACACGTCTTCTGTGGTCGTCTCATCGTCTACTCCTCGTCGTCGTCATCGTCATCGCGACCGACCGCGGCGAGGGCGTCCTCGCTCTGGGCCGGGGCGCCCACCTCGCGCTCGTGCAGCGAGATCAGGTAGCGGATCACGCCGTCGTCGAGCTTGAGCGCGCGCTCGTACTCGGGGAGCGACGTCGGGTCGGCCGTGAACCGGGCGATCACGTAGTAACCGTTCTCGCGCGGGCCGATGGAGTAGGCCAGTTGCCGCCTGCCCCAGTGATCGACGGTGATCTCACCGTCGGTGCGGAGCAGGGAGTGGAACCTGCTGAGTCTGTCGTTGATGGCGGGATCTTCGAGTGTCGAGTCGAAGATGTACACCGCCTCGTATGGTCGTGACACGAGCGGCAAACCTCCCTTTGGTCGTGGGATAATGCCTCCCGCCGGTTGCCGTAAGGCGGGAGGAGGGGCAATTGTCTGACGTAAAGCTAAAGCGTTGGGGTTGCGATATCTACGGGCTTGCTACGGAACGGGCCACCCAGCGCCAAGTAATGAGCCGAGAGTTACGTCAGTGGTGAGCCGGCAGTAACTGCGGCCTCCGCCGTTACTCCCGACTGAGCACTCATGGCTCACGGCTCATTACTTGGCGCTGGCTGCCGTGCCCTCGTGGGCAGAGTCTACTGGCGGCATGGCGCGAACGGGTCCGGCACTGGCTTGTCGACTGTCGGGCGCGAATCGCTATTTGCCAGCTCCAGCGTGAGCGCCCCCGCAAGCTCACCCACGCGCCGCAGCTTCGGGTAATCGATGTACTGCGGCTCGTCCGTGAGCTGGTGATAATCGGCGTGCAGCCCGGTGCTGAAGAAGACCACCGGAATGCCGTAGCGCGCATAGTTCGCGTGGTCGCTGCGACAGTAGATCCGCTCGGGGTGCCCCTCCGCGTCCATCGAGTAATCGAACTGCATCGGCTCACGCAGCCCCCGGTTGACCGACTCGACGAGGTCGCCAAGCTGGGTGGAAAGCCGTCGGGAGCCGACGACCTGGACGAACCTGGGACCACCACCCGGGATATCGTCAGCGCCGCCCCTGCCCACCATGTCGAGGTTGATGGCCGCAACGATCTTGTCGCGTGGCACGCTCGGATGATGGACGAAGTGGCGGGAGCCCAGCAGGCCCATCTCCTCGGCATGATGCCACACGAACAGGACCGATCGCCGCGGGCGGACGCCGTTGCGCGCGAACGCCTCGGCGAGGGCGAGCACGACCATTGAGCCGGAGGCGTCGTCATCGGCTCCGTTGAATACCGAATCGGCCCGTGGAGGCCCGCTTCGGACCAGCGTATCGGTGCTCAGCGAGATCTGTGCACGCTCACCGCCGGACAAACGTCGGCCGCGCTGATGTCCCATCGTCTCCGCGAGCCGAAGCACCGCCCGCAACGAGTCGTGGTCCAGCGGTGCGGCGCGTGTTCCGACGTGATCCGGGTGTGCGCCGAGCACCACGTATTCATCCCGCAGCGCAGGGTCGCTGCCCCTGAGGATCGCCACGACGTTGTACGTGGGGAGCTGGTCTTCCGTCCGGGCAATGGTGGCGGAGACTCGCGCGCCTTCCGCCCCCCTCACCACGGAGCTCAGGGGTGCCCCCATCGCCAGTTCGGCCACGCGACTGGAGACGACCATTACGGGCGGCACCGGCGGCATCTCCGCCGGGAGGGAGGCGGGTGACAGGCCGGTGAGCGGGTTTCGCGCGCTGGATGGGAGCGAGTCCATGTTGCCCGCCACGAGAATCGCTGCGACCTGGTCGAGGTAGTTCGCCGGTGGAGTCGCGATGGCTGCCGTCGCACTCGCCGGCCGGTCGAAGAGCACGACCTTGCCGCGCAACGCTTCGCGGGAAGGCCACCCTGTCGTGTCGCTGGCAGAGCTTCCGAGGAAAACGACGGGCGCATCGGAAACAGCGGTGATCCGCCATCGCGGTGGAGCCACGACGAAGTCGGATCCGTAGCGCAGTGACTCGCTCCCGACGGTGAGCGTGGACGCGGTGGCGGTGCTGATCCGCACGAGGGGGACAGTCTGATAGAACGTTCCGTCGTCCCCGCCTGGCTCGAGCCCCGCGCTCGCGAGCCGCGCCGCGATGTAGCGGGAAGCCTTGATGCCGCTCTCCATGCCTGCGCGCCGCCCAAGCATCGAATCATCGGCGAAGGCAAAGAGGTGCGCGCGGAGCTCGGCTTCCTGCAGCGCGACGGGTGCGCGGGGCGTCAGGACGGGTGCGCAGCCGGTGAGTGCTGCGAGGAGCAGAGTGACTTTCGATCTGAGCATGGATTCGGACGGAAGGCGGGTGAGTCGCAGCGGCCGCGGGTCGCGACTGAATTCTAGCTCGCGCACCTCAGTGCGCGGTCAACCGCGTGTGGCATCTCCCAGCCGTCCAGCGCCGATTCCGGCGAACACGATGGCAGCGATCGAGGCACCCCAGAACCATGCTGGGTGCTGGTAGGTGGCGAGGTTCCAGACGGTGCCGGCGAGTACCACCGTCGCGACCAGCGCCGCGTGGAGATTCGGCATTCGGCGGGCGAAGCGCGCGGCCACGTAGCCACCGATGAACGTGCCGAGCGCGTACGCTGCAACCACGATCAGGAGGCCGCCCGTGGGAGCCTCCTGGATCATTCTGCGTCGATCGTCTGGATTGGCCGGGTCGAGCCCTTCCGGCGGTGGGAACGCCAGCGACCCCATGTACTCGATCCCCGCGATGACGAACATCGCGACGGCGACTCCTGCGAGCACTCCGATCACGCTGCGGACGGCTGGACTCATCAAAGCCTCAAGGGCCGGGGTTGAGCGAGATGATATACTGCCGCGCCCCCGTCGCCAGATGTGCGCGCCCCAATTGGCGGGCCGGTTCCCGGGGGAATGCTACACGTTGAATCGGAACAGGATCACGTCGCCGTCCTGAACGACATAGTCCCGACCCTCGGAGCGCACCACACCCCTCTCCCGCGCCTCCTTCAGCCCACCCGCGGCTACGAAGTCGTCGTAGCCGATGGTCTCGGCGCGGATGAACCCGCGCTCGAAGTCCGTGTGAATCGTGCCGGCCGCAGCCGGGGCCGTGTCGCCAGCGTGAATCGTCCAGGCGCGGGCTTCGTTCTCGCCCACGGTGAAGAAGGTCCGGAGACCGAGGAGGTGATAGCCGGCGTGAATCAGGCGATCGAGCCCCGCCGATTCGAGGCCGAGCGAATGCAGAAAGTCGGTGCGGTCGGCGGCCGGCAGTTCCGCCAGCTCCGCTTCGATGCGAGCGGAGAAGGGAACGACTTCGGCGTGCTCGCCGCTTGCTGCTACCGCTTCACGCAGCGCGCGCAGGTGAGGGCCCTCGTCGCCGTGGAGCTCGCTGTCGCTCACGTTGGCCGCGTACAGCACGTCCTTGGTGGTGAGGAGATTGAGCGGGCGAAGCGTTGCGAGATCGGCGTCAGGCAGCCTCGCTTCCCACAGCGCGCGCCCCTCCTGCAGGACGGCGCGCGCCCGTTCGAGAACGGGCAGCTCCGCGAGCGCCTGCTTGTCGCCGGAGCGCGCCGTGCGCTGCACGCGGTCGAGCCGCTTTTCCACTGTCGAGAGATCGGCGAGCGCGAGCTCGAACTCGATCACTTCCCGGTCGCGCACGGGGTCCACTTCACCCATTACGTGCGTGACGTCCGGGTCGTCGAAGCAGCGCACGACGTGCACGATCGCATCAGTCTCGCGGATGTTGGCGAGGAACTGGTTGCCCAGCCCCTCTCCTTCTGCCGCGCCCTTTACCAGGCCCGCGACATCCACGAACTGGACGACGGTGGGCACCACGCGCTTGGGCCTGACGAGCTCGGCGATCCGGGTCAGCCGCGGATCCGGCACTTCGACTATTCCGACGTTCGGCTCGACTGTGCAGAACGGATAGTTCGCCGCGTCCGCCCGCGCTGAGGTCAGCGCGTTGAAGAGCGTGGACTTGCCGACGTTGGGGAGACCGACGATAGCGAGGGAAAGCACAGAGGCAGCGGTTAGCGATTAGCGATTAGCGGAAAGCGACTGCGGACTGAACCGCGGGAACACGGTTCTGGGAGGAACGGAATGATAGCTGGCGCGAGAAACTTCCCCGGCACCTTGAGCCATGGTGTATCGCGAGCGGAACTACAGGAACCTGAAGGTGTGGCATGCGGCTCACAGGCTGACCCTTCGGGTGTACAACCTCACACGCGATTTCCCCCGACTCTGAGCGCTTCGGCCTGGTTGCGCAGCTGAGGCGATCAACTGCTTCAATTCCGGCAAATCTCGCCGAAGGTTCCGCGAGATCATCGGAGGCGTCCTTCGCAAACTTCGTTGAAGTCGCATACTCCTCGGCATCTGAAGCCGATTACCAGCTCCTCCTCGCAAGGGATGTCGGATATCTCGACGCCAGTGAGTACGCCGCACTGGAGGCCCAGGTCGCTGAGATCCGACGGATGCTGGCAGCCCTCCGCCGCACGCTCCGGAAAACGGCGGAACGACAGGCTCCCGTCGTCCCGCCGTTGCTTTCCGCTAATCGCTAATCGCTAATCGCAACCTCGCCACAGACCGGCGTTAGCCGATAAACCACGGCGCCAGCACCAGACTCACCAC
This sequence comes from Gemmatimonadaceae bacterium, assembly GCA_036374155.1. GTDB lineage: Bacteria > Gemmatimonadota > Gemmatimonadetes > Gemmatimonadales > Gemmatimonadaceae > DASUUI01. The sequence goes on along the minus strand of DASUUI010000020.1, from coordinate 50,574 downwards.
GCCCATCAGCTTGATGAGAATGTTCATCGACGGTCCCGACGTGTCCTTGAACGGGTCGCCCACCGTATCGCCCACGACCGCGGCCTTGTGCGCATCCGAGCCCTTGCCACCGTAGAGTCCGCCCTCGATGGCCTTCTTGGCGTTGTCCCACGCGCCGCCGGCGTTTGCCATGAACAGGGCGAGCATCACGCCCGTCACTGTCGCCCCCGCCAGCAGTCCGCCGAGCGCACGCACGCCGAGGATCTGCCCCACCAGCACCGGGACGAGCACGGCCGTCACACCCGGGACGATCATCTCCTTCAGCGCGGCCTTGGTCGAGATGTCCACGCAGCGCGCAGAGTCCGGCTCGCCCGTGCCTTCGAGCAGCCCGGGGATCTCGCGGAACTGGCGGCGGACCTCGTTCACCATCCCCTGCGCTGCGCGACCGACAGCGGTCATGGTCGAGGCGCCGATGAAGAACGGCATGACTCCACCGAGGAACAGCCCTATCACGACCAGGGGATCGAGCAGGTCGAGCCCCTCGGCGCCGAGGCCGACTGCCGAGGAGTATGCTGAGAACAGCGCCAGCGCGGTCAGCGCGGCGCTGCCGATGGCGAACCCCTTTCCAATCGCGGCAGTCGTGTTGCCCAGCGCGTCGAGGCCGTCAGTGATCCTCCTCACCTCGGGCCCGAGGTGCGCCATCTCGGTGATCCCACCGGCGTTGTCGGCGATCGGGCCGTACGCGTCCACCGACATCGTCACGCCAACCGTGGCGAGCATGCCGACGGCAGCGATGGCGATGCCGTACAACCCGGACATCGTGTACGCGATGTAGGTCGCGCCGCAGATCAGCAGCACGGGCAGTATCGCGCTGCGCATTCCGATCGCCAGTCCGGCGATGATGTTCGTGGCGGGACCGGTCTGCGACGAGTCCGCGATGTGCTGCACCGGCCTGCCGGCCGTGTAGTACTCAGTGACAAAGCCGATGGCCAGCCCTGCGACTGTGCCAGCGAGCACGGCCCAGAACGGCCCGAGCACGCCGTAGGTGCTCCCGTCGGGGCGTGCCTGCTCGAAGCCGATGTTGAGCGTCAGGAACCAGGCGAGCGCGAGAAACAGGACCGCGGCAATGATCGTGACCGTGCGCAACGCGTTGGCCGGGTTCCCGCGGGCGAGGAGCCGCAGCGCGAATATGCCGATCACCGAAGCGACCAGTCCGGCCATCACGTAGGCGAGAGGGAGGACCATCGCGCTGAGCTTTCCCGCTCCCGCGATGGTGGTGGACGTGGCCGCGATAGCGATGGTGGCGATGATCGAGCCGACGTAGCTCTCGAAGATGTCGGCGCCCATGCCTGCGACGTCGCCGACGTTGTCGCCCACATTGTCAGCGATCGTCGCGGGGTTCCGGGGGTCGTCCTCGGGGATCCCGGCTTCCACCTTGCCCACCAGGTCGGCGCCTACGTCGGCTGCCTTCGTATAAATCCCCCCGCCGACGCGTGCGAACAGCGCGATCGAGCTGGCGCCCATCGCGAATCCGGAGATGACTTCCGCGAAGTCGTTTGGATTCGCCCCCGCGGCGGTTGCCCACAGGAGTGCGAATACGACGCCGATGCCCAGGATGCCCAGGCTGGCGACGCTCAGGCCCATGACGGCGCCGCCGTTGAACGCAACCTGAAGGGCACTCGCCTGGCCGTGAGCGCGCGCGGCCTCGCTGGTTCGCACGTTCGCCCTGGTTGCCGCCTGCATCCCGAACAGCCCGGCAACGATCGAGCAGACGCCACCGCCGAGGTAGGCGGCAGCCGTCATCGGCCCGATTGCCCAGGCCAGCAGCGCCGCGACCACGAGCAGGAACGGCACGAGCACCATGTACTCGCGCTTGAGGAACGCCATCGCGCCTTCGTGAATCCGCCGGGCGAGCACCCGCATGACATCGGACCCTTCCGGCTGGCTGACGATTCCGCGGTACACCACGCCCGCGAGCAGCAGTCCGATCAGTCCGACCCACCAGGCCGACTGCGCGATCTCCGTCCAGTTATCAATCATTCGACTCGGTCTCCCTCGATCGGTTGAACACGTTCATCGTCTTGTCGACTCCCTCACGAACCCACGTCTCGATCGCCTCCGCCAGCTCCTGCCGAAGCTCCTCGATCACGGCGCGCTCGGCGCGCGACAGCGGCGCGAGCACGAACTTCGCCAGATCGGCCTTCTGTCCGCCGCGCCGGGCGGGCGGTGGACCGATGCCCACACGCAGCCGCGCGTAATCGCGACTTCCCAGCGCACCCTCGATGCTGCGCAGGCCATTGTGCCCGCCATGACTGCCGCGTGCCCGAAACCGAAAAGTGCCCAGCGGCAGCGCGGCATCGTCCAGTACGACGAGCAGATCCTTTTCGAAGCTCCACGACTCGCGCCGCAGGTATGGCCGCAGCACGGCGCCGCTCAGGTTCATGTAGGTCAGCGGCTTCACCAGCCGCACTTTCTGGCCGGCTACATCGCCCGCGGAAACGCGCGCGTCGCCGTCCTTCCGCCAGCCCTGCATGTGCCAAACGTCGGCCAGGTGATCGAGCACCCACCAGCCGACGTTGTGGCGCGTACCTTCGTATTCACGACCCGGATTGCCGAGGCCGACGACCAGTTTCATCGAGTCCGCAGCGCCCGCGTCCCGGGGCCTGCCGAAAAGCCAGTTGAGCAAGATGGCCGGCGGTTAGCTGTCAGCAGGCCAGGGGAAAGCAACTGCGGAACAGCGGGAACGCCGTCACTTTCCGCTAATCGCTAACCGCTAACCGCTGCAGTTCTCACTCCCCGCCTTCCTCAGCTTCCTCTTCCTTGCCCTTGCCGATCACTTCCGGCTCTTCCGCGCCACCCTCGGCCACGACCTCTGCCGGGGTCTCCTCGACCACAGCGCGCGGCGCGCTGACAACACAGATGGTGGCATCCTCGTCGTCCATCACCTCGACGCCTTCGGGGAGGGAGAGGTCGGAGACGTGGACGGAATCACCGATGCCCAGTGCCGAGACATCGACGTCGATGTGGTTCGGGATGTTGGACGGATCGACGTGAATCGTCAGCTCGCGCATCGTCTGGTCGAGAATGCCGCCCTCGGCGCGGACGCCTTCCGGGACACCGGCGAGAATGATCGGGACGTCAACGGTCACCTTTTCGCCCGCAACCAGCTCCTGAAAGTCCACGTGCAGGATCTGCGGTTTGAACGGGTGCCGCTGGATCTCGCGGATCAGCGTGCGCGAGGTGCCACCGTCGAACGACAGCTCGATGACCGTGCTCTCGGCAGCGATGTGGGAGAGCAGGCGGTCGAGCTCACGCTGGTCGATCGCGAGCGGCTGCGGCTCGCGGGCGTGGCCATAGATGACCGCGGGAATCTTGCCCTCTCGCCGGAGGGAACGGGCTACGCCCTTGCCCACGTCAGAGCGCGGAGTGGCGTTGAGTTGTGCGGAAGCCATTTTGAAAAATCCCTGTTAACGCAATTGATAAGTGCAGCGGTTAGCGACTAGCTGTTAGCGGAAAGCGAGGCGGAACAACCGGAACCGCGGTTGCTTTCCGCTAATCGCTAACCGCTGATCGCTTCAGTCAAAAAGCGAACTCACCGACTGCTCTGCGTGGATGTATCTGACCGCCTTGGACAGCAGCTCACCCACCGAGAGCACACACAGCGTGTCGAAGCGGCGCGATTCGGGAATCGCGACCGTGTCCGTCACGGCAATTTCCCTGATCGGGGCCTTCGACAGCCGCTCGCACGCCGGCCCCGACAGCAGCGCGTGCGTTGCGCACACGTAAACGTCGCGTGCGCCCAGTTCCTTCAGTGCAACCGACGCCTCGGAGACCGTCCCCGCGGTGTCGATCATGTCGTCGGCCAGGATGCAATCCCGGCCTTCGACCTCACCTACCACGTTCACGACTTCCGCGACGTTGGCCTTCGGACGCCGCTTGTCGATGATCGCCAGCGAGCCGTCCAGCCTCTTGGCAAAACCTCGCGCCATCTTCGCCGCGCCAACGTCCGGCGCGACGACAACGACGTCGTGCAGATCCTTCTTCCTGAAATGCGAAACGAAAACCGGCGCGGCGTACAGGTGATCGACCGGAATGTCGAAGAACCCCTGCAGCTGGTGCTGGTGGAAATCGATCCCCAGCACCCTGTCCGCACCGGCCGTTGCTATCAGATTGGCCAGCAGCTTCGCGCCGATCGCGACCCGCGGCTGGTCCTTCCGGTCCTGCCGTGAATACCCGTAGTAGGGCATCACGCAGGTGACGCGCGCGGCTGAAGCCCGTCGCGCAGCGTCTATCAGGAGGAGCAGCTCGAGGATGTTGTCGGCCGGCGGGTTCGTCGGCTGGACGATGAAGACGTCGTTTCCACGAACGTTCTCATCGATCCGCACGAAGAGCTCACCGTCGGCGAACCGCGACGTGGTCACCCTGCACAGTTCCACACCGAGCTGATGCCCGATCGCCTCAGCCAGACCGCGGTTCGCGGTGCCGCTGATGAGCTTGAAACCGTGTGCCGGTACCGCCAGCGCGTCCACGTCAGCAGCCTCGTAAAGTACTGTGTTTAGCTGAGTTGAGCAATCTACGGGGTTGCCGATTGCGGCATTGCCCCCGGTGGATTCGAACCACCATTCTCGGATCCAAAGACCGATGTCCTGCCATTAGACGAGGGGGCAGCGGTACGGCCGATCCGAGCGCCGCCGGAGCCTCGAAAGCTACTCGCTCAAGGCCGGGGGAACAACTTCAGCGAGCGTCCCGGTGACGCGCGCCTGCCATGACTGCCCTGCGGTCAGCGCCGCTGCGGGCGACTGCGCGAAAATGCCGAAGACGGTCGATCCCGAGCCGCTCATCCTGGCGATCATCGCGCCCGCTCGCGACAGCGATGCGCGCATCTGGGCGATCTCAGGGTGGCGAGAGGTGACCACTACCTCGAAGTCGTTCTCCGCCCACGGCTGCATCGCGTCCCACTCGGAGAGCGCTGCCAGCGGGATCGCCGCGGGGGAGGAGGCCTCTCCCGTCCCGACGGCGTCGAGCCAGCCATAAGCGTCGGTCGTCCGAACGTGGAACGAAGGAGTCAGCAGCACGGCCTCGCGCACGGGGAATGGGGGGAGCAGCAGCATGCGCTCCCCGCGTCCCCAGGCGAGCGCTGCCGTGGCTTCGCTCGTCAGGAAAGGCACGTCCGAGCCCAACGAGGCAGCGATTCGAAGCAGATCGTCGCCGGCTATCGGCTCGGGCGCGAGCGCCTGGAGCGCGCGGAGCACCGCCCCGGCATCTGCACTGCCGCCGCCCAGCCCGGCGCCCACCGGGATGCGCTTTTCGATCTCGATCTCGAAGCCGCCTGGCCAGCCGGTGACGTCCGCGTACATCTGCGCAGCACGGAGGGCGAGGTTGGACTCGGCCGGGCCAACAGCCGGAACCAGCGTCTCGTCGCCGCCAACCCGAAGTGCATGACCCCGGGAGGTGATCCTCACGCGCACCGTATCCGCCAGCGCTACGCGGACGAAGACGGTTTCCAGGAAGTGAAACCCGTTCGCCTCACGCGCGAGGACCTTGAGGCGGAGGTTGAGCTTGGCATGCGCCTGGACCACCGCGACCCGTGTCACGTCGTGGCCGGCGGCGGAGCGCCGAGGTCACGCACGCGCAGCCCCAGGCGCGCCGCGTAATGCGCGCCAAGGACGGTGACCGGGATGAAAGTCAGGATGTGGAACCCAATGGCAAAGCTCGTGGCGGATGCGCGATCCACTCCATACAGCGCGAGCGACACGATGGTGAGCGCCTCGAACACGCCGAAGAATCCGGGAGCGGCTGGCACCGCCACGCCGAACGCTATCAGGGTCTGGACCATGAAGGCGGCGCTGAACGGCACGTCGATCCCCACGGCCAGGAAGCCGAGCCAGAACGAGACCGCTCCAACGAGCCAGTGCAGGATTGTCCAGGCGAGCACCCGCAGGAAGCGGCTCGGGCTCCGCAGCACTCCCAGGCCGTCGCTGAACGCGCGCAACGCGACACGCCCTCTGTCCTCCAGCCGCGGCGTCAGCCGCCGCGCGCCAAACTCCCACCACCTGATCATCGCGTCGGGGAAAGCCACCAGCGCGTAAAGCGCCGCGAGCAGAGCGGCGACGAGGACGCCGCCGGCGCCGGCCCACCCGGCGATGGAGCGCCCGGCTATGGTGGCCGTGGCCGGGAGCGCCGGATCGAGGATCGCGACGAGGCCGAGCAGCAGCAGGGCGATGGCGTCGAACACCCTGTCCACGGCGAGCGATGCGATGCTGGCGGGTAGCGGAAGCTCGCGCACCTCCTTCGTCAGCGCGAACGCTCTCGCGAGCTCTCCCGCGCGGGCCGGCACGATGTTGTTGATCATCATGCCGATGTTGGTCGCGCGCCACGCGGGGCCGAATGGAACCGCCAGCTCGAGCGGCTCCAGTATCACCTGCCAGCGCACGGCACGGAGCGCAAAGATCACGGTGGCCGCAACTGTCGCGAGGAAGAACAGGAAGAAATCAGCGCGCGCCAGCTCGCGGAGAACGGCCGCGGGCGACACGTCACGCAGTGTCCACCAGAGGAGGAGCACCGTGATGACGGTTCCCACTGCGGATCGCCAGCGGATACGCATCAGCCGCCTGCTAGCTCGAGCAGATCCATGAGCTCCCGGAGCAGCTCGCGTGAGTTCTCGGCGCCGCGGGAGCGGATGATCCGCGCGAGCGAGCGCGCGCGCTGGAGCGCTGCCGCCCCCGAGTACTGCAACTGGTCGATGGGTACCGTGTCTGCCGTCTGCCCGCCGAAGCTGGCGTCCATTCGCGACACGCTCGTGTCGAGGAGCGCGCGAAGCTCGCTGCCACGGGGAGCGGTCGGCGTCCGCGTGCGTGTCCGCGCTCTCTGGGGAGTGCTGGGCGGCGATGGCGCCCCGCTTGCGGCGCGGGGCGGCGTTGCCAGCGGCCCGCCCGGCCCCGTGTGCCGCGCCAGCGCGCGCAGCTGCTGCTCGAACTCGGTCTGCGGAGTTGCGGGGACGAACAATACGTGCGGTCCCGAATCGGAATGGAACAGCCGCCCGATCGGAACGATCACTTCCTGTTCCGCCGGGCGGCGACCGACGTCGTACCTCCCGAGCTCGGCGGTCAGGGCGCGCGCCCGCATCTCGAGCTCCCCGGTCCACGCGGGGATTGCCTCGATCAGATCGAGCAGTCCGCTCGCGGCGGTGCGGACGGTGTCCGCGAGCACGGCTGTCCACGCGAGCCGCCTGGCGTGAAGCGACTTGAGGATGCGCTCCAGATGTCCGGCGACGGCGGAAATCTCTATCAGCCCGGCCATTGCGGCGCTGCCGCGGATTACTCTCGCGTGGGACAGCGCCCGGGCGAGCTCGGCAGGAGCTGGTGTCGGGGTTGCGGCGAGCTCGGCGACCAGCTGCTCGCCATGTCGGAGCGCCTCTGTCCTGAAGAACCCGACGAGGCGCGCCTGCGTCGCTGTGTCCGACTCTGCCCCCGCGGGGCGGCTTGCCGTCCCGGTCATGGCGCTGGAATCGCGAGGCCTTCGCCGCGGGCGGCGTCCATCGCCTCGCGGACCTGTCTGACGGCCGTCTGCAGGCCCACGAACACCGCGGCGCTGATGATGGCGTGCCCGATGTTCAGCTCCTCGACTTCGGCAATGGCCGACACCGCGGCGAGGTTCGCGGCGGATAGTCCGTGGCCCGCGTGCACCGCGAGACCGAGATCCGCAGCGAGCTTCGCGGCGCGTGCCAGCTCACGGACGAGCTCTCCGTTCTCCGGCGACCGCGAATAGCTGCCTGTGTGCAGTTCCACTGCGTCGGCATCGAGCTCGCGGGACGCGCGGACGCTGCTCTCCCTCGGATCGATGAAAAGGCTGGTGCGAATGCCCCGCTCGCGCAGCCGAGCGATTCCATCGCGCAGCCGCGCGGGGTCTGCAGCGGGGTCGAGCCCGCCCTCGGTCGTGATCTCCTCGCGGCGCTCGGGCACGAGCGTCACCTGGTGGGGACGAATGTCGCATGCAATGTCGATCATGGCGGTCGTGCAGGCGATTTCCAGGTTGAAGCGCGTGCGAATGCGATCCCTGAGGGCGCTCACGTCGCTGTCCTGAATGTGCCGCCGGTCCTCACGGAGATGCGCAGTGATTCCATCGGCGCCGGCGTCCTCGCAGGCGACTGCCGCTGCAAGCGGATCGGGCTGCAGGCCGCGTCGCGCCTGTCGCAGCGTTGCGACATGGTCGATGTTGACGTACAGACGCTGGTGTCTTGCTCGCACCGTCAACGGGGACTAAGGTTTCGAATCATGCGGACTCCATTCAGACTGACACAGCTCCTGCCGTTGCTCACCGTCGCGACGATCGCGTGCGCCACCGCGACCACGGCCGGGCCATCCGGGCAGTTGACGGGCGCTCCTTCCGCGCGCCACGCGGTCGAGCAGTTCCTCGCAGCCGTTCGGGCCCAGGACATCCAGGCGATGTCCGTCGTCTGGGGGACGACGCGCGGACCGACGCGCGACACCATGGACCGGAACGAGCTCGAGCGGCGCGCGATCATTCTGCAGTGTTTTCTCGCGCACGACCAGTTCCGCGTAGTGAGCGAGAGCCCGGCGGAAGGCGGCCGGCGAATCATCGTGGTCGCCATCACCCGCGGCAGCCAGACGCGCCAGCCGTCGTTCCACGCGGTGCCCGGCCCGGCGCAGCGATGGTACGTGGAAAACATAGACCTGGCCTCCGTCCGCGACTTCTGCGGCGATACGGGAGCTCCGACGGGGCGCTGATCTCAGGGCTCCGTCAGTTCGATCAGGATTCCCCCGGTCGAGCGCGGATGCAGGAAGGCGATTCGTTTCCCTTCGGCCCCCGTTCGCGGCTCCTGGTCCACCAGCTCGATCCCCGCTGACCGGCAGCGCGCAAGCGCGGCGTCCAGATCCGGCACGGCAAGACAGAGGTGGTGAATTCCGGGGCCGCGCCGGGCAATGAAACGCCCGACAGGCGAATCGCCGGACTCGGGCTCGAGAAGCTCTATAAGCGAGTCCCCAGCACGGAACGCCGTGATTCTCGCTCCATCGGAGTCGTGCACCGGAACGGGCTCGAGGCCGAGCACGTCCCGGAAGAAGCTCGCCTGTACGGCCGTGGAGCTCACTGCTACGCCGACATGGGCCAGCCGTACGCCGCCCGCCGTCGCGGTATGGTCCTCGCCTGATGTGAGTTTCCCGCTGGACGCTGTCATTAGATTCAAGCCAGTGTGGCACTTGGGCCTAAACTAGTTACCCCACGAGCGGCGAGTGAGAGCGCCGCGGGAGGAATGTTGCATGGCGAACACGGTCACCGTCACGGATGCAGACTTCGAGACCGAAATTGAGCAGTATGACGGCCTCGCGGTCGTTGACTTCTGGGCGACGTGGTGCGCTCCGTGCCGCCTGATAGCTCCCGCCCTCGATCAACTCGCGCAGGAGTACGCGGGCAAGGCCAAGGTGGCCAAGCTCGACGTGGACACGAACATCAAGACGGCGACCCGCTTCAACGTTCGCTCGATCCCGACGATCCTGTTCTTCAAGGGCGGGAAGATCGTGGACCAGGTGATCGGGGCCGTCCCGAAACCGCAGCTGGACATGAAGTTCCAGCAGCACGCAGCGTAGCGGGCAGGCTTTACGTCGTCAGCACCCCGATCGGTAATCTCGGGGACCTGACGTACCGCGCGGCCGACATCCTCGGATCGGCCGCCGCGGTACTTGCCGAGGACACGCGGCACACGCGGTTATTGCTGGACCACTACGGGATACGCACTCCGATGGTCGCGTATCACGAGCACAACGAGGCGAAGAGCGTCCCCGGCATTCTCGCGCGGCTGACTGCCGGTGAGGACCTCGCCCTGGTGAGCGACGCCGGCACCCCTCTCCTCTCCGATCCGGGCGCGCGGCTGGTGAATGCGGCGATCGCCTCTGGGATCCAGGTCGTGCCGGTGCCTGGCGCGTCCGCATTGCTCGCCTCGCTGGTCGCGTCCGGGCTCATCAGCGAGCGATTCACCTTCTTCGGGTTTCTCCCGCGGCAGGGGCGGCAGCGGCAGGACGCCATCCGGGATGTGCTGCAGTCGCCGGCCACCGTGGTGATCTACGAAGCGCCGTCGCGCACTGCCGCCACCCTGGCCACGCTGCGGGACGCCGGCGGTTCCGACCGGCAGGCCGTCGTCGCCCGGGAGCTGACCAAGAAGTTCGAGGAGTTCCGTCGCGGAACGGTGTCGGAGCTGGCGGCGTATTACGAGGATGCTCCTCCGCGCGGAGAAGTCGTGATTCTGATCGGTCCGGGGGCCGAAGTCGCACCAGACGAGGCCGCACTGGCTGCAACGGCTGAGCGGCTGCGCTCGGAGGGGCTGACTCCAAGGGACGTCGCCCGCCGGCTCACCGAGGAGCATGGCGTGCCACGCAATCTTGCGTACAGGCTCGCGCAGGGAGGCGCCCGGTGATGCCGGTCGTCGCGCTGCTGATCGTGGCGCTGGCGGCGTGGCCGGCCGCACGGTCAGTCGCCGCCCATGGAGAAACAGCGGCTTCAGCAGCGACGGCTGCTGTTCCGCGGATGACGATCGCGCGACTCCAGTACGACGGAGGGGGCGACTGGTACGCAAACCCCTCCAGCCTCACCAACCTCCTCGCCGCCATTCGCGCGCGCACGACACTCCCCGTGGAGCGCGCCGAGGCTCGCATCACGCTGACTTCCGGGGACCTGTGGGATTATCCCTTTCTCCATCTCACGGGGCACGGCAACATCCGCCTGAGCGACGCCGAGATCGAGCGGCTGCGAGCGTATCTCGAGCGCGGCGGCTTTCTGCACGCGGACGACAACTACGGCCTCGACGAGAGCTTCCGGCGCGAGATCGGGCGGGTGTTTCCCGACAGGCCGCTGGTGGAGGTTCCGTTGTCGCATCCCGTTTACAACATCGTCTATCGCTTTCCGGCCGGTCTTCCGAAGGTTCACGAACACGATGGAAAGCCGCCGCGCGGCTACGGGATTTTCATCGGTGACAGGCTCGCCGTCTTCTACAGCCACGAGAGCGATCTCGGCAACGGCTGGGAGGACGCCACCGTCCACAACGACCCGCCTGAAGCGCGGGAGGCAGCGCTGCGGATGGGCGTGAACCTCTTTACGTACGCAGTCACGGCTGCGCAGCGATGAGTAACCGGCCGGCAACGGTGCTCGAGGCGCTGCGCCAGGCGACTGCCCGCGACCGGACGCTCGTCTCGGCAACCGTAGTGCTCGCGGCGGCCGCCACTCTGCTGGGCCTGCTCGCGACGGGGGTGATCCTGCTTGGCGACGGGCGGTGGATAGTCCTTCCGCCCATCCTGCCGGCTGCGATCCTGGTGACGGCGGCCGCGCTCGCCGCAGCGGTGCTGTTGCTCGGCTGGCGTTACGCGCGGCGTGAGAGCGGGACACGATGCATGGCGGAGGCAGTCGAGTTGGAACGGCAGCTCCGCAACGGCTCGCTCGTCGGATTGCTGGAGCTGGACGAGACTCCGGTCGCGGCGATGGCGGCGGCGAGGCTGGCCGCGTCCGTCCCGGCGCACGACCCCGCGCCGGCTCGCAGCCGCCGTTCACGGCGACGCCTGCTCGGAGGCATCGCGCTGCTGCTGCTCGCGGCGGCGGGGTTCACCTGGAGCGGAACGCAGTACCGTGAGGCGGCAACGGCGCTCCGCCATCCGATGCAGGCTGCGAGCGGCGCGTTGCTCGAGCCACTTCGCATCGACGGCGCTCCGCCCACCGTCCGGCGCGGGACCAGCGTCGCCATCACCGTCCGCGCGCGCGGCAGACGCTCCGTCATGCTGCACAGCCGGATTGCCGGCGCCGCGTGGAAAGCGCAAACGCATCGCGTGGTCAACGGCACCGCTGAAGTGGAGCTGGGCGAGGTGTCTGCCGCGACCCAGCTGTTCGCTTCGGACGCCCGCGGTCGCACTGACACGCTGACGATCCTCCCTGCCGACGGGCCGTTCGTTCAGGATCTCGCTCTGCACGCAACGTATCCGCGTTACCTCGGGCGACCGGATGAGCGGCTCGCCCCGGATGGCGAGCTCGTCGTTCCTTCGGGCACGCAGCTGCGGCTTACTGGCACCGCATCGGAGGCGCTGAGCGATGTGGTGCTGTACGACGATTCCCGGTCCATCCCCTTCGAAGTCGCCGGCGCGCGCTTCTCCGGAAGCACGACCGCCGACCGCTCGACCGTGCTGCGGTGGCGGATCGCCACCCGCGGCGGAGAAGAGGTCGAGCCGCCCCGCGCACTGCACATCGCCGTCAGCGTGGACGAGCCGCCGCAGGTGGAGATTGTGACTCCTGCGTCGGATACCGGCGTGGTGGGCGATTCGCCGGTGCGCGTCACCGTGCGCGCGACTGACGACCATCAGCTCGGCGTCGTCGCGTTGACGGTCCGGCGCGGCGGCTCGGAAGAGGTCGTGCCGCTGCCAGTGCCGCCTGCCGGCGGATCGGCAGCTGTGTTCCTCGACATTTCATCGCTTGCCGCCGGAGAAGGGGTAACGGTCCGCGCGATTGCGGCCGAGGCTGCCGGCGGCGGGCGTCGCTCGCTCAGCGCGCCGCGAATCATCTCGGTGCTCACAGCGGCCGCACAGCGGGATGCAGCGCGTCTTTCCGCCGACAGCGCCGTCGCCGCCGCGGCAGCCATGGCCTCGGCGCAGAGGCAGGTCGAGCGGACGACAACCGAGGTTTCGCGCGCCCGGGGGGACAGGCGCGACCAGAGCGCTGGCGACGGTGCGGCTGCAGCAGGTCACGCGCTGGCATCCCGCGCGCGCTCGATCGTTGAGGAGCAGCGAGCGCTCTCGTCTCGTGCCGACTCGCTCGCCGCCGCGACTCGCGCGCTCGAGTCCCGCCTGTCCCGTGCAGGCGCGCTGGACGACGGCCTTGCAGCCCGTCTCGCAGAGGTACGGTCGCTGCTGCAGCGCGCGCTCACTCCCGAGCTGGCGGCGCGCCTGCGCGACGCCGAGAGCGCTGCGCGAGACGATGCGGAAGAGCCGCTGAGACGCGCGCTGTCGGACGTTGCGCTGGAGCAGCGTCGCGCACGGGAGCAGCTCGAGCGCGTAGTACAGATGCTCAGGCGCGCGGCGATAGAAGGCTCGCTCGAGACACTGCGCGCTGAAGCCGCGGAGCTGGCGCAGCAGGCGGTAGGGGGAGGGGGAGAGGGGGCTCCGGAACCGACGTCCTCTGATCGGCTGCGCGATGCCGGTCTGGCCACGCGCGCGGGGCAGCTTGGACGCGACATCGCGGGAGTCGTCAGGCGCCTCGAGGAGGAGCGCGCGAGCGCCGGTCTCGCGCCGGCGCGGGCTGCGGGGCGCTTTGCGACGGCGGCCGGCGACGCGCTCGCCGGAGCAGCGGCGAGCCGCGCGTCGGCTGCGGCCCCGCTGGGGCAGAGCGCTGAAGCTCTCGCCGAGGCCCGCGCCGCGCAGATCGCGGAGTGGAAGCGGGAGCTCGCCGCCGACCTGGATGCAGCTGTGCAGGAACTCATGCAGCTTGCCACCGCCGAGACCGAACTGGCGAGGCGGGTAGCCGGCGGCAGCAGTGACTGGCGCGACGAGCACTCCGCCCTGGAGGAGGCCTCGACCGTCGTCGCCGATCGCATCGCGCGTGCCGCCCGGACTTCGACTCTGGTGTCGAGCCGGTCCGACGGCCTCGTGCGCTCGGCGCGCGACGGAGTCGTGCGGGTTTCGGCGGCCACGTTCCCACCGCGCGATCGCACGCAGGTGAGCGCCCTGATGCGCGATGCCGCTGCGTCGCTGTCACGCGCTGCGGCTTCGCTGCTGCGCGATCGGGAGCGTACCAACAGCGCGCGCTCCGCTTCGGGGTTCGCCGAGTTGCTCGAGGAGCTTCAGCGCCTGGCAGCGCAGCAGCGGGGGCTCAACGCCGCTTCGGCCGGACTGCCCCTTGCCCTGAGCGGTGGTTCGCAGGCGGCGCGCGATCAGGCGCGCGTTCTCGCCCGCCAGCAGCGTGCGATCGCGCGCGCCCTCGAGGAGCTGGGTGACGCCGACGGCGGAGGGCGCGCCCAGCCGCTGGCGGCCGAGGCGAACCGTGTCGCGGACGCGTTGGAGCGTGCGGCTGTGGATGCGAGCCTGCTTTCGCGGCAGGACCGGTTGTACAACCGGCTTCTCCAGGGCGGGCGACTGCTGACCGGAGACTCGGGAGAGGATGAAGACCGCCGCGAGGCGGTGACTGCGCAGCGTGTCGAGTTTCCATCGCAGCGCGAAACCGGAATCGCGCGGCCCGGCGAGCGGCGGCATCTGGCACCGGGATGGGCAGAGTTGAAGACACTTACGCCTGCCGAGCGGCAGATGATCATCGAGTACTTCGAGCGGTTGAATGGCGCCAGGTAGGACGCTCGTCGCCGCTGTCGCAGTCTTCCTGGGACCGGCCGTCACGCCGTCATCGGCTCAGGAGAGTGCGGTGTACCGCGCGCTGGAGCTCGAGGACGCTTCGCGCTGGGAAGAGGCCGCGGTGCTGTATCGCGCGGAAATTCGTGGACCCGACGCGGTGCAGGCGGCCTTCGGGCTCGAGCGGGCGCTTCTTACCCTCGGGCGGGCGGAGGAGCTGGAGGCGGTACTTGCCGAGCTGGTGCGCGGGCAGGACGCCCACGAGCTCATACGGTCCATGTACGTCAGGACGCTCCTCCGTCTCGAGCGCCGCACAGCGGCACGCGTGTTCGCGAGCGAGTGGATCGCCGCGCGTCCATCGGAGCCGGAGGCGTACAGACAGCTGTACGCCATCGCGCCGCTTCCGGCTGCCGACGCGAGAGGTCTGTGGCGGCGTATCCGTTCCGGCGTGGCGTCGGACTCGTTGCGCACGATTGCGGACGAGCTTGCCGAGCACGTGCTCGCAGCCGGTTTGTGGGACGTTGCGCGGGAGATCCTCGAGGATCGGTACTCGCGGGGCCGGGACCACGAGACGGCTGGCCAGCTGGCACTGGCAGCGGCGCGGGCTGGTGACGTGGACCGCGCCCGCCGGGTTGCGGCCGACGCCGGGTTGCCGGCCGATGCTCCGGCCCGCGCGTGGCTCGCGCTGTACTCAGGGGATCTGGCCGCAGCGCGCTCGCTGCTCATGCGCGCGGACGACGCAGATCCAGGCGCCATTCAGCCGCTCGCCGTGCTTTCCCGCACGCGCGCGACGATTGCCCCTGTGTTCGGAACCGCGGTCCTCGCGCTGGCCCGCGGCGATAGCGCAGGCGCTGCGCGCGGGCTCGCCGCCTCGGCGCAGGAAGTCGCCGGCGCCGAATCGCTGATGTTGATGTGGGCCGCGCGGCTACACGCGGCGCGTGGCGATGAAGCCGGAGCGGGTCGTCTGTACGACGCTGTAGCGCGGGATCACCCGCATTCCGCGGAAGCGCCGGAAGCGATACTCGAGCAGGCGCGGCTGCTCACGCGGAGCGGTCGAAGCGAAGCGGCGGCGGAGCGTTTCGAGCATCTGATTCTGACGTACCCGGCGAGCGCGGTGCTCCCTGCTGCGCGCCGGGAGCTCGACGCTCTCCGCGGCCGCACCCCACCGGCCTCGTGACGGCGCGCCAGGCGATCGCAGTTCTCGCGGCGCTGTGCTGCGCTGCGACGCCGCCCGGCGCGCAGCACCTGTTGCTGCCGATGGACGACGCACAGCGCAATCACCTCAAGGCGTACGGTGTGACGTTCGGAGCGCTGCAGGATGGGTCCAGGGCAGAATGGCTGCTCAACTATCGCGGCGGATCGTTCCTGCTGGTGGACACCGACAGCGCGCGACGACGTGCCGCTCTCGCGGGCGTGTCGGCCGAGCCGCTGGACGCGAGCGCGCTGCAGGCGATCCGTGCCGAGATTGCAGCGTCGAACATGGACGCAGTAGTGCTCGAGCGCGCGCCGCGCGTGGCCATCTACACTCCACCCACGTCGCAGCCGTGGGATGATGCCGTCACGCTGGCGCTGGAGTACGCCGGGATTCCGTATTCGAGGGTGTGGGACGACGACGTCCTGGCTGGCGCGCTGAGCCGCTTCGACTGGCTGCACCTGCATCACGAGGACTTCACCGGCCAGCTGAACAAGTTTCACCTCTCCTTTGCCGCCGCGCAGTGGTTCCAGCGGCTGCGGCACGAGAGCGTGACGACGGCACAGCGGCTCGGCTACTCTGATCCGCCGGCGCTGAAGAAGGCCGTCGCCGATGCGATGCGCCGGTACGTCGAACAGGGGGGCCTCCTGTTCGCCATGTGCGGAGCGACGGAGACGCTGGAGCTGGCGATGGCCGCGTTCGACGTTGACATCGCGGACACGCCAGCCGACGGCACGCCCCGCGACCCCGATGCGGACGCGAGGCTCGACTGGCAGCGGTCGTTCGCGTTCACCGGGGTTCAGCTCGAGCC
Organism: Gemmatimonadaceae bacterium; assembly: GCA_036374155.1. Taxonomy (GTDB): domain Bacteria; phylum Gemmatimonadota; class Gemmatimonadetes; order Gemmatimonadales; family Gemmatimonadaceae; genus DASUUI01. Next base: position 34,265 of record DASUUI010000020.1, on the reverse strand, counting down.
GCCCACCTCTCCGGGCATGAGCGACGCCGACGGGCACCACGTGAACACCGTGCTCCGGCGGCAGCGGCTTGGCGTCGTCAGCCTCTTCGGCTTCTCACCCAAGTTCGACCCCGTTGCCGCGATGCTCGTGCAGAACCACCGCAGCGTGATCCCCGATTTCTACGGAGTGACCACGAGCTTCATGCGACAGCGGCTCAAGCCCGCCGTGACGGTGCTCGCGTACGAGGAAGGCGCGCCGTGGGCGAAATACCTGCATGGCGACTACGGTCGCGGGTCGTGGACGTATCTTGGTGGTCACGACCCGGAAGATCCGCAGCACGCCGTCGGCAGCGCACCGACCAACCTCGCGCTGCACGCGAACTCGCCAGGCTACCGGCTGATCCTGAACAACGTTCTCTTCCCGGCGGCGAAGAAGCGCCCGCGGAAGACCTGAACGGGAGGAGTGCTCATGAGCGCGTCGATTCAGAGGCTGCTCGCTGAGAACCTGCAGCCCGCGCCCGGGAGACGCGGGTGGCACGGCGGGCCGACCCCGTTGGGGGCACTTCGCGGCGTTGGCGCAGACCAGGCGGTCTGGCGCCCGGGCCTCGGACGAAAGTGCATCTGGGAGCTCGCATTGCACATCGCATACTGGAAGTACGCCGTGCGTCGGAGGCTGGAAGGCGCAGAGGGCGGACGGCGAGAGGAGAGGTTTCCGCGCAGCCCGTCGAACTGGCCTTCGACGCCTGCCGTGCCGGACGCAGCCGCCTGGGCAACGGACGTGCAGCTGCTGCGGGACGAGCACGCTCGACTTGTCGAGACCGTGCGGCGCATTTCACCAGCGTGGCTCGACCGCAAGCCGACCGGCAGCCGGCAGTGGACGTACGGCGAGCTGATCGTCGGGATCGCACAGCACGACGCCTATCACACGGGCCAGATTCAGCTCGTGAAGCGCCTATGGCAGGAGCGAACCGCGCGAGGACGGTAGCACGCCACAGCAACGCTCAAACGGAGGCAACCGTGGACCTGTCCAGCGCGACAGTCGGGCAGCTTCTCATCCCCGTCGAGGAGCTCGACCGTGCCGTCTCATTCTACCGCGACGCGCTCGGCCTGGAGTTTCTGTTTTCCGCGCCGCCGCAGATGAGCTTCTTCAGGTGCGGGAACGTTCGGCTCTTAGTAGGGGTTCATGACCGGGACAGGCCGCGCGAGCGCGGCTCGCAGATCTACTTCAGTGTGGGAGACATACGCGCAGTGCACGAGACGCTGGCAGGACGCGGGGTCGCCTTTCAGGCCGCGCCACACGTGGTTCACCGGACGGCCGCGAGCGAGCTGTGGCTCGCCGAGTTCACCGATCCCGACGGAAACCACCTCGCACTCATGAGCGAAATCGGGGTTGCGGAGTGAGCAGGGCTGCGCTGGCTGGCGCGCTCGTGCTGGCGTGGGCTGCGCCGGCTGATGCGCAGCGGGCTGCCCTGGTCATTTCCCCCGGCAAACCGGAGCCGGGAGCAGTCGTGCGGCTGACGCTGTCCGATGCCCCGGGGGGCGGTGATCCGGCGGTCGCCGTTCGCGGCGCGATGGCGGGCGAGCAGCTCCATTTCGTGTACGCGGGCGGGGGCGCATGGCGCGCCCTCGGCGCAGTGCCTGTCGATGCTTCCGACAGCGTAGTCGCGCGCGTCGTAGTGGAGCGTGCATCAGGGACGCTCGACAGCGCGCGTGCAGTGGCGACGCTGCCGCGCCCCCGGACCGCGCCCGCCCCTCGGCGGCTCGCGGTCGCGACGCGGTTCACGCAACCGCTCGACTCCGCGACGCAGGCGCGGATCGCGGACGAGAACCGTCGTGCTACGGCAATCGGTCGCAGCGCGCATTCGACCCCGCCGCTGTGGAGCGAGCCGTTTCTCCAGCCGCGCGAATCGCGCGTGACCAGCCGGTTCGGCTCGGGGCGCAGCTTCAACGGCACCGTCACCAGCAGACACCTCGGCGTTGACTTCTCCGGCGGAACCGGAGCGCCGGTGCGCGCGGCCAATCGCGGAGTCGTCGCACTGGTGGACACGTTCTTCCTGGCCGGCCAGGTGATCTACGTGGACCATGGAGCAGGAATCGTCACCGGGTACTTCCACCTGAGCGAAACGCTGGTGAGCCCCGGCGATACCGTGGACCGCGGCCAGAGGATCGGATCGGTCGGCGCGAGCGGCAGGGTCACCGGTCCCCATCTCCACTGGAGCGCGCGGTACGGCGCGCTTGCGGTGAACCCGCTCGACCTGATCGCCGCCGGCGGCTGGTACGGCAGCGCGGCGGGCTCGGGGCGAGCGGAGCAGGCTGCAGATGAGAGCGGTCAGTGAAGCCGTCCCGGAAGCTGCTGCGGCATTTTCTCGCCGCGCTTGCGTACCGCACCCAGAAAGCGCTGCGTGGCGCGCCGCCCGCGTATCGCGAATTTCGCGCGGGGCCCAACGTGCGCACGCCTCACGAGCTGCTCTGGCACATGACCGGTGTCATCGGTTACGCGCGCACGATGCTTCACGGGGGAGAATACGCGCCTCCGCGACTCGCATCGTTCGACGACGAGGTTGCCCGGTTTCACTCCCTGCTCCAGTCTCTGAGCGACGACTTCGCTGATGACTCACTGCAGGCTCGAATCAGCGACGAGCAGTTTCTGCAGGGGCCGCTCTCCGACGCCATGACGCACGCGGGTCAGCTCGCGATGCTGCGGCGGCTGCAAGGAACGCCGGTTCCGTCGGAGGACTTCATCTTTGCGGAGATTTCAGCCGACAACCTGAGCGCGGCCCAGCCGCTTCCCGCTGCACCGGACGAGTGGTGGCATCCCGACCTGCCGCCACAGCCGCCGGGCCCTCACCCCCCGCCTGGGCCCGCCTGACGGAACGCGGCGGCCTGTGAGAGAGTGCGGCTTCGCCGGCGTGGGCGGAGCCGCACTCCGTTTGGAGCTGTACCGGTCATGCTTCAGCGCGACTCAGCCGGCGGGCTTCACGCCGGTCTCCACCCACTCGACCAGCGTTTCAAAGGAGCTGATGACGAGCGATGTGGGGAAGTTGCAGTGCCCGTAATTCGGCACCGATCGCTGCAGCAGCATCGCCGAGGCGCCGGCGTCTGCTACGGCCTGCGCATAGGCGGCTTCGTGGAAGAAGGGCACGAGTGGATCCCACAGGTTGTGAACGCTGACGAGCGGGATCTGCAGGTCGCCGCTCGGGGCGAACCACTTCTCGTTGTAGTTGAGAGCGTCCGGGGTGGCGGTATAGCGCTGCACGCCCTGGTTTGCCTGCGCGATGAGGAAAGCCAGCGCTGGGTTCGGGATCACCAGCGTGCCGGCCGCATACACGGTCTGACTGTTGTCCACCGGCGTGTGCCCGTGGGTTCGCATCACCATGTCATTGGTGCCGATGTGCTGGTAGTAAAGCGCCGTGACGAGTGACCCGACCAGCGTCTGGAATGCAGGGTCTGCGGGGTTTGTGACGCTGCCAATCGGTGCGTACGCCAGCGGCGTCTGAATCGTGCTGGCTATGGCGTACAGGCCGGTGGGGTTCGCGATGATCGCCCCAACGACGAGCGCCTGGAGCTGTGCCACCGTGAGAGTTGGCGTCACCTGCGTCACGTCGCCGGGGAGGACGCCGGGGTAGAAGTAGTCAAAGAGGGCGCGCACGTGACCTGCGTAATCCAGCTCGATCTGGGAGCCGCCGACCATGCCGCACATGGTCAGCGCACCGTCGTACTGTTGCGGAAACTTCTCGGCGAGGTATACCACGATGCCTGCGCCGAGCGAGTATCCGGCGAGATAGCTGCGATCGGGCTGTCCGCCTATCTCGGATGCCAGCAACCCACGCAGCTGATGCGTGCGCAGGGCGCCATCCTTCACGACGAGCCCGTTCTCCGAGAAGCTGGAATAAACGAACGCGTAGCCCTGGGCGCCCAGCTCATCGCGTACCGCGAAGAAATTGTCCTGGTCGCTCAGCGTGATAGGGGCCTGTGGAGGACGGACGCCGTGCGCGTAGAACACGGCGTCCCCGTTCCAGTCGCGCGGCACGTAGAGCGCGTACAGTGAGCCCGGCCCCGTCTCGCCCTCGACGATGCGCGCCCACGGTCCTGTCGTGGGCTCGGTGACGTTGCTTTTCCTGAAGGCCGCGTCGGACGGTGCGAGAGGGTTCTGGTCGGCGCAGGCAGTGGCTGCCAGGAGTGCGCCGGCCAGCAGTGGGAGAGTTCTGGAGCGCATGCGGTACCTCACGTTCAGAAGTGGATGCTTCGATGCATCGGGACGCAGCGAAGTTCGACTTCAGGCGGGGGGCACCCCATGAGGCGTCTGACGTAGAGGACGAGCGACTATGACGTAGAGGCGAATGAGGAGCGAAATCGCGAAAACGGCTAGATTTCCCCAATGCGGAGCGTGCCCCGAAGCCTCGACAAGCCCTCGAAGATCGTGTGCGTCGGCCGCAACTACGCCGCGCACGCGAAGGAGCTCGGCAACGAGGTGCCGAAGGAGCCCCTCATCTTCCTGAAGCCGCCATCCAGCATCGTGCGCGATGGCGACCCCATCCTGCTGCCTCCCCAGTCGCGTCAGGTCGAGTTCGAGGGCGAGATAGGCATACTCCTCGGCGAGAGGCTGCATCATGCGAGTGAGGCTGCAGCGGAGCGCGGAGTTCGCGCGGTTCTCGCTGCAAACGACGTCACTGCCCGCGACCTGCAGCGCTCCGATGGCCAGTGGACCAGAGCCAAGGGATTCGACACGTTCTGCCCGCTGGGTGAACCGGGGGCGGCCGTGCCGCGGCTCGACGACGTGACACTCGTCACGCGCGTGAACGGAGAGGAGCGGCAGCGGGCGCGCAGCGCCGAGATGGTGTTTCCGATCGCGGCGCTGCTGGCATATATCTCGGCGATCATGTCGCTCGAGCCAGGCGACCTCGTTCTTACCGGCACGCCTGCCGGTGTCGGACCGCTGCAGGATGGCGACATCGTCGAGGTCGAGATCGAGGGCGTGAGCCGCGTGAGGAATCCAGTGAGAACGGCGTCCTGATGCCGAAATTCAGCTCCAGACTTCTCACTCTCCCCGAGTATCCGCTTGCCAGGATCCCCGCACGCAAGCGCGAGCTTCTCGCTCGTGGCGTGGATGTGATCGACCTTGGCGCGGGCGATGCGGACCTCCCTCCGAACCCCGCGGCCGTGGCTGCAATGCGCGACGCGGTCGGCCGCGCGGAGATGAGCAGGTATGGGTTCGGACTCGGTCTCCCGGCGTTCCGCGAAGCGATCGTCAGGTGGATGAAGCGACGGTTTGACCTGACGTTCGACCCCTTCACCGAGGTCGTGCCTCTCATCGGCTCGAAAGAGGGGATCGCCCACCTTGCCCTGGCGTACCTCGAGCGCGGCGATGTCGCGATCATGCCTGAGCCCGGCTACCTCGCATACCTCGGCGGGACGTTGCTCTCGGAGGCCGAGCCGTACCGCTATGCGCTCCGCCGCGACAACGGCTTCCTCGTTGACCTGGCGGAGGTGCCAGAGCAGACGCTGCGGCGTGCCAGGCTCCTGTACCTCAACTACCCGGGCAATCCGACGGGCGCCACGGCTCCCCGGGAGTACCTTCAGGACGTAGTCGCCAGGTGCAGGGACCTCGATCTGCTCCTGGTGTATGACAATGCCTATTCGGAGCTCGCATTCGACGGCTACTCGCCGCCGAGCATCTTCGAGATCGAGGGGGCGCGCGACGTGGCGATCGAGTTCCACTCACTGTCCAAGACGTACAACATGACCGGCTGGCGGTGCGGCTGGGCCGTGGCCCGGCCGGAAGTAGCAGGCGCGCTGTCGAAGGTGAAGTCGTTCGTGGACACGGGGAGCTTCCTCGGAATACAGGCCGCGGGAGCTGCCGCCCTGGACTCCTGGGAGAGTTTCGTCCCCGGCAACGTCGAGATCTTCCGCCAGCGACGGGACGCCGCCGTTGCCGCTTTCGGCGACGCCGGTTTCGAGTGCGCGACCCCGAAGGCTACGATGTACCTGTGGGTGCCGCTGCCATCGCACATACCCAGTGAAGCGTTTGCGGAGCGGCTGCTGGTGGAGGAGGGCGTAATAGTGCTCCCCGGCTCCGCGTTCGGTGAGGGCGGGGAAGGCTATTTCCGTGTGTCGTTCATCGCGACTCCGGAACGGATCCGCGAAGCCGCCGCGCGCGCCGGACGGGTCCTCGCGAGCTTCGGAGCCCTCGTCTCTTGAGACGGCGTCCTTCGGCGTCCGTCGTTTTCTCGACGGTCTTCCACGTCTTCGCGATCATCGGTCTGGCGCACGTCCTCTCCGTTCCGAGCGGCGTGATTCGCCTGTTCGAGGGCGGCCGCGGCGACGTGCCAGTGGAGAGGATCGGGTTCGTGTCCATCCCGCGGAGCACGACGGGGGTGGACGTTGCAGGCGTGTCAGGTGGAGACGGCCGCCCGGAAACACGGCCGCGCGAGATCACCGGGTTGCGCGCCCCGCTGCAGGTTCCCTCCGCGCTGCCCGAGCCCGACACCCGGGCGACCGGTCAGATTCCCGAGTCCGGCTCAGGGCCGCTCGTGGGAGTCGGCGGGCCGCGCCGCGGCGTTCGGCCTGAGTTCAGCGATCCACGCCTCTGGCGGGAACCGACACCCGCCGTGACTGCGCCGCGAAGCGTTCGCGAGACGATCGAGGCGACGATTGCAGCCGACGTTGCGCGGATCACGGATTCGGTCATCGCCGCAGGGCCGCGCCGCGCTCCCGGCGACTGGACGGTGGAACGCGGCGGCAGGAAGTACGGCGTGGATCCTCAGTTCATCCGCCTGGGACCGGTTTCCATTCCGACCGCCCTCCTCGCGCTGCTGCCGATGAACGTCCAGGCAAACCCCGGGGCGCTGGAACGGGAGCGCTCACTCAGCTACATGAACGCGGACATCAACTACCACGCACGCCGCGCTGTCAGTGAAGATGAGTTCCGCCGCAACGTGCGGAACCTGCGCGAGCGGAAGGACAGGGAGCGCGCGGAGAAGGAAGGCGTGAACAGGACGACTGAAAGCGAGAGGGAGCGGCAGGATGATGCTCCCGCCGCTCCCTCCTCACCCAGAGCCAACTTCTGAAGTTCAGGAGTGCATCTGCTGCGGATTCATCCGCGGCTGTTCGGCCATGGGACGGAACACCCCGCTGACCACGCCAAGGACCGAGAAGTCGTCGCCGGGATTCACGGTGATGTCGCGTTCGCCGTCGTTCGCGGCGCGAAGCACCACGCGACCATCGCGCAGCGAATACGTCTTGATCGTCGCCTCGGCCCCGAGCCTGGCGGCAACCACGTCGCCTTCCTGCGCCCGGATGTCGGGGTTGATCAGCACATAATCGCCGTCTGCGATGCATTTGCCGACCATGCTGTCGCCCTTGACCCTTAGAAAGAAGGCGTTCGGCGCCGGCACGAACCGGCGATCCAGCGTGATGTAGGACTCGCGATTCTCGGGAATCAGCGCCGGCTCGCCGGCGTGAATGCGTCCGTAATATGGAACGGGCTGGGTGTTGAACCCGCCCGCGAAGCCGAGGAGGCGTACGCCGCGGGAGCGCGCCGGGTCGCGCTCGATGTAGCCCTTGCGCGTGAGTGACTGGAGAAGGTCCGAGACGGTCTTCGTCGATTTGATCTTGAATCGCGCGCCGATGTCGCGGATGCTGGGCTGGTAGGTGTTCTCCGCGGTGAAGTCGATCAGGTACTGGTACACAGAGCTTTCGAGGCTCGTCAGTGGCTCAGCCACAACTGCTCCTTGCTGGGGTTACCGCGCTCTCGCCGTGGCGCGGTCACGTGGCGTGAAAATGCGCGGGGGCCGGACCGGGGTCAACCAGTAGTTTCCGGAGGGGGACATATGTTTCGGGCGCTGTTCGGGGGTTAACGCCGGCCAGCGCCGCGGAGCCAAGACACCGCCGAAGCGATGCGCTCCAGCGCCAGCTCGCGCCCCATCATTACCAGCACCTCGAAGATTCCCGGGCTGACCGTGAGCCCGGTGAGCGCCACCCGCAGCGGCTGAAACAGCTTCCCGGAGGCGACGCCGCTGCGCTCGGCGAGTTCCCGAAGGAGCGGCTCGAGTGCCTCCGCCGACCAGTCCGCCGCCTCCGCGAGCGCCGCGTGCACGTCCTGCAGCAGTGTCGCCGCCGCCTCGCGCTCCTTCCAGTGCTTCGCCACGGCGGCCTCGTCGTACTCCAGCGCGCCGGGAAAGTACGGTCGCGCCTGGCGCACCACGTCGTCCACCGTTCGCGCGCGCACGCGAAGGAGGTCCAGCAGTGCCAGGTAGCGCTCGCGTTCCCGGTCGAGCGACTCGGGCGTTGCGAGTCCGGCCGCGACGATGGCCGGTGTCACATACGGCTCGAGCTCGGCGAGCGGCATCAGCGACAGGTGCTGCCCGTTCATCCATTCCAGTTTCTGCGGATCGAATATCGCCGCCTTCTTCTGCAGGCCGGCGGGGGAGAACAGCTCGACCAGCTCGGCGCGGGTGAGCACCTCCCGATCGCCGCCTGGCGACCACCCGAGCAGCGCGAGGAAGTTCACCATCGCCTCGGGCACGAGACCCATGTGCTGGTAGTCGCCGACTGCAGTGGCTCCGTGGCGCTTGCTCAGCTTCCGTCCGTCGGTACCGTGAATCATCGGCAGGTGCGCGAACTGCGGCACCGGTTGTCCGAGCGCGCGGTACAGGAGAATCTGCTTCGGCGTGTTCGAGATGTGGTCATCGCCGCGCATCACGAGCGTTATCCGCATCGCGATGTCGTCCGAGACGACGGCGAGATTGTAGATCGGCGTCGCATCGGAGCGGAGTATCACGAAGTCGTCGAGGTCCTTGTTGGGGAAGGCGACGCGCTCGTGCACCATGTCTTCCCATTCGGTGGTGCCGTCCGGTATCCGGAACCGTATGGTGAACGGCTCACCCGCTGCGGCGCGCCGGGCGGCTTCATCGGGTGCGAGGCGGTCGCATCGCCGGTCGTACTTGAATGCGCCGCGTTCGGCCGTCTTCCGCCGTTCTTCAAGCTCGGCGGCGGTGCAGAAGCAGCGGTAGGCCGCGCCCGCCGAGAGCAGCGCGCGCGCGTCGGTCTGGTGGCGCTCGAGGTTGGCGCCCTGGTGCACGACCTCCTCGTCCCAGTCGAGGCCGAGCCAGCGCATTCCCTCGAAGATCGCGCGGGTGCTCTCGTCCGTGCTCCGTGCACGGTCGGTGTCCTCGATGCGCAGCAGGAAGGCGCCGCCGAATTTCCGCGCATAGAGCCAGTTGAACAGCGCCGTTCGCGCTCCGCCCACGTGCAGGTAGCCGGTGGGAGAGGGGGCGAACCGGAGTCGCGGCGACGCGGAGGTCAAGTCGGAAGTCGGAGGTTGAAGCGGCTGAAAAAAAGGCCCGCGCCTGGCGCGGACCGGAGTACGGGAGCGGAGAGAGAGGGATTCGAACCCTCGATACAGGTTGACCCCGTATGCCGGTTTAGCAAACCGGTGCCTTCAGCCTCTCGGCCATCTCTCCAGAATCACGAAACTTACCCGTTGTCCGACCGTTTCTCAATCGCTCGCGCGCGTTCCGGCCGCCATCGCCGGACGTCGGGCATTCCAGTTGCTATGTGACGACGAGGACGTGTGCTATCGTTGGCGCCTTTTCCCCCCGCAGACGACGACATGCCTTCCTACAGATACCCCAGTTACACCACGACGGTCGTGGGCTCGTACAGCGTGCCGCGCTGGTACGAGGTCATCGAGGAGCAGGTGGAAGCGGGGACGCTGTCAGTCGAGGAGATGGAGGGTGCCCAGTTCCGCGCCACCCAGGCCGCGATCGTCGATCAGGAGATCGCCGGCATTGACATCATCAACGGCGGCGAGCTGCACCGGCGGACTAACAACAGGCACGCACCGCCGAACGCGATGCTCAACTATTTCTGGTTGCGGCCCCCCGGATTCTCCCGGGAGACCAGGCCCAAGAGAATCAGCGTCAAGGACGCCAACGTCTTCCACCCTGCCGCGGTCTGCACGGGCCCGATCACCGACGCCGACCTCGGTCTGGTGGACGAGTTCAGGCTGGTTTCCTCCTTCGCCCGCAGCCCCGTGAAGATCACGATGACGGGACCGTACATGCTGGCGAAGGTCGCATACGACGAGCACTACGGCGACATCGCGCGCATGATGCAGGACCTGGCGAAGGTGATCAACCGGAACTTCCGCGACCTGGAGGCAGCCGGCTGCCGCTGCGTGCAGCTGGACGAGCCGCTGTTCGCCATGGCGAGCGACGAAGAAGTGGACGCCGCCGTGGATGCGATGAACATGGCAACGGAAGGGCTCAGGAACGTCTCCGTGCAGGTGCACGTCTGCCAGGGCAACTACGCCGTCGGTCCCGAATACGACGGGCAGATCGGGCATCGGTACTTCGAGGGCAGGTACCCCGCTCGTCAGATCGCTCAGATCAACTGCGACGCGCTGCTGATAGAAGGAGACATGACTTCCCACTACGAGGGACTGCTGGGAGACAAGCAGCTGGCGATCGGCGCAGTGAACGTTCAGCACCTCGAGGTCGAGACCCCCGAGACGATAGCAGAGCGGGTGACCGCCTACTCATGGCTCGATCCGGAGCAGACGATGATCACCAGCTCCTGCGGGATGAATCATCTCCCGCGGCAGATCGCGTTCGGCAAGTTGAAGGCGATGGCGGGGGCGGCGCGCATGCTTTCGGGCCGCGAGGCGCACCAGACGGTCCCGGCCGGGATGGCGTAGCTGCGTGGCGGTCAGTCCTCCAGCGCCGGCTCGTAGGTCGGTTCGGGCCTCGGGCTCAGCTCCCGCCGCGTGTTGAGCAGGCGTACGCAGGTATTCCACCGCAGCGTCGCGTCGTCGGTGTCCGCGGGCTCGATCCGCTCCGCCCGCTCGTAAGCCGCCATCGCCTCGCGGATCCACTCGTAGGCGTTGGCGCCCGATCCATGGGCGCCGTGTCGCAGCTCGACCAGTGCGCGCCGTTCGGCGAGAATGCCGGCGTAGTACTCGCGCTGGTACTCGTCGCGGATGCGCGGTAGAAGCTCGCGCGCGCGGCGCAGCGTCTCGGCCGGCGCGTCTCCGAGCTGGTCGCTCAGTGCCAGCACAAGCGAGACCAGCGCGTCCTGGTTGTCCGGCTCGACCGCGAGCACGTCGAGGCAGATGCTCTCCGCGGCCCACGGCTGCTCCAGCAGCCGGTAGCGCTCGGCTTTCTGCAGCGCGCGCGGGATTGCCTCGCGCGCAATCGGCTTCAGTTCCATGCCTACCTCGATACCGATGACGGTTCCGCGGCTGCGCTCCCGGATTCGTCGCGCAGCGGCTCGGGGCGGTCGGAGCGTCCGCGTCCCCAGCGGCCGCGCACCAACTGCACCAGCGCTCCCAACGGATCGTAGTGCCGGTCCACGACGCGCTCCTTCAGCGGGATTATGGCGTTGTCCGTGATCGTGATGTGCTCCGGGCACACCCTGGTGCAGCACTTCGTGATGTTGCAGTAACCGATGCCCTGCTCGCGCCTGAGGTCGGTCACGCGGTCCTCGATGTCGAGCGGATGCATCTCGAGGGCGGCGGCGTACAGCAGGAAGCGCGGCCCTATGAAGGCGTCATGCTTGTGGTGATCGCGCAGCACGTGGCACACGTCCTGGCACAGGTAGCACTCGATGCACTTGCGGAATTCCTGCACGCGGTCCACGTCGGACTGGGCCATCCGCCAGGTGCCGTCAGGCGCGTCGGGCCTGCGCGGGCGGAACTTTCTGATGCGCTTCTTGACCTCGAAGTTCCAGGACACGTCGGTCACGAGATCGCGCACCGGCGGAAAGGCGCGCATCGGCTCCACCGTGACCGGCTGGGACAGGTCGAGGTCATTGAGCCTCGTCATGCACATCAGCTTGGGCATCCCGTTCACTTCCGCCGAGCAGGAGCCGCACTTGCCGGCCTTGCAGTTCCAGCGCACCGCCAGGTCATTGGCGCTTTCCGCCTGGATCTGGTGCACAGCGTCGAGGACCACCATCCCTTCGGAGACCTCGGTGGTGTAATCGGTCAGCCGCCCCGAGTCGCGCTCACCGCGCCATATGCGGAACGTCGCGGTGGTTACGGCCATCGGCGTCCGCCCCGGCTCTCCGTCATTTCATCTCCTCGACGATGTTGCGCAGCTCGTCCCGCATGGGCGGTATCTGCTCCCGGCTGACCTGCATGCGGCCGTCTTCGCCCTTGCGCAGCACGATGTTGAAGCCGCCATAACGGTCGTCCTTCTCCGGGTGGTCGTCGCGAAAATGCCCGCCGCGGCTCTCGCGGCGTTCCAGTGCCGCGAGTGTCACCGCCTCGCTCACCGTGAGCAGGTTCTCGAGGTCCAGTGCGGTGTGCCACCCCGGATTGTACTCGCGGTTGCCGGGAACGTGGGTGTGCTTAGCCCGTTCGCGCAGTGCCCTGATGCGGTGAAGCGCGTCCTGCATTTCCGCCTCCCGCCGCACGATCCCGACGAGGTCCTGCATGAACGCCTGCAGTTCGTGCTGGATCTGGTACGGCCCCTCACCCCCCTGGTGGTCGAACGGGGCGAGCGCGTCGCGCACCGCCGCCTTGACCTGTCCTTCGTCGGGGACCGGCTCCGGCTGGGCCCGCGCGAACAGCGCCGCGTGCTCCCCCGCGCGCTTGCCGAACACCAGCAGGTCCGACAGCGAGTTTCCACCCAGTCGGTTGGCGCCGTGCAGTCCAGCGGCCACCTCACCCGCGGCGAACAGTCCCGGGACCGTGGACATCTGCGTGTCGCCGTCCACGCGGACGCCGCCCATCACGTAATGAGTGGTCGGCCCGACCTCCATCGGCGTCGTCGTGATGTCGATGTCCGCGAGCTGCTTGAACTGGTGATACATGCTCGGGAGCTTCTTCCTGATCACTTCAGGGGCGTTGGGCAGCTTCTGCTTTATCCAGGAGATGTCGAGGAACACGCCTCCGTGCGGGCTGCCGCGCCCCTCTCTCACTTCGCGCACTATGCAGCGCGCCACGTGGTCGCGCGTGAGGAGCTCAGGTGGCCGGCGCGCGGACTTGTCGCCCTGCGTGTACCGCCAGCCCTCTTCCGGGTTGTCCGCGGTCTGCGACCGGTAGTTCTCCGGAATGTCGTCGAACATGAAACGGCGGCCTTCCTTGTTGACGAGGATGCCCCCTTCACCGCGCACGCCCTCGGTGACGAGGATGCCGCGCACGCTCGGGGGCCACACCATGCCGGTGGGGTGAAACTGGACGAACTCCATGTCCTGCAGCGCGGCTCCGGCGTGATACGCAAGCGAGTGCCCGTCGCCCGTGTACTCCCAGGAGTTGCTGGTGATCGCGTAGGCCCGGCCGATCCCGCCAGTCGCGAGCACCACCGCCCGCGCCGCGAACGTGCGGAATCGCCCGCGCTCGCGCTCGTAGCCCACCGCACCGCACACCCCCCCGCCGGACTTGAGAAGCCGCGTGACCGTGCACTCCATGTGAACTTCCACGGACTGTTCATGCACCGCGTGGTCCTGAAGAGTGCGGATCATCTCCAGGCCGGTACGGTCGCCGACGTGTGCAAGCCTGGGATAGCGGTGCCCTCCGAAATTCCGCTGCAGGATGCGACCATCCGCTGTGCGATCGAACAACGCGCCCCACGCCTCGAGTTCGTTGACGCGGGCAGGCGCCTCCTTCGCATGCAGCTCGGCCATCCGCCAGTTGTTGACGTACTGCCCGCCGCGCATCGTGTCGGCAAAGTGCACGCGCCAGCTGTCGCGGTCGTCCACGTTGGCGAGCGCGGCGGCGACGCCGCCTTCGGCCATCACCGTGTGTGCCTTGCCGAGGAGAGATTTGCACACCAGCCCGACGCGCGCACCGTTTGCCGCGGCTTCGACTGCCGCGCGGAGGCCCGCGCCCCCCGCGCCGATGACCAGCACGTCATACATGTACGTCTCGTGATCGGCCATCAGAGCAGCCGGAAGTCAGTCCAGATGCCCATCGAGCAGAGCCGGACGTAGACGTCGGAGAACGCCACCCATACGAGGCTCATCCACGCCCAGCGCATGTGGGCGCGATTCAGGCAGCTCACGCACTGGTAGCTCACCCTGCGAACCGGCGCGCCGGACATCCGGTCGAGATACCCGCCCACAAGATGCCGCAGCGAGTGGCAGCCAAGCGTGTAGCCGCCCAGGAGCACCACGTTCACCGCCAGCACCAGCGTCCCGACGCCGATGCCGAACGCCCGGCGGCCAGTGGCGGGATCGGTGAACCAGAGCGCGTTCCACACGTCGTACGACAGGATCACGAGGAATGCGAGCGCCAGGTACAGCAGGTACCGGTGCACATTCATGATGATCAGGGGAAAGGCGCTCTCGCCGCGATAACCGGAGCGCGGCTCGCCAACGGCGCAGTTCGGGGGATCGGCCCAGAACGCCTTGTAGTACGCGCCGCGGTAGTAGTAACAGGTGAGTCGAAACCCCGCCGGCGCCGGGAGAATCAGCAGCGCGGGTGAGAAGGGGAGCCAGCCGGGCCACCACCCGGGCCGCGGCCCGAACCAGGCATGCGCGGAATCGCCGAACAGAACAGGCGAGTAGAACGGGGACAGGTACGGGCCGAATTCGTAGTGTGCGTTCTGGAAGGCGGCCCAGGTCGCGTACACGAGGAATGCGGAGAGGACCACCAAGACCACCAGCGGCTGCACCCACCACGCATCGCGGCGGAGGGTCTCGCCAAAGCCGCGGCGGCGAAGGGGCACGACTGCGTTGGCCATTTGTTGCGGAGCGCTCCTGCGCCGCGAGGCGCGCGAAGGATCAGAGTCCACCGAACGGGCGAACACTCGTGCGCGCGCGCGGCAGTGTCAATGCCGCCGCGGGCCGCAAGAACGCGCATGATTCCGCGCGGGAATTCGCGCTCAGCGCTTTGCGGCGCGCGGCTTGCGACAATCCTGCGCCCGATACTCATTAATCACCGTGCACGACTTTCCACACACGCTCGCGACAATCATCGCGATAATCGTCGCCACGAAGCTCGCTGGCGCGCTGGTTCAGCGTGTGGGCCAGCCGACCGTCCTTGGCGAGCTGCTCGCGGGCGTCATCCTCGGGACGTCGCTCCTCGGGATCATCCAGCCCGGCGACGAAGTCATCTCGACGCTGGCGGAGCTGGGCGTGCTGATCCTGCTGTTCGAGATCGGGCTGCACACCGAGCTGGCGGCTCTGGGCAGGGTGTGGCGGGCCGCCGGGTCCGTCGGGATAGTAGGCGTCGTCCTTCCGTTCGCCGGCGGTTATGCGGTCGCCGTGATGCTTGGCCTCACCACGCTGCAGGCCATCGTGTGCGGGGCAGCGCTCACCGCGACGTCCATAGGGATCTCCGCGCGGGTGCTGGCCGATCTGGGGCAGCTGCAGACTCCCGAGGGGCGCGTCGTTCTCGGCGCCGCCGTATTCGACGACGTGATAGGCCTGATAATCCTCTCCGTGGTGAGCACACTCGCGGGCGGAGATGGGCTCAGCATCGGTGGAATCGTCTGGAAGACAGTGGTCGCGTTCGGTTTCATCGCCGCAGCGCTGTTCGTGGGAAGGCTGCTCGTTCCGCCGGTGTTCCGCATGATCGAGCGGATCGAGGTCGCCGGCACGCTGGGGCTGTTCGGCCTCGCCTTCGCCTTCACGCTGGCGTGGCTGGCGGAGATGGCCGGCTCGGCGCTGATCATTGGCGCCTTCGCAGCGGGCCTCGTGCTCCACCAGACGCCGCAGCGCAAGCTCGTCGAGCGCGCGACGACGGAGATAGGTCACTTTTTCGTTCCCGTGTTCTTCGCCTACGTCGGCGCAGCGGTGGACGTGACGACGTTCGCTGACGCGCACATCCTGATGGTCGGCGGCGCCCTGATCGTCGTGGGGGTGCTCGGCAAGTATCTGTCGGGCTACGCGGCGCTGTCGTTCAAGGGAGACCGGCGGGTCGTCGGGGCCGCGATGATCCCACGAGGGGAAGTGGGACTGATCTTCGCGCAGATGGGGCTGAGCAGAGGGGTGCTGACGGTGCCGCTGTTCAGCGCGCTCACGCTGATGGTCATGGTCACCACGTTCATTGCCCCGCCGCTGCTCAAGCATCTGGCGGTGCAGCGCACGCCGGACCGGGAGGATCGTCCCGGCAGCGGGGGAGTGGATGACCTGGTCGCCGGCGCCGAGCGGCGGATGGTGCCGGACCGGAGGACGACCGGCGAAAAGTGAGGTCGGGCGACCTCACCCTTCGCCGGTCACGCCGATTGGACTGAGCTTACGGGTTCCCCGGTGGGGCCGGCTCTGACGGCGCCGGGGCCGTTCCGCCCGCATCGCCGCTCGGGGCGGGGGCTGTGATGTTCACGTCCACCGCTGCCGGCTCGTCAGCGACGGTGTCGCCGCGCATGAAGACGAACCAGACGATCACCGCCACCAGGAGCAGCACCACGACCACCCAGGCCACGGTCGAGCCGCCGCCACGTTCAGGAGTCTGCTGGATCTGTACGTCAGCCATTTTCCCTCCGAAGTAGAGAACAGCGAGGGAGACCAGCGGGCGTCTCCCGGGGTTCCGCGCGTCTCTCTGCGCGGTTCATGCCACTACTTTGGCCCCGAAATATGCCTCACGGTTTGCCGGGGCGGCACGCCGGAGCAGGGTCGCCAGGGACAGGCGGGCTCGGAGCGGAGGGCCGGGGACTCGAACCCCGAAGTCCTTGCGGACGGCGGTTTTCAAGACCGCTGCCTTACCAATTAGGTCTAGCCCTCCGGAGTCGAAAAATCGCACAAAACTGCCCGTTTTTGTATCCCTGCGGCCGACGGTGACCGGTGCTGACGTGCGGTGATGGACTCATCACGCTGCCACCAGTCGCCAGCGAGCGTTACCGGACCGTGTCCGCTCCGAGCGGAAGAGTCGGTCGCGGCGGGGCTGCGGGAATGGTCTCACCGAGCCCGGATGCCACGGCGATCCGGCGGATCTCCTCGTAAACGCCCTGGGCTTCGTCCTCCCGCCCCGTGTCATACAGTGCCTGGGCCAGCAGGAAACCGGAGCGGATGTACAGATATGGTATGTTCGCCGACGGCTTGTCCACCCAGTAGCCGCGGCGGATGATCTCATCGGGCGCCTCGTAGCTCTCCCACATTCGAAGCGAGGTCGGCAGGTCGAACCAACCGTCACCGGGGATGAACCTGATGCTGTCCGACGCGGTCGGCGCCTGCAGGAGGAGCTTGCGGGCGAGGCCCGTGCCGAGGACGTTGCTGCCGAAGCCGAGCTCCTCCGCGTACGCGCCCGTCGTCCGGCTGAAGAAGATCGGCCGCTGCGGAAACGCATCCCGGACCATGTACAGCACGAACAGATCGGCGCGCGTGAGCCCCATGGCGCCGTAGCCGACGTCCCGCGGCCGCACCACGGCAGTGAGGTCCGTGCCCTCCTTGCGGAAGATCTGCGGTTCACGCAACTCCATCGCGAGCGGGACCGCGTCGGCCTCGGCGAACGACAGGTTCACGGGCGGTGCGCTCGGCTTGGGCCACTCGCGCCCGCGGTAGATGGCGGGGCCCCGTGCGGCGTCGTACTCGCGAACGGGTTGCCGGATGATCTGGCGGGTGTACCAGTCGGTATTGAGCAGCGACGTGTTCGCAACTACGACGTCCTGTCGCACGCCCTCGACTTCCTGCGCATACCAGAGCGGGAACGTGTCGTTGTCGCCGGCCGTGATGAGTATCCCATACGGCTCGACGGAATTGAGCAGGTCGCGCGCAAAATTAGCCGTGTCGTGCTCACCGCTCCGGCTCGCGGCATTCCAGTTGGCGAACAGCGGAATCAGCGCGAGCCCGAGAACCGGTGAAGCGGCGAACCAGCTCTTCTGTCGCGGCGTGACGATCGTCTGGCCGCCGAGGCGCACCTCCTCGGCTCCCGCGAGCGCGGCCAGCGATTCCCACACCCATATCATCCCCAGCGCCGCCCACACGCTCCAGGTGGAGAAGCTCCACAGGTAGAAGTAGTCGCGGTCGCGAACCTCTCGGGGCACGGAATCGCCAAGCTCGGGAGCCTGCGAGTACCCGTACTTGAAGTTCATGTAGTAGATCAGCCCCAGCGTGACCGTGAACACGAGCGGGCCGAAGAACCAGAATGAGCGCCTGTCGCGCTTCCAGTGGACGTAGCCGCCGAGGCCGCCAAGGAAGAGGAAGATGACGGCGAGGGCAGTCTGCACCCCGGGGCGCCTCTCCCAGTGATCGCGCAGCCACTGCCACTTGAAGTACAGCCACCACATCCCGACCTGTGCGGAGAACGGTGCCTGCCGTTCGCCAAGCGACGGCTTGCCGTACTGCTCCCGGTCGAAATTGTACTTGAACCGCTGCCAGGTGAGCTGCGAGAAGGTGCAATCCACGCCGATCTGCGTCTCGCACCCGGTCGGCTCGCCTTCGTTGATGGCGGGGAAGTACGCGGCTCGTATCGGCTGGGTGGCGTACGGTGTCATCCCGAGTATCAACGCACCTGCCACTGCGAGCAGCAGTCGCCACCGGACGATCGTGCGCGGCCGCCTGATAAGGACCGCGATCGCCACAGCCGGGAGGACGAGAAACCCGGCCATGTGATTGGCGTACCCAAGCCCGCTGATGAAGGCGATCAGCACGAGCAGGCGATCCGCCTTGCGGCCGTCGGGATCGTCGCACCAGCGCACGGTGAGCCACGCGGAGATCGCCATCCCCACGAGCGACACCGTATAAACCTTCTCGTTGACGACCGACTGCGCCCAGACGGTGAACGCCGTGGCGCCGATCAGCGCGGCCAGCGAGCCGCCGACGATCCGCTGCCAGCGGTGCGGCAGCCACGCGACGAGCACGCGCTCCGCGATCAGGAACCACATCCCCGCCGAGATGGCGCTCGAGAGCGCGGCGAGAATGTTGATGCGCATCGCCACGTTCGGTGCGATCGGCAAGATCGAGAAGACACGGCCGATCAGAACGAAGAGAGGGTTCCCCGGCGGGTGCGGGATCCCCATGATGTACGCGGCGGCTATGTACTCGCTCGTGTCCCACATCGCCGTGGACGGCGACAGGGTCACCAGATACAGGAGCATCACGGCTGCGGATGCGACGGCAGCCGCCTTGTAGGAAGGACGGTAGTCGAGCTCTGCGATCCCGGCCCGGGACGTACGGCTGGCTGTGGCTGTCATTGGCGAGGAGCGCTTAAGCTAAGCCCCGGACCGCTAGTGTCGGAACTGGCGCTGGCCGGTGAACACCATCGTCATCTGATGCTCATTGGCAGCGGCGATCACTTCCTCGTCCCGCACCGACCCGCCCGGCTGCACTATGGCGCGAACGCCGGCTTCCGCGGCCTGATCGATCCCGTCACGGAACGGGAAGAACGCATCGGAGCCGAGCACGGCACCCTCCGTCGCATGTCCCGCGACGCCGGCCTTGTGGACGGCAAGAAAGGCAGCGTCCACGCGCGACATCTGACCGGCGCCGATTCCGATCGTCGCGCCGTCGCGGGCCAGCACGATCGCGTTCGACTTGACCGCACCCACCGCGCGCCACGCGAAAAAGAGGTTCTCCCGCTCCTCGTCCGACGGATGCCGCTCTGTGACCACTGACCACTGGGTGGGGTCGGTGACCGTCGGAGCGCGCTCCTGTACCAGAACGCCACCGCGCACGCGTTTGGAATCGAGCGCGTTGCGCTCCCAGGTGGCGGTTCCTTCGAGGACGCGAAGGTTCTTCTTGCGCGCCAGGATCTCGATCGCCTCCGGCACGAAAGACGGAGCGACGATGCACTCCACGAACAGCGAAGCGACCGCCGAGGCGGCCTCGGCATCGACTTCGGTGGTGAACGAGATGACCGAGCCGAAGGCGGAGACGGGGTCGCAGGCGAGGGCTTTCCGGTAGGCGGCGATCGCCGACTCACCCGTGGCAAGCCCGCACGGTGTCGTGTGCTTCACGATGGCGCAGCACGTCTCGCCCCGAAAGGCATCGGTTGCGAACAGCGCGCCCTCGAGGTCGAGCAGGTTGTTGAAGGAGAGCTCCTTGCCGCCCCGCTGCGCGAGCGCCGCGAGACCGCTGCCGCTCCGCTCGATGTAGAATGCGGCGCGCTGGCCGGGATTCTCGCCGTAGCGAAGCAGCTGCTGCCGCTCCAGCGACGACGTGAGGCGCTCGGGGAACAGCTCGCCGCGAGCGCCCCCGAACCACTGCGCGATTGCCGCGTCGTAACCTGCAGTGTGCGCGAAGACCTTCTCGGCGAGCTCGCGGCGGAGGTCGGCAGCCTCCTCTCCGCCCTCGAGGGTTGCCAGCACTCGCGCATAATCGGCCGGGTCCACTACGACCGTCACAGCTGCGAAATTCTTGGCCGCGGAGCGCAGCATGGACGGCCCGCCTATGTCGATCTGCTCGATGACCTGCTCAGGAGTGACGCCCTGGCGGGCAGCGGTCGCTGCGAACGGATAGAGGTTGACGACCACCAGGTCGATGGGCGCGATTCCGGCTTCGGCGATCGCGTCCATGTGCTCCGGCAGGTCGCGGCGCGCCAGGATTCCGCCGTGGATCGCGGGGTGCAGCGTCTTCACCCGCCCGTCGAGCATCTCCGCCACTCCGGTGACATCTCCCGCTTCGACGACGGGAAGCCCTGCATCGCGCAGCGCTTTGGCGGTGCCTCCGGTGGAGACAAGCTCCCAGCCCCGTGAGGCGAGCTCGCGCGCGAAATCCGTGAGGCCGGTCTTGTCAGATACAGAGAGCAACGCTCGGGGCATGCGTCAGTTCCTTGGTGGTGTCAGGGCAGCGACCAACTCGAGAATCCGGGGATAAACGACATGCTCGGCCGCGAGCACACGCTGCGCGAGCGTTTCCGCGGTATCCCCCGGAAGAACGGGCACGGGCCAGTGAGCCAGCACGGCGCCGCGGTCGTACTCCTCGTCCACGAAGTGTACGGTCACGCCGCTCTCACTCACACCCGCCGCGAGCACGGCTTCGTGCACCCGGCGCCCGTACATCCCGTGGCCGCCGAATTGGGGGAGGGGGGCAGGATGCACGTTGAGGACCCGGTTACGGTATTCGGCGACGACTTGCGACGGAAGCAGGCGGATGTACCCCGCGAGCGCTATGAGATCCACCTGAGCGGCGGCGAGCAACGCGATGATGCTGGCGCTGTCGGAGGCATCCTGCAGCACGGCCGTGGAAATGCCACGCGTCCGCGCGCGCTCGAGCGCGCCGGCAGTGGGCCGGTCGGAGACCACGAGAACGACCTCACCGGCCCGCTCGTCGCCAAGCCGGTCGAGGTGCTCGAGGATTGCGCCAAGGTTCGAGCCAGCCCCGGACGCGAAAACCGCGACTCGTGCCCTGCGCGACTGGGTCATCGATCCGCGGCGGTGCCGAGGATGACGTCCACGGCCTCGGCGAGGCTGCGCGCGGTGCGTGCCTCGCGCTCAGCCTCCTCTGCCTCGCTGGCGGGTGTGTCCTCGCCGACGAGCAGGATCCCCTGGCCGCCGAGAACGAGCGCGGGCGTGATGTCGCGCAGGCGGTCACCGACATACCACGCGTCGCGCGGCTCGGCGCCGCTGTCTGCGAGGGCCCGCTCGAAGAGCGCTGCCCGCGGTTTGCGACAGTCGCAGGGTGGCACGAGATCCGGCGCGTGCGGGCAGTAATAGCTCGCGTCAATGCGCGCTCCTGCGCCAGCCAGAAGGTCCAGCATCCGGGCGTGCACGCGCTCGTAGTCCTCCACGTCGTAATAGCCGCGTCCGATCCCCGACTGGTTGGTGACTACCACCACCGGAACTCCGGCTGTGTTCAACCGCGCGATCGCTTCGGCGGCGCCCTCGATCAGCTCGACGGCAGCGGGATCCGAGATGTAGTGCACATCGCGTATTATGGTGCCGTCCCTGTCGAGGAACGCGATGGCTGGCGTGTTCACGCCGCGAGCGCGCTGGCGACGGCCTCGGCGAGGGCGGTGTCGTCCTTCTCCGGGATGCTGCGCAGGTCCAGCAGGACGCGCCCGTCGTGGATCCGCGCTGCCACCGGTGTCGCTCCCGCGCGGAGCCTGGCTGCGATGTCGCCCGCGTTCCCGGCCACCGCAACCGCTGCAGACGGCAGCTCCTGAGCTGGGAACGCGCCGGCTCCGACCGCCGCGCGGGTTGCCGTCACCTCCACGCGATGGCCCTGCTCAGCGAGCCGGCGCGCGAGGGCCTCCGCGCGGGCGTGAATCCGATCGGCGGGTGCGCACAGCATCGCCAGCGTGGGAATCTCACGCACGGCATGGTCCGGATCGCGATACAGCCGCAGCGTTGCCTCGAGTGCCGCGAGGGTGAGCTTGTCTGCGCGGAACGCGCGCGCCATCGGGTTTTTCCGCAGCCGTGCGACGAGGTCGGCGCGCCCCACCACGATGCCGGCCTGCGGTCCCCCGAGCAGCTTGTCGCCGCTCATGACAACGAGGTCGGCGCCGGCAGCCACGGCGCTGCCGGCAGTCGGCTCGCCGCCCAGGCCGAACCGCTCCAGTGAAATGAGCAGGCCACTGCCTAGGTCGAAGATCAGTGGGATCCCGCGCTCGCTCGCCAGCGGCGCCAGCTCCTCGAGGGCAACCTCCGCGGTATAGCCCGACTGCGCGAAGTTGCTGCGGTGCACCTTCACGATGGCGGCGGTGCTCGCGGTCAGCGCCGCGCGGTAGTCGAGCGGGTGCGTCCGGTTGGTGGTCCCGATCTCGACGAGCCTTGCCGTGCTGCTGGCCATTATGTCGGGAATGCGGAAACTGCCGCCGATCTCGATCAGCTCGCCCCGTGAGATAATCACTTCCCGGTTGGCGGCGAGCGTGTGCAGTGCCAGAACGATCGCGGCCGCGCAGTTGTTGACGACGAGCGCATCCTCGGCGCCGGTCAGCTCACGGAGCAGCGGCAGACAGTGCACGTCCCGGGAGCCCCGCTCGCCCGTGCTCACGTCGTACTCCAGAGTGGAAAAGCCGGAGGCGACCGCTTGCATGGCAGCTGTCGCGGCGGCAGGCAGCGGTGCCCTTCCGAGATTGGTGTGCAGCACGATCCCCGTGGCGTTGAGCACGGGCCGCAAAGACGACCGCCGCATTGCGGCGAGCTCTGCGGCTACCGCCACGGGCCAGTCATCGCGCGCCGGGAGCGACCGCGCTCCTTCACGCACCGCAGCGATGGCAGCGCGCACTGCAGCGGTGAGCGTGTCCCGCTGCGACTCCGGAACCATTCCGCTGATGTCGGGGCGCGCCAGCAGGGAAGAGACGCTGGGCAGCGCGCGTCGCCCCGAGCGGCTGTCGTGCGGATCCTGCGCCGTCGACTCAGCCGCGACTTCTGCGCTCGAGCGCGTGTTCGTCACGGTGACGGCGGCCCGGCGGCTGCGGTGTCCGGGATGAACTCCGGCGGAGTCCGGAACTGCCGCTCGGAAGGACCGGTTACGCCCGTGAGCCCCCGGACGCCGGTGACACTCACCCTGTAGGACGCATCCTTCTGCAGCTGCACGACCCTCAACCTGATTGCGCGCGGCGGCATCGGGCGCGGCAACCGAACCGCGGGCGTATCCGGCTCGACCACGACTGCGGCGCGGACGATCACAGCGGCTGAATCCGGGCCCAACAGGCTGAACTGGCTCGTTTCGAAGGTCTGCGACGGGTCGAGCGGCAGATCGAAATTGAGCGCCACGTTCACGGAGTCCAGCGCGCTGGCAGAAGCGAGCCGCGGTGGAATGCTGTCGCGCACGAACGCGAGAAGGTCCGTCGTCAGCGTGTCACGGAGCACCACGGTAGTGCTGTCGAACCGCTCTCTGGGATCGAGCGCGCGGTTTCGGTTCTCGTCCATGATCGCCTGCAGCACGTACTGACCCGGCGGCAAGTGGGCGAGCGTGAAGCTGCCGGAGGAATCCGCCATCGTGCTGTAGATGACGCTGTCCGGGGTGATCGCCTGAACGAGCGCATTCACGGCAGGCGTGCCCGCGCTCCAGTCGAACGCGCGGCCGCCAATGCGGGTTTGCGGGATCTCGGCGCCCGTGGAGAAGACCACGACCGCACCTGCATTGCTGACGTTGCCGCGCAGGTCGGCTATCCCCGGCAGCATCGTGACGGTATAGGTGGTGTTCGCTCTCCACCCCCGCCGCGGGCGCACGTTGATTTCCGACCGGCTCCAGTCGACGTTCGGCGAGCCGTCCTGCGGCGAGATGATGAAGAAGTTCGTCAGACTGGGCGCCGAAGGGGGGCGCTCGTTCACGACCTCGTCGAAGCGAAACACGACCGCCCGCGGTGAGCTGCGTACCGAACCGCTCTCGGGCGCGACGCCGATCAGAACGGGCGCCGCGGTATCCACCGGTCCGCCCGGAGGCATTCCCGGAGACGCGCAGGCGGCGAACCCGGCCGCGAATGCGATGAGACCGACGAGGATCAGCCGGCGCACAATTCCTCCACCTTGCGGGCGAGCAGCTTTCTGCGCGCCGACCACTCCTGCTGCTTCTGCCGCTCGGCCTCGACCACGCTGGCGGGCGCCTTCGACGTGAACCGCTCGTTGGCCAGCCGCTGCTCCAGCGAGAGCAGGTGCCGCTCGAGCTCCGACAGCTCGCTCCGCAATCGCGTGCACTCGCGGTCGAGATCCACCAGCCCCGCCAGAGGGACGACGACTTCGCTTCCGTCCGTAAGCACGGCGTGCGCCGCCGCTGCTTCGCCGTCGGCCGACCCGAGAGTCATCTCTGTTCGCGCCAGGCGCTCGACTATCGGCAGCCCTGACCTGAATGCCTCCGGGTTGCCGGATGCAATGCGTGCCTTGATCATCTGCCCGGGAGGAATGTTGTAGTCGGCGCGGATCTGCCTCAGAGCGGTAACTGCTTCGCGAATTCGCTCGAACTCCCCGGCGCTCCCGCGTGCCGTCGGTTGCGGCCAGCTCGACTGCGCGAGGAAGGTGCCCGCAACTTCGCGCGCCGGGAGCTGTCGCCAGAGCGTCTCCGTGATGAACGGGACTATCGGGTGGAGCAGGCGGAGCGCCGCGTCGAACACGTGCACCAGGACGGCGCGCACGACGGCCGCGTCCGCATCGCCCGTTGCCAGCCTGTGCTTCACGCTTTCGAGATACCAGTCGGCCATTTCGTTCCAGACGAAAGCGCGGGCGCTCTCCGCGTACTCGTTGAGGCGCATGCCGGCAGCCTGCTCGGCGGGCGGCCACGTCGTGCCGGATGCGGAACGATCCCACCCCGGAGGACGTGCCGGCCCGAGGGCTTCGTTGCATGCCGCGATCGCAGCATCGAGCCGCGCGAGGATCCAGTGGTCGGCGGACTGGAGTCGCGAATCCTCGACCGCGGCCAGCGGCTCGACGCTGCCGGTGCCCACGTTCGCGAGCAGGTAGCGGCCGATGTTCCACAGCTTGGTGACGAAGTTCCGTCCGGGAGCGAACGATCGCTCCAGGTCATTGGGGTCGAGCATCACGTCAGCGCCCATTCCCAGGCCGCTGATCATCGTCCACCTGAGGGCGTCGGCGCCGTACAGCCGCACCACGTCCAGCGGATCGATCCCGTTGCCCAGGGACTTGGACATCTTGCGATGCTGCGTGTCGCGGACGGTGCCGTGCAGGTAGATCGTGTGGAACGGCGCCTCGCCGCGGAACTCGTAACCGGCCATGACCATCCGCGCGATCCAGAAGAACAGGATCTCGGGCGCCGAGATCATGACGTCGGTGGGATAGAACGCGCGCAGGTCGTCGCTGTCCTCCTCGGGCCAGCCGAGCGTGGACAGCGGCCACAGCCAGGAGGAAAACCACGTGTCGAGCACGTCCTCATCCTGGCGCACCGTGCCGCCGCAGTGCGGACACTCGCTCACGTCCTCACGACTGACGATGACGTTCTGCGGCGGGTCGCAGTCGTCGCAGTACCAGACGGGAATCCGGTGTCCCCACCACAACTGTCGGGAGATGTTCCAGTCCCGGATGTTCTCCATCCAGTTGACGTACACGGCCTCCCATCTCTCGGGGAGAATCCGGATCGTACCGCGCGTCACTGCGGCAAGCGCCGGCTCGGCCAGCGGCTTCATGCGCACGAACCACTGATCGGACAGCCGCGGCTCGACCACCGTATCGCATCGGTAGCAGTGCCTCACCGAGTGACGATGAGGCTCGACCTTCTCAAGCAGTCCGGCAGCCTTCAGTTCCGCCACGATCCGGTCGCGCGCCTCGAACCGGTCGAGGCCGCGGAGCGACTCGGGGACACGGCCGGCGGAGTCGGTGATCTCTCCCATCTCACCCTCGGGGGAGATGACGATGGGCATGGGGAGCTCGTGCCGCAGACCAAGCTCGAAATCGTTCGGATCGTGCGCCGGCGTGATCTTCACCGCACCGGTCCCGAATTCCTGCTCCACCGCGGGATCAGCGATCACCGGAATCGTGATGCCGGCGATCGGAAGCGTCACGGTCCTGCCGACGATCGCCGCGTAGCGCGGATCGTCCGGGTGGACGGCGACGGCCACGTCCCCGAGCATCGTCTCGGGGCGCGTCGTCGCCACGGTGATCGCCTCCAGGCCGCCAGCCGGCTCGGTGAGGGGATAACGGATGTGGTACAGCCGGCCGTCGTGCTCGGCGTGCTCCGCTTCCTCGTCGCTGAGCGCGGTGAGGCAGCGCGTGCACCAGTGAATCACCCGGTGTCCGCGGTAAATCAGGCCGCGCTCGTGCAGCCGGACGAAGGCCTCGCGCACGGCGCGCGACAGCTCGGGTGACAGCGTATACGCCGTTCGCGTCCAGTCCGCCGAGGCGCCGATCGTGCGCAGCTGCTGGAGGATGGTGCCGCCGGTCTCCTCCACGAACGCTCGGGTCCGGGCAACGAATGCATCGCGCCCTATGTCGAACCGGGTCAGTCCTTCGCTGGCGAGTTGCCGCTCCAGAACGTTCTGCGTGGCGATGCCGGCGTGGTCGGTGCCCGGCAGCCACAATGCCTCGTCGCCTGCCATGCGACGCCAGCGGACGACGACGTCCGGGACGGTGTTGTTGAGGCCGTGACCCATGTGCAGCACCGCCGTCACGTTCGGCGGCGGCATCAGCACCACGAAGGGGGCTCGCGCGCCGCCCGTGCGAGCGGATTGGGACGTACTCGCGGCGAAGACCCCTGCCTTCTCCCAGCTTTCGTACAGCTCCGGGTCCAGGGCGCTGAAATCGTAATGCGGCGGCAGCTGCCCCCTTGTGGATGCAGCCTGTTCACCGGCTGCTTCGGGGGGGTCGGCGTGTTCGGCCGGCTGCTGGGTGGTCGCGCGCGCCATAGTCGCGGAAGCTAACGGACGCGCGGTTCAGGGCGGTAGCCGAGCGCGCGCGTCGAGCGCGCGCACCCGGCTCGTACAGCCTGCTGTCAGTCCGCGCGCTTCGGGTTTACGGGCGGAGTGACCGGAGGCTCGGCCACGTGATCGGCTTTCGGTACGCCCGTGGGTGCTACCGGCGATCCGTCGGTGCGCCCACCGCGCCTGGGCTTCGTCTCGCGCGGCTCGCGCCGGCCGTTCTCTCCGATGTCGTCGGCCGCCTCAGCGATTGCCGCGTCTTCTCTCATCCACCTTTCAGCGAGTTCGGGGCGCGGGTCGGCGTGGCGGTCTGGCTCGCTGGAGTTTCCCTGGCGACGGCGGCCGGTCCCCACGCTCTGGCCTTCCCAGTGGGATTCAGTCAAGGCAGGATCGCCGTTTGCGTAGCGCTCTGCGAATTCGTCGAGCTGATTCTCGCGGGGGCGGACTGCAAGGCGATTCACTACGGTGTCAACGCCGGGCACTCCACGGGCAAGTGTCACTGCGTGGGTCGCTTCGTCTTCGCTGTTCACCCACCCGGTCAGCTCGACGATCCCATCGCTGATCGCGCCGATGTCCACCGGACGCTCAGCCAGAATCGGGTCGTTCTCATACGCGTGCAGCACGCGCTGCTCCAGCTCTTCGGCGTGCTCACCCGCGTCTTCCGCGCCGATGCCGATCTCGTCGAACTCGGCGTCGAATTCGTCGGTCTCGTAGCCTGCCTCGTCCTCGAGCGTTTCGGTGGCACTGCCGAACCGCTCGCGGAGCCGGTTCGCGATGCCTGTCACGCCGCCCATTCGGTGTGCGACCAGGACTCCGGCCGCAAACCCGGCGAGTGCACCACCGATGACGTAGGCGAGGGTCTGCGAGAGTGGCTCCTCGTCGCGATAGCGGAAAGGTCTCATAAGGCGAACCCGTGGCAGAAGGTGTTGGCTGTGAATAATTTACGCAGCGTCGCGGCGCGGTGCGCGGCACGGGCGAAAAGGCAAGAACAAGGCCATTCGTGGCCTTTTGTGTTTATATGAGCGACACACTTACGCTGACTCTTCCAGACGGCGCGCAGCGCAGCGTTCCAGCAGGTACGCTGCCGCGCGACGTCGTCGCATCCATCGGACCGCGCCTGTTGCGCGATGCCATCGCCGTGCGCGTGGATGGCACGATCGTGGACCTGGTGACGCCGCTTCGCCAGAGCGGAGAGTTCCGCGTCATCACGCAGCGTGATCCCGAAGCGCTGGACGTTCTCCGGCATTCGGGTGCGCACGTTCTTGCAACTGCAGTGCGCCGGCTGCGTCCGGATGCGAAGATCGGATTCGGTCCCGCAATCGAGGACGGCTTCTACTACGACTTCGAGGTTGACGAGCCGTTCACTCCGGAGGACCTCGCGGCATTCGAGGCCGAGATGCGCAGGGTGGTGGGGGAGAAGTATCCGTTCGTCCGCGAGGAGCTGAGTCGCGCGGATGCGCAGCGCCGTTTTGCCGACGATCCGCTGAAGCTGGAAAGGCTCTCCGAGCTGAGCGACGACGAGATCATCTCCACCTACACCGACGGGCCGTTCACCGACCTGTGCCGCGGCCCGCACCTGCCGGATACGTCTCAGCTGAAGCACTTCAAGCTGCTGCACACTGCGGGAGCCTACTGGCGTGGAGACGAGCGGCGGCAGATGCTGCAGCGGATCTACGCCACCGCGTGGTGGAGGAAGGAAGACCTCGACGCTTACCTGCACCGGCTCGAAGAGGCGAAGCGGCGCGATCACCGCGCGCTTGCGCAGCAGCTGGATCTCTACTCGGTGGACCAGCGCGTGGGCCCCGGGCTGATTCTCTGGCACCCCCGGGGCGCCGTGATCCGTCAGGAGATCGAGAACTTCGAGCGGGAGCTGATCCTGCGGCACGGGTACGACCTCGTCTTTACGCCTCATGTGGTCAGCGAGCGTCTTTTCGAGATCTCCGGGCATCTCGAGAACTTCCGCGAGAACATGTTCGGAGCGATGGACGTCGAGGGCTCGATGTACCGCCCCAAGCCGATGAACTGTCCGGGGCACATCTGCATCTACCAGGCGCATCAGCGTTCGTACCGCGACCTGCCCATCAGGTATGCCGAGTTCGGAACGGTTTACCGGTATGAGCGCAGCGGTGTTCTGCACGGAATGCTGCGTGTGCGCGGCTTCACGCAGGACGACGCGCACGTGTTCTGCACGCAGGAGCAGGTTCCGGCAGAAGTCGCCCGCCTGCTGGATCTGGTGGACGAGATGCTGCGCGCCTTCGGCTATCCGTACACGATCGAGCTCGCCACCCGCCCGGAAAAGGCGCTGGGCGAGCCCGACGTCTGGAAGCGCGCGCAGCAGACACTCGCGGACGTGCTCCGCGAACGCGGGCAGGAGTACGAGGTGGACGAAGGCGGCGGGGCGTTCTACGGACCGAAGCTCGACTTCAAGCTGATCGATGCGATCGGACGCAAGTGGCAGGGGCCCACAGTCCAGCTCGACTTCAACCTCCCGGATCGCTTCGAGCTGGAGTACACTGGCCCGGACAACAAGCCGCACAGGCCCGTGATGCTGCACCGCGTCCTGGTCGGGTCCATGGAGCGTTTCGTCGGGGGATTGATCGAGCACTACGCCGGCGCATTCCCGTTGTGGCTCGCACCGGAGCAGGTGCGTGTGGTTCCCATCACCAGCGAGCTGTCGGACGCTGCCCGCGCAGTTCACGAGGAGCTTGTCCGCGCGGGAATTCGGGCTCACCTCGACGACCGCGCCGAAACGCTGAACTACCGGATCCGGGAGGCCGAGCTGCTCAAGGTCCCGTACACGGCGGTGATCGGAAAGCGCGAAGCCGATGCAGGCACCCTTGCCGTTCGGGAGCGCGGCGCCGGGCGGAAGCAGGAGATCCTTCCCGTCGCGGAATTCGTGGCGCGGCTGCGCCAGGCGATCGACACCCGCGCCCTCGTCCCCGCGGCTCCGGCAGCCGAGCCGCTCTCGGAATAGCCGCGGGGGGGGCGGGCCGGGCCGTCCGATTAACTTCAGGAAGGCCAAATACCAACCGCCATGTCAGATCCCACTCGCACCCCGGTAATACTCTCCGCCACGCGCACGCCCATCGGGCGGTTTCTGGGCGGATTGAGTCCTCTCTCGGCGCCTGAGCTTGGCGCGATCGTGATCCGTGAAGCGCTGCGGCGCGCATCGCTCGACGTCAGCGAAGTGGACGAAGTGATCATGGGGCAGGTCGTCCAGGGCGGCGCCGGCCAGGCGCCCGCGCGCCAGGCGGCGCTCAAGGCGGGGCTCCCGGGCACGGTCTCGGCGGTGACCATCAACAAGGTCTGCGGCTCCGGGCTCAAGGCGGTGATGCTCGCGGCTCAGTCGATCCGGGCCGGGGATAACGAGGTCGTAGTGGCTGGCGGTCAGGAGTCGATGTCCAACGCTCCGCACTACCTCTATGGATTGCGGACCGGCATAAAGCTCGGCGACCAGAAGCTGGTGGACGGCGTCGTCAAGGACGGGCTGTGGTGCTCGTTCTGTGACGTGCACATGGGGACTCACGCCGAGTACACCGCCAGAAAGGCCGCCGTCAGCCGTGAGGAGCAGGATGAGTTCTCCGTTTCCTCTCATCGCAAAGCGGTGGCGGCCGCGGAGGCAGGGAAGTTCAGGGATGAGATCGTTGCCGTTCAGGTTCCCGGCCGGAAAGGGCCCACGACGGTGGATGCGGACGAAGGCCCCCGTAAGGACACCACTGCCGAAAGCCTCGCGAAGCTGCGACCGGCGTTCAGCGGTGAAGGCGAGCTCACAGTCACGGCCGGGAACGCGTCGAGCCTGAACGACGGGGCGTCGGCGCTGGTGGTGACCTCCGAGGCGTTCGCCCGCGAGAAGGGGATCGAGCCGATGGCGCGGATCACCGACTACGCGACCGGGGGCGGGAACCCGGAGGATCTGTTCTTCGCCCCGATCGTCGCCGTGCGCCGGCTGATGGAGAAGTCGCGGACGAAGATCTCCGATTACGACCTCATAGAGGCGAACGAGGCGTTTGCCGTCCAGGCGCTCGCCGACGGCGCGGGGCTGGAGTGGGACTGGGACAGGGTGAACGTGCACGGTGGAGCGATCGCGCTCGGACATCCGATCGGAGCGAGTGGCGCGCGCGTGCTCACGACCCTGCTTCACGCCATGAAGGACAGGGGCGCGCGGACGGGTCTCGCCACGTTGTGCCTTGGTGGCGGAAATGCCGTCGCGCTGAGCGTGGAGCGCCCCGGCTGAGCGGGGGAGGCGCTGTCGCAAACTGGCTCAGGGGAGACGACACCCGGGTCAGGGCGATCTGGCGCTTCCTTGTCTTTCTGGTCGCGGCTGCAGCCGGGATTCTTCTGGCCGCCGTCGCGGCGCAGATGGTACAGGCGACGGCTGCCGCTCTCGGCTTCAGACTGATCGTGCACCCTGTTGCCGTTCCCGCCGGGCTGCTGGCCGCGCATGCGTTCGTGATCGCGAAGTTCGAGGGCGGCGAGTGGCGATACGTGCTGATGGATGGGCGAGCGGCCGAGCCACGGCGGTGGGGCCTTGCCGCTGGTGCAGGGTCGGCCGCCATCGCCGTGCCTTCTCTGCTGCTGCTGGGCGCGGGCATGTTCGCATTCGCCCCTGCGATCGAGGGCAGCTCGCTCGCCACGGCCGCGTATCTCGGCTGGGTGCTGATCCCTGCGGCACTCGGCGAGGAACTGCTCGCCCGAGGCTACCTGTTCTCGCTGCTGCGCGAATCGGTTGGCTGGCGGTGGGCGATAGCCGTCACCAGCGTCGGTTTCGGTCTGCTGCACCTGCCGAACCCCGGGTCGAACCCGCAGGCGATACTCACTGTGGTGCTGGCGGGCGTCTTCCTCGGACTGATTCTCGTGCGCACCGCTAGCTTGTATGCAGCGTGGGCTGCGCATGCGGCCTGGAACCTGGTGCTCGCTGCGGTACTGCATGCGGACGTTAGCGGAATCGCATTCGCCGGCACCCCGGACTACCAGCTCGTGGACACCGGCCCGGACTGGCTCACCGGAGGACGATGGGGGCCCGAGGGCGGTGCTGCAGCTGCCGCGGGACTGCTCCTCGCCAGCGTCGTGCTGCTTCGCCCGCTTCTCGGCGGACGAAGCCGGGCGCTGACTGAATCGCTGTCACAACGCACAGACTGACGAGAGTGCATGGAATGGCGGAACGCATAGTCGTTATCGGGGCAGGGCAGATGGGGAACGGCATCGCCCACGTCTTCGCGCAGTCGGGTTTTCCGGTGACCATGGTGGACGTGTCGGCCGACGCGCTTGAGCGCGGGCGCGCCACCATCACGAAGAACCTCGAGCGCCAGGTGAAGAAGGGTGCACTCCCGGCGGGCGCACCGGAGGAGATACTGGGGCGCGTGAGCGTGAGCACCGATTCTGCGGCTGCGGCTGATGCGTCGCTGGTTGTAGAGGCGGCGAGCGAGAATCCCGCGCTCAAGTACGACCTCTTCACCCAGCTCGACCGTCTGGCGCCGCCTGACGCGATTCTGGCGTCCAACACCAGCTCGATATCGATAACGGAGATCGCGCGCCACACCGGTCGTCCGGAGAAGGTCGTCGGAATGCACTTCATGAATCCCGTTCCTGTCATGAAGCTCGTCGAGATCATCCGCGGGCTTGCGACCTCGGATGAGACGACGAACACCGTCGTCGAGCTGAGCAGGAAGCTCGGAAAGACGCCGGTGGAGGCGAACGACTATCCGGGGTTCATCTCCAACCGGATCCTGCTGCCGATGATCAACGAGGCCGTGTACTGCCTCATGGAGGGAGTCGGCACGGCAGAGGCCATAGACCAGGTGATGACGCTGGGCATGAACCACCCGATGGGTCCGCTCGCGCTCGCGGACCTCATCGGCCTCGATACCTGCCTGGCGATACTCGAGGTGCTGCACAAGGAGCTGGGCGATCCGAAGTACAGGCCGTGTCCGCTTCTCAGGAAGTACGTTGCCGCGGGCTGGCTGGGCAGGAAGACCAAACGAGGATTCCATAACTACGGCGATTAGCGGGTCAGCGGTTAGCGGAAAGCGACTGCGGCAGTGCAGTCGTGCTGTCGCTAATCGCTAACCGCTGACCGCTAACCGCTGCCTTTATGTCCTGGGCTCTCCATCCACTCACCGAAGAACAGCGCGAGATCCAGCGCGTAGCGCGGGAGTTCGCGGCTGCGGAGATCGCGCCGTTCAGCGAGGAATGGGAGCGTGCCGGGCAGTTCGACCTCGGCATCGTGCGGAAGCTGGGCGAGCTCGGGTTTCTCGGGATGATGATTCCGGAGGAATACGACGGGCTGGGGCTCGAGACGACCACGTATCTCGTTGCTCTGGAGGAGATCGCGGCGGTGGATGCGTCGGTCGCAGTGATGATGAGCGTGCACAACTCTCTGCCGACACAGATGCTGCTGCGCTACGGCACGCCGGAACAGCGGCGGCGTTATCTCCCTGCGATGGCTCGGGGCGAGTTGCTGGGTGTCTTTGCGCTGTCCGAGCCGGACGCGGGGTCCGACGCGGCGTCCCTTACGACGCAGGCGGTGCGAGAAGGGGACTCCTGGGTGCTCAACGGCACAAAATCGTGGGTCACCGGCGGAAACCACGCTGGCCTGATCGTGGTGATGGCTCGAACCGACGAGCCCGGGAGCCGTCGCGGACCGCGCGGCATTGGGGCATTTCTCCTCGAGCAGGGAGCTGCCGGGCTGTCTGTGAGCAAGAAGGAGGACAAGCTCGGGCTACGCTCCTCGCCGACCGTACAGCTCGCGCTCGACGGCGTGCGGATTCCCGCAGAGAACGTGCTCGGCGAGCCGGCGCAGGGATTCATCTATGCCATGCAGTCGCTGGACAGCGGGCGGCTCGGCATCGCAGCGCAGTCGATCGGGATTGCGCGATCCGCGCTGGAGCATGCGACGCGGTACGCGGCCGAGCGCCGTCAGTTCGGAAAGCCGATCAAGGAGTTTCAGGCCATCCAGTTCAAGCTCGCGGACATGGCAATGCGGGTGGCGGCGTCGCGGGCGCTGCTCCACGCCGCGGCGGCTGCCAAGGATCGCGGCCAGCCCGTGACCCAGTTCAGCGCCATGAGCAAGCTCCTTGCGAGTGAGACGGCGATGTGGGTGACCACCCAGGCAATTCAGATAATGGGCGGCTATGGTTACATGAAGGATTATCCGCTCGAA
>DASUUI010000019.1:0-5542 GCA_036374155.1 Gemmatimonadaceae bacterium | reverse complement strand
GCTCGAGGACGAGCAGGCGCTGCCCGTCGTGGAGAAAGGAGAGGAGATCCCCGTACTCTCGATCACGCCTGCGCAGCACTTCACCGAGCCGCCGCCGCGCTTCTCCGAAGCGAGCCTGGTGCGCGAGCTGGAGCGCCTGGGGATCGGCCGGCCGTCAACCTACGCGTCGATCATCTCCACGCTGCTCGATCGGCATTACGCCAGGCTGGAGAGCCGCCGCTTCTTCCCCACGCCGCTCGGCGAGCAGGTGGAGAAGGTGATGGTGCGGCAGTTCCCTGACGTGTTCAACGTCGCGTTCACGTCGCACATGGAAGAGGACCTCGACAAGGTCGAGGAAGGTGACGTGGACTGGCGCAGCATGGTCGGGGATTTCTACGGGCCGTTCGAGACGTCGGTGCAGGGCGCCGATTTCCCCGCGCTGATCTCGGAGGCGCACGATCTCTCCAGGCTGCACGAGGAGCGCTGCCCCGATTGTGGCGGGAAGCTCGAGGCCCGCGGCGGATTCTTCGGGCCGTTCGTCGCCTGCGAGAATCATCCCAAGGCGTGCAAGTTCACGCGGCCGCTGCGGGGAGACCGCAAGCCGGCCGTCATGACCAACGAGATCTGCCACGAGTGCGGCGCGCCAATGGTCATACGTCACGGCCGCACCGGCGAGTTCCTCGGCTGCAGCAGGTTCCCCAAGTGCCGCGGAACGCGCTCGATGCCGACAGGAGTGAAGTGCCCGAAGGACGGTGGCGAGCTCGCAGTGCGGCGATCGAAGAAGCGCGGCAAGGCGTTCTACGGCTGTTCGAACTACCCGACCTGCGATTTCGTGGTGTGGGACAAGCCGGTCCCCGAAGAGTGTCCCAACTGCGGCTACCTCGGCGCCGAAGTGAAGTCAACCAAGGCTCGCGGTGAGTACCGGCGCTGCATCAAGTGCGCGCACGAATGGGAAGTGGAGCAGCCGGTCGAGGCGGAAGCAGCGGAGGCCGTGGCGGTGTGACGTGAGCGGTGCCGTGATTCACGTCGTCGGTGGCGGACTCGCCGGATCGGAGGCCGCCTGGCAGCTCGCCGAGCGCGGGCATGACGTCGTCGTGCAGGAAATGCGGCCGGTCCGGAAGACACCTGCGCACCAGACCGAACGGCTTGCTGAGCTCGTCTGCTCCAACACCTTCAAGAGCACCGAGCTGTCCAACGCGCACGGCCTGCTCAAGGCGGAGATGCGCGCTCTCGGCTCGCTCATCCTGACCTGCGCCGACGAGGCGCGCGTACCGGCCGGCTCAGCACTCGGCGTGGATCGTGATGCCTTCGCTGCAGCAGTCACGGAGCGTGTCACGTCGCATCCGCGCATCAGCGTCGAGCGCGGGGAGGTCACGGAGCTGCCGTCGCCGGGGATCGTCGCCACCGGACCACTTACTTCCGACGCCCTTGCCGAGGCGATCAGCGCGCGGATCGGCGCCGAGTCACTCGCGTTCTACGACGCGATCGCGCCGATAGTGTCGCGGGATTCGCTGGACGACTCGATCGTGTATCGGGCATCGCGCTACGGCAAAGAGACGATGGAAGGCGCGGACGATGAGGGCGCGTACCTCAACTGCCCGATGACGCGTGAAGAGTACGAGGCGCTGCTCGACGCGATGACGGCAGCCGATCAGTACCCGGGTCTCGAGTTCGATCCGGTCCCGTACTTCGAGGGGTGCATGCCTGTCGAGGAGATGGCGAAGCGCGGACGGGAGACGCTCCGGTTCGGACCGCTCAAGCCGGTTGGACTGCGCGATCCGCGCACCGGGCGCGAAGCGTACGCCGTCGTGCAGCTGCGGCAGGAGGATCGGGCGGGCCGGATGTGGAACCTTGTTGGCTTCCAGACACGCATGCGCACGGGCGACCAGCAGCGCGTCCTGCGAATGATCCCCGGTCTGGCAAACGCCGAGTTTCTGCGGTACGGCTCGATCCACCGCAACTCCTATCTCAACTCGCCAGCGGCGCTCACCCCGCATCTGTCACTGCGCGACGATCCGCGAGTGCTGTTTGCTGGCCAGATAACTGGTGTCGAGGGCTACACGGAGAGCTCGGCGACCGGACTGCTGGCCGGGATCAATCTCTCGCGCATGCTGAACGATGAGGAGCCGGTCGTTCCACCGCCGACGACGATGCTCGGCGCGCTGTATCGCTACATGCGCGAAGCCGACCCATGCCACTTCCAGCCGATGAACGCTAACTTCGGCCTGGTGGACGAGCTGAACGAGCGGATCCGTGACAGGCGGAAGAAGCGTGAAGCGATCGCCGCGCGGGCACTGAAGACCCTCGAGGACTGGATGGGGCTGCACCGGATCGAGTCGCGCGCGCCCGCGGCCCACGCTGGCGTCGCGTGAGCAACGCGATAGCTGAGTTTCTCGAGCAGCTGGAGAAGGAGCGGGATCTCTCGCCCCACACGGTTGCTGCCTACAGCCGCGACCTCAATGAGTTCAGCACCTTCCTGGCGGGTTACTACGGTACCGCCGAATGGTCCTGGGGCGGCGTGGACCGGCTGGCAATCCGTGGCTTTCTCTCGCACCTCACTCGCCGCGGCCTCGGCCGCCGCTCGATCGCGCGCGCGCTGTCCGCAGTGCGCAGTTTCTACAGGTATCTCCACCGGCAGGATCTCGTCGAGACCAATCCTGCGCGCGGCGTCTCCGGTCCGAAGGTGGAGAAGCATCTCCCCTCATATCTCGACCGGTCGCAGGTTGGCTCGTTGTTCGAGGCCGCATTGACTCGCGCGAAAGCGGGAGCGTTCACCGACGTGCGCAACCTCGCGATTCTGGAGCTGTTCTACTCGACCGGGCTGCGGTTGTCGGAGCTGCGCGGAATCAACGTCGCCGATCTCGACCTCCTGGCCCAGCAGGTGAAGGTGCGCGGCAAGGGCAAAAAGGAGCGAATCGTGCCCGTTGGCGATCACGCGCTGCTCGCGCTGCGCAACTACGAGGCGAAGCGGGACGAGGTGCTTCGTGGAGTCGGCAGGGGCGCGGACCGCAGCGCATTCTTTCTCAGCAACCGGGGCCGGCGGATGAGCGCGCGTGCCCTGCAGAATGCCGTGACCGGCCTG
This sequence comes from Gemmatimonadaceae bacterium, assembly GCA_036374155.1. Lineage (GTDB taxonomy): Bacteria > Gemmatimonadota > Gemmatimonadetes > Gemmatimonadales > Gemmatimonadaceae > DASUUI01. The sequence goes on along the minus strand of DASUUI010000019.1, from coordinate 2,481 downwards.
CTCGACCTTGTGAGCGAGGATGAGGGGCTCAGCACCCACTCCCTCCGGCACACGTTCGCGACTCATCTGCTGGATGCGGGTGCCGACCTCCGGGCCGTCCAGGAGCTACTCGGTCACGCCTCGGTGAGCACCACGCAGATCTACACCCACACCAGCATCGAGCGGCTCAAGCAGGTGCATCGGCAGGCGCACCCACGGGCCTAGAGCGTTCGGCTGCGGCCCCGCCTCACCCAATCAGGCGCGCCAGGATTCGAAACAGCTGAAAGCGGCGCGGTTCACCCGTGGTACCGTTCTTGATGCGAAGTCTCCGCTTCGATTCACGCCGGACACCAGGCGTCCGCCAGCAAGGGGAATGATGGGATACAGGAAGTTCGTGGACGAAAAGGGGACCTGGTGGCAGGTGTGGGAAGTGCTCCCCAACGACGCGGAGCGCCGCCTGCGCGAGCGCCGGAAGATCCACACGCCTCCGTCGGGTGAGGACAAGCGCGATATCATCGACCGCCGCAAGCCCGCGCCGTTTCGCACCACGGTTCCCTCAGAGCTGGCTGAAGGTTGGCTCGTCTTTCAGTCAGTGGCGCACAAGCGCCGCTACTGGCCGGTCCCTGCCGGGTGGCAGGATTTCCCGGTGTCCGAGTTGCGCGCGCTGTGCAGGGAAGCGCATGAAGTCCTGAGCCGGTTTCCCGATCGCTTCGATACCGGCGAGATGGGAGGCGCTGCGCCCCCGGCAGTCTGAATCAGCGGATCCTGGGCCGCGGGTTGTTCTCGTCGTGCGGCCGGTTGAGGTCGCTTGGCTTCTCGGCGCGGCGGCTGGCACCGCGAAACAGCAGCAGCTCCTTGAAGTGACGGCGGTTCATCACCGCTCCCGCCACGACCAGCACGAAGCCGATCAGGATCGCCAGAGTTCCGAACCGCCAGAACTCGCCGCCGACGAGCGCGCTCCCAACGAAAATCAGGCCAGCACCAGCGAGAGCCTCCCCTGGACGGTCACGCGGGGTCCGCTGCCGGCGCCGTCGCTCCCGGAGCGGCCACTTCTCATCCGCTCGCCGCGCGTCGTAAATGAGCGCTGCCCCGGCGAGCATTACGATCAGGCCAATTACGAGAGGGATGTGCTCGACGCGGAACATCGGTAAAAGGTGTCCCCGGGTAACTCCCGGAGGAAGCCATGCGCCCGGTTATACTTTCGGAATGCCCGGATCCCGCCCTCGCGTTCGCTCGACCACGATTCTCGCCGTCCGCCGGGACGGCAGGGTCGCGCTCGGTGGCGACGGCCAGGTCACCGTCGGCGAGACCGTGATGAAATCGAACGCCCAGAAGGTGCGGCGGCTCGCGGACGGCAAGCTCCTGGCGGGTTTTGCCGGCGCAGCCGCCGACGCATTCACGTTGTTCGAGAAGTTCGAGGAGAAGCTGCAGCGCTACCCCAACAATCTTCCGCGCGCGGCGGTCGAGCTGGCCAAGGACTGGCGGAGTGACAGGGTGTTGCGTCGCCTCGAGGCGCTGCTGGCGGTGACCAGCACCGAGCACGGATTCATCATCTCGGGTACGGGCGACATCATCGAGCCCGACGATGGGATCCTCGCGATCGGGTCCGGCGGCTCGTTCGCGCTCGCCGCCGCTCGTGCGCTGCTCGCAGAGACGCAGCTCCCGGCGAAAGACGTTGTGCATCGCGCGCTTACCATCGCGGGCGAGATCTGCGTCTATTCCAATACGAACATCACGATCCTCGAGCCTGAGTGATGGCCTCCCCGCGAACTCAGCAGGCCCTCGCGCGGCTCGCGAGCCTCACGCCCAGGCTGATCGTTGCAGAGCTCGACAGGTACATCGTCGGGCAGGATGATGCCAAGCGGTCGGTCGCGATCGCGCTGCGCAACCGCTGGCGTCGGCAGCAGGCGTCGGAGGACATCCGCGAGGAGATATCGCCGAACAACATCATCCTCGTCGGGCCGACCGGCGTCGGCAAGACGGAGATCGCCCGCCGTCTGGCGAAGCTGGCCGGGGCGCCGTTCATCAAGGTCGAGGCGTCGAAGTTCACCGAAGTCGGGTACGTCGGGCGCGACGTGGAATCCATGGTTCGCGACCTGGTCGAGAACGCGATAGACATGGTGCGCCGGGAGCGTGAGACGGACGTGGAGGATCTCGCCGTGCAGCGTGTGGAGGAGAGACTGCTCGATCTCCTTTTCCCCACTGGAGCCGAAGGCGCCGCCGATGCGTCGCAGCCTGCAGCCAGACCCGATTCTTTACCCGCGTTTCCCCAGGCGGGTGGTCACCCGGCGGGTTTCGTCGTGTCCAGCACGGGCGAGGCGTCAGTGCAGGATCCAGCCGCCGATCGCCATCGCCGCACGCGGGACAAGTTGAGGGCTCTGCTGCGCGACGGCACGCTCGAGGAACGGGAGGTCACGCTCGAGGTCACGCAGACCCCGCAGCTCATGTTCGACGTGATGGTCCCGCAGGGCGCACCCGAAGGGATGGACAACTTCTCCGACA
>DASUUI010000018.1:0-5685 GCA_036374155.1 Gemmatimonadaceae bacterium | reverse complement strand
ACATGATGCGCGTGAGGATGATTCCCGATGCTCCGACGAGCGAGCCCGTGATGATCAGCGCGTTGTTGCTGAGCACGAAACCGGTCGCGGCCGCCGCCAGCCCGGAGTACGAGTTGAGCAGCGCGATCGCCACAGGCATGTCGGCGCCGCCTATCGGCAGTGTGAGCGTGACTCCCAGCACGGAGGACACGGCCACGAGCCCCCAATAGGCCCACTCGTTCGACGGGTCGAGCACGATCATCGTGCCGAACCCGACCGCGGCGAGCACGAGCACCACGTTAAGCGCCTGTTGCAGCGGGTAGTGCACCGGCTTGCCGGGAAGGAACAGTTCCTGGAGCTTGTCGAAGGCCACCAGACTGCCCCAGAACGTGACCGCGCCTATCAGTCCTGACGCGGCGGTCGCGATCGTGAGCTGCATCGGCGGGTTCACGGAGTCGAACAGGGCCCCTCCGGCTACCAGCACCGACGCTGCGCCGCCGAATCCATTGAGCAGCGCGACCATCTGCGGCATCGCGGTCATCTGTATGCGCAGCGCGAGGATGGCTCCGATGGCAGTACCGAGCAGCATCGCGGCGAAGATCAGCAGCAGCCCGCGTGTTCCCGCCTCGATCACGTGCCTGTCGAGCAGCGTCACGATCACGGCGATCAGCATGCCGATCGCGCCCGTGATGTTCCCCCGGCGCGCGGTCCGCGGATGGGAGAGTCCCATCAGGCCGAGGATGAACAGCACCGCGGCGAGCAGGTAAGCGAGGTTGATCAGGGAGAGCATGCTACGCAGTCAGGGCTGGAGGGATTCCTGGAAGTGAGTGTCTCGGTGTACCGGGGCTGGCGTCGACCCCCGCTACTGCTTCTGTCCATTGCCGCTGACCGGCGTCGGTTCCTTGCGCTTGAACATGGCCAGCATGCGGTGCGTCACGAGAAACCCGCCGACGACGTTGACCGTCGCAAACACGATCGCGATGAACCCCAGGACCGTGCTCAGCGGGCGCGGAGTCGCGACCGCCAGGATGGCCCCGACGATCGTGATCCCCGAGATCGCGTTCGACCCGGACATCAGCGGCGTGTGCAGCAGCGGCGGCACCCGCGTGATCACCAGGAAGCCCACGAAGATTGCGAGGACGAATATCGTCAGCAGTTGAACGAGCGAATCCATTCTGTTCTCCGGTTGCGCCTACGCCGCTGCGGTCGCGCCGAGCATCTCTCTCACCCGCTGGTGGGCGACTTCCCCGTCGCGCGTGACGAGCGTCTCCCGCGTGATCTCGTCTTCCGTGTCGATGTGCAGCTTCCCCTCCTTCACCAGGTGCAGGAGGAAAGTCGTGATGTTCTTCGCGTACATCTGGCTCGCGTGATACGGCACCGTTGCCGGAAGGTTCGTCGGGCCCAGCACCTTCACGCCGTTCAGCTCCACCATCTGATCGGGACGGGTGACCTCGCAGTTGCCGCCACGCTCCGCAGCCAGGTCCACGATCACCGACCCGGGCTGCATCGCCTCTACCATCTCCCGCGTCACGAGCACGGGAGACTTCTTCCCCGGGATGGCTGCCGTGGTGATCACCACGTCGGTGCCCGTCACGACCCGCGTCAGCGTCTCCCGCTGCCTTCTATAGAAAGACTCGTCCTGCGCGACCGCGTAGCCACCCTTGTCCTCGGCGCCCGCGGTCTCCAGCGGCAACTCCACGAACTTGGCGCCGACGCTCTCTACCTGCTCCTTCACCGCCGGGCGGACGTCGTACGCCTCGACGAGCGCACCGAGCCGCCGCGCCGTCGCGATTGCCTGCAGCCCGGCCACTCCGGCGCCAAGCACGAAGACGCGCGCAGGCGAGAGGGTGCCGGCCGCCGTCATCATCATCGGGAACATCCGCGGCAGCTCGGCTGCCGCGATGAGCACCGCCTTGTAGCCCGCGATCGTCGCCTGCGACGACAGCGCATCCATGCTCTGCGCCCTGGTGATACGCGGCATCAGCTCGATCGAGAAGGCGGAGACGCCGGTCGCGGCCAGTTCGCGGGCTGCGTCCGGTGAGCCGAGCGGGTCGAGGAAGGCGATAAGCGCCTGATCGCGCCGCATGGCGGAGAGATCGGCGTGGCCCGAATCTCTGTTGGCGCCGAGTCCGCGCACCTGCAGAACGACGTCCGACTGGGCGAAGACGTCGGCACGCGAGACTATCTGCGCCCCCTTGTCGCGGAACGCCGCATCGGTGAACCCGGCACGCTCCCCCGCGCCGGTTTCTACGAGAACTTCGACTCCGGCCTTGGTCAGCGATGCGATGACCCCGGGCACGAGCGCTACGCGGTGCTCGTCAGGGTACGTCTCGCGCGGAACTCCTGCTTTCATTCGGGTCGGTTGTGTCGGTGAAAAGTTGCGGGAAGCTAAGGGTGGGATTCCGGCCCCGTCACCCCGGGATTCTGCTGAACAGTTGTACGGCATCGCCCGACAGGCAACCGGTCACGGCGAGACGCTCCTTACCGCTGGCCGGTAGTGGCGCGGCGGCGAACCTCCTCCGTCCAGTTCTGCACCAGCACCAGCTCCGACAACCGCCCCTGATAGACCATGGCGAATCTTCCGTCCGGCCCCACATCGTAATTGGCGTGCGGCACGGCGGCTTCGAACTCGGACACATCGAACAACTCGCGGCGGGCGAGCACCTGGAACTCGGGAGAAGTCTGAACCGTGACCGCGATGAGCGGCGATCCCTGTTGCCCGAAACCGCGATAAAACAGTTCCCGCCCGTCGCGCGACCAGACCGGCTCCGAACCGCCGGACTGCGATATCACGAGTTTGGCCCCGGGGCCGGGAAAGGGTCGGACATAGATCTCGGACTGACCCGACTCGTCTGACGCGTACGCGAGCCAGCGCCCATCCGGCGAAATCGCGGGGTAGAACTCGTTGAAGGGGGTGGACAGGATCTGCTCGGGCGTGCGCGCGCCGCTGAGTGGCATCAAGGTTAGATCGAAGCTGCCGCCAGTCCCCACAGAAATCACGACAGCGCTGTTCCCGCCGGGAATGAACGCGCCCACTGTCTCGGCAGTTCGACCCACGTACAGCGATTCCGCCCCGCCGCTGCCGTCGGCGCTCCGGGAAAACATCCCGATCACGCCGCCGCGAGCGGTCGCGTATGCGATCCTGTTCCCGTCGCTCGACCACACAGGGTCGTGACCGTCGTTGTCGAACGTAAGGCGAGTGAGCGTTCCCTGCCTGAGATCGAGCGACCAGACATCACGGCTGCCCTGCTGGCTGAAGTCCATCGCGATCCGTCTGCCATCCGGTGAAATGCGAGGGCTGTGAAAGCGGCGTGTGAGCTCCGTGGCCGGCACGCTTGTCCCGTCGCGGTTCACCAGCCGCAGCTCGAAAGGCACTTCGGGCACGTACACCAAATTCCCGGCACGGGAGACCGAAAACTGAGGTGGACCGCCGACGCTCACGCGCACGCCGTGCGCCAGCGTCACCGGAGTTGAGGTTATCTGAAGACGACCGGCGTCGAACGGCGCGCCCAGCAGTGTGCCGTCCGGGAGCACCCAGGCGAGATATCCCGCGGGATCGTAACGCAGGCCAGCAACGACCTGGTCGAGTATTGGACGGCGGCGCCCGGACTCGAGGTCGATTCCATACGCACGCCCGGAGGCCGCGGCACCCGGGATCGCCAGCGCGATGACCGTTTTGCCGTCAGGCAGCACGTCGAATGGAAGCAGCGCCGCCTCACCCTGTGTCGAGTCGGGGCGCGCGACGACCGTCACGCCTCCGCTCCCCCCCACGGTGTGGATGGAACCATCGAGTCCGGTAATGGCGAGAGTCTGATCGTCCAGCCATGACGCGGCGGTGGCAATCACGTCGCCGGTGGGAACAGTCGCAGGCGCGCCTCCAGCAAGCGACACCCGTCTTATCGTATTGCCCTGGTAGAATGCGATCGACTGGCCGTTGGGCGAGAAGAACGGTGATACCGCGCCTTCCGTGCCCGGTATCGGAGTCGGGACAAGCTCGTCCAGGCGGCGGCGGTACAGTTGCGTACCGCGAGCATTCTGCCCGAGGTACACCAGTGTCGTGCCGTCGGGCGAAAGGGTAAGACCCACGAAACCGGCCCCTGTCCACCGGTGCTCATCACCGGTAGTGAGCACGAACCTCCCAACCGGTGTCGATGCAGTTCCCCGCTCACCGGCGGTCATGCGACCCGCGAGGAACGCGAGCGCGAGAACTGCCGCCGCACCAAGCGCAGCCGCGCCGAGCACGCGCCGGTCCCGCTTCACGGCCACAGGTGCAACGGCGGCCTGGCGCACGGCGGTGGGCGCGGTCGCGGCCGGCGCTTGCAGTGCGTCCGCGAACTCCGCCGCGCTCGCGTACCTGTCGGCCGGCAGCTTCTCGAGTGCCGTGATCACCGCGAGCTCGACGTGCGGTGGGATCGTGCGCCGCTTCGGAATCAGCGGGCGCGGCTCCTCCGTCACCACTTTAGCCACTATCGCCTGAGCGGTCGGGCCGGTGAACGGGGGCTCCCCCGTGAGCATCTCGTACGTCACCGCTCCCAGCGCGTACACGTCGCTGCGGGCAGTGATCTCCCGCTCGCCCATTGCCTGCTCGGGGCTCATGTAGTGCGGCGTGCCGAGCGACATCCCCGTCTCGGTCATGCGTGTCGCGCCGGCGTTGCTCACCGCGAGCGCGATCCCGAAGTCGGCGACCAGCGCGCGGCCGTCGTGCAGCAGGATGTTCTCGGGCTTGATGTCGCGATGGATCACGTCGTGCCTGTGCGCGTAATCCAGCGCGCTTGCGACCTCGCTGGCAATGCGGACGGCCTCGCCGACAGGGAGTTGCTTCTCGCGATCGAGCCGGTGGCGGAGCGACACGCCTTCCACGTACGGCATCACGTAGTACAGCAGCCCGTCGGCCTCGCCCGAGTCGAACAGGGGCAGAATGTGCGGATGCTGCAGCCTGGCCGTGGTCCTGATCTCGCTCAGAAACCTGTCCGCGCCGATCACGGCGCCGAGCTCCGGGCGCAGCAGCTTGAGCGCAACGAGCCGGTCGTGTCTCAGATCGCGCGCGAGATACACGGTCGCCATGCCGCCCACGCCGATCTGGCGCTCTATCGCGTAGCGTTCTTCCAGCGCGGCCGTGAGGCGTTCAAGGGCGTCTGCCACCGACGCCAAGGTACCATTCGAGCCGCGCTGCCGCGAGCGCGATCAAGGAACGGTCGTGACGAATGCCGGTGTGAGCCCGGGGACTGCGACCGGTGGCATTGGACAATCGAGCGCCTCCGCAACGGCACGCAGCATCTCGACCTCGGCGACACGTATCTCGGCATCGTGCGTCACGGCATCCGCGCACGCGGTGAGCAACCGGCGCCGCACTCCCGGCGCCGCCCGACGCAGCCGCTCGAGCGCGGCATCGACGTCCTCCAGGTCGATCGCGCCGCCATCCCGAAGACGCACTGCTCCCACCGATCCGGGCAGTCCCCTCACCCCCTCGTTGAACGCAGCCTTCGCCGCGTCCGCATCGCCGGCGCCCGACCATGCAACCGCCGACAGGACCAGTTCGGCTTCGGACCGAAGCGGGGCGAGCGAATGGATTCCGCTGCCCGCACTTGCGGCCGCGTTCCGCTGATCGGTCAGGTGGCGGCCGAGCACGTGAAACGCCGCCAGCTCGAATACGTCAACGCGATCGTCGCTCGCGATGAGTCTCGCAGCGACTCTGTGAACCGCCTG
>DASUUI010000017.1:0-7229 GCA_036374155.1 Gemmatimonadaceae bacterium | reverse complement strand
GCGAGGAGATCGTACTTCTCGTTCCGCTTCCAGAGGTAGAGGAGGCTGGCCGAGAAAACGATGAAGAATGCCAGGAAGGCGTTCCACGCCGCGGGAACGTGCACGTACATGATCTTCTGCAGATCGCCCATGTCCCGGTCGGGCGGTGAGATCGCGAACGCGTAGACCTGCGCGGCGATCAACGCCACGGGCCAGAGCCAGGCCAGGACGCTGAGGCCCGGACGCCGCGCCATTCCCGGCACGCGTGCCATGCCCATCGTTGCTTCCATCTGATTCACACCTCGATCACGTGTTCGAAAGCGAGTACTGCCGACCCGAGGAAGACCACGTCGAACGCCAGCAGCAGCCGGATCCAGGTACCGGCGTTATTCATCGGATCGCCCTCCAGCAACGCAGCCGATGCTTCCGCGGCGGCTATGAGCAAAGGGACGAGCATCGGAAACAGCAGGAGGGGCAGGAGCACCTCTCTGGCGCGGCTCCGACTGGCCATCGCCGCATAGAAAGTTCCCAGGGTGGCGAAGCCGACGGTACCCAGGAAAAGTACCAGCAGCAGCAGCGGCCATTGCGCAGGAACGTCGAGCTGGTAGAGGACGATCGCCACCGGCACGATCACGACCTCCACCAGAAGGAGGAACGCGAGGTTGGCGAGCAGCTTGCCGCCGAAGATGGTCCACCGTTCGCCCGGGTACAGCAGCAGCGATTCGAGCGCCCCGCTTTCCAGTTCCAGCTGATACGAGCGGTTGAACGCGAGCACGCCGCTGAACAGCACAGCCAGCCAGAAGATTCCCGGCGCCACGCCGCGGACGGTGGCCGTGTCCGGCCCCAACGCGAAGCCGAACAGCAGCAGCACCAGCATGCCGAGGAAGGCGACGGCGTTGAAGTTCGCCTTGGTGCGCCGTTCCGCCGTGAGGTCCTTCCAGGCGATCGCGCCGACGCGACCCATCTCCGCGCGCCAGGTCATGACAGCTCCAGCGCCGCCTGCCCGCCAGCGACGCGACGCGCTGCCGGGCGGGCGCCGTCGCGCGACAGAGCGCCATCGTGCAGCTGGGGCGTCGCAGCGTCGCGGATCACTCCATGGAGCAGAGTCACGCGGCGATCCATGATCGCTGCTGCCTGAGCGAGGCTGTGGGTGACGACGAGGGCAGCACCGCCACGGGCCCGCGCTTCCTCGATGAGTCCGTTCACGATCGCGACGCCTTCTTCATCGAAGCTGTTGTACGGCTCATCGAGCAGGAGCAGCCTTGGCGTCTGCATCCAGAGCCGCGCCAGCGAGACGCGCCGCTGCCAGCCCGACGAAAGTGTCCTGACCCTCTCTTTAGCATGACCGGAGAGCCCGCACACCTCCAGTGCCCGCGAAATGGCGCTCCCCGGACTGTCGAGCGCCAGCATCCGCGCGGCGAACTCGAGATTTTCCGTCACCGTGAGATCGTCGTACAGCCCGGGGGCATGGCCCAGCAGGCCGACGTATGGGCGCACCGCGTCGGGTCTGCGGCGGAGGTCGTGTCCGAATACCGAACCTGAGCCTGCGGTAATCGTCACGGCAGTCGAAGCCACCCGCAGGAGAGTGCTCTTGCCGCTGCCGTTGGCTCCGGTCACCGCCACGACTTCGCCCGGCTGAACGACCAGGTTCACCCCGCGCAGCGCCCAGCGGCGCCCGAACCGGCGCGCCACCTGGCGGAGCTCGAGCGGCAACCCCGCGCCATTCGTCTCTGCCGGGGTGAGCGTCACCGCGCCGTACCCAGTCCGAGCCCGCTGGTCGCAGACGGCACCGTCGCGGCAGACGGCAGAATGTTCAGACGGTAGCCGACGAAGATCAGCAGCAGCCCGACGAACTCCGTCACGTACAGCACTTCGACGTGACCGAAGCGCGTGAACGTTCCGCCGATTCCGGGAAGCAGCGCACCGATCGCGATGAAGATGTTCCCCAGGTATTTGCCACGCTTGCCGGGCATGTTGCGGAACTTCATGGCGGAATAGATCGCGCCTCCGATCAGGAAAGCTGCTGCGTACAGGTTGATGAACGGGCTGAAGGCGCGCACCCACTGCCACTCCATGACTCTGCCCGATAGCCGGAACGACTCCACCATCGAGTGATCGATCGGGGTCAGCAGGACGCAGGCACTCGCCACGACGATAGCGCTCAGCAGGGCGACGGTCAGCCGGTGCGCTGTGGCGCGCTTCATCAGAAGGTAAACCGTGCCCTGAGCCAGGGGAGCGCCTCCGAGCAGGGCGCCCGTGATGTACCAGGCGCGGAAGACCGGTTCATGCCATCCCAGCATCGTCGTGAGCGCCTCGGTGAGCGTGCCCACGCCATAGGTGATCATCCCGATCCCCCACCACAGAAGGTGGGTGCCGCCTTTGGCGGCATACCGTCGCAGCACGACCGTCGCGAAAACCGCCGCAACGATCGTCGTGGCTATCGGTATGTAATGGACGAAGGTCCGCATGAGATCCTAGAACTCCGTGGTCCAGGAAAGATTGAGGCTTCGGCGGGGCTCGGGTCGGAAGAAGGCCGCGTTGGAGAACTCCGCATACAGCTCGTTGGTGAGGTTCTCCACCGTGAGGCCGATCGTGTTCCTGAGGCCTGCGCGATCGAACAGCAGCAGGTTTCCGCGCAGCGAGTGGACGGTGAACGAAGGCAGCGTCGTCCCGATCGGACTCGTGCCGATGATCGCGTCCTTGTGCTCGCCGTTGTGCCGCACGCTGTAACCGAGCAGGAAGCGACCTCCCGGGTTACGGTACGCGACGTCGCCGGTGAGCTTGCTTCCATAGCTGTCACCAACGGGGCTGTTCGGATCGGAGATGTTCTTCGTATCCAGGCTCGTGTAGCTCCCCGACAGCTCGAGTCCGTTGAGGACGCGGACGCCAGCCAGCAGCTCGACGCCGCTGTAACGCAGCTTGTCCACGTTCACGTTGCGGAACGCCGGCTGCCGATTGACCGAGTCACCGGTCGCCTCGATCCGGATCCCGTCGCGAATCTGATTTCTGAAGGCGAAGACTTCGCTGTAGAAAGGCCCGCGGCGGTAGCGCACCCCGACATCGACGTTGACGCTCGTCTCAGGCTTCAGGTCCGGATTGGCGCGCTGGTAGCCGCTGCCTTCCGCCGCCGGACCCTCGAAAAACCGCTCGACGAGGTTCGGGGAACGGAAGCCACGGCCGACCGACGACACCAGATGCAGGTCGCCGGTGACGCGATACAGCAGGTTGGCGGTGCCGACGGCGGTGCGATGACTCGCGCTCATCAGCGGCATCGTGACCCCCGGCGTCTCACGCGTCTCGGCGGCGATGTTCTGTACCCGGACGCCCAGGATCGTGGTGAGACGATCGATCAACCGCAGATCGCCCTGCACGAAGGCGCCCGCGCTACGGAACGTTGCGTTCGGAACCAGCGGCGTGCGGCTGACCGCGGTCATCGGCGGCCCGAAGCCCGTGATCACCGTGGTGCTTGAATCGGTGTTGCGGGAACGGTCGCGGAAGTAATCCAGGCCGTAAGTGACCATGTGCCTTCCAGCAACCAGCCGCGCCGCCTCGGCCCGCACTCCGACGGTGTGCATGTTGGTGACGTTCAGCGAACGCGAGTCCAGCATTGCGCCCGGGGGGCCGAGCGGAATCTGAACGTGCATCGAGAGGTCACGGTCGTTGCGCTGCACGTAGGTGGCGATCTCGACGCGATCGGCGAACAGCGTCCCGAGTGCCGTCCCACGGTAGCCCAGCACGTAGCGCGCATACCGCTGGTCCGGATAGCCGATGTCGATCAGCGGCTGTCGCGCACCGAGCAGCTCGGGGTTCACGTAACCGAAGCCGGCGTTTTCCGCGCTGTACTGCTTCGCTCTGGCGAACAGGCGCTGATTCGGCCGCATGTCCCAGCCGGCGGTCATGTCGAATGACCGATCGCGCACTCCCGTCTCGTTGACCAGCACGGGCTCTGCGAGCGTGATGTTCCCGAACGTGCCGGACGGGGCGAGATACGGACTGCTCTCCCGATACGCGCCGTTGGCGCGGAAGGCAAACCTCCCGAAACGCCCCTGAACGCCTGCGCTTGGCATTCGCTGCTCGTCGGCTCGCCCGTGCCGGTAGCCGACATAACCGTGGACCTCACCGCTCGTCGCCCGCGAGGGAAGATCGGCTGAGATCACGTTCACCACCCCGCCGATCGCATCGGTGCCGTACAGCACTGACGACGGCCCGCGAACGACTTCGACCCGGTCGAAGCCGGCGAGACCGGCAAGGACGGGAAGCTCGCCGAAATCCTGCTGCCGGCGCGAATTGTTGAGTCGCAGCGCGTCTTCCATCAGGAGGATCCGCTGGCCGCGCTGCCCGCGGATCTGCGGCCGCGCCTGATTCGTTCCGACGCCGGTGACGTCGAGTCCTGGAAGGTGACGGAACAGCTCGACCGGCGTGCCCGCAAGCCGCTCGCGGCTCGCTGCCGAGTCGATGACGCTCACCGGTTGGGGAACGGAGAAGGTCTCAGTCGAAGTCCTGGTCGCAGTGACGGTGATGGCTGCCAGCGGTGTCGGACTTCGCCCGGCTGAGTCGCGCTGGGCAGGGTCAGACTGGGCCAGTGCCGGCACGGCAGTGCACAGCGTCAGCGCCGCGAGCAGGGGGGTCCGGAAGCGGCGGGTCAATTGGGGGGCGCTGCGGTAGTCGGCCGGCGTCGTTTTCATGAGAAATCTCAGCATCTTCGGGGAGGGTTTTCACGGAAGTGACGACGGCGACCGCAGGTCCCCGGCGCTGAGCGGAGGTTACGGGCGGGATAGAGGGGGCGAAATTCGGTCTAATACGGAAGCGCATCTCCGTAGCGGACACCCCCCGGAGTGAGGTTACAAGGGCCCGTTTGTAGGGGAAAAGCCGACAGCCAACCCGCGCTGAGGGGACGTCAGCCGGGAAGGAGCCCCGAGTCCACGGCGAAGCGGGTGAGACCGGCGACGGTCCGGATGTCGAGCTTCCGCATCAGGCTCTCCCGATGCGATTCCACGGTGCGGATGCTGATCCCGAGCTGCGCGGCCATGTCCTTGTTGGTGGCGCCGCTGGCGATCCCGGTCAGCACGTCGCGCTCGCGGGCGGTGAGCAGCCCCAGCCGGTTGGCCATCACGGTCGCGGCGCCTTCGCCGCGGAGCGCGGCGCCCAGCTGTTGCGCGACCGGTGCGCTGAAGAACGTCCCTCCCTGATGCACGGCGCGAATCGCGTCACGCAGCTCCGTGGGAGAGGAATCCTTGCGCAGGTACCCGTGCGCGCCGGCGCGCACGCTCTGCAGGACGTACTCCTCGTGGTCGTGAATGCTGAGGATCAGCACCCGTGTCGCGGGGACCGTCTCCCGCAGCCGGGGGGTTATGTCCAGACCCGAGCCCTCGGGCATGGAGATGTCGAGCACTATCACGTCCGGAGTGAGCTCGCGGGCGAGCTCCAGCGCTTCCGCGCCCCTGGATGCCTCGCCGACGACCTCGAAGTCGGGCGCGTCCGACAGCACGTGCCGGATTCCTTCCCGCACGAGAGCGTGATCGTCGGCCAGGAGGACCCGGATCGGTTTCTGCCCCGCTGTGTCGGACATCATCGGCATCTGGCGTGATTTTCGGCGGCCATGCGTTCAGCTGTGCGCGATTGTGGTGGCGAGCGGCACCCTTACGGTCACGACCGCGCCGCCGTCCGGGGCATTGCTCAGCTCCACCGTGCCGCCGAGTCCGGTCACCCGTTCCCGCATTCCGGCGATCCCCATGTGTCCTTCCTCGCTCAGGCGCTCGGGGTCCAGTGAGAGAAAGCCGCGGCCGTTGTCCCGGATCTCAAGAACGATATCTCCTGCCTCGCCCTCACGCATCGTTACGCGGGCTGCCGTCCCCTCGGCATGGCGGGCAACGTTGGACAGCGATTCCTGCAGCGCGCGGAAAACCGCGAGCTCGGCATCGGTCGTGAGCGCACCGGTGACAGCGGGGGCATCGAACGTCGTGTGCAGCCCGGTCTGCTCGCCGAACGCGGAGACGAGGGCGCGGAGCGCCGGAATCAGCCCGAGGTCGTCGAGCAGCGGTGGCCGGAGGTCGGAGGTGACGTTCCTTATGCTGCCGATCCCCTCGTCAACCAGCGACAGCACGCGGTCAACACGGGTCGAGAGCTCCGGGGTGACCGATTCGCGCAGCAACCCGAGCTGCATCTTCACCACGGAGAATACCTGAGCTGTCTCGTCGTGCAGCGCGAGGGAGATGCGCCGGCGCTCCTCTTCGTGCTGGTGCACGGCGCCGCTCGACAGCCGGGCCAGTTCGCGGCTGCGCGCCTCCAGCCGTCGCCACAGATCGGCGTTCTCCAGCGCCGCACCGACCTGGCGTCCCAGGCCGAGGAGGAACTCGTCGCCCAGCGCCGTGAACGGATCGCGCTCGGTGCCGACGATCACGAGTGCGCCCACCGGGTCCTCGCCCCGGAAGATCGGCAGGTTCGCGATGTAGGGATGCGCACCATCGGACGCGGCCTGTTCTCCACCATCCGCGGTGCCGCGGTTCATCACCTCCGGCCGTCCATCGCTCAGCGCCCGAGCCAGACTGTCGCGCATCCAGCCGCCCGGACGTGTGGCCGGCCAGCTCTCACACACCCCCAGTCCGCTCACGAAGCGACCCTCGGTCGGCGAGCCGATGAACAGGGCACTGCCATGCACTCCCGGGAGCGAAAGGGGCCGTGCGAGCAGCGCGTGCATGACGTCGCCGCCGCGCTGGCGGGGCTGAAGATCGCCGCTCAGCACCAGGAGCGTGTTGAGGCCGCGGTGCAGGTCCTCGATCACCAGGATGAGGATGCCCGCGCCAGTCGCCAGCACGAGGACGATGTCGAGGTAGTAGCCCCACGGATTCCACAGCCCGCGCTCCCGCAGCAGTGGATAGTCGAGGTGGTGAAGTCCCCACGCCAGGAGGACAACAGCGAGGAATGCAGCGCCTCGGGAATCGGTGCGGCGCCAGTGGTTGAAGAACACCCCAGCGGTCCAGAGCGTCGCAAAGCTGAGGAAGATGACCGCAAACCCCGCTGCGAGCAGGAAGCTCTCCAGCATGTAGATCGCGACGTATGACCAGACCAGAGGCAGTGCGGCGATGAACGCATACCACCAGCGCCACTGCGCCTGCTGCGAGAAGATGATCGCCGCCCACAGCAGCGCGAGCGCCGTCCAGCCGGTGAGCACCTGGTGGAGATACAGCCAGTCCGGAGTGCGCGTGGTGAGGAAGGTTCCGATCGCGCCGATCCGCAACACGAAGAGCAGC
>DASUUI010000016.1:0-14813 GCA_036374155.1 Gemmatimonadaceae bacterium | reverse complement strand
GGACACCGAGCTGGTGATCGCCGCCAGGAACAGCATGAAGAACCAGATCGCGCCGATGATGTTTCCGATCGCCCCCATCTGCGCGAAAACGACAGGGAGCGTGTTGAATCCCAGGCCGAAGGTGCCGCCGGCGACCGCCGCAACCGTACCTGAAAGTCCAAGGAACACGAAAGCAGCCGTCAGTGTGATGAGCCCGCCGAACCCCACCTCGAACACTTCGTTCGTCGCCGACGCGGCCAGGCCGGACAGCACGACGTCGTCTTTCCTCTTCATGTACGACGCGTAGTTGATGATCACGCCGAAGCCGACGGACAAGCTGAAGAAGATCTGGCCTGCCGCAGCCAGCCAGGTCTGCGCGTTCGACAGGGCGCTGAAGTCCGGATTCCACATGTAGCCGAGGCCGTTGACCACGTTCTGTTCCGGCAGAGCGGGGTCGGGAGTCCCGAGCGTGAGCACCCTCACCAGAACAACGAGAGCGCACAGCGCCATCACCGGCATCGCCCAGGTGGTGAACCTCTCGATCCCCCTGGAAATACCGCGATACACCAGATAGATGTTGAGCGCGAACGTTATCAGCCAGAAGACGAGCGTCGCGTACGATCCGCCGGCGACGACGCCGTTCGCATCGCGCCCCGTCAGGTTGTCGTAGAATTGCGCGGCTACCGCACTCTGCTCCGCGATCGTCGTGCCCGCGGAAATGCCGATTCCGCCGGTCAGGTAGTGCCAAGCGTATCCGAGACACCACGCTTCGATGTAGGTGTAGTAGAACGACACCGCGAGCGGGATCAGCACGCCGATCGTGCCGAGGTAACGGGCCACGGCACCACGGCCCATCATTCCGAGGATCGACGGCACCGAGTGGAACCCCTTCTGTCCGCCGTACCGGCCCATGGTCCACTCGGCCCAGCCGATGGGAATGCCGAGGAGCAGCAGGGCGCAGAAGTAAGGGATCATGAAGGCGCCGCCACCGTTGGCGGCTGCCTGTCCCGGGAACCTCAGAAAGTTGCCGAGTCCAACGGCCGAGCCCGCGACGGCGAGGATGACGCCGATCCGGGTCCCCCACTGCTGCTGCTGTTCAGTCATGTCCGTCCGCTCGCGCGTGAAGGCGATCGCCGGACACCCGTCGGGAGATCAGCCGATTTTTGCGCGCAAAACGTTGGGTACCCTGACAGTGTCACGCAAGGAGGAGGTCGGGGCCGTCCTCCATGCGCCGATCCTCGCATGCACCCTCCGTGTTTGCTCGCCCGGGGTCCTAACCAGGGCGGATCACTACCGGGGGCCGAGCTGGAGAGAGACGCAGCAGAAGCCAGGTCGCGGGAGCAGCATCGGCCTGATGCCTGGAGCGCGAGCGCCTTCGACGATTCCGTCGATGAGAGCCAGGTTCATTCCGCATACCAGCTCGCGATGATCAGCGACGAGCGCGTGGAAGGGGCAATTGCGCAGCCGGATCTCGGACCCGACGACTTCCGGCGCATAGCCGTGGGCAGCGAGTGTGCTCACGATGGCATCGGCCAGCCGGCGCACCCCGGCGCGCGGTCCCGCCGCGGCACGCGCTGCCGACCCGATGGCAACACCGGTTGCCCGCGCGGAATCCTTCAGGGCATCGAGCGTCTCCGGCCCGCCACCTCTGTCCACGGCCGTAGCGAGAAGCTGAGCAGCGAGATCGTAGCTGCGTGGTGGAACGCTGGCGGCCAGCTCCCGGCCGGATCGCCGGTACAGCTTCGACGGTCTCCCCGCGCCCGGCCCCGCCCGCCCGCTCAGTCGGCGGTAGCTGACGTCGAGCAGTCCCTCCTCCGCCAGCCGGTCGAGGTGAAATCCGGCCGTGTTCCGCGGAATTCCCACGGCAGCCGCGGCAGAGTCGCGTGTCACCTCGCCGGTCTGCTGCAGCACGTGGAAATAGAGAGCGCGCCTCGCGGGCTCATTCAGGACCGCCAGTCCCGCGATCTCATCCTCCAGCTTCGCTCGCGCCATCGGGGCTAATGTAAGACGGGAGTTCCCGTCATTGAGGGTTGCGGGGTGCGGTCCATCTGTTAAACTAATAATAACTATTTTAGAGAGGCGTATGTCAGCTGCCGCCCAACTAACCTTCCCGCCGCCCCCCGGATCGGAGCCGGCGCTGTCGCGCCGGAGGGCCACGACGGCGTCGCGGCCCGCAGCCGAGGTGGCTTTCCGCGGTTTTCTCCAGTCGCTGGGCCTCGACACGTCGGACCCGCATCTGGCCGACACCCCCGCCCGGGTGGCGCGGGCGTATGCCGAACTGTTCGCGGGACTGGACGAACAGGCGCGGCCGCGGCTGACGACCTTTCCGAACACGGGGAGCAGGACGGCCATGATCGTCCTTGCTGCCGTACCGTTCTACTCGATGTGCGCGCATCACTTTCTTCCATTCTTTGGCCGGGCGCACATCGGCTACGTGCCCGGCGATCGGCTTGTCGGGCTGTCGAAGCTCGCACGCGCCCTGGAGTTTTACTCGCGGCGGCCCCAGGTCCAGGAACGGCTTACCGAAGAAACGGCTTCGTTGCTCATGGAAGAGACCGGCGCGGCGGGTGTCCTGGTGCTCACTGAGGCACGGCACCTGTGCATGGAGATGCGCGGCGTCTCGAAGCCGGGCGGTGTGACTTCCGCGCTCGCAGTCCGTGGAACACTGGAGGAACCGGCGCGGCAACAGGAATTCTTCGAGCGGGTCCGCGGTTCCCGCTCGCTCCCGGAGGTGTGACGTGACGAACGCTCGTTACTTGATCGTCGGTGGCGGAATGACGGCGGACGCAGCAGTTCGCGGGATCCGTGAGCTCGACCACGATGGCGCCATAAGGATCCTGAGCGCCGAGCCCGACGCACCTTATGCACGCCCGCCGCTCACCAAGGCGCTGTGGAAGGGCGAGCCGCTGGACAGCATCTGGAAGCACACCGAGGAGCACGGCGTGGATCTCGTTCTCGGGACGCGCGCCGCGAAGCTCGACGTCGCGCAGAAGCAGGTGACCGATGAGCATGGCGTGGGGCACCGTTACGACAGACTGCTGCTTGCGACCGGCGGCATGCCCCGCCACCTGCCCGGCGACAACGACGGCGTCATCTACTTTCGCACTGTGCAGGACTACAATCGCGTTCGCGCGCTCGCCGACCAGCACAAACGGTTCGTGGTGATCGGCGGCGGATTCATCGGTTCCGAGATCGCCGCGGCACTCGCGATGAACGGTTGCGACGTGACGATGCTTTTTCCGGAGCCGGGGATCGGCGCGAGGATCTTCCCCGCTGATCTTTCCCGCTCGATCAACGGCTACTACGGCGAGAAGGGAGTGACTCTGAAGAGTGGCGAGAGCGTGAAGCGCGTTGCCAGGAGAGGATCCCAGTTCGCAGTCGAGACCGAGAGCGGGCCGGTCACCGCTGACGCGGTGATCGCAGGGCTGGGAATCCTCCCCGCGACTGAGCTGGCTTCGGCAGCCGGACTGGAAGTTGACGATGGGGTCGTGGTGAACGAGCAGCTGCGTACCTCGAAGCCCGACATCTTTGCCGCGGGTGACGTCGCGCGCGCGTCAGTGCCGGCGCTCGGCAGGATGCGTGTCGAGCACGAGGACAACGCCGTCACCATGGGGCACGCCGCTGGCCGGGCAATGGCCGGAGACGAGACTCCGTACACGCACATCCCCTTCTTCTACTCCGACCTCTTCGATCTGGGCTATGAAGCCGTCGGGCAGACGGACTCGCGACTCGAGACCGTCGCCGACTGGAAGGAAGAGTTCAAGGAAGGCGTGGTGTACTATCTGAACGAAGGCGGCGTGAAAGGCGTGCTGCTCTGGGGTGTGTTCGGCCAGGTGGATGCGGCGCGCGCGCTGGTCACCGACTCGCGGCCAGTGCGGCCCGAGGATCTTGCAGGGCGGATCCCGCTGACCTGAGTCACTTCAGCAGCACTTTGCACCGGGCCTGGAGTACCTCAGCTCCATGCGCTCCCGCGCGAACTGCTCAGCGGTAAGCGGGACTGCGTGCGGGTGGGCGGCGCGCATGTGCGCGACGTAATGGGCATAGTCCGGCACGCCGAGCACTCTTACGATCACGGCGCGCGCCCCTCGCGCAAGCTGTCGCAGGCGGTAGCCGGCTGGTTGCTGGCAGCTGGCCGCCGGCAGCTCGCGGCTCTGCAGTCCGATCTTCATTTCAGGCTGCGCTCGAAGATCTCGTAGATCCGGCGGTACTCGTCGGCCCACGACGACGGCCGGACGAAGGCGTGATCCTCGACCGGGTACACAGCGAGCTCCCAGTCCGTCTTGCCCAGCTCGATCAGCCGCTGCGTGAGACGGACCACATCCTGGAAGTGCACGTTGGTGTCTTCCATGCCGTGCAGGATCACCAGCGGATCCTGCAGTCCCTCCGCGAAGTAGATCGGCGAGGAGCGGCGATAGGCCTCGGCGTCGTTCTGCGGCTGGTTCAGGATGTTGGAGGTCCACCCCTGGTTGTAGTGCGCCCAGTCAGTCACGCTGCGTAGCGCGGCTCCGGCGCCGAAGTGCTGCTGCTGGGTGAACAGCGCCATCAGCGTCATGAAACCGCCATAGCTGCCGCCGTAGACCCCGATCCGCTCACCCGGAATCCCGTGCGTGGTCTGCAGCCAGCGGGACGCGTCCACCGCGTCCTGCAGATCGCGCCCGCCGAGGTGCCGGTACACGGCGGTCCTGAAGTCGCGGCCATACCCGGCGGAGTGGCGATAGTCGATGTCGAGCACGACGTAGCCGCGCGACGCGAGGTACTGATTGAACATGTACTCGCGAGGGTACTCCGACCAGAAGTTGCCGATGTTCTGCAGGTAGCCGGCGCCGTGAATGAACATCACCGCCGCGCCGTTAGGTTGCGCGCCGACCTCCTCCGGGCGGTAGATGTGAGCGGGTACCTGCACGCCGTCGGATGCCGGGATCATCACGATCTCGGGCGCGAGCCACTGGTGCGAGCGCCACTCGTCGGACGACGACAGCGTCAGCCGCTGCATCGCTGCGCCCGGACGGTTTTCCAGCAGGAACAGGTCAGGCGGCTGGTTCACGTAGTTGTACACACTCGCGAGCAGCCGCTGATCGGGAGAGACGACAACCTCGTGCGATCCGGACCAACTGGTGAGCCGCTGCCGCGCGCCGCCGTTCACGCTCATCCGGTAGAACTGGCGCTCGAATGGCGACGGCTCGTTGGTGTGCAGGTAGAAGGTGCGCTCGTCGGGCGACAGCGCGACCTGCCGGACCTCCCAGCGCCCCTGCGTGAGTTGCCTTCTGTCGCCCCCATCCGGGCGGGCTGTGTACAGGTGCGCCCAGCCATCGGCCTCGGACACGTACCAAACCCGGCGCCCCTCGTCGTACCAGCCGGCGCAGGAGGAGCATGGTCCGCCGACCCAGGCGGTGTCGCGCAGCCGTTCCACGTCCCGCAGCGTACCGGATAGATCGATCGTCTGCAGCGCGCGCTGCTTGTTGTCGAAGCTTCGTGACAGCACGAGCGCGTGGGTTCCCGCGCGGTTCCAGCCGCGCGTGTTGATGAATCCGGCGGCGGTATCAGCGCCGAAGGGCGCGAGCCACGTGACGGTTCCACGCGGGAGCGAAACGAACGCGAGCCGCACCCGAGACTGCACGTCCCCGACCTTGTTGCGGGGACGGACCTCCTCCGTGTACCCGCTCTCGGTGACCCAGCGCGGAATGATTGCCTGCCGCGAGCCTTCCGCAGGGGTGGAGAGGACGAGGATCAGAGCGTTCGCGTTGGGCGAGATCGAGAGCGCGCCGAGGCGCTCATTGCGCCCGAGATAGATCGGCTGGAGGCGCCGGCCCGCGAGCTCGAGTGAGTCTGCACGCCTGATGCTGTCAGCGCGCGCCCGGTCGCGAACGTACTCGAACAGCTCGCGCTGCTGCTCGGTGAGGAAGCCGCGCTGCCCGACCCGCGCGAGCGAATCGGCCCGGCGTATGGAATCGGCCGGGGAAGCTGCGAGCCGCAGGTCGGTGTGCTGCGTGAGCGAGCCGCCGGTGAGATCCACGGAGTAGGCGTTGTTGTCGCGGATGAAGAACACCCGGTTCTGCCCGCCGCTGAACCTCGGTCCGGACTCCCGTCCCACCGTCTCGGTCAGACGCCTCACGCCGCCGCGCCGGAGGTCCACCAGATAGATGTCGCCGTCGTACTCGACCGCCTTCATCGTGCGTGCTCTGTTGAAATCGCCGGATGCGAGCAGTGGCCCGACGGTGTCGAGCTGCGCAGGCGGCACGAGCTCCGGCCGGGCACCGGCCGCGGCGCGCACGCGATGTATCCGCGGCACGTCGCGCCAGTCGGAGCCGGCGGGCACCCAGTGGAAGTAGATCCAGCGGCTGTCTGCGGACCACTGAACCGGGCGGGTGTCGCCGAGGCTTGCGGGGTTCACGCCTGGTGGCCGACCGTACAGCTCTGGACCGCGCATGATGTTGGCGATCGAGAAGTCGAACGGTCGTGGGGCCGCGGGCGCCGGAAGCGGTGGTGGCGGCACGAGTCCATCCGGCGCGGGAACCGTGCGCCTGATCTGGGCATCGAGCGGGGCCGCGAGCGCAAGCGCCGCAAGCACAAGAATGGTGGCGCGCGTCATGCTGCGCTCTCCGGAACGTAGGGAAACTCTGATGTCACTGCGGGTTTTCTCCGTGATATGACCAGCCACCACTCGCGCACCGACGCGATGATCACGACGACGACCGCCGCCATGAACACCGCGGCCACGAACGCATCGAGACGGTCGTTGAAGATCATCTGTCGCGCGGCGCGCACGCTCGTGGCACCGGCCGGCAATTCTCCAGCTGCCAGCTGGGCCGAAAAGGCGCGGGCGTGCGCGAGGAAGCCGAGTCGCGGCTCATCCGAAAAGATCTTGATCCACCCGGCTGAGAGCGTGACGGTCGCGACCCATGCGAGCGGGACCAGCGTGATCCAGGCGTAGCGTTCCTTTTCCATCTTGATGATGATAGTGGTACCTACGCAGAGCGCGACCGCCGCGAGCAGCTGGTTCGAGATCCCGAACAGCGGCCACAGTGAGTTGATGCCGCCGAGCGGGTCCGTGACGCCGTGGTACAGGAAGTACCCCCACATCCCGACGAAGATCGCGCTCGACATCACGACGGCCGGATACCAGGAGTAGCGGCCGAACGGTTCCCAGACGTTCCGTCCGATGTCCTGCAGTATGAAACGGCCTATGCGCGTCGCCGAGTCGAGCACGGTCAGGATGAACAGCGCCTCGAACATGATCGCGAAGTGGTACCACACGGCCATCGCACCCGTGCCGCCGAGCATGCTGGAGAAGATGTGCGCCATGCCGACGGCCAGGCTCGGCGCGCCCCCCGTGCGTGACAGGATCGTCTGCTCGCCCACGTCGCGCGACAGCGACGTGAGCTGCTCGGGCGTCACCACGAATCCCCACTCGCTGATCGTGCGGGCGGCGGCGACCGCGTCCGCTCCGATCGCCGCGGGCGGCGCATTGATCGCGAAGTACACGCCCGGGGTGAGCACGCACGCGGCGATCAGTGCGAGGACGGCGACCAGCGACTCGGTGAGCATGGCGCCGTAGCCGATCATGCGTGTGTCCCGCTCGTTCTCGATCATCTTGGGCGTGGTGCCGCTGGCCACGAGCGAATGGAATCCGGAGATCGCGCCGCAGGCGATGGTGACGAATGCGAAGGGGAAGACCTTCCCGGCGAGGACCGGCCCCGTGCCGTCGGTGAACTGCGTGAGCGCCGGCATCTGCAGCGGCGGAAGGGTGAGCAACACGCCGATGGCGAGCGCCACGACGACCCCGATCTTGATGAAAGCCGAGATGTAGTCGCGGGGCGCGAGCAGCAGCCAGACCGGGAGGACCGACGCGATGAAGCCGTAGATCATCAGGGCGATCGCAAGGGCCTGGCCGTTCCATGTGAACATCGGCGCGAGCGTCGCGCTCTCGGCGACCCACTTTCCGCCGTACACGCAGAGCACCAGGAGCCCGAGCCCGACGGCGCTGGCCTCGAGCACGCGGCCCGGCCGGAGATACCGCATGTAGATGCCGACGAACAGCGCCACAGGCATGGTGAACGCCACGGTCGCCGTTCCCCACGGGCTCACCTTCAGCGCGTTCACGACAACCAGTCCGAGCACGGCGACGATGATGATCATGATGCCGAGCACGGCGAGCAGCGCGGTTGCGCCTGCTACAGGGTTTATCTCCTCCCGCGCCATCTGCCCGAGCGACTTGCCGTCGCGTCGGACTGAGCCAGCGAGGATCACGAAGTCCTGGACGGCGCCGGCGAGGGCGACACCCACGATTATCCAGAGCGCGCCGGGCAGAAATCCGAACTGTGCTGCGAGAGTCGGTCCGACGAGCGGTCCAGGGCCCGAGATCGTCGCGAAGTGATGCCCGAACACGATCCACCGGTTCGTCGCCACGTAGTCGCAGCCGTCGGCCAGGCGCACCGCCGGCGTGGGACGGCGCGAGTTCAGCTCGTAAATGCGGGCCGCGATGATCCTGCTGTAGAACCGGTACGCGACCAGGTAGGTCGCGATGGCGGCCGTGAGCAGCCATGCGGCGTTGATGGTCTCGCCCCGCGACAGCGCGAGGACGCCGAACGCGCCCGCGCCAAGCAGCGCGACGAGCCCCCATGCGAATAGCCGGAGAGGTCTTTGCATGGCTTTTCGAGGGAGCAAGTTGCCGGGGAGTTATTTTTGTCGCAATGACTCGACCCATCCGCACTTTCCAACGGGCGCGCGCGGCTCGCCGGTCCGTTCGACTCCTCACGGCCGCGCTGCTGGCCGGGTGTGCCACTGGCGCCCCGGGCACCGCCGGCTCTCCGCAACCGGTCGCGGTGACGGCGCCGCTCGCATGGCTCGCCTCCGACGAGGTGCTCGTACTGCCGCTCCAGGAGGTGGAGCTCGCCCTTACCGACGAGCCCGGCACCTTCGACGATCTCGCGCCGGTAACGGCCGCGGCTGCGAGGCAGCGGTTCGACGCACGCCTCCGGGCGCTGGTCGAGCCGCAGGTGCCGCCGGATCGGTGGGTGTGGCCGCAGTCGCTCGCCGCGCTCCGCGCGCGAAACCCCACAGTCATGCCGGACCCGACTCGCCTGACGATGCGGGGGCTGCGTCCCGGGATGCCGGCGGAGTCACAGCTTGGCCAGGAGCTGGGCTCGGAGCTCCGCTCGCTGCTGGCAGTGTCGGGAGCGCGGCGGTACGTGCTGCTCCCGTTCCGTCTCGTCCTGCGCCGCGATCCGACGAGTGGAGCGCGCGGCTATGCCATCCACATGCTGGTGATCGACACGCGCCGGCAGATCGTCGCCCGGGCGGTGTCGGACTCGCGGGATCGTGTCGGTACCCCGACTGAGGCCCTGGAGGCCGCGGTGATCGCCGTGGCATCCATGTTGATCTCGCGGGAGCAGTGACGAAGATCTTTCACGTTTCCGATCTGCATTTCGGGAAGCCTGCCGTTCCCGAGCAGATCGCCGCCATCGAGACGCTGATACAGGAAGCACGGTTCGACGTCGTGGCCGTGTCCGGCGATTTCTCGCAGCGCGCGCGCGCGGGCGAGTTTCAGCGTGCGAGGGTGTTCATGCGTGACGCCGAGCTGGTGAGCAGGACCATCGGGGTTCCGGGGAATCACGACGTCTCCTGGTGGCGGGCGCCCCTTGGCTTCGGCGACCCGGAGCGGATCTACGAGAACTACAGGAAATACCTGTCGGCCGAGCTCGAGCCGGTGCTCCGTGTGCCCGGTGTCACGCTTGCCGGACTGAATACCTCGCACGGCGTAACCCGGCGCACGCTCACCTGGAACGTTCGCGACATCTCGATCATCGGCGACGTCAGGCGCTCCCAGCTTGCGCGTCTGCGTGAGACGTTCGAGAGCTCACCGGAAAGCGACGCCCGGGCCGTTGTGATGCACCACAACCCCGTGAAGGGTGAGTTGTCGCAGCGCCACGGCCTCAAGCACACGAAGAAGATCCTGGGCGCGTTTGCGGAAATGGGCGTGGACCTCGTGCTGTGCGGCCACGACCACCAGGAGGCGGTGCACTACATAGAGCACACCAGGCGTGGCACGGTCATATCCACGGCGGGGACGGTATCGAACCGCTCCCGTGGCGGACGGCCGTCGTCGGTCAACGTGATCAACATCGAGCCCGGAATGATCGAGGTGACCACGTTCGTGTGGTCGAAGGAGCACGACACGTTCAAGGCGGGGCCCCACCGTTGTTTCGAGCGGCACGCGCAGCGCTGAGGCTGTTGCGCGGCGACCCCGCGCAGATGGAGCTGCCACTGGTGCCGTCGCCCGGGGCGTTCCGCAACCGGCTTGCCGCAGCGGGGCTGGGGCCGGAGTGGAAGGTCGTGACCACCGACAACCGCGCGACGATGGTCAGCTTCAGCGGCCATTCCGTCCGCGTGCACAAGGCATATCTCGACGCGCCCGATGACGTGATTCGCGCGATAGTGCGGTTCGTCACCGCGAAGCGGCGCGACGCGCGACGCGAAGCGCGCAGAGCGATCCTGGCCCACGCGCCCGCGAAGGCGCCCGCCGATGTGGTGCCGATCAGGAACCGCGAGCGGACGCACCGCGCCGACGAGAGGTTCGTCGATCGGCTCGTCGCCGCTCACCGCCAGTACAACAGGGAGCGGTTCAATGGCGCGCTGAGCGAGATCCCCATCAGGGTCTCACGCAGGATGCGGCGGAAGCTCGGGCACTACTCTCCGGCTACGCACGGTCTCCCGTCGGAGATCGCGATAGGGCGGCGTCACATTGCGCAGGATTCGTGGGACGGCGTGCTGCACACACTGCTGCATGAGATGGTGCACCAGTGGCAGGACGAGAGCGGCTTCGCACTGGCGCACGATGCGCGCTTCAGGAGGATGGCGCGCGCCGTGGGCGCAGATCCACGAGCGGTGCGGCGGGAAGCGGTCGGCTAGCGGACGCAGCGCGTTTGCCGGTCTAGCCGGCGAAGCGCGACCTCCAGATCATCACCCGCGGGACGCTGGAAAACTCGTCGGTCCACGGCTCGACGTCCGCCCGCAACCTGGGCGGCTCCCATCTGTGGTCATCAGTCAGAGGTCCGAACGCGGCGGAATCGCGGCCGA
This sequence comes from Gemmatimonadaceae bacterium, assembly GCA_036374155.1. Lineage (GTDB taxonomy): Bacteria > Gemmatimonadota > Gemmatimonadetes > Gemmatimonadales > Gemmatimonadaceae > DASUUI01. Next base: position 3,758 of record DASUUI010000016.1, on the reverse strand, counting down.
TCACGAGCCATCGGCTCGGGTTGACCAGCCAGTACGCGGCGTCTGTCCCGGGTGGCTGCCACCCCTGGTTGAGCGCGACGAGTCCCGCCTCTCTCGCAAGCACCGCCAGCACCGGCTCGACGTCCACGTACCGGTTGCTGATGTGGAACGCAATCAGGCCACGCGGTGCGAGCTTCTGCAGGTACATCGCCAGCGCCTCGCGGGTGAGCAGGTGCACCGGGACGGCGTCCGAGCTGAACGCATCCATTATGAGCAGGTCGTAGCTGTGGTCCTGCTCGGCGCGCAGCGAGATGCGCGCGTCTCCGTGCACCACGCGCGCGTGCGGCGCGCACTGGCTGACGTAGGTGAAGTAGCTCGTATCCCGCGCGATGCGCTCCACCAGCGGGTCCAGCTCGAAGAAGGTCCACGGCTGAGTGGGCTTGGCGTAGCACGCGACAGTGCCGGCGCCGAGGCCGATCACCCCTATGCGGGCGGTGTCGGCGAAGCCCTCGTGCGCGATGAACAGCTGCCCCAGGGGCCCGATGCTCGTGTAGTAGCTCGTGGGAGTCGTGCGCCTGTCCTCCGGCTCGCGCCACTGCGATCCATGCAGGGTAGTGCCGTGCACGAGCGAGTGCTGTGTTCCCCGCGGCGTGCTGCGCACCTCGTACACCCCGAAGAAGCTGCGCTCCCGCAGGAGAATTGCGCCGCCGTACTCACGGCTCTTTGTTCCGGCCACCCACAGTATCGTGATGAGGAGCGCGAGCCGGCGCGGCGACCGCACCCCCGCGACCATGACCGGCAGAACCAGCAGCGTGAGCAGCAACGGACCGTTCACTGCGGAGATCTTCGAGGCCATCGGAGGCCAGAAGGCCACAGCTGCCGCCAAGCCCGCAAGCGCAGCGGCCAGCGCCAGCTCCAGCGCGTAGCCCAGCCGCGTGAGCCGGATGTCGAGAAGCACGGGTCGCAGAAGGCACGCCACCATTATCGCCAGCGGATACTCCACCACGTCGCTGAACACGGTGGGAGCTACGAGCGCGTTGAACGCCGCGCCGAGCGCACCGCCGAGGGCAAGCAGCAGGTAGAACTGCGTGAGGTAGCGCGCCGCAGGCCGGCGCCGGACCAGCTCGCCGTGGCATACCATCGCGGTGGCGAACAGCAGCACCAGCTGCAGCGCGAACCGCCACCAGGCAGGAGCTGCTATGCGCAGGAACCAGGTGCTCATCCACATTGCGATCACCACGAGCTGCACGGTCCAGCTGATGCCCATCGGAATCAGCGGCCTGCGCGCGAACGTGAGGACGAACGACAACAGGTAGAGCGAGAGCGGGATCACCCACAGCAGCGGGAACGCGGCGACGTCGGTGGAGATGTATGACGTGGCGCCGAGCACCAGGCTGGAAGGCACGGCGGCGAGCATCACCCACCAGATGCGATCGGTTGTCCCTGGGGCGCTGGTGGCGGGTGCGCGCTCCACGGCAGGCTCATCACCCGTGAGGACGCCGCCGGTCTCCGTCCCGACGGGGGCGGAGCCATCGGCGGGGTCGGTCGCGACCATCACGTCGGCCGGCGCGGCGCGCGCGCGCCAGATCAACCCACCGCTCGCGGCGATCACTCCACCGAACAGCACGTACCCCACTGCCCACCCGGCGTGCTGCTGGCGTAGCGTAAAGAACGGCTCGATCAGAAACGGATAGCCGAGCACGGCGATCATGCTGCCGAGATTGCTCGGCGCATACAGAAAGTAGGGATCAGATGCCCGCTCGTGCCCGGTGTGACGGAACCAGGCCTGGATGAGCGGAGACGTCGCCGAGAGGAGAAAGAGGGTCGGGCCGAGCGTGACGAGCAAAACACCGATCAGCCACGCGACAGGAGAAGCCCCGGGGGGCGGCGTGCGCCCGGCGAGGCCGGAGATCGGGATGGCAAGCAGCGAGAGCGCGAGCAGCGAGACGTGCGCCTTGACCTGGGCTCGCGGCGCGAGCATGCGGCTCAGTCCGTGCGCGTATGCGTAGCCCGCGAGCAGCACGGACTGGAAGAACAGCATCGCGGTGTTCCAGACCGCCGGCGTGCCGCCGAGGAGTGGCAGCAGCGCCTTGGTGAAACTCAGCTGCGCCGTGAACAGAAGTGTGGCGCTGAGGAAGACGGCCGCCGCGTAGATCGCGGCGATGAGCCGTGGGTGCATCGCAGTAGGGTAACCCGCGGGCGTCGGGGTTAGTAGCTTCAGGTGGACGAGCCGCACCGCAAACTCAACCTCCACGCCGATGCGCAAGATTCGAAGGGCGTTGCTTTCGGTCCCGCTGCTGGCCGCGACTTCACTCGCCGTCCAGGCTCAGGCGCCCGGAGATCCGGCACCGCGAATCGCCGCACAGCGCGAGGCTATTGCGGTACTCGACAGGATGAATGGAACGTGGCGCGGGCCAGCGTGGATAATCTCTCCGACCGGCGAGCGGCACACGACGACGCAGACCGAGCGTGTCGGGTCTTTCCTCGACGGCACCGTGAAGGTGATCGAGGGGCGGGGGTACGGTGCAGATGGTGCCGTCGTCTTCAACGCATTCGCAATCATCTCCTACGATCCCGACCGTCGGAGCTACGGCATGCGGTCATATGCGCGGGGGCATGCCGGGGACTTCACGATCACTCCGACTGCCGACGGCCTTACCTGGGAGATTCCGGCAGGTCCCGCAGTCATCAGGTACACCGCCGTGATAAGGGACGGGACCTGGCACGAGTTCGGGGAACGCATCGTCCCCGGGCAGGAACCGATCCGCTTCATCGAGTTCACGTTGACGCGAGTCGGTGACACGGAGTGGCCCGTAGCGGGAGCCGTACCCCACCGTTGACCAGCGCCGCGTGATTGTCAGAGACGCGACGGAGCAGGACCTCGGTCGCATTCTCGCGATCTACAATCACGCAATCGAGCACACGACCGCCGTATTCAGCTACGAGCCGCACACGCTGCTGATGCGTCGCGACTGGTTCGCGGCGAAACGTGCCAGCGGCTTCCCTGTGCTCGTGGCCGAGCGCGATGGGAGTGTCGCCGGCTTCGCAACGTACGGAGCCTTCAGACAGTGGCCCGCCTACAGCCACACGGTCGAGCATTCTGTGTACACCGCGCCCGAGTTCCGCCGTCAGGGGATCGCCCGCTCCCTGATGACCGAGCTGATATCCCGGGCGCGCGCGGCCGGACTGCACGCCATGATCGGAGGGGTCGTCGCGGAAAACGCCGAGAGCATCCGGCTGCACGAATCGCTCGGCTTCACGGAAGTTGCCCATTTCCGTGAAGTCGGCTGGAAGTTCGGGCGATGGCTGGACCTGAAATTCTTCGAACTGCTGCTGGAAGCCGACGCGCCCGCCGCCGGCCCGCGTTGAGCTACGGGCCGGACGGGAGGAATCGCCAGCGCGCCGCCACTGCGGCGGTGATCACGATCTCGGTGGGCGTGATCTGCGTCGCGCCCGCGCCGCCAAACGCGTAGCCCTCTCTCATCATGAGGTTGTACCTGCGGGGATCGCCCATTCCGAGAGTCGAGGTCCCGATCATGGCACCGAGCGATCCGCCCATGGCACGAGCCAGCACCTCGGCGTCGCGGCGGGCCGCAGCGGCTGCATCGGCAAGTGCGGCGCGCCGTGCATCGTCGGCCGCTGAGGACTCGAAGAAGAGACCTTCGATACCGGTCGCGCCGGCGGCGAGAGCGGCATCCATCGCCGGTCCCAGCTGATCGAGCTGGGTGATGCGGGCCCGCACGACCGTCCGTGCGATATAGCCGATCACGCGCGGCGCC
>DASUUI010000015.1:0-3567 GCA_036374155.1 Gemmatimonadaceae bacterium | reverse complement strand
CTGCGCAGTATCCGGGTGCGCCCATGGTATCTGCACCCGCTCATCAGCAACCGCGTCGAAGAACGTCCCGATAAGCCGCGTCACCCAGCGCGCAAACACCAGTATGATGACTGCCGTGAAAAGCCCGGGAATGCCGCTGATGGCACCCACCGCGAGCCCACGAAGCGTTTCGCTCAGGTAGGCACCGAGGGCCTCACCCCAGGGGCGGGTGTACGCGTAGCGAGTAAGAACGAAGGCTACCCACAGGTAGGCGAGGAACAGTCCGGCGCCCCACGCGACAAGGTCCACCATCCGCCGGGCGAACTGCCGCAGGTGCGCCGCGCTGAGTATGGTGAATCCGTGCGCCGCGACGTCGCGGATGATCCGCTCGCTGTCGCGATCGCCCAGGCGTCGGAGCAGCAGGCCACGCAGCTGGCGGATGAGACGGATCGCGGCGAGGAACAGCAGCGTCGCGCCCACAGCAAGCAGCGAAGCCAGAAGCAGGTGCCGCAGACTCCGTTGCTCCGCATGCTCCTTCAGCGCTGCGGCGAGACTCTCCTGCACACGCACGACGCGTCTTTCCAGCGGCAGGAGCCCCGTATCGCCGTCCTCGGGGGTGACTGTAAACACCCCGGTTGGACCGACCGCGATGACGTAGCCATAGGGGAACCGGCGCGCGGTTATCCGCCCGCTCTCCCCGGCATCGACCACCGCGTCAATGCGCGCTGACGCGCTCGTCGCCCGTTCCGCGGGTGAGCGGGCACCGAGGGGAGCGCGAAACGTCACCACGGACCGGTTCGCGACGACCAGCACAGCCGAGTCTGCAGGGACCTCACGCGCCACCGCTGCTTCCGGCGGCGGCGGCGGCGGCGTGCCTGCCGGCGCCTGCGCAACGGCCGGAACGGCCGTGACGAACAGCGGGAGACTCAGCAGCCGGAGCGTCAACATGGCCTAACGGCTATCACTCGCGCGCGAGCGGCGCAACAACTTTCGACCTCGCATCCAGGTGGCGCAGCGTGTTTGCGCCGGGTTTCTTTGAATAATGCCTTTCGCCCGCACCAGGCCCCCGTTTCTGCTCGTCCTCACCCTGCTGCTGAGCATGCCCGGTCTGCTGGGCGCCCAGCGATCCGTACCCCGCACCGCAGCTGTGCAACGGGCGCTGGATGCGCTCCGGAGCAACAACGAATGGACGCTCAGCCAGCAGGCGTCCATCTGCGAGATCCCTGCTCCGCCGTTCAGTGAGAAGCAGCGCGCCGAAGAATTCGCCCGACGGCTGCGCGCGCTCGGCCTGCAGAACGTGCGCATCGATGGCGCCGGCAACGTCCTCGGCGAACGGCCCGGTGCCTCGCCGCGACCACTGGTTGTCCTCTCCGCCCATCTCGACACGGTATTTCCCGAAGGGACCGACGTTCGCGTTACCCGGACCGCGGACACGCTGCGCGGCCCCGGCATCGGCGACGACTGTCGCGGGCTCGCCGTCTTGCTCGCCGTCGCGCGCGCGATGCGCGACCACCGCGTTCCGACAGCCGGCACGATCGCCTTCGCAGCAACGGTAGGAGAGGAAGGAGCGGGCAACCTGCGCGGCGTCCGTCACCTCGTGGACGTCGAGCTGCGCGATCGCATCGACTACTTCATCTCGGTGGACGGCGGCGGACAGGGCGTGACCAGCGCCGCGGTAGGCAGCATCCGGTACAAGGCAACGTTCCATGGCCCCGGCGGTCACAGCTATGGAGCGTTCGGGATCGCGAATCCGATTCATGCTCTCGGCCGCGCGGTTGCACGGCTGGCGGACCTGCAGGTTCCGGCTTCGCCGCGCACAACGTTCAACGTCGGCGTGATCGGTGGCGGCACTTCGGTAAACTCGATAGCGAGTGAGGCGTGGCTGGACCTCGACATGCGCTCTGCCTCGCCCGTGGAGCTGCAGAAGCTGGAAGCCGCCGCGCGGGCAGCGCTCGACTCGGCGGTTGCGGAAGAGCGGGCCCGCTGGCCGCGGTCGAACGTCCCGCTCGGGGTTCGCATCGACACTATCGGCATACGCCCGGCTGCAGCGCAGCCCGACACTGCGCGGATAGTACGGACCGCAGTGGAGACCGGTCGCGCAGCAGGGCTGTTGCCCCGCACCAGCGCCAGCAGCACCGATGCCAACTACCCGATGAGCCGTGGCATCCCTGCCATCGAGATGGACGGTGGCGGCAGCGGACAGGGCTCGCACTCCCTCGAGGAGATCTACGTGGACGGAGCGTACGGTTACCGCGGACCTCAGTGGGTGCTGCGCCTCGTGCTCGCCCTCTCCCGGCCGCAGTGATGATCCCGGCGCTTTTTCTGCACCCGACGGCCCCGCTCGACCTCACGCGTCCGAGCATTCACTGGAGCACGGTGATTGGCCTCCTCATCCTGGCGGCTATTTACTGGTGGCGGGCCCGGGCCGTGGATGCCTCGTCCGGCGCGCGGCCATCGGCAGCCCGGCAGGCAGCCTTCGCCGCCGCTCTCCTCATCATCTTCGCGTCGCTCAACGGGCCGATCCACGATCTCAGCGACTACTACCTGTTCAGCGCCCACATGGTGCAGCACCTGCTGCTCAGCCTGGTGGCAGCGCCGCTCATGGTGTTCGGCCTCACTGGCGAGATGCTGCGTCCCCTGCTGAGGAGCCCGGCCCTTGCCTCCGTGGCGCGGGCCGTCACGCGCCCGGCGATCTGTTACGCCGCCTTCAACATCGTGATCATCTTCTGGCACCTGCCGTTCGCGTACAACGCCGCCATGGCAGACCACAGTATTCACATCGTCCAGCACCTCACACTGCTCACGGCGTCCGTGCTCATGTGGTGGCCTCTGATGAGCCCGCTCCCGGAGCTTCCACGGCTGTCGTACCCGGGGCAGATGCTCTACTGCTTTCTCATGGTGATCCCCATGTCGGTTGTCGCTATCTACATCGCGATGGCCGACACCGTCCTGTACCCGGCCTACGCTTCGGCGCCGCGCATCTGGGACCTGACCCCGATCACCGACCAGCACATAGGCGGGCTGATCATGTGGATCCCCGGAGGGCTTTTCTTCTACGGGATCATGACCGTCGTGTTCTTCCGCTGGGCGAGCCGGGGAGAGGACACGCGGGCGGCCGCCCAGGTGGACTGGATCCCCGAACTTCCCGGGACCGCCCGGCGTTGACGGCGCGCCCCTTGCCGCGAACCCGGACGTCCCGCTCAACGGAGAAAAAACATGAAGCGGATCCCAGGATTGGCTGCACTCCTTCTGCTCGCGGGCATGGCGACTGCCTGCACGCCGGCGGATGACACTGCCGACACCATGGCGGACACGGGCGCACTCGCGGCCCCACCCGCTTCGCCCGCGCCCGCATCCGCGCCGGCCGACACCGGCCAGGCGGCGCGTACAGTTCACGTCGTGCTCAACGAATGGCGCGTGGCGCCGAGCGAAACGACTCTCACCCCTGGGGCGGTGACCTTCCATGTGATGAACGAAGGGCAGAACCAGCACGCGCTCGAGGTACAGCGTGGATCCGATGAGTGGCAGTCGGGAAACATCCCGGCGGGCGGCACAGGGACCGTCACGGTCAACCTGACGCCGGGGACG
>DASUUI010000014.1:0-30225 GCA_036374155.1 Gemmatimonadaceae bacterium | reverse complement strand
GTCGCCCAGCGGGTGTGCGCGATGCCGACCGTTCCGCCCGGTGGCGCGGCCGCTATCGCGTCTTCCAGAAACGAGATCTTTCCGGCCGCCTTGAGCGTCTCCAGCCCGTTGCCGTTGGTCACGGCGATCCCCGCCGAGTCGTAGCCGCGGTACTCGAGCCGCTTGAGCCCCTCGACGAGCACTGGTCTCGCGACCCTGTCTCCGATGTACCCCACGATTCCACACATTCCGTGAACTCCTCCTCAGCCAGCGAGAGCCGCCAGCCGCTCGCGGGATACCCGTATCATGTGTCGTGCCTGATCCTCGTCCGTTCCTTCCGCGATCACCCGCACGATCGGCTCGGTGCCTGAAGGGCGGACGTGCAGCCACCGGTCCTGCCAGGAAAGCCGAAGCCCGTCCTGCGTATCCACCGCGGCGTCCGCAAAGGCCTCACGCAGCGCCGCGTAAACGGCGTCGAGCGCGCCCGCGGGACGGTCCAGCTTGTCCTTGACGATGACGTACCGGGGGTAGCGACCCACGATGCGCGACAGGGATTCCCCTTCATCGAGCAGCAATTGCAGGATCAGAGCCGCGGCAACCGGGGCATCCCGCCCCAGATGCAGGTCCTGCAGGATCACCCCACCGTTACCCTCGCCGCCCACCGGCGCCCTTTCGTCCCGCATGCGAACGGCGACGTTCACCTCCCCGACCGGCGCGCGTATCACGCGACCGCCACGGCTCGCGGCAAGGTCGTCCACGATCCGGCTGGTGGAGAGGTTCGTGACGACAACGCCAGGCTTCCGCGCCAGAACGACCCGGGCAGCCAGGGCGAGCGTGTAGTCCTCGCCGACCGCGCGCCCCTCCTCGGAAACGAGCGACAGGCGATCGACGTCCGGATCCACCGCAAAGCCAACGTCCGCGCCGCTGCTGGTCACGAGCGCTTCCAGCTCGCCCAGGTTCTCGGCCACTGGCTCCGGCTCGCGGGGAAAGCGCCCATCGGTCTCCAGGTTGATGGCCACGACTTCGCAACCAAGCCGATCGAGAAGCTCCGGCATCATCATCCCGCCGGCGCCGCGCACGCAGTCGAGGGCCACCTTGAACCGGCGCTTCCGGATCGCCGCGACATCGAGGTACTCGAGGGCGAGGATGGCGGCGATGTGGCGCTCGATCGCATCCTGATCACGGTCGATTGTCCCGAGCCGGTCCCAGCTGGCCCGCGGGATGTCGCCTTCAACCACCGCCCGCATCTCAGCCCCCTCCGCCGCCTGCAGGAACAGACCTGTCGGGCCGATGAACTTGAGAGCGTTCCACTCGATCGGGTTGTGGCTGGCCGTGAGCGCGAGCCCGCCGGCCGCGTGATGGTGCTCCACGGCCATCTGGATCGTGGGCGTGGGCGCGATCCCAACCGCGAGGATCCTGCACCCGACCGACTGCAGTCCCGACACGGCCGCCCGGTGCAGCATCGGGCCGGAGACCCTGCTGTCGCGGCCAATGATGATTGTCGCGGGCCCACTCCCCCCCGCGCGCTGCGCAGACCACGCGCCGAACCCGGCGGCAAAGCGCGCGATTATCTCGGGGGTGAGCGACTCGCCGACGCGGCCGCGAACGCCGGAGACGCTTACCATGAGGCTGGGGTGGTACATCAGAGAGCGATTAGCGGTTAGCGGTTAGCGGAAAGCAACCGCGGCAGGGAACGAACGGGTGCAGTTGGCAGTTGCTAATAGCTAATCGCTGGTCGCTAACCGCTGCACCTCTAGTCTGCCCTGAGCAGCTCCGCCGGGACGGAAGCTGGAGTCGGCCGGCCGCCTGGCCTGGGGACCGTGACTCCGCCGGACTCCACGAGCTTAAGAAACTCCGCGACCATCTCGGGATCGAACTGGGTTCCCCGGTGCCGCTGCAGCTCCGCGACCGCATCGTCGCTGCTCATCTTGTGATGACGATAGGCGCGGCCGCTCGTCATCGCGTCGAACGCGTCCGCCACCGCCAGGAGACGCGCCTCGATCGGGATACTCTCCCCGGCAAGACCATCAGGCACTCCCTTGCCGTCGAACCGTTCGTGGTGGGAGCGCACCATGTTGAGCGCGTACGGGGAGTCGTTCAGCAGCGGCGACAGAATCTGCCAGCCGACGACGGGGTGCGTCATCACGTGCGCGTACTCGGCGTCGGTCAGCGCGCCTTCCTTGTTCAGGATCTCCTCCCGCACTCCGATCTTGCCGATGTCGTGCACGTGTCCGCCGATCTCCACCTGGCGGATCATGTCCCGGTCCATCCCCAGTTGTCGCGCCATCGCCACGGAGTACCGGCTCACGCGTATGGAGTGGCCCCGGGTGTAGGGGTCCTTGACCTCCAGCGCGTGAACCAGCGCCTGCACGCCGCCGAGGAACAGCTCCTCGATCCGCCGCGCCTGCGCGGTCACCCGCTCCTCGAGCCCGGCCTGGTAGCTCCGGTTCTCCAGGATCAGCCGTCGCTTCTCCATCGCCTGCGAGACGCGCGCCCGCACCTCCTCCAGATGGAACGGCTTGGTGAGGTAATCCACCGCACCGGCTGTCAGCGCCTGCAGCGCCACATCCACGTCGGCTACGGCCGTGATGAGGATCACGCTCACGTCCGGGTAGCGGTCGTGCACTGCCGTGAGGAGCTCCATGCCGTCCATCTCAGGCATGCGGAGGTCGGTGAGCAGGAGCGCGGTCGGTGCCTGCGCCAGCTGCGCGAGCGCCTCGACGCCGGTGCCCGCTTCCTCGCACACGAATCCTTCGCCCCTCATCACCCGCACGAGCACCTGACGCAGCCGCGGCTCGTCGTCGGCGACGACGCACCGCAGCGGCTCGCTCTGTTCGCCGTTTCGTGTCAGGTCCATGCCCTGGACGAGTGTGGCCATGCTGTGTCTTCCCGGCTGTGCCGGGGTCGAGGTGGGCGACCGGTGTAAGTTTCGTTCGATTCCAACCGAACCCGGAATGACGCGCATATACGACGACGACCTTGGAGCCGCATTCGGCACAAAAGCCATTCACGCCGGGCAGCGGCCGGAGCCCCTGGCCGGGGCAATAATGACCCCTGTGTACCTCACCTCGACCTACGTCCAGGAGGGGCTGGGGAAGAACAAGGGGTACGAGTACGCCCGGGGACGGAACCCCACGCGGGAGGCACTCGAACGCAACGTCGCAGCTCTGGAGGGCGCGAGACACGGGTTCGCCTTCTCCAGCGGCATGGGGTGCCTGGATTCGCTGATGAAGCTGTTCCGGTCGGGAGACCACATAGTCTGCGGCGAGAACGTCTATGGCGGGACCTTCCGGCTGTTCGACAAGATCCTGCGGCACATGGGGCTGTCATTCTCCTACGTGGATACGCGCGACAGCAACCGCATCGCCGAGGCGTGCACGGCCGCGACGCGCGCCGTCCTGATCGAGACGCCCACTAATCCGCTGATGCGGATCACCGACATCGCGGCAGCTGCGGAGATCGCTCACAGCCGCAACGCGCTGCTGATCGTGGACAACACGTTCGCAACTCCGTTCTTCCAGCAGCCGTTCGAACTGGGGGCGGACATCGTGTATCACTCCACGACCAAGTACCTCAACGGCCACAGCGACATGGTCGGCGGCATAGCCCTCCTGAACGACGACGGGCTCGCCGAGCGGGTGCAGTTCATCGCCAACGCCGCCGGGGCGGTGCCCGGGCCCTTCGATGCATGGCTGGCGCTGCGCGGAACCAAGACGCTCCACCTCCGGATGGAACGGCACGATTCCAACGGCCGGCGCATCGCGAAATGGCTGGCCTCCAAAGTGGGCGAGGAGCGGGTGATCTACCCGGGGCTGAAGAGCCATCCGCAGCACGATCTCGCCCTGAAGCAGATGGGCGGTTTCGGCGGAATGATCAGCGTGGAGATGGGATCGCGCGACGCTGCAGCGCGCGTGCTGGAGCGCGTTCGCGTCTTCTCGCTGGCCGAGTCGCTCGGTGGCGTGGAGAGCCTCATCAGTCACCCGGCGACCATGACCCATGCCTCGGTTCCGGAAGACCGGCGCGCGCACCTCGGGATCACCGACGGGCTGATCCGGCTGTCCTGCGGAGTGGAGGACGTGGACGACCTGATCACCGACCTGGACCAGGCGCTCACGTGAGTCGTGCGTAAGGCGTTCATCGTTGGCGCAGGCGGTCGCGAGCACGCGATCGCATGGAAGCTCGCGAAGGACGATCCCGGACTGGAGCTGATCGCCGCGCCGGGGAACCCGGGGATCGCGGCGCACGCGCGCTGTGTGCCCGTGGCCGCTTCGGACATCGCGGGGCTGGTCGCGCTCGCCGACGCCGAGCGTCCCGGACTGACGGTCATCGGACCTGAAGCGCCGCTGGCAGCCGGACTCGCCGACGAGCTTGCCGCGCGCGGGCACCTCGCCTTCGGGCCGACCGCGGCGGCGGCACGGATCGAGAGCTCCAAAGCGTTCGCCAAGGAGCTGATGCGCGAAGCGAGGGTGCCGACGGCAGTGGCCGCGGTGTTCACCGAACCGGAGGCTGCCCGGCGCTACGCCCACGAGCTGGGGGCGCCCGTCGTCATCAAGGCGAGCGGGCTGGCAGCGGGCAAAGGAGTGACCGTCTGCTCCACGCTGAGCGAGGCCGACCAGGTAGTTGACTCGCTGCTGGCAGACCATGTTCTGGGCGACGCGGGGAGCGAGTTGCTCGTCGAGGAGTTCATGCAGGGCGAGGAGCTGTCCGTGCTGGTAGTCACCGACGGCGAGCGGTTCATGCCGCTGCTGCCGGCGCGCGATCACAAGCGGCTCGGCGACGGCGACACAGGTCCCAATACCGGCGGCATGGGCGCCTATGCCCCCGTTCCGGGAATCCCGCCGGAACTCCTGGACGAAATCGGCACGGCGATCATCGCGCCGACTCTCGCCGCGTTACGCGCGCGGGGAACGCCGTTCCGCGGCGTGTTGTACGCGGGGCTCATGCTGACTCCCGAAGGTCCGAAGGTCGTGGAGTTCAACTGCCGGTTCGGCGATCCGGAAACGCAGGCGATACTGCCGCTGCTGAAATCGCCGCTTCTTCCACTGCTGGAATCTGCCGCGCGCGGCGCACTGACTGCGGATGCTTTGCGCTGGGAACCTGCGTATGCGGTAACGACGGTTGTCGCAGCTGCCGGTTATCCGGGCAGACCACGTACTGGCGACCCAATCGCGCTCCCGCCCGGGGAGCCGGATGTCCTCGTCTTTCACGCAGGCACGGCTACCGGGTCAGGCGGCGAATTGATCAGCGCAGGGGGACGTGTGCTGGCGGTCACCGGAGTTGCGCCGACCTTCGAGCTGGCGGTGACGCGCAGTCGTGAGACGGCCGAACGGGTGGAGCTCGAGGGAAAGCAGCTGCGCAGCGACATCGGGAGCCGCGAGCTCGCACGCCGTGCCTGAGCTGCCCGAAGTCGAGACGATGGCCCGCGCGCTCCACAGGTCGGTGCGCGGACGCGTCGTAAGCGACGTGGTCGTGCACAGGAAAGACGTTCTCCGCGGAGCGACCCCGGCGCGCCTCCGGCGGGCCCTTGTAGGCCACCGGATCGAGCGGGTCTGGCGCCGCGCCAAGCTCGCAGTAATCGATTTCGACTCGGGCGCGAAGGTCGCGGTACAGCCCCGTTTCACCGGGAGCTTCGTGGTCGAGCGGTCCGGGCGCGGGGCCGACGAATACTGCACACTGCATCTCGTTCTCGACGACGGACGCCGCCTGCATTACCGTGACGTGCGCCGACTGGGGACATTCTCCTTTTTCGCGCCGGGAGAGTTCGAGAGTTACGCGTCGAAGCTCGGGCCCGAGCCGTTGACACCTGAGTTCACGGGAGAAGTGCTGTACGACATCCTGCATGGCTCCATTCGACCGGTGAAGGCCAGGATCATGGATCAGTACAAGCTGGCCGGCGTCGGGAACATCTACGCGAGCGAGGCGCTGTGGCGCGCGCGGATAGACCCATCGCGCGAGTCGCGCTCGATCAGGCGGCGCGAGGCCGACGCGCTGCGCGAAGCGATCGTCACGGTGCTGCGCGAGTCCATACAGCTGAGAGGCACGACCATCCGTGATTACGACAACGGGGCCTTCGCCGAGCGGCTCGATGCCTACGACCGCGCGGGCGAGCCGTGCCACCGCTGCGGCGCGCGAATCGTGATGACGCACGAGATAGATGGCCGCTCGACCTACTTCTGCCCCAGCTGCCAGCGCTGATGGCGCGTCGCAAGGCACCGACGGGCTACCAGGCAACGGAAGAGCAGATCGCCGCGCTTCGGGCGAGAGTACGCACCTCCGCCGCGGATCGGCCTGGCGTTTACCGGCTCATCGGGCCCCAGGGCGAGGTGCTCTACGTAGGGAAGTCGAAGCGGGTGCGGACGCGGCTGCTGAGCTACTTCCGCTGCGAGTTCCCGCAGGAGAAGGGCGCGCGGCTGCTGCGCGAGTCGGCAGACCTCGAATGGGAGTACACTCCCAGCGAGTTTGCCGCGCTGCTTCGTGAGCTGCGCCTCATCAAGTCACTGCGCCCGCGGTTCAACGTCGCACTCAAGCGTGACGCGCGGCACTATGCCTTCATCAGGATCGGGGGCGGCACCGCTCCGCGGCTGATGGTCGTGCGCGGGCCGTCGGGCGACGATTCCGCGATCTACTACGGCCCGTTCATCGGCGCGATCCAGCTCGGTGACTCGCTGCGCGAGCTGAGCGACGTGCTCGGCCTACGCGACTGCACCCACGACCGGAAGATGCGGTTCTCCGACCAGCGGGAGCTGTTCTCCCTCCCGCCGCGCACTCCGGGGTGCATCAGGTTCGAGATCGGGAAGTGTCTCGGCCCCTGCATCGCGGCGTGCTCCGCCGCGGATTATTCGACGCGCGTGTCGCTGGCGCGGGCTTTTCTCGAGGGCCGCGACGACGGCCCGCTCGACGCGCTGCGCGGCGACATGAGCGCGTCGGCGGAGCGGCTGGAATTCGAGCGCGCGGCGAACCTGCGCGATAAGCTGCAGCGACTCGAGCACCTGCGAGCCCAGTTCGAGAGACTCCGGTTCGCCGTCGAGGACCTGTCGTTCCTGTACACCGTGCCGGGCACCGAGGGCGACGACCGGGTGTACGTGATCCGCCACGGAGTGGTGCGCGATGAGCGGCCAAAGCCGCGGACCGCCAGGCAGCGGCGAGAGCTGCGCGAGCTCGCCAGCGCGCTGTTCGGCTCAGCCGGACCGAGCGGCGGGGCGGTTCCGACTCACGAGATAGACGAGCTGATGGTCGTATCGTCGTGGTTCAGGAACCACCCCGCCGAGATGAAACAGACCCGGCTGCCCGCCGCTATGGCGCTCTGAGCCGCGCCGCTCCGACTCGAATAATCCTGAAGTCCGCCCGCCTGTTCAGCTGATGGCACTGATCCGTCATCGGATCCTGGATGCACAGCTTGTACTCCTCCCCATAGCCCACGATGGGGAGCCGGTCGGCGGAGATCCCGCGCGACACGAGCCACGCCTGCGTTTCCGCCGCGCGGCGCTGTGACAGCGACAGGTTGTACTCGTCCTGGCCGCGATCGTCAGCGTGCCCCTCGATGCGGAGGTGCAGCCGCGGATTCGCCTGCAGCCAGCGCACCTTCCGCTCCAGCACGGGGATGGCGTCCGCCCTGATCGTGACCTGATCGTAATCGAAGAAAATGGACTGGCTCAGCGGGATCGTGTCCACGCCGGCAAGCGCCGCGTCGCGGTCCTCGTAGTCCACGGCTTCTGCCGGTGGCGCGGCCGGCTCCGGCGGCAGCTCCGGCCCCGGGTCCACGCGCGCAGCGTCCTCTTCGGCGCGCGTGGTGCGCTCGCCGCCGATCCCCCTCGTACCGAGCAGCACGCTAACTCCTATGCGTGCGCCGAGGTTCAGCTTGGGGGCGATGTAGTCAGCGACGACGTCGCCGCGGAGCGCGAACGGGCCGGCGATCGGCAGCCGTGCGCCGCCAATGGCGCCAATCCCCCAGTCAGTGTGCGTCCGCGACGGATCGCCGCCCTTGAATTCTGTGCGGGTGACGCCGAGCCCCGCGTGCAGTGACAGCGCTTCGACGAACTCGGACACGGTGAAGTTGTAATTCACGCGCGCCGACAGCGCGCGATACGTCGCGCTTCCACCGCCCTCCAGATCAGGCTTCGCGCCCGCGGCATCGAGCTCCAGGCTCCACGTCGGGGTGATGAAGACGCCGAGCCTGCCGCCGAGCCCCGCCACGCCGCGGTTGGACGGCCGGACGACCGTTTCGCCTGCCCCGGGGAAATCCGGCGTCTGTCCCAGGTAAGTGAAATGGCCGAAGAGGCCGAACTCCACGGTCCCGCTCTCCGCCCCCGGCGCGCCGGGGACGATCTCCGCGGCGCTCGCTGCGCGCCCGCCGGTTCCCGCCGCGCTGGCCGCGACCTGTGCGGCAGCGGTCTGCGCGGAAACGGCAAGCGCGATCAGGGAAATGAAGAACGGTGACCTTTTCATCGAAATTCTCCGGTAGCTCGTGGTGTGGTGCCGCTGGGGCGTTACGTACCCCGCTTACGCCTCGCCGCTCCACCGCCGCGACAGCGTGTGCGAAATCTTGAACGAGTCGAGCACCCGCGCCACGATAAAATCCACAAGCTGCGATACGGATTCGGCGCCGGCGTAGAAGCCTGGAGCAGCGGGAAGGACGACAGCACCCGCGAGAGTCACGCGCAGCATGTTGCGCAGGTGAACGGCGCTCAGCGGAGTCTCGCGCGGCACGAGCACGAGTCGGCGACGCTCCTTGAGCACCACGTCCGCCGCGCGCTCGATGAGCGAGCGCGACGCGCCGTTGCTGATCGCCGACAGCGTTCCCATCGAGCAGGGACAGACGACCATCCCGCGGGAAGGCGCCGAGCCCGACGCGGGGGGCGCACCGCGATCGCCGTCGTCGTAAACCGTGACGGTCTTGTCCCACTGCTTCGCGCCGGTCCGCTTGCGGAGCGCGGCGATGTCCTGAATCCCCGCCTCGTGCGACAGAAGTCGCCAGCCGTGCCCCGAGACGATGAGCGAGACCGGAACGGCGGCGTGCGTGAGCTGCTCCAGGAGCCGGACCGCGTACGGCGCGCCGGACGCGCCGGTGATCGCGAAGATGAGCGGACCTTCGCTCACGCCAGCGTCCGTTCCAGCAGCACGAACCCGAAGAAGGTGATGCTGATCACGCCGTTCATGGTGAAGAACGCGGCGTCGAGCTTCGAAAGGTCACCCGGTATCACGAGCGAGTGCTCATATGCCAGAAGCGCTGCGGCAACGGCGACCCCGATCCAGTACAGGGCGCCCAGCCCCGCACCGAGCCCCGCGACGATCAGCGCGCCCGCGGTCACGACGTGCAGCGTCCTTGCTATCAGCAGCGCGCCGTGCTCGCCGGCAAGCACCGGCACGGAAAAAAGCCCGTGCTCCCGATCGAACTCGACGTCCTGCAACGCGTACAGCACGTCGAATCCCGCAACCCAGGTCGCCACCGCGATGGCCAGCGACGCAAGCATCCACCAGGGCTCGCTCCACGCTCCGGCGACCGCGAGGTATCCGCCAACGGGGGCGATGGCCAGACCGAGCCCAAGCACCACGTGCGACCAGCTGGTGAAGCGCTTCGTGTAGCTGTAGAAGAACACCCAGGCGAGCGCCACCGGCGAGAGGAGCAGGCAGAGCGGATTCAACTGCCACGCGGCCACGACGAAGATCGCGGACGCGAGAAGCACCGACACCCACGCTTCCGCCAGGGAGATGGCACCAGCTGGAAGCTCGCGCGACCGCGTGCGGGGGTTGAGCGCGTCGAGCTGCCGGTCGGCAATGCGGTTGAACCCCATCGCAGCGAACCGGGCCGCGGTGAATGCGACGATGATCCAGAGGATGACTGCAGGCGTCACCGGCGCGACGCGCGTGGCGAGCACCGCGCCGACCAGCGCAAACGGCAGCGCGAACACCGTGTGCGGCAGCTTCACGAAGTTCACGTACCGCACCCACGCCGCGCGGCCCGCGAACGTCTGCCCTTCCCGTGCATCCGTCACCGGCCGCGCCCCTCCCGCCACGGATCGAGACCGAGACGGGGCCACATCGCGTCCACTTTCGCCCGCGTGTTCGCGTCCATCCTGATCAGCTTCGGCCAGTGCCGGTTGAATCCTTCCTCGGGCCACTTCCGCGTTGCGTCGATCCCCATCTTGGAGCCGTAGGTGAATGCCCGGCTCGAATGATCGAGCACGTCTACCGGTCCCATGCTGAACCGCGTGTCACGCTCAGGATCGATGTTGTTCAGCGCGATCCACCAGGCCTCGAAGGGGTCCTGCACGTTCACGTCGTGATCCAGCACCACGATCAGCTTGGCCAGCGACATCAGTCCCTGCCCCCACAGCGCGTTCATCACCTTGTAGGCGTGCCCGGGGAACTGCTTGTTGATCGAGACGAAGACGAGGTTGTGGAAGATGCCTTCGGCCGGCATGTGATAGTCCACGACTTCCGGCAGCGTGAGCCGGAGCAGCGGCAGGAAGATCCGCTCTGTCGCGTGGCCGAGATAGTAATCCTCCATCGGAGGGCGGCCGACGATCGTCGTCGCATATACGGGATTCCGCCGCATCGTCACCGCAGTCACGTGGACCTGCGGGTAGAGATCGGCTTCCGAGTAGAATCCCGTGTGGTCGCCGAACGGGCCTTCGGTCACCAGGTCCTCGGACGGATCTATGTAGCCTTCGATCACGAACTCCGCGTCGGCGGGAACCTCCAGGTCGCACGTCACGGCGGGGGCGAGGGATACGGGCGCCCGGCGGATGAAGCCGGCGAACAGGAACTCGTCCACCGTGGGTGGCAGCGGCGCCGACGCCGAGTACACCGAAGCGGGATCGGCACCGATCGCTACGCACACCGGCATGCGCTCGCCACGCTCAGCCATTTCGCGCCAGTGCGCCGCACCGACCTTGTGCCTCTGCCAGTGCATCGCGAGTGTACGGGGTCCGAGCACCTGCACGCGGTACATCCCCACGTTCCGTATCCCGCGCTTCGGATCGCGCGAGATCACCATCGTGAGCGTGAGGTAAGGTCCGCCGTCCTCCGGCCAGCAAGTGATGATAGGGATCCTGCCGAGGTCAATCTCGTCGCCCTTCCAAACGACCTCCTGGCACGGCGGAGAGCCGCCGCGCGTGCGCGGCGGGAACTTCGTCATCTCCAGCAGCCGCGGCAGCATGGCCAGCTTTGCGAGGACGCCTTCGGGGACCTGGGTCTCCAGCAGCTCGCTGATCCGGCCCGCGATCTCATCGAGCTTCTCGACTCCCAGCGCGAGGGACATCCGCCGCATCGAGCCGTACAGGTTGATCGCCACCGGCCATGGCGAGCGGGAGCCGTCGTCGAGCAGCACGTGCTCGAACAGCAGCGCCGGTCCGCCGCCTGGCATCTTCATCACACGGTCCGCGATCTCGCACAGCTCCAGCTTCGCGCGCACCGGCTCGCGCACGCGCGCCAGCTCGCCCGCCTCCTCGATCGCGGCGATGAACTGACCCATCGTATCGAGATGCTCAGCCACGCGCCGCTCCTTTCTGTGCCACGTGCAGGGCGGCGATCCCGAACGTCAGCGGCCGCCATTCCACTCGCTCGAATCCGGCGAGGCGCAGCCGCTCCGCCAGCTCGCCACCCTCGGGAAAGTGCGCAACCGACTCCGGCAGATAGCGGTACGCGGTGGGATGCCCGCTCACGATGCCACCGACCAGCGGCAGGATGCGACGAAAGTAGAAGCCATACAGCGAACCTATGAAGGGTGAGCGCGGAGTGGAGAACTCGAGTACCACGAACCGTCCGCGCGGCTCGAGCACGCGTAGCACTTCCGCGGCGCACGCGTCCAGATCCGCCACGTTCCTTATCCCGAACGCCACCGCTGCCCCCGCAACCGTTCCATCGGCCACGGGCAGCTGAAGCGCGTCCGCTGCGACAGGACCTCCAGCGACACCGTCGAGCTTCCGCTGTCCTGCCCGCAGCATCGGCTCGGCAAAGTCCACCGCGAGCATTCGGCCCCTGAAAGCCGGGCTCCCGGCGATCGCCTTCGCCAGGTCGAGCGTCCCGGCGCAGAGATCGAGGTACGTGCCGCCCGGGTTTCGGTCGATCCCGAGCGCGTGCACCGCGGCGCGCCGCCACAGCCGGTCCACGTTCAGGCTGAGGACGTGATTCAGCAGATCGTACCGAGGAGCGATCTCGGAGAAGATCCGGCGAACGTAGTCCCGTTTCTCGCGCCCGCCCGCCGCGGCGGCGCGGGCCGTGGCGACGTCCACCCCCGTCGCTGCCATGTCCGCGAAAGGTATTCGGTGCCAGCAGCCAGCGGCTAGCAGTCAGCAGCTAGATTCTCCCCCCAATGGCTCCGCCGTTCGACCTACCGAATCTGCCCGATGCGGATGTGGTCGCACTCGCAAAGGAAGGCCGCGAGGCCGCCTTCCGGGAGCTGGTCCGACGCTACGAGCGACCCGTCTTCTCCCTCGTCTTCCGGCTGGTGCGGGACAGGGACACCGCCGAGGACCTCGCCCAGGAGACGTTCGTCAAGGTCCTGAATAACATCGAGCGGTACCGGCCTGAGTTCAAATTCTCCAGCTGGCTGTTCAAGATCGCGAACAACGTCGCGATAGATCACCTCCGCAAGCGCAGCGTGGACACGGTCAGCCTGGACGGCTCCCGCTGGGCGACCAGCACCGACGAGATGCAGGCCACCAGCGTTCGGGCGGTGGATACCTCCCAGTCCGCCCTCGAGGAGCTGGAGTCCCGGGAGCTGGGGGGAGCCATCGAACGGGCCATAGGCAGCCTCAGGCCCGAATACCGGGCCTGCATTCTGCTCAGGCACGTGGAGGACCGCTCATATGAGGAGATAGCCGCCACCCTCGACCTGCCCCTGGGGACGGTCAAGACCTACATCCACCGGGCCAGGCACGAGCTCAGGAAGGCCCTGGAGGACGTGAGATGATTGTGAAACCCGCCCCCCTGAACGGCCGTATTCACGGCATGGAGGCGCTTTGAGCATCGATAGACACCTGTTGCCGCATGAGTTCGACCTGCTCGTGGACGAGGAGGTCGGCTTTGGTATTCCCCCTCTCTGGGCACACGTTCGCGACTGCAGCCAGTGCGCGGCGGAGCTGTCCGCGGCCCGGGCTGCCGTCGAGCAGATAGAGCACCTGCCTCACATGCTGCCGTCACCTCTCTTTACGGAGCGGGTGATGTCGCAGGTTCACGTGTTCCGTCCCTGGTACGCCACCGCGCTCGAAGTCGGGCGACGGATGGTGCCACAGGGCGGCCCATTGCGCGCCGCGGTCGTCACGGCGGCTGCACTCGCGGCAGTGTCGCTCACGGGGACCGCGCTCTGGGCAGCGACCCGCATCGACTCCTTCCTGCTTCTGCTCGGCATCCTCACGCAGCAGCTTCGCATGGCAACGCTCGAAGTCGCAGGGGCGCTGTTCGGCAGCAGCGCCGTCGCCGCGCTGCAGACGGGCGGGGCAACCACCGTGGGGATCGCGGCACTCGTGCTGCTGGTGTCGGCAGTGCTTGGATGGACGTGGATCGCGCGTGCTGCGCGCGTCGTGAGAACGCGAGCGCGATGAGGGACCTGCGTTTCGCGCTGATTGCGCTGACGGCCATTGCGATCGCTCTGCCAGTCACCCTTTCCGCCCAGGCCAGCGGAAGTTCTCAGCCGGGTGCCGTCGCACCCACGGCCGGGCTGACCGACGCACAGCTGGATTCCGCGTGCACGGCGCGCGCGCTCCCGCTGGCAGGCACGGCCCTTTTCGGCGGGCTCCTCGACGCTCTCGGCCGCGCCCGCTCTGCGACGCCCGCACCGCCCCTCACGCCGGCTGCGGCCACGCTTCGCGCCGCGTCGATCACGGCCGGCTGGTACGCCGTCCTGATTGTCATCGGCCTGGTGATGCTCGTGTTCGCCGGCGACAGGCTGCGGCAGGTCACTGAGACGCTGGAGCGGGATGCCGTCGGCTCGCTCATCACCGGCGTGATAGCGACTCTGGCCAGCGTGCCGGGGCTCGTGGCCGTGATAATCGGGCTCGCGCTGACGATCATCGGCATTCTCCTCATCCCGTTCGCGGTCGTCGCCCTGCTGCTTGCCTACGCCGGCGTTGCTCTGCTCGGCTTCCTCGCGGTGGCGAGCGTCATGGGACGCGCGCTCCTCGGGGATCGGAAAACGCGCATGACCGAGCGCGCTCTCGCCCTGATGGGTCTGCTCACCGGGCTCACCCTGCTGCTCTCGATCTGGCTCGCTGCCGCCGCATTCACCTGGTCGCCGATGGTGGGACTGGTGCTGCGCTCGATGGCACTCGGCCTCACGGCGGTGGCGATAACGGCCGGAGTGGGAGCTGTCGTCAAGTCGTTCCGCGCAGCGGGCTGGAGAGACGGCGAGATCGCCGCTCCGGTGATAGACGAGCTGGCGTGGCAGACTCCGACGCCCGTTGGGGGCGTAGCCGCCATCCGCAGATCGGCCAGCTGATCTGACAGTGGCTGCCGGAAACCGGCAGCGGCGTCCCACGCAGCATGGCAGTCGCGCCGGTCACAGGATGGCCTGCGGCTTGCCCCCCGGCTCTCCGTGCGAAATCTCGTGATTGGCGGATACCGCGTCAGAGAGCTGGCGAAGCGAACGGCGTCCGAGATGATGGACGACGACGTCTTCACGCTCGCGGCCTCAGGCGCCTACTACTTTTTCTTCTCGCTCTTCCCGCTGCTGCTGTTCCTGGCGCCGGTGTTGAGCTACGTCGGCGACAAGGAGATGCTCATAGGCGGCATCATGCAGCAGCTGTCGCCGCTGATGCCTATCGACGCGCGCCAGGTCGTGGAAGCCGTGCTGCGCGACGTGGTGTTCACCACCGCCGCGCCGGCGCTGATGTCAGTGGGTGGAGCGCTGGCCGCGTTCACCGCCTCCAACGTCATCGCCATGCTGACCGGCGCGCTCAACATCGCGTACGAGGTGACCGAGCCGCGTCCCTGGTGGAAGCGGCGGCTTCTCGCGCTCGTATTCGTCGTGCTCGGCGGCCTGGTCGTGGCGCTCTCCACCACAGTCCTGATCGCGGGCGAGCGCATCGTCCTCTGGGCCACGCGCGCGTTCGGCCTCGAGGAGCTGACGATGCGGATCCTGTCTCTGCTCCAGTATCCCATCACCTTCGCCGTCATCGTCGCGGTGATCTGGCTCATCTACTACATACTCCCAGCCGTGAAGCAAAGCGCGCGACGGGCCCTCGTGGGCGCCGTGTTCGCAGCGGTGTTGTGGGTGCTCGTGACGCTGGGGTTCAGACTGTACGTCTATCAGTTCGGCGGCTACAACAGGACGTACGGTGCCATCGGTGGAATAATCATCCTGCTGATGTGGATGTACCTGACGATGGTCGTGCTGCTCGCCGGGGGCGAGCTCAACGCCGAGTTGCACAAGGGCACGGGCGCGGTGACCCCGCGCAGGCCGGTGCTACTGGACGGCCGGATCCCCACCCACGAGCCCGCGCACCCTCCCGGCCAGCTCTCGTAGAGCGCGCGCCGGGGGAGAGTCGGGCGCGGCGACCACGATCGGCGCGCCGGCGTCGCCGCCCTCGTACACCCTCTGGTCGAGCGGTATCTGCGACAGGAGCGGAACGCCGAGCTCGTTCGCGAGCTTCTGTCCGCCACCCGACCCGAACAGCGCACTCGGTTCACCGCAGTGGGCGCACTCGAACCAGCTCATGTTCTCGGCCACGCCCAGCACGCGGATGCCGGTCCGCTCGAACATCTTCGCGCCGCGCAGGGCATCGCCGGTGGCAACGTCCTGCGGCGTGGTGACGATGACGACCCCGTGCACCTGCGTCGCCTGCACCAGCGACAGCTGGGCGTCTCCCGTGCCCGGCGGCAGATCCACGATGAAATAATCGAGCTGCCCCCAGTCCACGTCCTTCAGGAACTGGGTGATGATCTTCATGATGATCGGACCACGCCAGATCGCGGGCTGGTCGCGCTCCACGAGGAAGCCCAGGCTCATCAGCGTCACGCCGTGCGCCCTGAGGGGAATGATGCGCTGCCCCTCCACCTGCGGCTGTTCGTCGATTCCCATCATGCGCGGGATGTCCGGCCCGTAGATGTCTGCGTCCATCAGGCCGACACGCTTACCCTCCAGTGCCAGCGACACGGCGACATTCACCGCGACCGTGGACTTGCCCACGCCACCCTTGCCGCTGGACACGGCGATGACCTGGCCAAGGTTCGGGTATGCGACCGGCGTCTGAGCCGGCACAGCGGCGCGGCGCGACTGCGGCTCCTGCCCCATGACCGGGAGCGAGCGCCCCTGCTGGCCTTCGCGCCGCGGCGGCTCCTGCGGCGCTGCCTGTTCGGGCGCGCGCCGTTTCAATTCGGCCGGATCCTTCACGTCCACGGTTACGCCTGCCACGCCCTCCACCTGCTCGACTGCATGGCGAACGTCACGCACGAGCGTGGCGTCGTCCGCGGCGGAGAGGACCAGCGTCAGCCGAACGCGGCCGTCGCGGGTGACGGCTATGTCGCGCACCTGCTCGACACTGAGCACGTCGGTGCCCTGGCGCTCGTTCCGCACGCGCGAAAGCGCGTGGCTGACACGCTCCTGAAGATTCGGCATCAGATGATGTTCAGCTCTTTCCGGACGAATCGGCCTGCACGGCCTCGACCTCGGGCACCCGCTGGCGCAGGTGCGCCTCGATTCCACGGGTCAGCGTCGCGGCCGTCATGTCGCAGTCGGGGCAGCCGCCCTCGACGCGCAGGTGTGCCACGCCCTGCGCAGCGTCGAAGCGCACGAGCTCGATCTCGAAGTCTTCGACCCGCAGCAGCGGACGCATGCTGACGAGTGCCGCGCGAATGCGGCCCTCGACCTCTGATGGTGACTTGCGACGTCCTCTTCCGAAAGCAGGCACGACAGGAAGTTAAGCGGACGCCCGGTCGAGCGGGCTAAGCGCGCCCCGGTGCGCCCGAAGACGCCACGCCGGCGCCGGCAGTCTCATCGCTCGCATCCAGCTCGGCGAGAAAGCTGCGAGCGGCGGTGACGACTGCATGTCGGACTTCCTCGATCGTGCCGGGGATCAGCGCGCCCGACGCGCGGGCATGACCACCTCCCCCGAACTGGCGCGCGAAGCGATTGACGTCCACCGCCCCGGCACTACGGAAGGAAACCTTCACCTTGCCATGCCCCAGATCCCGGAAAAAAAGCGCCAGGCGGGTCCCCGCTATCGAGCGTGGATGCTCGGCGATCCCGTCGAGATCCTCCGACTTGAGCCCGTGCTCCTCGGCCGCCCCGGCCGCCACTGAGACCCAGGAGATCCCATACTCGGGGTCCACCTCCAGCGTGGCCAGCGCATCGCTCAGCAGCCGCAGCCGCCCGACGGGGACCGACGCATAGATGCGGCGATACATCTCCTCGGGATCCACTCCGGCGGCGAGCAGCTGCCCGGCGACCGCGTGGCACCGCGGGGTCGTGTTGCTGAAGCGGAAGCCGCCCGTGTCCGTCAGGATTGCCACGTACAGCGCCGCGGCGATTTCCGCAGTGATCTCGAAGCCCAGCACCTGGGCGAAGTCGTACAGCAGCTCGCCTGTTGCACAGGCGCTGGTGTCCGCGACGAGCAGTGAACCGGCTGCCTCCTCGGCGCGCTCGTGATGATCGATGACCATCACTGGAACCTTCAGCGCTCTCACTGCATCGGTGAGCACACCGAGGCGGCGCACGTCGCTGATGTCCAGAACGATCATGGCATCTATGTCGTCCAGCGCCGCTGCGCCCTGGGCCGTGCGATCGTCCACCGATTCCAGGAGGAAACGGAACATCGCCGGCCACGGCGTGGGATTCACTATCCGCGCGGCGATCCCACGCTGGGCCAGCATCCTGGCAAGCGCTGCTTCGGACCCACAGCCGTCGCCGTCCGCGTTTATGTGCGTGGAGATCGCGACGGTGCGCGCGGCCGCCAGCGGCTCACGCAGCAGCTCCAGCGCGGCGAGGCGCGCAGGCGGAACGGCGAGAAGGTCTGACAAAGGCGGCCGCCCTACTTCGAGTAGTTCGGCGCTTCCCGGGTGATCGTCACGTCGTGCGGATGCGATTCGCGAAGTCCCGCTGCGGTGATGCGGACGAACTCGGCCTGCGTGCGCAGCTCATCGATCGTGGCACACCCGACGTAGCCCATCCCGCTGCGGAGCCCGCCGACCATCTGGAAGAGCACGTCACCCACGGGCCCCTTGTAGGGCACCCTGCCTTCGATTCCCTCGGGTACGAGCTTCTTCGCCGACATCTCGCCTTCCTGGAAGTACCTGTCGGCGCTGCCGTCCTGCATCGCGCCGAGGCTGCCCATGCCGCGGATCATCTTGAATCGCCGTCCTTCGAACAGAAGCGATTCGCCCGGGCTCTCCTCGGTGCCGGCCAGCATCGAGCCCATCATGACGGTCGATGCGCCCGCGGCGAGCGCTTTCACGATGTCGCCGGAGTACTTGATGCCGCCGTCCGCGATCACCGGCACGTCCCCCGCACCCTCGACCGAATCCAGTACGGCAGTCAGCTGCGGAACGCCGACGCCCGTGACGACACGCGTCGTACAGATGGACCCGGGCCCGACACCCACCTTGACTGCGTCCACGCCGCGCTCGACGAGAGCAGCCGCGCCGTCGCGCGTTGCGACGTTGCCGACGACCAGCTGCACGTCTGGAAACCTCTCGCGCAGATCCGCCGTCGCGCGCAGCACGCCCTCGCTGTGGCCGTGCGCGGTATCGATCACAACGACGTCCACCCCGGCGTCGATCAGCGCTCCAGCACGCTCTGTGTAACCGAGGGCGCCGACTGCGGCCGCGACGCGCAGCCGGCCGTGCTCATCCTTGCAAGCATTGGGGAACTGCCGCCGCTTGTGGATGTCCTTCACGGTGATCAGGCCGCGCAGCATCCCTTCGTCGTCCACCACCGGGAGCTTCTCGATCCGATGCTTCCCGAGAATGCGCTCGGCCTCTTCCAGGGTCGTTCCCATCGGCGCCGTGACGAGACCCTCCGCGGTCATCGCATCCCGGAGCGGGCGGTCCAGCGAGCGCTCGAACTGAAGGTCGCGATTGGTGATGATCCCCACGAGGCGGCCTGTGGTGTCCACTACAGGGACGCCGGAGATCCTGAACCGATCCATGAGCGCGACGGCCTCGCGCAGCGTCGCCTCGGGCGAGAGGGTGATGGGGTTGCGGATCATCCCGCTCTCGGAGCGCTTGACGCGATCCACCTCCGCGGCCTGGCGGTCGATGGACATGTTCTTGTGGATCACACCGATGCCGCCTGCGCGCGCCATCGCGATCGCCATCTCGGACTCGGTGACCGTGTCCATGGCCGCCGCCACGAGGGGCACGTTCAGCGTGATCCCCCTGGTGAAGCGGCTGCTGATCTGGACGTCGCGGGGATGGGTGGTGGAGTGTCGCGGGACGAGCAGGACGTCGTCGAACGTCAGCGCGTCCGCGGTCCGGACGCGGGTCCGCGAGTCAGTGGACGGAACGGACTCGCGGATGCGCGACGGCCCGCTGCCGGTGTTTGCCGGTGCAGCGGGCCGAGTCGGGCGCGATGTGGTCGCCATAGCGGAATCTACAGCAGGCGGAGGGGAGGGGCAAACTCAGACAGCAACTGCGAACTGCCGTTCAAACCCGCCCTATCGCCCTCAACCTCCGTCTCATCCTTCTCGGCAGGAAGAAGGCAGATGCGGCAACGACCTTGGTCATGTTCAGATCGTCGAGCGCTTCCGGATCACCCGCCCAGTGCTCCAGCAGGACCCGCCTTCCCGCGCTCTGTACCAGTCTCTGCAGCGACATGACCAGCAGGAAGACGTCGTCGATCTCGCCGAAGAACGGGATGAAATCGGGGATCCAGTCGAGCGGCATCAGGATGTACGCGATCGCGCCGGCCACAAGCAGCTTGTCCACCTGCTGCACCCGGCGGTCGGTCATCAGCCCCCACAGAAGCCGGAGGTAATTCGGCAGCTCTCGCATCGTCGCCGTGAGCGTGCGCTTCGCTCCTGTGCGCGGGCGGCTGGGAACGTCATCCGCGGCGGGCTCCTTGGGCCGCGCGCCGGCCGTGCTCCTCGACCGTGTTCTGGCCCGGGTACTCTGGCTGCGGCCTGAGCGCGAACGGGGTGGCCGGCCGCTCTCGGCGGCCTCACGATCTGCCTGGGTTCCCAAGGGTGACTCCTCCACTGAAGGCGGGCGGGCCGCTCAGGACCCCGACGGTGGCTGGCTGGAACCGCTGGGGGTCCCGCCTGCATCGGATGGTCGCGTGACGGCGTTCACGACCTCGGTTGCAACTGACTTGCCAGCCGTAGCGACGTCGCTCAGAACACCGACGGCCTTGTTCACGACTCCCATCGTGCCTGCGATTGCCGTGGCCGACACCCGGCTGGCGCGAAGAGTGTCTTCAACCCCTTCCGCGAGCCGCTGGAACGTGGACGCTTCGCGCGCGCGTACCGCGTACTTCGATTCCAGGAAGTCTATGTAGTCGAGGATCTGGTAGACGCGCTCTTCCGGCAGCGTCTCAAGCTTGCTGATCAGTCTCTGGCGCAGCGAGTCGTGCACCGGCTCAACCCGGTCAGCCGCGCCAGCGGACGCGCTTGCCCCGCGCGTCTATGTGCACATAGGGAGTTCTGGCGCGCAGGTACAACCCCAGACCGCCGACCAGATCAGGATGCCTTCCCTCGACGATCTCGACCGCAAGACCGACCATCCGCGTATCGGTTCGCGTCAGTCGTCCGTCCCCATCAGCGTCGATGGCCACGTCTGCGGCGTCGCCGTACTGGTGACGGCTGTCGCTGGCGGCGCGCGCGACGCGCCGGTTGTGGTCAGGCGAGCGGAAGCCCGACTTCACGTCCACCACGACCGACATCGACTCGCGGTTGTGCCACCGCGCGATCTCCGCGACGACCAGCTCGATCTTGTCGAGGAGGCGCGGGCTCACTGCCGCGTACTTGGGCCAGGTCTGCTGCCTGTCGTGCGTGACGAAATCCGCGACCCGGAGATGTCTCGTCACCTGGAGCTCGAGATCGTTGGCAGTGATCTCCAGGAACCCCTCTGGGTTCTTCCGCTCGCCAAACCGTTCCGACATGTACGTGCCGATCCGGTAGCCGTTCAGAATGGGGCCGACCTTCGCCTGGAACGGCACGAGCACCGCCACGGAAAGCTCGCTGAGAATCTGCTGGGACGTTCCCGTGACGAGCGCCAGCCGATAGAAACCAGCGCGGTCGGGGACCTGCAGATCCGGCCCGACCAGCGGCCGCGGCTCGCCTACCAGCCCGGTCTCGCCCACTCTGACCCAGGAATAAGCCAGATGCGTGGGGTCACCTTGGACCTCGAGCGGGTATTCGAGGTCCTGCCCGGGCATTGCAAAGCGGATCTTCACTTCCCCGCTCGCGCCGAACGCGGTCGCCGAGGTCCGCACGGTCGGGACCCCTCCGAGGAACGGCGCAAAAGGCGCCTTGGCGAGCGACTGCTCCGGATATTTAAGGTGCACGGCCCCTATCGCGCCGAGCGCGAAAAGGCCGAAGGTTGCTAGGTTCACGGGTTTCCTGGCCAAATGGCCAGTAACATGGTGGCGTCGTTCACCATGAGGGAGGGGCCGACGCATTTCAGGTTGGCTCATGCAGCCGACGAAGGTACCTCGCGAATTGCCTGCCGCCAAGCTCCAAAGCCACCGATTTTTTGCCCATCAATAGATGTAAACAGGCGTGCCAACCGGGACCATCGAATAGAGGCGGCTAATGTCCTCGTTCCGCATTCTGATGCACCCGTGGCTCACGGCCTGGCCTATGGTTTCGGGCTTGTTCGTCCCGTGGATGGCGTATCCGTCTCCCATGTTAAGCCGGTGGGTGCCTAGCACACCCTTGTAGCGGCGCGCGTTGGTCCCGAACGGGGGGATTATGATGTTGCCCCCGGTGACGATCTCACGGCCTTCCTCACCGCCGCCAACGGGCTGAGCCGAGCCTTCCGGGGATCGCCGGACGACTTCGGAGCCTGCGACGTAGATGGCGCCGCCGTCGGGGGTTGCAAGGCTCTGCCCCCGCTCCAGCCGAACGACACCGAGCCCGCGTTTCCGTGCCTGCTCGATGTAATGCCAGTCGGGCGGGACCCACGCGGGCTCCTCCTCCTTGTTGATCACGACGAGCCTGCCCCGCGGGGTTTCGAACCTCCAGCGTTTCGTGCCCGAGATCAGCTCCTTGCCGCTGCCAGCTGCGATCGGCGCCTCGAACAGGGTCTCATTGCCGTGTTTGTACCAGAGGTGCCGCTCAGCGAGGCTCACGACGATGTACGGCTCCCTCGCGCCGGCGACCGGCGTCTCCGCGAGCACCCGCTGAAGGCTGTCGCTCGTCATTCCCAGCCTGGTCCGGATCTGGTCGAGCACGCCCAGGTTGTCGTTGAAGACCATCCGGTTTACGTCGCGCTCGTAGCGGAGCTCGGCCGTCTTGCCGAGCAGCAGCACGCTGAGAGCGCCGGCGGCGAACACGCCCGCGGTCAGCCCCCAGGCGACCCGGCCGCCGAATCGGAAAGCGTCAGTAAGTGGCATCAGTGCAGGTATACCTTCATTCCGACCTGGAGGTTCGGCAGAATCGCCCTGAGGTGGTCTTCCGGGGCGCGAATGCTTCCAGGCATCACGTACGCGCTGTCGGCCAGCGGCCCGACGGACGGCACCGAGTAGATCACGACCCCGCCGTCGAGTATGAGCGCCACCGGCCCAAGGGACCCGCGAATGCTGCGCTCGGCCTGCGTTGCGATGCCGCGGTCCGTGTAAACCCAGGCGGGAACCGTCCACGTGCCGTTCTCGAGAATCCGCTGCACGGTCCGCTCGCCGCGGGGAACGACCATTCGCACCGTGTCGGGCGCGACACCCACGACGCGCTCCGGCCCGATCTGAACCGGGATCTGCCGCAGAATCGCCCCCTCGCGCTCGAGGTACATCGTCGCGCTGTCGAGCGGGATGGAGAGGTGCAGCCGGCTGTCGAGCCGCGCCTGGCGACGCACCAGCTCGATGGCCATCCTGATCTTGTTCTCCTCCGACTCGACGATCAGGTCCGTCTTCTCGCGCTCGGACTCGCTCATGTTGGCGCGAAGCCGGTTTATCTCCGCCGAATACGCCATGCGCTTGTAGATCAGCCAGCCATCGATCGCGATGATGGCAGCGAGCCCGAGCGCCATCGTGAAGATGAAGCCGGGGTACTGCCGGCGGAAATCACGCCAACCGACGCGGCGTCTGTCGCCGCGGAACTCCCCCTGCCTGCGATCCGAGAGCGGGTCGTTCACTGGCGGCGGGTGACGCTTTCGAGATCCAGCACCGGGATCCCCACCGGCTCGCTTCTGCCGGTGCGGACCCGCGCGACCATCGTGATCTTCGCCAGCGGAGGCAGAGCACGAACTGCCCCCATCAAGTATCCGGGAACCGCGACGTAGAGCAGCGAGCTTTCCGTTCCAGGCCCGCGTACGAGCAGATAGGGCTCATCCGCGGCGAGATCGCTCCGCAGCGGATCGGCGTTCTGCAGCGAGATCACCTCCACGTCCCAGCGAACGAGCTTGCCGCGGGTGCCGGTTGGATCGGCACGAAGGTCCGCCGCGCTGCGGATTCCGAGCAGCTCCGACTCCGCCGCGGCGACGTCGGTCGCGCGCACCCATCCTTCGGTGCGAATGCGGACCCAGCCGCGCTCGCGCGCGAGAACCTCCACCGCGGTGCCCTGTTGAAGGCGCGCGACCGCCTTCCCTTCCGGGCCGACGTGGAGGGTCGTTTCGCGCGTGGTTGCCGCCGGCTCAGTCTCCTGAGCACCAGCAGGTGCCGCGAGCGCGAGCGCGAGCACGCAGATAGTGGTAAGTCTCATCGCTGGAACGCCTCATTGCCCGCGGATACATTGCTGCGACCCGCCCGCGCGCTCGACACGAACATATTCACCTGTTCCATACCAGGCAAAGATGGCTGGAGATCCGTCGCGCCCGGTGGTTCTCGTCGTGCTCGACGGCTGGGGTTTCCGTGCTGAGCGCGAGGGAAACGCCATTGCGCTCGCCGAAACACCCACGTGGGACGCTCTCTGGACGCTGCCATCGCGCACGCTGCTCGAGGCGTCGGGGCGGCGCGTGGGCGTGCCTGCAGGGCAGATGGGGAACAGCGAGGTCGGCCACCTGAACCTCGGCGCCGGCCGTGTCGTCATGCAGGACATTGTACGCATCCTGGCCGCGATCGAGGATGGGAGCTTCTTCGGCAACTCCACCCTTGTCGCCGCCTGCCGCGCGGCGCGCGAGCGCGGCTCCACGCTCCACCTCCTCGGTCTGCTCGGCTCCGGGGGAGTGCACGCCCTGGACAGGCACCTCTTCGCGCTGATAGACCTCGCCGAGCGCGAGCGTGTCCCGCGAGTCGCGATTCATGCGATGACCGACGGTCGCGACACCATGCCGAACTCGGGTCTCGGCTACATGCGGGAGCTGCTGGACTACGCTCGTGGCCGCGCCCGGATCGCGACGGTGGGCGGCAGGTATTTCGGAATGGATCGCGACCGTCGCTGGGACCGTACCGAGCGCTACTACCGGGCAGCAGTCGAGGGAATTGGCCCGCAGCATTCCGATCCGCTCGAGGTCTTCAGCGCCGCTTATGCGCAGGGGATCACCGACGAGTTCATCGTTCCCGCCGTGATCGCCGATGCCGGCGTGCCGCGCGCACCGATGCGCGACGGCGACGTGGTGATCTGCTTCAACTTCAGGGCGGATCGCATGCGGCAGATAGTGCGCGCTCTGACGGAATCTCCCTTCACCGGATTCGACGTCGGCACACGCCCGAAGCTTGACGTCTGCACGATGACGGTGTACGACGCGACTTTCGAGCTGCCGGTGGCCTTCGAGCCGTTTTCCCTCGCGCGCATCCTCGCAGAAGTGGTTTCCGGCGTGGGCAAAACGATGTTCAGGACGGCCGAGACCGAGAAATACGCCCACGTCACGTATTTCTTCAACGGTGGCGTGGAGCCGCCATATCCCGGGGAGGAAAGGGTGCTGGTTCCCAGCCCGCGGGTCGCGACCTACGACCTGCAGCCGCAGATGAGCGCCCACGGAGTGACCGACGTCCTGTGTGGTTCCATCGAGGCCGGCGGCCACGATTTCATCCTGGCCAACTACGCCAACGCCGACATGGTGGGGCACACCGGATCGCTGGCCGCCACGTTCGCGGCGGTCGAGACCGTGGATCGCTGCCTTGCCCGCGTGGTAGAATCAAGCAGCCGCAGCGGCGCACGACTCATCGTGACCGCCGATCACGGCAACGCCGAGCTGATGATCGATCCTCAGGGCGGCGGCCCGCATACCGCTCACACCACCAACCCCGTACCGCTCGTGCTGCTCGACAGGAATGACGAACGGCCACTGCGGCAGGGTGGCGCCTTATGCGATGTTGCTCCGACTATCCTGTCACTGCTCGCGCTGGAACAGCCGGCTGAGATGACCGGACAAGACCTCAGACACCTCGATTGATGCACAACCAGACGACGATCCGCGCGACCCTGGGTACCGTGTGGGTCGCGCTTCTCCTTGCTCTCGCGCCGGGCGCGTCGCACGCACAGGACGTGGGCTACCCGCCGGCGCAATCGCCTTTCCGCGATCTCGAATACAAGCAGGAGGTGACGCTGTTCGGCGGCTGGTTCCTCGCGGGCAAGGACCCCGCCGGCGTCGCGCCACGAAGCGGCCCGACGTTCGGTGTTCGCTACGAAGCCAACGTCGGCGGGCCGGTGTCGTTGTTCGGCCGCCTCTCCACTGTGCTGTCCGAGCGGCGCGTCGTGGATCCGCGCGAGCCGGAAGCGACGCGGGAGCTGGGCGTGCAGAGCTGGCCGATCTACCTGGCCGACTTCGGCGTCGCCCTGAACCTCACGGGGCAGAAGAGCTATCGCCGTCTCGTGCCGGTCCTGAACCTCGGCTTCGGATTTGCCTCCGACTTCAGCCGTTCTGTCGAGGAAGACCCGTTCAAATTCGGCACCACGTTTGCACTCGCATACGGCGCCGGGTTGCGCGTGGTACCGGGAGGACGGTTCCAGTGGCGGTTCAGTCTCGACAACTACCTGTACAAGATCGACTACCCGCCGTCCTATTACGTGTTGCCCGGCACCGGACCGGCAGTAGTGGACCCGGATCAGAAGCAGAGCTTCTGGAAGAACAACACAGCATTCACTCTCGGCGGATCCATGCTGTTTTTCCGCTGAGCTCGCGCGGCTCGAAGCAGCCGCGATCAAGGGAGGACGGATGGCGCGCGACTTCGACAATACCGACGACATAGCGGAGATGACCGACGCCGAGCTGCACCGGCTGGTCCGGGAGCGGTTCGACGCAGAGCAGGCGCTGGACCCCGACGATCTCGTCATATCCGCCCAGAACGGCCGCGTGACCGTTACCGGCCGCGTTGGAACGGAAGTGGAGCTCCGCATCGCGGACCACCTCCTGAGCGACGGCATCGGGCTCACCGATTACGACAACCAGCTCGTCGTGGACCCGCTTCGCCGTGCGGAAAGCCCCGAAGCGATTGACGAGCATCTCGTGGACGAGGCGGAGCACGAAGGCCGTCTGCTGGGCGACCGCGCAATTCCGCTGAGCCCCGAGGCCGAGCATCCCGGCGACGATCACGCCAACGCTCACATGTACGGGACCGCCGACGTGCAGGAAGCCATCGAAGACGCGGCGCCCTGGATTCCGCCCGAGGGTCCAACACCGGAAGGACTCAGCGGGACTGACGCAGCCCCGGAAGCGCGGAGCGAGGACCACTAGCCTGGCACTCCGGGGAGCCCTGTAGATTCCCCGGATGCCCGCCTCGCTGACGCGTCGCATCCGTTTTGCCGCCGCACATCGCTACAGCCGTCCTGACTGGAGCGACGAGCGCAATCTCGAGGTGTTCGGGCCGTGCGCCAATCCGTCGTATCACGGGCACAGCTACGTCTGCGACGTGACCGTGTCGGGCCCGGTGGACGACGAGACCGGATTCGTCGTTGATCTCGGGCTCCTCGATGCCGTGCTGCGCGAGGAGGTCCACGACCGGTTCGACCACCGCAACATCAACACGGACGTGCCCGAGTTCGGCGACTGCAGGCTCATCCCCACGGGTGAGAACCTCGCCCGCTTCATTTTCCAGCGCGTGCAGCAGCGGCTCGGCGACGCAGGCCGGCTCACGAGCGTTCGCGTGGCCGAGGATGAGAGCCTCAGCGTGACATACTCCGAGTAGCAGTGCGCGCTGCCTTTGCGGGCGCGCTCGCCCTGGCGCTGTACGGCTGTGCGGCCGTCCCGGCGGGTGGCCCTTCACGGCCGGTGACCGGCCTTGCGGCACTCCGCGCGACGCTCGATTCCATCCACGCGTCCGCGAACTTCCGCTCCGCGGTTGTCGGAATCCTGGTGGTAGATGCGGAGACGGGAGAGACGCTGTACTCGCGAAACGCCGAGACGGCGCTGATGCCGGCGTCGAACATGAAGATCGTTACCGGCGCCGTGGCGCTCGCCCGGCTGGGTCCGGATTACCGGTATCGCACGACGTACGAACTGCGCGGTCAGGTGAGCGACAGTGTGCTGAACGGCGATATGCTCGTCTTCGGCCGTGGCGATCCGTCGGTGAGTCAGCGGATGCTGGGCAATCCGCTCACCGCGCTTGGCGGAGTTGCGGACTCCCTGCGCGCGCGGGGTATCGCGCGGGTGAACGGGCGCCTGGTCCATGCGGGCGATGCCTTTCCCGGATCGATTTACGGTTTCGGCTGGTCGCACGGTTACCTCGGCGAGAGCTACGCCGCCGGCGTGGACGAGCTGCTGTTCAACGAAGGACTGTCGTTCGATCCCGCGCACCCGCATGGCGGAGACACGACGTCAGCCTCGACCGCCGGCGATCCGGCACGAGCGTATCTCGACGCGCTGAGGTTCGCGTTGAGCACCCGCGGCGTCGTCATCTCCGACAGCACCATCCGCGACAGCGCCGCCGTACCGGTGCCGGGAGCGCCCGCTTTCGACGTGCTGTCGCCGCCGCTCAGCGAGATCCTCGCCGCGCTGGAGAAGCCGTCCCAGAACCAGATGGCTGAGGCGCTGTTCAGAACGCTTGCGCTGGACAGCACCGGCAGCGGCGACCCGTCCACCGCCGCGGGTATCGTTACGCAACAGCTGATCAAGTGGGGCGCTGATACCATGCAGTTCATCATCCGCGACGGCAGCGGCCTCTCGCGGCACAACCTCGTGTCGCCTGCCACGGTCGTGGCAGTGCTGCGGGCGATGCGTGCTCATCCGCACTTCGCTCATTTCCACGCTGCGCTGCCGGCGGTTGGACGCGAAGGAACCGTGCGGCGATGGCTTCCCGGCACGCGCGCAAGCGAAGTCGTCCGCGGCAAGACCGGCACCCTCGACATGGTCCGTGCCTTCAGTGGCTACGCGACAAGCGCTGACGGCCGCCCGATCGTGTTCAGTTTCATCGCCAACCACTATCGCACGCCCACGGAGGCGGTAACGGAGGCGATACAGACGATGCTCCGCTCGCTCACGGAACTGCCGCTGAGACAGTGACCGCGCGCGCGCCGTCCGTGGCCGATGCGATACGGACGATAGTCGGGGCGCTGACTCCGACAGGTCCCGAAACCGTTGCGCTGGAGGCGGCGCCCGGTCGCACGCTCGCCGCGGAAGTCACCGCCGACGTGGACCTCCCCTTGTGGGACAACTCCGCGATGGACGGCTACGCCTGCCGCGCGGACGACGTTCGCGCCGCCTCTGCCAGTACTCCGGTCGCGCTCCCGGTGGCAGAAACGATCGCTGCGGGTGCGTTTCCGACGCGTGACCTGGCAACCGGCGAGGCGATGCGGATAATGACCGGCGCGCCGGTGCCGGCGGGTGCGGATTCGGTCGTAAGGGTCGAGGACACCGACGGAGGCACCACCGCAGTCCTCATCCGAAACGGGCGTGACGCGGGCGGCAACATCCGCCGGCGCGGAGAGGATGTACGCGCGGGCGATGTCGTGTTGCGAGGCGGCGGCAGAGTCGGCGCACCGGAGATCGCCCTGCTGGCCGCCCTCGGGTGCGCGACGGTCGTCGTGCACCGCGCTCCTCGCATTGCGATCCTCTCTTCGGGCGACGAGCTCGTCGGGGTTGAGCACGGCGCCGAGCTGAGAGCGGGAAGACGAGTCGTTTCCGCGAACAATCACTCGCTCGCCGCCATCGTTCGCGAAGCGGGAGGCGAGCCGTTGGACCTCGGCATCGTCGCCGACGATCTCACCGCCATGAGCGCTGCGCTGGAGCGCGGGCTCGACTGCGACCTGATCGTCACCAGTGGAGGGATCTCCGTCGGCGGACACGACTACACGCGGCCTGCGGTGGAAGCGCTCGGAGGCGAGATCGCGTTCTGGCGTGTTCCCATGCGTCCCGGTTACAACAGCGCTTTCGGCACCATCCGACGGACACCGTGGCTCGGCGTGCCCGGCAATCCGGTGTCAGCGCTCGTTGCGGGTGAAGTCCTGCTCCGACCCGCGGTCCGCGCGCTCGCGGGCTCACGCGCGCCTTTCCGCGCGACCCAGCGCGTAACGACTGGCGACAAGGTGAGGGGAGCCCGTGACGCGACCGCCTTCGCCCGCGCCACGGTCGGGAGGAACGCTGACGGCGAGCTCATCGCGCGCCTCGCGGGCGCGCAGGGATCGGCGATCCTCTCGACGTCCGTTCGCGCGAACGCCCTCCTGATCGTCCCCCCCGGGATGATCGAGGTGCCCGCCGGAGCCGGGCTCGACGCACTGATCCTGCGCGACGAGTCCGTGGCAGTCGCGTGACGCGCGCGGCCGCTGCCGCCGCGGCACTGCGTGAAGAGCTTGGGCGAC
This sequence comes from Gemmatimonadaceae bacterium, assembly GCA_036374155.1. GTDB lineage: Bacteria > Gemmatimonadota > Gemmatimonadetes > Gemmatimonadales > Gemmatimonadaceae > DASUUI01. Next base: position 487 of record DASUUI010000014.1, on the reverse strand, counting down.
GGTTCGTTCTGATCGAGGAAGTGATCCCGGTCGGCGAACGCGAGCTCACGATCGTCCGGCCACGCAGCGCCGAGGACCTGATCAGCGAAGAGGACTTCGCTGTGGATGAGCGGCTGCCGTACTGGGCGGACATCTGGCCCTCGTCGCTGATCCTGGCGGAGCGCGTTCTTGCAGACCGTGGGTCCGGACCGGTGCTCGAGCTTGGCTGCGGCATCGGGCTCATCACGTGCGCCGCGCTGATCGCCGGCTTCGAGGTGGAAGCGACCGATTATTACATGGACGCGCTCGCGTTCACGAGGTTGAACGCGCTGCTGAACACGGGACGCGAGCCGGCGGTGCGACACCTCGACTGGCGCGCACTGCCTGACGAACTTCAGCCGGTTCCGCTGGTCCTCGCGTCCGACGTCCTGTATGAACGGCCGTACGCCGCAGCGGTCGCGGAAGTGCTCAGGCGGCTCCTCTCAGCTGACGGGGTCGCTGTCGTGGC
>DASUUI010000013.1:0-5060 GCA_036374155.1 Gemmatimonadaceae bacterium | reverse complement strand
GCTGATCGCGTCGTTGACACTGTGTGGGTCCGGCGACCCGGGGCGAGAGCATCAAATGCCGAAGGCGACTTCTGAGGTTACGGTAGAAATGCTGCAGGCGTTTGCCGACGCCTGGAACCGGCATGACGTCGATGCGCTGATGACCTTTATGTCGGAGGACTGCGTGTTCGAGGCCTCTACCGGTCCCGACATCTGCGGGTCACGGTACGTCGGTCGCGAGGCTGTAAGAGCAGGCTACATCGAGGTATGGACGACCTTCCCGGATGCGCACTGGGGTGATGCGCGACACGCTGTGTGCGGTGACCGGGGTGTTTCCGAGTGGACGTTCACGGGAACTCGAGCCGACGGTAGCCGAGTGGAAGTGAACGGCTGTGACCTCTTCACATTCCGCGGCGGGAAGATCGCGCTCAAGAACTCATACCGGAAGAACCGTCCGATACCGGCGGATTGAGGCGCGTCGCATCGCGCGGTCTCGCAGGAAGTCCCTGGCTGCATCCCGGCTCCAGCGCACTCGCTGGCCACTACCATCTCTCCGCAGGCGTGCCCCTGCGATGCGTCAGGGGCAGCAAACGAGGAGCGGTGTCATGAATGAGCCCTTTGTTCCGCACGCGGGTGCTGTCTTCAGCGCTGACATCGCCGTTCCGGAACACGAACGGGAAGTCCGCTTCTATTCGCGTGTGCTCAGTACCGGCGACCGGCCTCTCTGGCGGGAGTCGGACCTGTCGAACAATCTGGGCATGCCAATCATCGGTCTGGGTGCTCGGACCCCGGAGCATACGAACCTTCCGCTGCAATGGATGCCGCACGTCCAGGTAGGCGATGTCGCCGCAAGTGTCGAGCGCGCCATCGACCTGGGCGGCAGCGCGTTGATGCATGCCAGGGATGCGGCAGGGCGTAGCGAGTGGGCGGTTCTGCGCGACCGGAACGGGGCGGCATTCGGGGTCATTCCTGTCGTCGACATGGGATCGAAGCAGGAGGCCGACGACGCCCCGTCGCCGGAGCCTGCGTCGCCCGTGGGCCGCATCTACTGGCTCGACCTCACCGTACCGGACGCTTCGGCGACGCGTGACTTCTATTGCGAGGTTGTTCAATGGTCAGCGCAGGACGTCGAGATGAAGGAGGGCGACGCAGCCTACGCCGACTACAACATGCTGAGCGAAGTCGGACGGCCGGCAGCGGGAATCTGCCATGCGCGCGGCGTGAACACCGGGCTGCCCCCTGTCTGGCTGATCTACCTGCCTGTCGGCGATCTCGTGGAGAGCATCCGGCGTACCGAGGAGGAAGGGGGCACCGTCCTCAAAGCGAGGCGAGACGACAACGGAGCCCATGCGTACGCCGTGATTCAGGATCCTGCAGGAGCGTTCTTCGCATTGGTGCAGGCGTGAGGATCAGCGCGCGCGGAACGCACCGATCCAACCGTTTGACGGAGCGATGAACGCGGACGATCTGCGGGCACTGGTTGCGACTCACTTCCGGGATCACGCAGCGGCGTTCGACCTGGATCGGGACAGCGTAGTCGTCGAGTACGTTCTGAACTGGGGCGGATTCGTCAACTTTTCCTATCAGATCCGCGACGCGCGGCACGCATACCACGTCAAGCTGAGTGGATCCGCTGAGGACCAGGCCAGGCTTCGTCGCTGGATGGCGCTCGCACCGCTCCTCGAGCCGTACCATGCGCCACCTGTTCTAAGTTGGATCGACCTCGGGTCGGTCGCGGGGCCGCTCTTTCCGTGTCTGCCCGGAGGTGCCCCGGAGTTCAGTGGCACGGTCGTCGCCGAGCTTGTCCCCGTGCTCCGCACGCTGTACGCGGACCAGGAACTCGCTGAGGCACTGCAACCATCGCGTGCTGTCACCGCTCGCGCGGCCTACCTGAACTCGTTTCATGAGCGATTCACGGAGGATTTGCGTGGCCTGCGAGATTCACGGCCGCCGTTTGTGGGCGAGGATCTCCTCCCGTGGCTCGAGGACGAGGTTGGATTTCTGGCGGAGCTGGTCACGACCACTCCTGTGTTCGGCGAGCCCCTCACAAAGCCGGTTCACGGGGATCTGTGGCTCAACAACATCCTGTGGATGAGCAGCAGCGATTGGTATCTCGTGGACTGGGACTGCATGGGCGTCGGAGATCCTGCAGCCGATCTTGCCACGCTGCTGGGTCCGACCGCACGAGATCCCCGCCCGCTGAAGATGGTCGAGCGTGCGAGTAGCGTGCTCACGGCTGCCGAGCGTGAACGCCTGTCCTGCCTCGGGCGTGCTACTCTTCTCGACTGGGTGATCGACCCGCTGTCCGACTGGATCGACGCTGGCGGCGCACCAGAACATGAGCATGCCGTGCGCACCGAGAAGGAGCGCGTCCACAGGCGCGCCCTGTCATGCTACGAGAGTATCTATCGCTAACCTTGCGGTCAGCGAACGGAGGGATCATGCCGACGGATACGACGCACCGGCCTGAACATGGACCGGTCCGATTTACGGGAGTGACGCCGATTCTCCGCGTGAGCAGTCTCGAGGAGAGTATCGCTCATTACGTGTCCGTTCTCGGCTTCGAGCACCAGTGGGACGATGGCCAGTTCGGTTGTGTCAGTCGAGGGGACGTGGAGCTTTTTCTCTGCCAGGGAAGTCAGGGATGTGTACGGACGTGGGTGTACGTTTCCGTGGGCGACGCGGACGCGTTGTATGATGAATACCGCCGGCAGGGAGCGCGTATTCGCCGCTCGCCGGTAAACTACCCGTGGGGGGCGCGAGAGATGCACGTGCTGGATCTGGACGGGCACGTACTGCGGTTCGGTTCAGACGCGGTTCCAGGCGAACCCTGGGGTGAGTGGATCGATGATGACGGCGCCTGGTGGGAGGCCCAGTCCGATGGCTCCTGGGTCCGCGTGCATCGGGGCGGGCTCAGCTGACGTCCGTGGGACGAAATGGCTGGCCACGGAGCGGAGATGCAGGCGTCCGTAACGGGTGACAACGCGCTGTAAACCTCGTCGGCCCCACACGCTACGGGAGGTGCCCATGAAGGCTGTGCGCTGGCACGATATCGCAGAACTCATCGGCATTGGTGCCATTGTCGCTTCCCTGCTGTTCGTGGGATTGCAGTTGCGACAGGCGCAAAGAATCGCGTTGAGCGAAAGGAACGCAAGCGAGCTTGCCAACGCGATCCAGGAAAGCTCAGCGCTCATGGCATACGCGGACACATGGGTCAAAGGGAACTCGGGCGAAGCGCTCACGCCCGTCGAGCAGGTCGTGTTCCGACGCCTGGTGCGGAATGTCAACGATCTGGCGTACTTCAATGTTCAACAGCAGCGCCTGTTGGGGCGGGATGATGTCGCCGAGCTCGACATCGCGGCCTACGCCGGATTCCTCCACGAGAATCCAGGTGCGAGGCGCGTCTGGAGGACCCGCGAAGAGAATCTCCAGAGATACAGGAGGGCGGCCAATCCCGACGAGCGAATAACGCCCGGTTGGATCGAGGCGGTGGAAGTCTATTTGACAGCGCTCGAACGAGACGGTGAAGCCGGGATGCGGCCTTCGAGTCCGTAGCCCTGCCGGCGTCTCCGCCTGGCGTCACGCAACGAGCCTGTCGAGCTGACGGGCGAGTCGTGAATCGTTTTACCTTCAGCGACCGGTGAGCGATGGAGAATCCGAACACTCCCCCGTACGTCGGACTGGCGCCCATGTTACCGGTCACCCATGTGCCGCGTACGATCCGGTTCTACGAGCAGCTCGGCATGACGACGGGCCACACGCATACCCCGCCGGGCGAGAGTGATCCGGTGTGGGCCTGGCTCCACAATGGCCACGCCCACCTGATGGTCAGTCGGGCAGACCGAGCCGTAGAGGCGTCGCACGATAGCGCCTCGCTCTGGCTCTATACGAAAGACGTACACACGGCACATGCCGTCCTGAAGTCCCGCGGGCTGGAGGTCGACGACGTCAGCTATCCACCTTACAATGCGGGTGGTGAGTTCCACGTTCACGATCCCGACGGCTATGCCGTGTTCATCGCCCACGCGGATTAGCTGCCGGCGTCCAGACCCTCACGCCAGCCCGGGAGAGTAGTCGATGAAACGCAGCCGAGCGGTCGTTGAGCGATGCTGCAGCGGCATGCCGGCATGAGTACGGTTCGGATCGCCCTCGCGAACATCCGTGTGCCCGGGACGCCGGAGGAGTCCGTGCGTCTCGCGATATCGGCGGTTGCCCAGGCAGGACACCGGGGCGCGCGCCTGATCTGCTTTCCGGAGTGTTTCGTTCCGGGGTACCGGTGGCCGGGCACGACGGCACCATCCCCGGATCCTGCGTTTCTCCAGCGTGCATGGGTCGATGTAGCGGACGCTGCCAGGAGTGCCGGCGTCACGGTGATCCTCGGCACGGAGCGCGTGACCGACCGCGGGTTGCAGATCACCACATGTGTGATCGATCCGGACGGCACGGTCGCGGGGTGGCAGGACAAGGGGCAGATCGACCCGTCGGAAGAGACCACCTATCCAGCGCTCGCGACCGAACGTCGAGTGTTCACCGCCGGTACGCTGACATTCGGTGTGGTGATATGCCACGAAGGATGGAGGTATCCGGAGACGGTACGCTGGGCAGCGCGTCGGGGCGCGCAGGTCGTGTTCCACCCACACGCGCACGTCGCCGAGGCCGGGGACTATCGTCCCGCCACATTCGCGGATCCCGCCAATACCTTTCATGAGAAGGCGATACTGTGTCGAGCGGCGGAGAACACGTGCTACTTTGCATCGGTCAACTACGCAAGTGAAGGCTCCGGCACCACGTCAGCGGTCGCACGTCCGGACGGTACGCTCCAGTGTTATCAGCCTTACGGAAGGGAAGGCCTTCTGCTGGCCGACCTGGACCTCGAGACAGCCACGGGGCTACTCGCCTCGCGGTGTCGAACATCATCGCTGTGAGCTGCTCACGCAGCTGACTGCACGCGGCAACTCGTTCCGCGCGCACCAGTGCATGAAATGGAGGTGCGAGGATACATGACAGCGAAGGAAAGGACACTCGGGCAGAGTCAACGCGACGAGTTGCTGGCGACGTTGAAGGCTCGTTTCGAAGAGCAC
>DASUUI010000012.1:0-19507 GCA_036374155.1 Gemmatimonadaceae bacterium | reverse complement strand
GCGCTGCACGCGCGCGGTCACCCGCTCGGCGTCGTGACCAGCAAGATGAACGATCTCATGAATCGTGGGCTGCAGCGCGTCGGCATCGCGCACCTCATGACGGCCGCGGTGGGCTGCGACTCGTGCGCGCGACACAAGCCGGATCCCGAACCCGTGTTCGTGGCGCTCGAACAGCTCGGCTACGAGCCCCACGAAGCCGCGTTCGTGGGCGATTCGCCGCACGACATGAAGGCGGGACGTGCGGCCGGCGTGACCACGATCGCCGCGCTCTGGGGTCCGTTCACACGCGATCATCTGGCGGCAACGGAACCGGACCACTGGCTCGAACGCATCGCCGACCTCCCGGCACTCGTGCAGAAGCTCCAGGCGGAATCACACCCAGGCAGCGGGGACAGATGAGCGACATCACCCAGGAAGAAAAGATTCAGCTGGAAACCGAGCGCCGCAGTCTGCTCCATACCGTGAGCCACGGCCTGGAGAAGCCGATGCTGCTCCTCGGTTTCATCTGGCTGGCCATCGTGATCCTCGAATTCACGGCCGGACTGCCGTCCTGGCTCGTGAACGTCAACTATGCGATCTGGGCGCTGTTCATACTGCACTTCGCGGTCGAGTTCACCATCGCGCCGCAGAAGCTGGAGTATCTGCGGGAGAACTGGATCACGACGATCGCTCTGCTGGCGCCGGCGCTGCGCGTGTTCGCCGCTTTCCGCGCACTCCGCGCTTTGCGTGCGGCGCGCGCGCTGCGCGGCGCCCGCCTCGTCCGCGTCGTCGGGGGAATCAATCGCGGAATGCGCGCGCTCGGCCGCGTAATGGGACGGCGGGGAGTCGGATACGTTGCCGCGCTCAGCGGTCTCGTCGTACTCGCAGGCGCGGCGGGAATGCTCGCGTTCGAGAGGCACGCGCCTGGAAGCGGCATCGATGACTACGGCACCGCGCTGTGGTGGACGGCGATGGTCATCACCACGATGGGAACCGATTATTTCCCACGTACCGCCGAAGGGCGGCTGCTATGCCTGCTGCTCGCGCTGTACGGCTTTGCGGTGTTCGGTTACATCACCGCGACAATTGCCAGCTTCTTCGTGGCGCGCGACGCCGAGCTCGAGCAAGGAGAACTGCCCAGCGCGCGGCAGGTCGAGGCGCTCCGCTCGGAGCTTGCAGCGCTGCGCTCGGACCTCTCGGCGCGCGCGACCGGGTGAATGGAGCCGCTAACCCTGCTCCAGCTCGTCCATGGCGGCAGCGAGATCGAAATCCTTCTGCGTGATTCCGCCCGCGCTGTGAGTGCTCAGCGACGCTGACACCTTGTTGAATCGGATGTCGAGATCGGGATGATGATCGGCGGCTTCCGCAGCACCGGCCACACGATTCACGAAGCCGATCGCCTCCGGAAACGTGCGGAAGGTGAAAGTCTTCACCAGAGTATCGTTGCGCCGGCTCCAGCCGTTGAGCGTGCCAAGCGCGCGCTGGATTGTGATGTCCGACAGCTTTTCCGTCACGCCTGGGCTCCGGTCTCGCTGGGTTGCGACGAAGATAGCGCTCCCCCGCCTCCGCGTCGAACGCGGCCGGCACGACGGACGGCTATCATCTCGGCAACGATGCTCACGGCAATCTCCTCGGGCGTGTCGGCGCCGATGGCGAGGCCGACCGGGGCATGCACCCGAGCCAGCCGCTCCGGTGAGTGGCCCCAGCTTTCCAGCAGCTGCCAGGTGAGCGCAACCTTCCGCCGGCTGCCCAGCATGCCCAGGTAGCGAAGCCCCTTCCCCGCCAGCTGGTCCACGATGAGCGCGTCGTGCTGATGGCCGCGCGTCGCGACGACGGCGTACGTGCGCTCCGTAACGGTCGCGGCCGACGCTACATCGTGAAAGTCACAACAGACCGTCCGGTCGGCGTATGGGTGGCGGAGAGCGTCGGCATACTCGGCGCGATCGTCCACCACCGTCACCGCCCAGCCGGCTACGGCCGCCGCGCGCGCCACCGCGCCGCCAACGTGGCCGCCGCCGAACACGATGAGCTCCGGCTTCGACAGGACCGGATCGAGGACGAACCCACGGCGCAGCACTGGAGTCTCCACGCCTGCGGCAAGCCGACGCGCGGCCCGCACCAGCTCATCGGGCACCTCACCATGCACGGCAGCGGCAGCGACGAGGGCCTTCAGGGGACGCGTTGGCCATTCGAGCCCGGTCGCCATCACGGCATGATCGCAGGCGGCCGCAGCGCTCGCGGCAGCCGTGTAGGCCGCCTCGAGCGTTGCATCGGAATGAACCGGCTCGATGAACACCGTTGCCGTTCCGCCGCACGTCAACCCGTAGTCGCCGGCCAGTTGAGCGTTCAGAGTGTGCTCCGACACCGCGGGACGTCGCTGCTCGATGACGTCGAGCGCCCGCTCCGTGATCTCGGCTTCCATGCAGCCACCGCCTACCGTTCCCAGCCGTGCGCCGCCCGCGGTCACAAGCATCTTCGCCGACGCTGACATCGGCAGTGATCCGCGTCGGCGGGCGACTGTCACCAGCGCGCCCAGCCCTCCCTCACGCGCAAGGCGGGCGCATTCAGCCCAGATGTCGGTCGTTCGCACGATGCGCTTCCAGGAAGTGGAATCCACTAACTATTGCGGGTCGCCCGAATCAGGCAACCCGTGCCCCTGCGCCGGCCCATTGCATTTTCGGGATATCTTCGGTAAGCTCGGGTGGGATGCCCAAGCTGGAGCAACAGCCGCTGTTCGGCGCGGATTACGAGCGGAAGTCGCGCATGCTGCCGATGCTGGAGCAGCAGAAGGACATCACCTACTGGTCATCCCCGGCGCGCTCGGTGCTGAACGGGCCGGAGACGACCGGAATGGGGTTCTGGTCGATCAACCCGTACGTCGGCTGCGCCTTCGGCTGCGCCTACTGCTACGCCAGGTACGCGCACCGCTACGTGATGGAGCGCGCGGCCACATCCGAGCGAATGGCCGGAGGCCTGGACGACGCGTTCCGCCAGATGCCCCCGTGGCTCGCATTCGAGCGCAACATCTTCGTGAAGAAGAACGCACCCGAGGTCCTGCGCCGGACGCTGCGCCAGGGAAGCGACAAGCATCTCAACCTGCTGAAGGGTGAAGCAATCCTCATCGGCAGCGCAACCGATCCCTACCAGCCCGCCGAGCGACGGTTCAGGATCACGCGAGGAATCCTCGAGACCATCGCCGAGCACGAGGGACTGAGCATCGTCATCATCACGAAGAGTCCGCTGATAACGCGTGACGTCGATCTGCTCGCGCGCATCGCCCGCAGATCCGATCTCTCCGTGCACATCTCGCTCATCACGCTGAACCGGGAGCTGGCGCGGCGGCTGGAGCCGCGCGCGCCGACGCCCGAGGCGAGACTCCGCGCGCTGGAGCGTCTCCGAAAAGCCGGCATCGACACCGGAATCAACTGCATGCCGGTGCTGCCCGGGATAACAGACGATCCGGCGGATCTCGACGCGCTGGTGAAGCGGGTTGCGGAGGGTGGCGCCACGTACGTGGCGGCCTGTGCGCTCCGGCTGCAGGCAGCAGCCAGAGCGCGCTATCTGCCTTTCATCGAGCAGGAGTTCCCGCATCTGGCGAAGCGCTACAGGCGCGCCTACGCGCGCGACCATCAGGTGAGCGAGAGCTACAGGAAGGGCCTGTCCGAGTTCTTCGCGCGCACCTGCGCGAAGTACGGAGTGCGAGGCTCGGCACGCGTGGAGGACGACAGCGACGCGGACGTGCCGGAGAGCACCGTCCAGCAGCTCGCTCTGCCTGTCTGAAGCGACGCTCAACGTCGCGCAAACGCCCGGGGCCGGCGAGGATCGGCCCAGTCAGAAGGCCCGGCAACTTCGCCGGGCCCTCAGATCACTTGTCCTTCTTGAACAGCTTCTCGTACCACGGTCGCGGCGGCTCGTCCGCGAACCGATCGCTCAGTCCCTCGACCTCGCCCGTCAGGCGCTTCCACAGCCTGTCGTTCGCTTCCTTGTCGTCCAGCGAATCCATTATCTGCTGCTTGAGGAAGACGGGCGTCTTCCGGTCACGCAGCATCTCGGCTTCGCCGGTGATCTTCTTCCACAGCTCCGGATTCGCGGCCTGGGGATCGCCGTCCTCTTCCTCCGACTCCGGGACCGGCGGGTTGTTCTGATCCGTCATCCTCTTTCTCCGTTCAGGCGTACCTGTCCTCGAGCAGCTGCTGCAACGCTTCGCGCGCGCGATGCACGCGCATCTTCAGCGCGCCCACCGTCGTGTCCAGCAGCACCGCCATTTCCTCGTACGAGCGCCCTTCCACGTGCTTCATCACGAAAGCTTCGCGCAACGACGCGGGCAGCGTACCGAGGGCGCGCTCGAGATCCGTCCGAAGCTCGGTGCGATCCATCTCCTCTTCGGGCGTGTACAGCCCCGACGGCTGGTCGTCCTCCTCGTAGCTCACGTGCGACCGGCGGATGTTCTTCAGCCAGTCCTTGCTCGCGTTCGCGACGATTCGGAAGAGCCAGGCGTCGAAACGCCCGCGCACTTCATGAAGATGGTGATACGCTTTGATGAATGACGCCTGAAGGATGTCTTCCGCCACATCCGGACTGCCGGTCATTCCCAGAGCGTGGCGATAGAGTGGATCGCTGTAGCGCTGAATCAGGATGGCGTAAGCATCGCGTGAGCCCGCGAGTACCTGCGCGATGATCTCCTGATCCTCGTCGCGCTGATCGGATGCCGCCTGCGCGACGTCGTTTGATGTGGGAGTCGTCACGACCTTACACTAAACCCGATTGACCGCTGGCGCGAGATTGGAGAAGGCGGACCAGCCATGGGCGCGGATCGCTTCTCCATGCTCGTCCAGTCGCGGCGGTGGCAGACGGACCGTCCCCGGAACGCTGGGCGGAATGCCCGTCAGCGGGGACCCTCCCACCTCCGCCACGGCATCGCCGACGCTGCGCACCAGCCCGCTCGGTACGCCGACGGCGGTAAGCTCGGCGATCAGCCCCGCAGCAGGGATCGATGCCACTGCCGCCGCCATCGCGCCCACCACTCGCCCGCGCGCGGCGAGCCGCCCTGCGTTGGTCGAAAGACTCTCGTCACTCGACAACTCGGTGAGGCCCAGCACGCTGGTGCACGCGCGCCACTGCGAGTCGGTGCCCACCGCAATCACCACATCGCCGTCGCGCGCGTGAAAGAGCTGATAGGGGACGATGTTCGGATGGCCGTTGCCCCACCGCTGCGCCTCCGCCTGGGAAACGAGCACGTTCTGCGCGACGTTCACCAGCCCTGCCACCGCCGATTGCATGAGCGAGATCTTCACGTGGCGCGCAGCTGCGGGAAGGGCTGCGCCGCCGCGCTGCACCAGCGCTGCCATGATCGCGATCACGGCGTCCTTCCCCGTCAGCACATCCACGATCGCCACGGGGCCACGCAGCGGCTCGCCGTCCGGCTCGCCGTTAACCGACATCCACCCCGACTCGGCCTGCACGGCGAAGTCGTAGCCGGGCCGTCGCGGGTCCGCGCCGAAGCCGCCGATGGTGCACCAGATGAGCTGCGGGTGCGTCTCGAGCAGCTCCTCCGGGCTCAACCCCAGGCGTTCGAGAGCGATCGGCAGAAAGTTCTCGATCACGACATCTGCGTCGCGCAACAGCGTGCGCAGCAGCGCCCGGTCATCCCGGTCGGTGAGGTCGAGCGCGATCCCCAGCTTGTTGCGGTTGATCGACAGGTAGTACGCGCTCTCCCCGCGGGCATCGAACGGGGGTCCCCAGCGCCTGGTCTCGTCGCCGCGACCTGACTGCTCGACCTTGATCACGCTCGCCCCCAGGTCGCCGAGGGTCATCGCGGCGAAAGGGCCTGCCAGGACACGTGAGAGGTCGAGGACGCGCAAACCGGACAGTCCGGTGGACCCTGCCCCGCCTGTCCGCGTCGAAATACCGGTCATTCGAGCCTTCGTCAGAGAGGAATACTCGCCTGAAAGCGCCATCTTTCGTACGGTGATGCGTGTTTTGGCGCTATCGTGTCGCTATAGTGTGCTTGTATAGGCCTTAAATAAGCCGAGACAGTTCAGCCGATGGGGCCAGCTTGCGTACTTGTCGTAGTGACATATACTTACCGCCGCTTTGCCGCCCTTGTTCAGCAGCGGCCCCTGAAGTCCCCACACTACAATAAGAGCACGTGATGGCAGAGTCCTCCCCCGCCGCCCCCCCAGCCCCGGGCGCACCCGTAACTCCGCCTCCGCCGCGTCGCGGCCCTGGTCACAGGGGCCAGGACATCCGCGACACTGTCGCAGAGATGGCGGCCAAGGCGCAGGAAATCAGCATGGAAGCCGGCAGCAAGATGGCCGCTGCCATGAAGGATGTCATCACTGCCGCCGCAGGCCTCTCCAGTTTCGCGATCGAGAGTGCGCGCGATCTCGTGCAGTATATGGTTCGTCGCGGGCAGATGACGCAGGACGAGGCGGACAAGCTCATCCGCGAAGTCGAGGAAGCGCAGTCCAGGCGGAAGAGCGCGCGTCCTCCGGCGCCGGCAGAGAAGCTGGCACCCGCCCGCGCGGCCGCGGCAGCAAAGGCTCCCGCTGCGAAGTCCGTCGCGCCGAAAGCCGCCGCGAAGCCGGCGGCGAAGAAGGCGTCCAGGCACGAAGCGAAGGCCAAGGCGCCCGCAGTCAAAGCCGCGAAGAAGGCTCCCGCCGCCAAGGCTGCTGGCGCGAAGAAGCCGGCAGCGAAGACGAAGCGGCGATAGCCGCTCGCGCCGGGCACCCTCGCCCCGCCCCTACAAGTAGACCGATGCCCGACTCGTCGCTCCCGATCGGCGACGCGGTCGCCCTGACGCGCGCACTCGTTGCTGTCGATTCGCGCAACCCGACGCTCGTGCCCGGCGCTCCCGGCGAGCACGCAGCTGCAGCGCTCCTCGCCGCGACGCTGCAGCAGTGGGGCTTCGACGTGGAGCTCAGCGAAGCCGCCTCCGGCAGGCCGAACGTCGTTGCGACGATCGGCCGTGGCTCGCATACGCTTCTCCTCGCGGGTCACCTCGACACGGTCGGAGTGGAGGGGATGACGCATGAGCCCTTCGACCCGCAGCTGCGGAACGGCCGGATCTACGGTCGCGGATCCGCGGACATGAAGAGCGGCGTCGCTGCGATGTGTGCAGCGGCGATCCGAGGCGCGCAGCCCGCGAGCTGCAGGGTGATCGTCGCGGCGGTGTGTGATGAGGAATACGAGTCGCTGGGAATGCGCGCGCTCGTAGCCTCGGGTCTCGCCGCGGATGCCGCAGTGCTCACCGAGCCCACGCGGCTCGCCATAGCTCCGGCACATCGCGGCTTCGCCTGGGTGACGATCAGGTTTCGCGGTCGCGCCGCGCACGGCAGCCGGTATGACATCGGTGTGGACGCCATCAGGCACGCCGGACTTTTCCTCGCAGAGCTGGACGCGCTGGACGCGGGAGCACTGCGCAGCGTGACGCATCCGCTGCTCGGCCGCGCGTCAGTGCACGCGTCCACCATCAGCGGCGGCGAAGGGTTCTCGACGTACCCTGGCGAGTGCGTGCTGCGTTTGGAACGGCGCACGCTCCCCGGGGAGTCGGGGGATCAGGCCGTGAGTGAGGTCCGCGCGCTGCTGGCACGCGTAGCAGAGCGCGCCCCGGAGCTCGATGCGTCACTCGAGCTCGTGACGGCGCAGAGCCCGAGCGACGTGCATCCCTCCGAGCGGGTAGTGCGCTCCCTGCAGGCCGCGCTGGAGGCGGAGGGATTGCCGGTTCGCATCGAGGGAATGAGCGCCTGGACCGACGCTGCAATTCTCAACGACGCCGGGATCCCCGCGATCTGCTTCGGTCCGGGTGACATTGGGATGGCCCACGCCGCCGAAGAGTTCGTTGAGGTCTCGGAGATCGAGCAGGCGACGGCGGTGCTGGAGCGGCTTGTGCGGAACTGGGCCAATTGATGCGACAACTTCGCCCTCAGCAGTACGACGCCCTCGAGCGTGCGATCGTGGATGGCCGGCGGATCGTGATCACGCGCCGCGGAAGCGAGCACACGGTCATCCCGCTGCGGATAGTCGCGAGCGGCAGTCGCGAGCTGCTGGAGGTGCGACACCCCACGACGGGTGAGCAGATGCGCTTCTGGCTGGACGAGCTCGACCGCCTGGAGGTGGTGCTGTGACTGCACCCCGTCGCGATTACGTGGCGGTGTATGCCGACGAGTCGTGCCTGGGGAACGGGCGCGAGGGGGAGAACCCTGGCGGCGCCGGCGGTCTGATCGAATGGCAGAGCCCGCGCACGCGACTCGTCCGGCGGTGGGATTACTGGATCGCCGAGCCTGCGACCACCAACAATCGGATGGCGCTGCGGTCGGTGATCGAGGCGTTTCGGGGGCTGTCGGCCAAGGGCCGCGAGCTCAACGTCCGCTTCACGACTGACTCCCGCTATATCGTTGACGGCATGACGTCATGGGTCCACGGCTGGATCGAGCGGGGGTGGCGCCGCAAGGGTGGCCCGATCGAGAACCTCGAGCTCTGGCAGGAGGCCGTCGCTTCCATCGGAGCACATGTTGTGCAATGGGAGTGGGTCCGTGGCCATGCCGGCCAGCCGCAGAACGAGTATGCCAACCACCTCGCGACGCAGGCAGCCGCCGAGCAGACTTCGAGCAGCGGGTTCCGGCCTTCGGAGTTCGAGCGGTGGCTCGCCTCGCGCAACGAGCGCGCAGCAAAACTGCGTGAAGCGGCCCCGCTTCCGCGACACGAGACATTCAAACCGAGCAGACGGATATGGACCACTTAGACCGTCTTTTCCACCGCCTCGTCAACAACATCAGGGCGCGGAATCCCGCCCACCTGACGCTCCCTTTCACGGTCGCTGAGCTGTACGAGCAGATCGTTCCCTACCGCCATAACCGGCGTGAGCTGGGAATAGAGACGAATCAGGACTACGAGGTCACCGTCACGCGACTGCTGTCCGGCGAGCGCGGCTACCTGCTCGGCGATGAGTCCATGCAGGAGTCGCTGCGGCGCGAGCTCGAGTCGCACGACCCCGACGTGAGCGCATTCCGCGAGTTCGCCACAGCCGAGGTTTCCATCTCGCCGAACGCCCTTCAGGGCGTCGGTGCCGCACCACGCAGGACAGCAGGTGCCGGTAGCGAAGGAGCCACGGCGGGAGGGCAATCTGCCGCCCGCGCCCAGGCAGCGCCGGAACCCGAAACGGTGCGCGCTCCGCAGACAACCGCAGCAACGCCGGCGAGCGTCGCCGTTCCCGGGACGGCGAGCCCGCCTCCCAGCCGGATCCCGGAGGAGCCGTTCTCACCGGAGGCCGGCTGCCGATACTGTGGCGCCACTCTCCCTGAAGGAAAGCAGGTGAAGTTCTGCCCGAACTGCGGGCAGAACCTGTCCGTGAACCGCTGCCCGGCGTGTGGCAGCGAGATCGAAGCGGGATGGAAATTCTGCATAACCTGCGGCCGCGCGGCGGGAGCATGAGCCGCCAGCGGTGCCGCGAGCGAGGATACCGATGACGAGCATTTCGCTGAAACGCGCGACAATCACAGGCACTCTCCTTCTGGCTGCGCTCGCCTGCGCGCCCGCCGGCACGGGGACCAGTGGAGCGCCCGCGCCGAGCACCGACGACCAGACCGTATCGTCCGATCAGCCGTGGGCGATCCACACGCGCGAGCACGTGGACCTGTGGCTGCACGGCTTTGCCATGCTGCAGGACGACACATCGAGGGTGCCGCTGTTCCGCCGCGGATACCGCGACGACCTCATCGTCGCGCGGAACGCGCGCGGCGTCACCACGCTGCTCGACGTGAATCGCGGAGACCTGCGCGAGCGGTTCGCGCAGAACCGCACGCTGTTCAACGCGCAGTTCGTCGCGCTGTACTTCCGGTCGGCGGCGGACCTGAGACAGGCCATCGACTACTTCCTGCGGGCCGAAGGAAATCCGCAGGCGGCACCGTCGCGCGACGTCGCCGCGATCATCTCCGTTCTGGCGGGATACTTTCCGGCTCAGGGTGACCGGAACTGGCTGCGGGTCTTCTGGGAGTCCCTGTCGGACGAGAGCAACAAGTTCTATCACGACTACTGGGTTCAGGAGCAGCGCCGGCGCGCCGACGTGCTCACGGCCGTGGACTCGCTCTGGCAGCGCGTGTATCGGCCGCGCCTGGATACGTACCTGGCCAACACCCAGCAGGCGCGTGGGTCGCTGATCCTCTCCCTCCCGCTCAACGGCGAGGGTCGGACGATAAACCTTGGCGCCATGGGAGCGCTGGTCGCGGTCAGCTACCCCGATCAGCGGGCGGCCGCCGTCGAGGCCATCTACGTGGCCGTGCACGAGCTGGTGATCGCGGTGACGCAGACGGCAGTAAACGACAACCTCACGCCCGCCGAGCAGCGGGAGGGGCTGGGAGACCGGTACGCGTCCGCGGCCGCCGTCCGTGGAGGGGCGATGCTGCTCCAGCGGCTGGCCCCGGAACTCGCGGACGGGTACGCCAGGTATTATCTCAGAGCAGCGAATCAGACCGCAGGAGCGAACGTGCAGGCTTCCCTGGCAAACGCATTCCCACTCACGGACGCGATACGCTCCGCCGTGGTGAGCCAGCTCGATGTCGTGATGGGCGGGATCTGAGTTGAGCGACAAGCAGCATCTGCCGGCACGCGCGGATTCGCTGGACCGCCGCGCAGTGGAGCGGGTGCTTGCCCGCGCCGCGGAGCTGCAGGCCACCCGCGGCGGCGGGCCCGAGACGAGCGAGCTGATCTCCGAGACGCAGCTCGTGGAGATCGCCTTCGAGGCAGGGCTGGATTCCTCCTACGTGAAGCAGGCGCTGGCCGAAGAGCGCACGCACATTCCGGAAGCGTCCGAAACCGGCAGGCTCGCCCGCGCTTTCGGTCCTGCCCGCATCGCGGCCGGCAGGACAATCGAAGGGTCCGCGACGGAACTGCTTGCCGCGCTCGACCGCTGGATGCAGAAGGAGGAGTGCATGCGGCTCCAGCGCCGCTTCCCCGAGCGGATCGTATGGGAGCCGAGCCCTGATCTCTGGTCCCAGCTGAGACGCGGCTTCGGCGTCGGCGGCGGCACGTATCAGTTCGCCCGCGCCGATGCGGTGAGCGCCACCGCGGTGGACGTCGGTGGCGGCCGAACACTCGTGGCCATGGAAGCCGACATCAGCGGCAAGCGCTCCAACCGGCTCCGCGGCGGCGCGGCGATCGCAGGCGCGGGGGTCGCTACCGCCGCAATGCTCCTCGGTCTCGGGGTGATCCTTCCCTTCGCCGCGCTGATTCCCGTCGCAGGCGGCTCGGCAATAGGCTGGGTGGTGGCGAGAACGCACCGCAACCTCGTCGCGAAGATGCAGCTGGCGCTGGAGCAGACGCTCGACAAACTGGAATACGGCGAAGCCCGCAAGCCGGGCACTCTCGCCAGCGTCATCAGCTCCGCCGCGCGACCGCTGCTCCGCTGACGGCGGCTGCGGCGCTGTCGCCGCCGCCGGATTTCGCCGGCGAGCTGCGCACTGACGAAGCGGCGCGAGCGGCATACTCCGAAGCCGCGGGAATAGCCCGCATCATGCCGCAGGCGGTAGCCGTCGCGCGCACGCGCGAGGACGTTCCGGCGATGGTACGCTGGGCACGTCACAACCAGCTGCCGATCACAGCGCGTGGCTCCGGCAGCAGCATGGCGAACGGTGCGGTCGGCCCGGGACTCGTTCTCGATGTGAACCGGCTGAACCACGTCGATCCCGTGAACGTTGCCGGGCGGACGATCCGCTGCGGCGCCGGAGCGTTGCGCGATGAAGTCGATCAGGCGGCGCGGCGGCATGGCCTGCGGTTTCCGGTGGATCCCTCGAGCGGGAGCTTCTGCACCGTCGGTGGAATGGTCGCCACCAACGCAGCCGGGGCCCACTCGCTCGGATTCGGCGCTACCCACGCCTGGGTAGTTGCGCTGGACTGCGTACTGGCCGACGGCACCACCGCGAACCTCCGGCGAGGCGAGCCACCAGGCGCCGGCTCCCCGATCTTCAGCAGGGCGCTCCAGGCTCTCGAACGGGCGCGACCTCACGCCGAGGTGTTCCGGCGCGACGTTCGAAAGGAATCGTCAGGGTACGCTGTGGCTCGATGGCTCGACACTGGCGATCTGCTCGATCTCATCGTGGGCAGCGAAGGAACGCTGGCCATCGTGACCGATGTCGAGCTGCGACTGGTTCCCGTCGCCGCTGACACCGCCAGCGTTCTGGCTGCTTTCAGCAGCGTTGACGCGGCCACGATCGGCGCAGCCGAAGCCCGGCACGCCGGAGCCGTGGTGTGCGAGCTGCTCGACAGATCGTTTCTCGATGCAGGGCGGATCGGCAGCCGCGTGCCCGGGTTCCCGGCCGACGCTGCCACGATGCTTCTGACGAAGCTCGAGGCCGACGATCCCGGCGACGCACGAACGCGCGCGGTCGAGCTCGAAAACCGAATGCTCGCCTCAGGTGCGACCTTCACGTCGCTCGCCGTGATTCCCGACGCAGAGCGCGAGATCTGGGAGCTGCGTCACGCGGCCAGTCCGATGCTGGCGCGGCTGGATCCCTCGCTGCGCTCCGTGCAAGTGGTCGAGGACGGCGCGGTCCCGCCTGCCGCGCTCGGCGACTACGTGCGCGCGGTCCACGCCGCTCTCGCGCGGCAGGAGCTGCGAGGCGTGATCTTCGGCCACGCTGGCGACGCGCACGTGCACGTCAATCCGCTGGTGGATGTCAGCGACCCGCGGTGGCGCGAGCGCCTCATCCAGCTTCTCGAGGAGATTACGGCGGCGACCGTTTCCCTCGGCGGTACGCTCACGGGCGAGCACGGCGACGGGCGGCTGCGCGCGCCTCTCCTGGCCCGGAGCTGGCCCGCAGCAGCGATGCGAACTTTCCGTGAGCTGAAGGACGCCTTCGATCCCGACAACCTGCTGAACCCCGGGGTCAAGCTGCCGCTCCCCGGCCAGTTGCCGCTGGAAGCCGTCAAGTACGACCCTGCCCTTCCGCAGCTCCCAGCCGTCGCAAGGCGGGCGCTCGATCACGTGGCTGACTCGCGTGGATATGCGACGCCACGTCTGTCGCTGCTCGAAAGCGAGTCATAGCTTTCGCGTCCCGTGTACTACACAGAACCGAGAATCACGATGCTCGCGCGGCCGGTGTTCACCGAGCCCGGGCACCTGCCCGTCAACTGGATGGGCGACAGCAGCGACGGCGAGCGCCTGGCGGAGTTCGCCGGACGGCTGTGCTACATGAGCCAGAAGAACCCGGCCGGACGAAACACGCGCGACTACCTGGAGAACATCAAGCGGCAGGGACACGGCAGCGTGCTGGAGCACGCCGCCTACTCACTGCTGCTCGAGGGTGTCAGCCGCTCACTCACGCACGAGCTGGTGCGCCACCGTGCGGGGTTTGCCTACTCGCAGCTCAGCCAGCGGTACGTGGATGAGTCCGAGGCGAACTTCGTCGTCCCGCCCGCAATGCTGGGGGATGAAGGAATGATCGAGACGTGGCGCGACCAGGTGGACGCGGCACAGCGCGCCTACGTGTCGCTGGTGGAGCAGCTGATGGAGCGGTACTCCTGGGTCGCCGACAAGGTTCACCGGCGGAAGATGGCCCGCGAGGCTGCCCGCGCCGTGCTGCCCAACTCGACGGAGACCAAGATCGTCGCCACCGCCAACGCGCGCGCCTGGCGTACGATGCTGGAGCTTCGCTCCAGCGAGGGCGCGGAGCTGGAGATCCGCCGCTGCGCGATCGCGATCCTGCGCGTGCTGCAGCAGGAAGCACCTGGATTCTTCTCGGACTTCGACATCTATCTGGCGGACGACCGCCGCGAGGCGGCGCGCATCAGCTACCACAAAGTCTGAGCGGAGCTCCGGTCGGAGAGCCGGCCGCCACGGGCGGGCTCGCGCGGCGGCCTCTGCGAACGCGCGGCAGGGCATGGCCACGCGCGATCGCTGCCTGGCTGGCCGCGCAGGGAGTCCGGCCGAACGCAGTCTCTGTCGCCTCGATCGGGTTCGCCGCGATCGCGTCGGTCTCGCTGTACGGCGCCGCCCCGCACCAACTGGCCTCGCCGCTGCTGTATCTCCTGGCGGCAGTCGCGATCCAGCTCCGCCTGCTGTGCAACCTGCTCGACGGCCTGATGGCGGTCGAGTCCAGACTGAAGTCGGTGCATGGCGACCTGTTCAACGAGATTCCCGACCGGATCGCCGACGCGGTCATCCTCGTCGCGGCCGGCTATGCGATCGCGTCGCCGTCCGGATCGGCGTCGTCCGTCGGGCCGGCGCTTGGATGGGCCGCCGCACTGCTGGCCGTCGGGACTGCTTACGCGCGGGTGCTCGCCGGTTCCCTCGGAGCGCCGCAACGGTTCCTCGGACCAATGGCGAAGCAGCACCGGATGTTCGCCGTCACGCTCGCCTGCCTCGCGGCGGCAGTCGAGCAGACAGCCCGGGGAACGAACCAGGTGCTTCTTGTCGCGCTCGCCCTGATCGTGCTCGGCACAGCCGTGACTCTGGTGCGGCGGGTGGTCGCGCTCGCCCGCGACATGGAGCAGCGGTGATCCCCTGGATCCTGGTGACCGTCGCGAAGCTGCTCACGGGGGCCCAGGTGGTGCGTCCGCTTCCGGCGGGCCCACCGCGGCAGCGGGTGTTCTTTGCCAACCACACGAGCCACCTCGATTTCGTCGTGCTCTGGGCCGCGTTGCCGAAGGAGATTCGCCGGCGCACCCGCCCCGTAGGGGGGCGCGACTACTGGGGAACGAGCGCGCTCCGCCGCTACATCGCCGAGAACGCCTTCAACGCGATCCTGATCGACCGCTCGAAGACGAAGCATTCGCCCGAGCAGGCTGCGGCGGTCGCCCGCGCGCAGATCGAGCGGATCGCTGCCGAGATGGGCGACCACTACTCCATCATCGTCTTCCCCGAAGGCACACGTGGGTCAGGGGAGCGCGTCGGACCGTTCAAGAGCGGCCTTTACCACCTGTGCCGTCTCAAGCCGGGGCTCGAGCTCGTGCCGGTTTACCTCGCCAACATGAACCGGATTCTTCCCAAGGGCGAGATCGTGCCCGTCCCGATGGTGGGAAGCGTGATCTTCGGCGATCCGCTGAGGATGGAGGAAGGCGAGGACAAGGAAACCTTCCTGACGCGCACGCGCGAAGCGGTCGTGCGGCTCCGCGGCAGTTGAGGCTGGGCTTCGCGCTGGACCAGCCGCTGATTCTCCTCTTCGGCGGCGTCCTCGTTCTGCTCGTGGTCGCCAGTCTGGTGGGCGGCATTCTCGCCCGGACAGTCGGCAGCGAGCAGGGCGTGGCTACGGTTGCGAACATCAACGCCAGGATCCGCGCCTGGTGGGTGATGGTCGGGGTGTTCGCCGTCGCCGTGCTCACCGGCGGCATCGGCTCCCTCGTCCTCTTCGCGGTCATCTCGTACTTCGCGCTGAGGGAGTTCGTGACGCTCGCTCCGACCCGTGCGGCCGATCACACGACGCTCTTCCTCAGCTTCTTCATCCTGCTGCCGCTGCAGTACGCCCTGATCTACATCGAGTGGTACGGCCTGTTCGCCATCCTCATCCCGGTGTACGGCTTCATCCTGGTGACCGTCCGCAGTGTGCTCGCCGGCGACACCAGCCAGTTCCTGGCCCGGACGGCGGCGATGAACTGGGGGTTGATGGTCTGCGTGTACTGCGTGAGCCACGCGCCCGCGCTCCTCATGCTGGACATTCCGAGGTTCGAGGGACAGAACGCCAACCTTCTCTTCTTTCTCGTCCTGGTCGTCCAGCTGAGCGACGTCTTCCAGTACATCGCGGGCAAGCTGTTCGGTCGGCGGCACGTGGCTCCGACCATCAGCCCGAACAAGACGTGGGAAGGTCTGGTCGGCGGAGTGGCGGCGGCGACGGCGGTCGGCGCGGGCATCTGGTGGGCGACGCCTTTCACGCCCGGGCAGGCGGCGGCGATGGCTTTCCTCGTTTCCTCCATGGGATTCGCCGGCGGGCTGGTGATGTCGGCGATCAAGCGCGACCGGGGCGTGAAGGATTTTGGAGCCACGATCGCCGGGCACGGAGGAGTGCTCGACCGGATCGACTCTCTCTGCTTTGCTGCTCCGATTTTTTTTCACGTCACGAGATTTTTTTTCGGCGCGTAAAACGCCAGAAAAGCGTTGCATGGCCCTCCCGCTTTTTTTATCATTCGCGCGAAAATTTCCGCTGCCTCGCGCAGAGACCGGATGACCCGCATCGGGTTCGCCTACAACCAGAAGCCTGAACCGGTCGTCGCCCTTCGCTCATCCAGCAGCGGAACGTCGCGCTCCGGGGAAAAATCTTCCCACCTGCCGCTCGACTCCTCAGCGCCCGGGGGACTGGTCACGCCCGGCGTGGACGACGAGTTCGCCGAGTGGGACAGTGCCGAGACGATCGCCGCGGTCGAGGCTGCGCTCGCGCCGTTCGGCGAGGTGATCCGCCTGGAGGCGGACGAGGATTTCCCGGAGAAGCTCCGCGCTGCCCGACCGGACATCGTCTTCAACATCGCCGAGGGACGGCATGGCCCTAACCGGGAGGCGCACGTCCCCGCGATCTGCGAGTTCTACGGAATCCCCTATACCGGCAGCGATCCGTTCACCCTTTCCCTCTGTCTCGACAAGGCCAGAACCAAGGACGTCCTCACCGCGCGCGGCGTGAGGACGCCGCCTTTCTTCGTCGCCGCGTCGGTGGGCGACGTGGCGGCGAAGGCCGGCGAGCTGCGGTTCCCCGTCTTCGCCAAGCCGGTGCACGAGGGATCGTCCAAGGGCGTGTTCGCCTCGAACTTCTGCCGGGACGTGGCCGAGCTGGAGGGGAGAGTCAGGCTTCTGCTCGAGCGTTACGAGCAGGCGGTGCTGGTCGAGGAGTTCCTCACGGGGGCCGAGTTCACCTGCGGCGTACTGGGCAACGGTGCCGATGCCCGGGTGCTTCCGATCGTCGCCATCCGCTTCGACTCACTGCCGGAAGGGGCCGTTCCCGTGTACGGCTACGAGGCCAAGTGGGTGTGGGACACGCCGGAGAAGCCGCTCGAGATCTTCGAATGTCCCGCGGCGATCTCCGACGAGCTCCGGGAGAAGATCGAGTCGGTGACGCTCGCCGCGTATCACGCGGTCGGCTGCCGCGACTGGACGCGCCTCGACGTCCGCCTCGATGCCGCGGGCGAGCCGCACGTCCTGGAGATCAACCCGCTCCCGGGAATCCTTCCCGACCCGAAGGAGAACTCCTGCCTGCCGAAGGCCGCGCGGGCAGCGGGAATCGGCTACGACGAGCTGATCCAGGCGTGCCTCATCGCCGGCGCCCGGCGGCAGGGCGTTCGCCTCCCGCGCCGGACGCGCGGCCGCCGTTCGGCGGCGGCGTAGCCTGCACCCGCGCATGAAGACCGCGATCATCTTCGACGCATTGTCGGCGCTCGGTCCCGAGCCGGACGTTCTCATCCTCGAGACCGTCGAGCGGGTGGAGAGCGCGCTGACGAAGCTCGGCCACACCGTCACGCGCGTGCCGGTGGCGGGCGACGCGATGTGGGTGGACCGGCTCCGCCGCGGAAAATTCGGCCTCGTCTTCAACCTGTGCGAAGGGATCGACGGCTCGGCCGAGATGGAGCCGCCCGCGATCGGCGCGCTCGAGCTGCTGAACGTTCCGTTCACGGGAAGCGGGAGCTGGACGCTCGCGCTTTGCCTGCGCAAACCGCTCGTCAACATGCTGCTCGACAGGGCCGGCCTGCCGGTGCCGCGGTGGAACGTGTTCCGCCGGGGCGACGAGATCACGAGCGTCGGCTTCCCGGCGATCTGCAAGCCGGCGGCGGAAGACGCGTCCATCGGCATCGAGCAGAAGTCGGTGGTCCGCAGCATGCGTGCGCTCACCGCCCGTGTACGAGCCATGCACGAGCGGTGGGACGAGATCGTCGTCCAGCGTTTCATCGAGGGGCGCGAGGTGAACGTCGGGATCCTCGGCGACCGGGTGCTGCCGATGAGCGAGATCGACTTCGGCGGGATGCCGCAGGGGATGTGGAAGATCGTGTCCTACCAGTCGAAGTGGATCACCGGCAGCCCGGAGGACACCGGCGCGCAGCCGGTGTGCCCCGCACCGCTGGAGGACGACCTGCGGGACGAGCTGGAGCAGCTCGCCCTCGAGGCGTGGTCCATCGTGTCGGGGCGCGGCTACGGCCGCGTTGACTTCCGGATCGACCGCGACGGAAAGCCGTGGATCCTCGAGGTGAACGCGAACGCCGATATCTCGCCCGACGCCGGGCTTCCGCGCATGGCGAACGTCGCAGGGATCGAGTACGACGACCTGATCGGGCACGTCGCTTCGCTGGCATTCGACCGCGAGATCGCAACGCCCGCCGAAGCGTGGGCGAGCGCGCTCAAGCTTTCCGGCGGCTGACGATGACCGCGCGCATCGGCCTGCTCGCTCGCGAACATCGCGACGCCGTCCGGGACATTCTCCGGAGCACCAGCGTCTTCCGCGACGAGGAGATAGATGTCGCGCTGGAGCTCTTCGATCAGTCAGTGACGCATGGCGGCCACCCGTCGGACGACGACTATGCGTTCGTCGGCGCATTCGACGAGGCCGACCGTCTGGCAGGGTTCGCGTGTTACGGCAGGACGCCGGACACCGACAGAACGTACGACCTCTACTGGCTCGCGGTTGACCAGCGCATACAGCGCAACGGCACCGGGAGCCTGCTGGTGAGCGCAGTGGAAGACAGACTGCGCGAAGGCCGCGGCCGGATGGTCGTGGCAGAAACCTCGTCCCGTCCGGACTACCAGGCGACGCGCGCGTTCTATGAGAAGCGCGGTTTCGTCGAGTCCGGCAGGGTTCCGGAGTTTTACGCACCGGGGGACGACCGCGTCATCTACACCAAGAGGCTTGTGCCGACCCATTCCGGGCGGCCGGGAGTCACACGCGAATGAGTGAGTGGCAGCAGATACTGCGCGATCGGAGCATCGCGAGCCTTGAAAAGCTCGCTGAGAAGTTCGGCCACGACGTCATAGACGTCGAAGCCCTCCGGCCCGCCTTCGACAACTTCCAGATGCGGATCACGCCGGCCGCACTGGACGCGATAAAGGAAGTCGGCGACCCGATGTGGAATCAGTACGTCCCGACCGTCGAGGAGCTCGACGTTCAGGACGGGATCATCGACTCGCTGGACGAGGACGGGGATTCACCGGTGCCGAACATCACGCACCGGTATCCGGACCGCGCGCTGTTCCTGGTGAGTCCTGTGTGCGCGACGTACTGCCGCTTCTGCACGCGGCGGCGGAAGGTCGGCGATCCGGAGAAGATCTCGCTCAAGGAGTACGAGTCCGCGTTCCAGTATCTCGCGGCGCATCCGGAGATCCGTGACGTGATCCTCTCCGGCGGCGACCCGATGATGCTGAGCGACTCGCGGCTGGAGTACATCTTCCAGCGGCTGCGCGAGATTCCGCACATCGAGATCATCCGCCTCGGCAGCCGGATCACCTCGCACCTGCCCGAGCGGATAACGCCCGAGTTCTGCGAGATGGTGCAGAAGTACCATCCCATCTTCATGAACACGCACTTCAACCACCCGGACGAGCTCACGCCCGCGGCTGTGGCCGCGCTCG
>DASUUI010000011.1:0-16248 GCA_036374155.1 Gemmatimonadaceae bacterium | reverse complement strand
ATGGATTCCGCTGCCCGCACTTGCGGCCGCGTTCCGCTGATCGGTCAGGTGGCGGCCGAGCACGTGAAACGCCGCCAGCTCGAATACGTCAACGCGATCGTCGCTCGCGATGAGTCTCGCAGCGACTCTGTGAACCGCCTGTCGCATTTCCGCCGGGAGGGATCTCAGGGCCGGCAGAAGGATGTCGAGCAGCGGCAGGCGTGCCGCCGCCCCGAGCGGACCAACGAATGCCGTCAACTCGGTCACGCGCCCAGCCAGCCCCGATTCGCCAAGCGCAGCGATCTCGTTCAGCTGCACACTGTTGTCGCCCCCGGAAATGAGCAGCGCAAAGAGCAGCGCCCGCGCGTCCGACGGATCGTGGGCCGCGGCACGCACCGTCTCCGGCAGAGACTCGAGGACCCCGTGCGCATACGCCAGGTGCTCGCTGCGCGGCGCACCGATGGTCGCCACCAGCGCTTCGCCCACACCGCCTGACGCTGGCTGCCCGCCGGTTACTTCAGCCGGCGCGGCGGAGATGAACGACACGCCCGCGGCCTGCTCGAGTGCAGCCGCAACCGGATCTGCAAGCTCTCCCTCGAATGACGGATCGATCCGGCGGATCCGGTCGGTCAACGGCGGGTGCGTTGAAAGCAGCGTCGTGAACGCGCGCCCCACGCCGTTGGCGAAGAACAGGTGACCGGCCTCGGCCGCGTGGTGGTTCTCGATGCGCGAGCCATCCCCTGCCGCACCGATCTTCTTCAATGCGCCTGCAATTCCCTCGGGCGCGCGGGTGAACTGAACCGCTGCCGCGTCCGCGAGGTACTCCCGCTGGCGCGAAACGGCAGCCTGGATCAGCCGGCCGAAGAACACTCCGATGTAACCGACGGCCACGAGCCCGATGCCGATGAGCGCGACCCTGCCGTCTCCCCCGCTGCGTCCGCGCCGGCTGCCCCGGCCTGCGTGCAGCAGGCCGCGGCCGAGTATCGCGAGCAGCAGAATGCCGTACAGGAGCCCGATCAGCCGGATGTTGAGCCGCATGTCGCCGTTCAGGATGTGGCTGAACTCGTGCGCAATGACTCCCTGCAGCTCGGTGCGGGTCAGGCTTTCCAGCGTGCCGCGGGTGACGGCGACCGCGGCGTCGTCCAGCGTGTAGCCGGCAGCGAACGCGTTGATCCCCTGCTCGTCATCGAGGACGTATATCGCGGGGACCGGTGTTCCCGACGCGATGGCCATCTCCTCGACGACGTTCACCAGCCGGCGCTCGTGCTCGTCGGTGGTGTTGGAGCGCACCTGCCTGCCACCGAGCAGCTCCGCCACGCGACCACCACCCTGGCGGAGCTGCATTGTGCGAACCGTGCTGCCGCCCGCGACGAGCAGGATCGTTCCGGCCGCGACCGCGGTCAGCAGTACTGGATCGACTGCGCCTCGCGGCCCCGGCCCGAACGTCGCGTGGACCAGCAGGTAGATCGCGGCGATGATCGCAGCGACGGCGAGGACGAACAGCACGACCAGCGTACGCGTCCGCGTCCGTGCCGAATCCTGCGCTTCGAAGAAGTCCATCGGTGGCCGCCGCTCAGGGAAGCCGGGTTACCGCGTCAGAAGGAGACCCGCGGCGCCTCACGCTCCGCTTCGTTCTCGACGACCAGCAGCGGCGCCTCCGTGAAGTTGAACATCCCCGCAATCATGTTGGCCGGGAACGTCTCGCGGGCGATGTTGTAGCTGGTAACGGCGTCGTTGTAACCCTGGCGCGCGAACGCAACGCGATTCTCGGTCGAAGTCAGCTCCTCGCTGAGCTGCCGCATGTTGGCATCGGCTTTCAGGTCCGGATATGACTCCGACAGCGCGAAGAACCTGGTCAGCGCACCCGTGAGTCCCCGCTCCGCGCCCGCCAGCGCCTGCATCGCCGCCGCGTCGGTCGGGTCGCCAGCCACCAGCTTCTCGGCCTGCGCAGCCGAGTTTCTTGCGCGGATCACGGCGTCCAGCGTCTCGCGCTCGTGCTTCATGTACGCCTTCGCGGTCTCGACCAGGTTCGGGATGAGGTCGTAGCGCCGCTTGAGCTGCACGTCTATCTGCGCGAACGCGTTCTTGAACCGGTTGCGCCCCGATACGAGCCTGTTGTACAGCGAGACTACGAACCCCACGAGCAGGAGGAGTACTACCAGAATGATGATGAGTTCCATGGCACCAGGGGGTCAGAGTCGTTGATCGAAGAGCGACCTCCATTCCTACGTTTTCAAGATAGCGGAAGTTACGAGACACTCCCGATTGATGTCGGCCCGTGTTGCGCAACCCGCAAGACCGGCCGTGAGATCGAGCTCGGCGCAGAAATTCCGGATCACCTCGCGCACGCCCTCGTGACCAGCGATCGCCAGCGCGTAAGCGTATGGCCGGCCTATGCATACAGCGGTTGCGCCAAGTGCCAGCGCCTTGAAGATGTCGGCGCCGCCGCGGATCCCGCTGTCGAAGAGTACCGGCATTCGCCCGTTCACGGCGGCCACCACGTCCGGGAGCGCATCGAGCGACGCGATCGCGCCGTCCACCTGCCGCCCGCCGTGGTTCGACACGATCACGCCGTTGACTCCGTGCTCCAGCGCCAGACGCGCGTCGTCCGCATGCTGAATCCCCTTCACCAGGATCGGGAGCGAGGTCGCCTCGCGAAGCCGGGCGAGATCTGTCCAGTTGAGCCAGGGCCGCGAGTAGGTCGTGAGGAATCGCTGCACCGCGCGACGTGGCGTGCCTGAGCGAACCTTCTCCGCAATCGACCCCGGATAGCGGCGATACAGGCGCGCGATCACGCGCAGCAGCGCGAGGTTCACTCTGCCGGGGCCGACTGTGGCGACTGATTCGAGCGGCTTCGCCAGACTCGCGCGGAAGACGGGATCGCTGGTGTACTGCGCGATCCCCCGCCCCTGAAGAAATGGCGAGAAGCCGAGGTCCATGTCGCGCACGCGCCAGCCGAGGCGCGTGGTGTCCGCAGTCAGCACGATTGCTTCGCAGCCGGATGCCTCGGCGCGCCTGACGAAGCTGCGCATCAGTTCGTCCGAGGTTCCCCAGTACAGCTGGAACCAGCGCGGCGAGTCGCCCATTACCGCAGCGCACTCCTCCATCGGCACCGACGCCTGGCTGGAGAAGATCATCGGCACGCCCTCGGCGGCGGCCATGCGAGCGACCGCGCGGTCGGCTTCGGGATGCACCATCTCCAGAACGCCGACGGGCGCCAGCAGCACCGGTGTGTGCAGCTTGCGCCCGAAGAGCGTCACCGAGAGGTCCCGCTGCGAGACGTCGCGCAGCATGCGCGGCACAATCGCCCAGCGGTCGAACGCGGCGCGATTGGCCCGCATCGTACGCTCCGCGCCGGCGCCGCCTGCCACGTAGGCAAAACCTTCGCGCGACATGACTTCCCGAGCCTGCTGCTCGAGCAGCTCGCCATTGGTACTGACGCGCGGCTTCCGCCCTGCCAGACCCCGAATGAAGATCTCTGCCTGCCGCAGCCGGCCGACGTCGCCGCTGTTTCGGCCGACGCCCGCAATCAGACCCGGATCGGTCATCCGAACGGGCTGTCGAATGCGCTCATGCGCCGAAAAGCTACGCTGACGGGTGGTGTGCCGCTGGAATGGTTGCCTCAGCGAGTGAATTTCTGTTTCTTGAGAGAGGGCACGCGGCTGGTATGCCGCGCCCTGAACCGTGCGGCCAACGTTCACCCTCTCCGCACAGAACACCGTCTTCGACGGCAGGACTCACAATGCTGACACCGGCAAGGCTCCGTCTCGCGCTCGCAGCAGCGCTCGCACTTCCCATCAGCATCCCCGCACAGAGCGATGCACCGGCGCAGTCCGCCGCGGTTCGTTCTGAAACGGGGATCATCCGGGAGAACTTCGACAACTCCGTCAGGCCACAGGATGATTTCTTCAGGCACGTGAACGGTGGCTGGTTGAGCAGGGCGAAGATTCCCGATGACCGGGCGACTGTCGGCTCTTTCGCGGACCTCGGGGAAGAGAGCCAGCAGCAGTTGCGCGCGATCATCGAAGCAGCGATGAACGCGACAGACGCCGCGCCCGGATCGGAGCGCCGCAAGATCGGCGACCTGTACGCGAGCTACATGGACACGGCCCGAATCGAAGCGGCTGGCATCACGCCGTTGAAGGAGGAGCTGGACCGCATCGCGGCAATCCGCAGCCACGCCGACCTGCCCTCACAGTTCGCGCGCCTCTGGTGGCTAGGAGCAGGCAATCCGATCTCGATCGGCGTGGGGCAGGATCCGAAGGACGCCACGCGCTACGTCGTGTCGATGGGCCAGTCCGGGCTCGGACTGCCGAACCGCGAGTACTATCTCCGCGAGGGGGCGCGCTTCGACGAACAGCGCGCAGCCTATCTCAAGTACGCCGAGACGCTGCTGCGACTGGCGGGCGACAGTGACCCCGCCGCAGGTGCGCAGGCGGTGATGGCGCTCGAGCGGGGACTCGCGGAGCGGCACTGGGAACCGGCGCGCAATCGCGACCGGGAAGCGACCTACAACCCGCGAACGATCGCCGAGCTGGAGACAGCCGCGCCGACGCTGGCTTGGCCACGGCTGCTGGCGGACATCGGACTGGCAGCGTCACCCGCGTTCATCGTGCGACAGCCCGATTACCTTGCCGCCCTCGACGCGATCATCGCGCAGACGCCCGTCGAGACCTGGAAACGGTACATGACGGTCAACCTGCTCGACTCCTACGGAGACCGGCTGAGCAGCGACTTCCAGCGCGCACGCTTCGCGTTCCGGGGGCGCGAGCTGCAGGGGATCGAGGAGGATCGCGAGCGCTGGAAGAAGGCTGTCGCTTTCGTCAACGCCACGATGGGAGAGGCTGTCGGCAAGCTGTACGTCGAGCGCCACTTTCCACCGGAGGCGAAGGGCCGAATGGAGCAGCTCGTCTCGAACCTCCGTGAAGCGTTTCGCACTGGAATCGACGAGCTGGAGTGGATGACACCCGAGACCAGGGCACGCGCGCAGGAGAAGCTGGCGAAGTTCAACGTGAAGATCGGCTACCCCGATCAGTGGCGCGATTACACGTCACTCGAGGTGACGCGCGACAACCTCATCGCCAACGAGATCGCCCGCAACAGGTACCTGCGGCAGCGAAGCATCGACCGGATCGGAAGTCCCATCGCCCGGCACGAATGGTCGATGACCCCTCAGACGGTGAATGCGTACTACAACTCGAGCCTCAACGAGATCGTCTTCCCCGCTGCGATACTGCAGCCCCCGTTCTTCTCGATGCAGGCTGACGACGCGCTCAACTACGGTGGCATCGGCGGAGTGATCGGTCACGAGTTCAGCCATGGATTCGACGATCAGGGTAGTCGCTCGGATGGCGACGGCAACCTTCGCGACTGGTGGAGTGAAAGCGACGCGAAGGCTTTTCGTGACCGAACCGCCGTGCTCGTCGCGCAGTACGAGGCGCTGTCGCCGCTGCCGGGTCTCAACGTCAATGGCCGTCTCACCCTTGGTGAGAACATCGGCGATCTGAGCGGACTGGCTGTCGCCTACAAGGCGTACAAGCGGTCACTCGGCGGACGTGAGGCTCCCGTCATTGACGGGCTGACCGGCGATCAGCGGTTCTTCATCGGCTGGGCACAGGTATGGCGCGGGTTGTACCGGGAGGACGCGCTCCGGCGGCGTGTGCTGACCGACTCGCATTCGCCGAACGAATACCGCACGAACCAGGTGCTTCGGAACTTCGACGCATTCCATGCCGCCTTCAACACGAAGCCGGGCGATGGGATGTGGCTGGAGCCGGAGAAGCGCGTCAAGATCTGGTGAGCGTGCCCGTGGCGTCCGGCGCTCGCCCGGACGCCACTTACCGGGTGGCGCTGAGCGACTCGACCTCTGACTCAGCCGCAGTCCACTGCTCCACCGCGAGGTCGAGCTCCCGCCTGAGCTCGTCCAGCTCAGCGCCGAGCCGGTTGGCCTCGGCCACTCCTCCGACGCGGGTGTAGAGGGCCGGATCCTCCAGCCTGGTCGTTATCTCCGCTATCCGCTTCTCCAGCTTCTCGACTTTCGCCTCGGCCTGCTCGAGCGCCCGCCGAGCGGTCCGCAGCTGAGCGCGCGGATCAGCGCCGCCTCGCTTGTCGGCGCGCGCGATACGCTGCCGCTCGTGCACCCGCCGCAGCGCCTGATCTTCCGCGGCCTTCACATCTGCCGCGTGCTTGCGTTCGGCACTCACCTCCTCCCACTCGGCAAACCCGCCGGCGAACTCCGTGATCCGCTGGTCGTGCAGCACCCACACCTTCGTCGTCAGCGCGCGCAGCAGCTCACGATCGTGGCTCACCAGCAGCACCGTGCCGTCGTACCTCTCGATCGCGTCCTCCAGAGTCTCGATTGACTCGACGTCGAGATGGTTCGTGGGCTCGTCCAGCACAAGCAGGTTCGCGCCCGACAGCATCAGAAGCGCCAGCGCCACGCGTCCCTGCTCGCCACCGGAGAGCGTTCCGATCCGTCTCTGCGCCTCATCGCCGGAGAAGCCGAACCTGCCGAGGTGGCCCTGAACCAGGCGCCGCTCCCACGTTGGGCGCAAGTCAGTGACTGCTTCGTAGATCGTGCTGTCCGCCGGCAGTTGTGACATGTCCTGCCTGTAGTAGGCGGGCACGATCGACCCTCCGGTGCGCAGCTCCCCCGACGCCAGCGGATGCTCGCCGAACAGCGCCCTGATGAACGTGGACTTACCGGCGCCATTCGGCCCGACGAAACCGAGCACGTCGCCGCGGATCACGGTACCGGTGAAATCGTGCACCAGCACACGGTCGCCGACAGCGACGGTCACGCGCGAGGCAGAGACGACCCTGTCGCCGCCGCGCTCACGCACATCGAACCGGAGCGCCATTGTTTCCTCATCGCCCACCGGCGCGCTCAGCCGCGGCAGCCGCTCGAGACGCTTGCGCCGTCCCTTCGCTTGTCTCGTGTTCTGCCCCGCGATGTTGCGCGCGATGTAATCCTGCTCGTGCGCAATCACGCGCCGCTGCTGCTCGAACGCCCGCTGCTGCGCCAGCCGCCGCTCGGCGCGCTGCGCGACGAACGCCTGATACCCGCCGCTGTACGGCGTCGCGGTTCCGCCCTCGAAGTGCAGGATGTGATCGGCGGTCGCGTTGAGGAAGGCGCGATCGTGGCTCACCAGCAGTACCGTCCGGTTCATCTCCCTGAGGTACTGCTCCAGCCACCGCGTCGTCTCGAGGTCCAGATGGTTCGTCGGTTCGTCGAGCAGCAGGATGTCCGCGGTGCTGACCAGCTGGCTCGCCAGAGCGAGCCGTCCGCGCTCGCCGCCGCTCAGCGTGTCCACGGAAGTGGTGCGCGCGGCGACCGGGTCGAATCCGATCCCGTGCAGCACGGCGTCTATGCGCGAGGTAACCTCGTAACCGCCTTCACGCTCGAAACGCTCCAGGTCCCGACCGTAGCGCGCGAGGGCAGAAGGAGACGAATCGCCGGCAAGCGCGGCAGCCTGTGCCTCCAGCGATTTCTCCAGCTCGAGCAGCTCGCCGAGCTCGCCCGCTGCAGCCTCCCACACGGTGGCAGCGTTGCGGAACGTCCGGTGCTGCTCGAGAAGGGAGACGCGCAGCCCCGGCTGCCGCGCGACGCTCCCGTGCGTCGGCTTCAGCTCGCCGGTGAGCAGCCGGAACAGTGTCGTCTTCCCGGTGCCGTTCCGCCCGATGACCCCCCACCGCTCGCCGGCGGCGACGGTGAAGGTGATGTCAGAGAAGATCGTGGAGGCGCCGAAGGACACCCCCACCGAGGAGAACGCGATCTGAGTCACTGCTGCAGTTCAGCAATGCAGGCGCGCAGCGTTCCTATGGCGTGCACGCGTCGGCCTTGCCCGCGGACTATGTCCGGGGCTTGTCGGCGTCCGGCCCGATCTGCTTCTCGAGGAGCGACAGGCACAACGTCGCCAGCGACTCCGTGTCATAGGTTCGGCCGTCTGCGTCGCGCCACACCTGCGTGTCGGATGGATGCTCCACCGGACGCATCACCAGTTCACCGGTGACCACCGCGCGCTCCCTGCTCCGGGGCGAGCCGCGCCGGGCCACGGTCCCTTTCCAGATCACGATGTGCAGCTCGCCGAGCGCCGAGTCTTCGGACGCATCGGGGAACCAGGAGACGGTGAGCGCCGCATCTGCAGCCTGGAGGACGCAGCCGCCGGGAGTGCGATGCTGTTCGACGCGCAGTCGCGGTCGCTCAGCCCTGCGTACTGCCGGTTCGGGTGCCAGCGCATCGAGCAGCGCGGTTACTGCGCGCTGTGCGGCGTTCTTTTCTTTGGCGGTAGGGGAGCTTGCCCATGGAACCGCACCGGTACTTGGGTCGCGCATGTGTGAGTCCTGTCAGTCGTCGGCGTACAATGCCTTACTGATAATAGACGGCGCGCGGCTCAAACGTACGAATTCTCAGCTGCCGAGCAGGATGCGGCGCTCAATCAGGGGCTGACGGCGCTCGGCGGCATGAACGAGCCACGCCGCCACGTCCCCACGGGATACGGTGAAAGTCAGCCCGTAGGTGTCCACGGCACCCGCCCGGCCTGTCGGCGATCCGTTCACCAGGGTGACCGGACGCACGGCGAGCCAGTCCAGGCCGCTTTCGCTGAGCACCGTTCGGCGGCAAGGCAGACCACTCAGCTGCCGATCCCGCCGGATGCGCCGAGGACGAGCAGTCTCACGCTGACTGCGCTTTTCCGTCCTGCTAGGTCCCGTTGGCGGTGAAGACCTCGGACAGCGCGTCCGTCTCCGCAACCAACTCGTTCGCGCCGGGCGTCGCGCCGAGAGTCCAGCTCCCGACAGTGGCGATTCCGTCGGCCCCGGTCACCTGCTCCTCCCCTGTGACCGAGCCACCGCCTGCGGTGACCATGAAGGTGACGGTGACCCCCGCGACCCCGTTCCCGTACTGATCCACGACCTTGACCGACGGTGCGATTGGCACGTCCGTGCCCGCGGGCGCATTCTGACCATCGCCTGCAACGATAACGATGTCGTCAGGAGCGTCGGCGGTGCCTGTTGCCGAGAACGTCACCACGATGCCCGCGGCGGTGACGGTGAGCGTGTTCCCCCCAGCTGTGGTTCCGAGGGTCCAGCTGCCGACCGAGGCCAGTCCGTTCACATCCGTCACCTGGTCTCCACCCGTGATCGATCCCTGACCCGATGCGATCTCGAACGTGACGGTCACGCCGGGAACCGGGTTCCCCTGAGCATCCGTGACGAGCACTGCCGGGGCGGTGGTGACGGCTGTACCCACTGTCGCGGACTGGCCGTCGCCAGCCTGCTTCGCAACGTTCGCCGGAGGGCCGAGCAGGGCGGTCGCCGTGAACGTCACCACGAGCGAGCCTGCCGTAGCGGTCAGGGTGTTCTCCCCCGGCGTGGGTCCCAGCGTCCAGCTTCCAACTGTTGCAACTCCGTTGGCGTCTGTGGATTGCACGGCGCCATTGACCGAGCCTCCGCCGGAGGCCACGGCGAAAGTGACCGTGACGTTGGGAACAGCATTCCCATGTACGTCCGTGATGCGTACGGCAGGATCCACCGCAACGGCCGTCCCGACCGTCGCATCCTGACCGTCACCGGCCTGCTTGACGATGTTCGCCGGCGCGCCGGGTACGCCTGTCGCAGTGAAAGTCACGACCAGCGATCCGGCGGTCGCGCTGAGCACGTTCGCTCCCGCGGTCGTTCCAAGCGTCCAGCTGGAGACTGTCGCCACTCCGTCGCTGTCGGTGACTTGTGCGCTTCCCGTGATCAAGCCGCCGCCCGACGTTACAGCAAACGTCACCGGCACGCCGACGATCGGGTTTGCAAACTCATCGGTGAGCCTCACGCTCGGATCGACGGCGACCGCCGTTCCGGCGACGGCTGTCTGTCCGTCACCAGCGATCTTCACCAGGTTCTCCGCCGCTGCAGCCGTCGCAGTCGCCGTGAAGATGACCTCGAGAGAGCCGGCGGTGGCAGTGAGGGCGTTGGCGCCGGCGCTCGTGCCGAGCGTCCAGCTGCCGACGGTCGCCACGCCGTTGCCGTCCGTCGCCTGGGTTTCCCCAGTGACCGAGCCGCCGCCGGACGACACCGTGAAAGTGACCGAAACTCCCGGCACCGCGTTGCCGAACTCGTCGGTGATGCGCACCGCGGGATCGATCGAGACTGCGGTCCCAACGACGGTTGACTGCGCGTCCCCCGCCTGTTTCACCATGTTCGACGGCGCTGCGGGAGTCCCTGTCGCAGTGAACGTGACGACGAGCGTGCCGGCCGTCGCAGTGAGGGTGTTGCCTCCCGCGACGGTTGCCAGCGTCCACGAGCCAACGGTGGCGACACCGTTGGCGTCCGTGAGTTGCGTGCCGCCGGTCACCGAGCCATTACCAGACGCTGAGAAAACCACGGTCGCGCCCGTGACAGGGTTGCCCTGCGCGTCCGTGAGCCGGACAGCGGGATCGACTGACACGGCCGTAGCGACCGTTGCAATCTGCGCATCACCTGCCTGCTTGACGAGATTCGCCGGTGCCCCGGTGGTCGCGGTCGCGGTGAAAGTCGCCGTCAACGACCCGGCACTGGCGGTAAGCGTGTTGACGCCCACGGTCGAGCCAAGCGTCCACGAGCCGACTGTGGCGATGCCGTTCGCATCGGTGACCTGCGCGCCGCCCGTCAGCGATCCACTACCTGGAGCAACCGCGAAAGTCACAGCGACCCCGGCAACCGGATTCCCCTGCGCATCGGTGATCCTCACCGAAGGCTCGACCGCAACTGCCGTAGCTGCAGGGGCGCTCTGATTGTCGCCCGCTTCCTTTATTATGTTCGCCGGCGCGCCGGCGACCGCCGTGGCTGCGAACGTGACCGTCAGGTCGCCGAACGTTGCGTCGAGAGTGTTCGGTCCCGGGGCTGTGCCGAGTGTCCAGTTGCCGACCGCGGCGATTCCGGCGCTGTTCGTGACAGCGGTGTTGCCCGTGCTGCTTCCTCCGCCACTGGCCACTCCGAAAACGACGGTCACTCCGGCGACAGGGTTGTTCAGAGCGTCGGTCACGATGACAGCCGGTGGTATCGGGACCGGTGTCGCAACGGGCGCGGTCTGCGCGTCGCCGGCGCTCTTCGCGAGAATCGTCGGCGCCCCGGCCTGCGCGGTCGCCGTGAACGTGACAGCGGCGAGCGAGCTCACGCTCGCGGTGAGCGTGTTGGTTCCCGTCGATGGACCAAGCGTCCAGGAGCCGACGGTCGCGACTCCGTTCGAGCCGGTGAACGCAGTCGCCCCGGTGATGGCACCTCCGCCGCCGGTGACCGCGAAGGTCACACGCACGCCGAACATCGGATCGCCGTTCTGGTCGCGGACGACCACCGATGGGAGCGGTGTTACCGGTTGTCCGGCCGTCCCGGCGAGCGAAGTCGCGGACGCCGCAGTGATGCTTCCCGGCACTTCGGGCGCCGGGTCCGTCGGCCCGTCACCGCACGCCGATGAAAGCGCGAAGGCGGCGGCGACAGTCGTCACGAGCCAGCGCCGCGCGGGGGAACTCGATCTCGTGGGGAATGCGTAGCTGCTCAATCTGATCCTTTATTCTCGTCAGGCGCCTATCGGATGCCATACAGTCTTGAACTCCACGAAGTTCCGGATCTCGTAGAGGCTCTGCTGCGAGTCGTCGGTCCACTCGAGCGGCGTTTCCTCGGTACGCGCCCGGAGGCGTTTCACGCTGTCGGCCGCACCGAGCGCCAGCTCCTTCCTTTCGGCGGCAGTAACGACGGCCTCGATGCCGCGAATGTGGGTATGTGTCGCAAACGTCGGCACCAGCTCCTTCCGATGCCCGGTGAGGATGTTCAGCACGCCTGCTGGAAGATCGGACGTCGCAAGCATCTCGCCGAACACGATCGCAGGGTATGGAAACCGTTCGGACGCGAGCGCGACGACGACGTTGCCGCTCACGAGGACTGGCGCCACCTGGCTGATGAGAGCGAGGAACGGCGAGCGGTTGTCGGCGATGACGCCCACGATCCCGACCGGCTCCGACACCGTGAAGTTGAAGAAGGGACCTCCAACCGGATTGGTGTTGCCGAGCACCTGCTCGTACTTGTCCGCCCAGCCGGCATAGTAGATGAGACGGTCGATCGCTGCAGCGACCTCCGCTGCGCTGCGATCGTTGCTCACTTCCGCGGTGCGCGCGATGGCATCAGCCATCTCAGCCGCGCGCGCCTCCAGCATCTCGGCAAGGCGGTACACGATCTGGCCGCGATTGTACGGCGTGCGCTTCGCCCACTTCGGGCCCGCCGCAGCCGCTGCCTCCACCGCGTTGCGCACGTCCTTGCGCGTGCACTCCGGAATGTTCGCGAAGAACTTCCCGCCCGATGTGATCTGATAGGTCCGCCCGCTCTCCGATCGGATGAACTCGCCGCCGACGTAAACCTTGGGCGTCTTGCTTACCGGGAGACGGCTGGAGGCGTGCGACTTCCCCCGTTTCCGCGAGGGGGTTTCAGCGGCGTGGCGCGCCATCAGACGAGCTTCCCGTAATCCAGCAGTCCGTGACGCCCGCCCTCACGCCCGAACCCGGACTCCTTGTAGCCGCCGAACGGCGACGACGGATCGAACTTGTTGAACGTGTTCGCCCAGACCACACCGGCCTTGAGCTCAGTGGCCATCTTCAGGATCCGTGAGCCCTTGTCGGTCCACACGCCGGCGCTGAGACCGTACATCGTGTTGTTTGCCTTCTCGACGGCTTCGTCCAGCGTGCGGAACGTGAGCACGCTGAGCACCGGACCGAAAATCTCCTCGCTGGCGATCCGGTGGCTCTGCGTCACACCGGTGAAGAGCGTCGGGCGGAAATACAGCCCGGCGGCTGGAATGCGGCACTGCGGCTGCCACATCTCCGCCCCCTGCTCCACGCCCGAGCCCACGAGCTCCTCGATCTTCTCCAGCTGCATGCGCGAATTGATCGCCCCGATGTCGGTGTTCTTGTCGAGCGGATCGCCGACTCTGAGCACTTTCATCCGGTCCTTGAGCTTCTCCACCATCAGCCCTTCGACCGACTCCTGCACGAGCATGCGACTGCCGGCGCAGCAGACGTGACCCTGGTTGAAGAAGATCCCGTTGATGACGCCTTCCACGGCCTGGTCGAGCGGCGAGTCGTCGAATACGATGTTCGCCGCCTTGCCGCCAAGCTCCATGGTCATCTTCTTGTCGGTACCGGCGAGCGAGCGCATGATCTTCTTGCCGACTTCGGTGGAGCCGGTGAACGCGACCTTCCTTGCCAGCGGGTGCTGCGTGACCAGCGCGCCCACGTCGCCCGGACCGGTCACGAAGTTCACGACTCCCGGCGGCAACTCGGCCTCCTGCAGCAGCTCGGCGAACTTCATCGCAGTCACTGAAGTCGTCTCGGCGGGCTTCAGCACGACGCAGTTACCCATTGCGAGAGCAGGGGCGAGCTTCCACGACAGCATCAGCAGCGGGAAGTTCCACGGGATCACCTGGCCGACCACGCCGTACGGTTCCACGCGACGGCCGGGGATGGCGTACTCGATCTTGTCGGCCCAGCCGGCGTGATAGAAGAAGTGCGCGGCGCTCATCGGCAGGTCGAAGTCGCGCGACTCGCGGATGGGTTTCCCGCCATCGATCGTCTCGGCGACCGCGAACTCGCGCGCCCGGTCCTGCAGCAGCCGCGCAATGCGGTAGATGTACTTGCCGCGCTCCCGCGCCGGCATTCTTGACCAGACGTCGTCGTACGCGCTCTGCGCAGCCCGGAACGCCGCGTCCACGTCGTCGGCGCCGGCGTGCGCGATGCGCGCGACGGTCTTGAGCGTCGCGGGGTTGATGGACTCGAACGTCCTGCCGCTCGCTGGCGCGACGAACTCGCCGCCAATGAACAGTCCGTACTCGGGCTTGATGCGCGGATCGGCACGCTCGGGCGACGGATCGAATTCCCACAGGTCGCCGAAGATGAGCTCGGGTATGCGCGACGGCTCGGCGTACGCGTGCGCGCGATCCTTCCGCGCTCGTCCGCCAGCAACGCTCGACTTCCGTGACGTGGTGCGGGGTACTGTCATGATCGTCTCCGCGCTGGTGGGCGGTGCACATCGGCGCTCGTGCGCGCTGGTCGGCAGGGCCTGTCGCCTTCGGCGGCTAGCGGCTTATACGCTGCGAGCCCGCGCGCAAACTGCAACGGCGCGCGCGGTCTCTTGCTACGCCGCACGCCGCCTGTGGCGACATACCCTGCCTCCCAGCCGGCGGCATCGCCCGCCAAATCGTCACGGCGAGCAACGGCCGTGCTGAGCGGCGCCACGAGAGCGTCCCGGGTGGGAGCGGTCTGGCATCGGCGCACGCGGCGTGCGGCGTAGCAAGAGACTTCGCGCGCGGGACGAAGCCGCGCGGGATACGATGCCTGGGCGCGAAGGCTCGCAGCGTATAAGCCGCTAGCCGCGTAAGCCGATGGCTGGCCGCTCCCACCCGCGCGACCACCCGCGCGCATCATGTCGCGATCCGCCGCGTACGAAATCATCAGTACGAGCCCGTCGCTTCGGAGAAGTAGTACGGCGCCTGGTACGCGCCCGTTTTCTGCTTTGCGATCTGGCGGAGCAGGTCGTTCAGCAGCGCGCTCGCTCCGAAGCGATAGCGCGTGTTGTTCAGCCATGCGTCGCCGAGCGTCTCCTTCACCGCGACCAGGTAGTGCAGCGCCTGTTTCGCGGTGCGAATCCCACCGGCCGGCTTCATGCCGATCGGTACGCCCGTCGCGAGGTAGTGATCGCGAATCGCCTCCAGCATCACCTGCGTGTTGGCCAGCGTGGCCGCCCCGGAAGCCTTGCCTGTGCTCGTCTTGATGAAGTCCTCCGAGCGGATCGCGCGCATGGCCAGGAACGAAGCGGCGCGGACGTTATCGTACGTCTCCAGCTCGCTCACTTCGAGAATCACCTTCAGCGTGGCGTCGCCGCACGCGTCCACGACCGCGGCGATCTCGTCCTGCACCAGATCCAGCTCGCCCGCCAGAAACGCGTTGCGGTTGATTACCATGTCGATCTCGTCCGCGCCGTCGGCGACCGCCTGCTTCACTTCCGCGAGCCGCGTCTTGAGCGGCGCCTGCCCCGAGGGAAACGACGTGGCCACCGAGGCAACTTTGATGGATGTGTCGGCGAGCAGCTTCCGGGCGGTCTTCACCAGCGGCGGGTATATACACACCGCCGCGACCGACGGGATCTCCGGGTCCTCACCTGGCGCCCGCGCCTTCTGGCACAATGATTCCACTTTGCCGGGCGTGTCCTTGCCTTCGAGCGTGGTGAGATCCACCATGGAGACGGCAGTCTTCAACCCCCAGAGCTTGGACGCGGTCTTGATGCTCCGGGTGGCGAACTTGGCCGCCCGCTCCTCAACTCCTACCTGATCTACCGTTCCGACTTCGTCGAGCAGCCGGGTAAAGGGGGACCGCCGGGTCGCGCGCATACTATAGAATATCGTCTCCTCGCTGCGAGTTCGCCAAATGGAATCCAGACTCAGTTTCGTTACCCTCGGCGTGCGGGACCTCCGGCGCGCGACCGCGTTCTACCGGGACGTGCTGAAGCTTCCGCAGCTCCCTACACCAGACGGGGTCAGCTTCTTCGAGATGGGCCGGACCTGGCTGTCGCTGTATCCGCGGGAGGAGCTGGCGCACGACGCCGGCCTGAGCGATGAGGCCCCGCACCGGGAGTTCCCCGGATTCACCCTCGCGCACAACGTCCGCGAGCGCGACGGCGTGGACCGCCTCCTCGAAGAGCTGACCGCCGCGGGCGCCCGGATCGTCAAGCCGGCGACCGACACGGACTGGGGTGGACGCAGCGGATACTTCGCCGATCCGGAGGGATTCCTCTGGGAAGTCGCCTGGAATCCGCACTTCCCGCACGCCTGAACGCGTGAGCAGACCGCGGGCGATCCTCTTCGATCTCGACGGCACCCTGCTCGACACGATCGAGCTGCTGCTCGGCTCCATGCGGCACGCGTTCGCAGAGCATTCCGGACGACGTCCCACCACTGACGCATGGATCGCGGGGATCGGAACCCCCCTGCGAACACAGCTGCGGGAGTTTCTCGACACCGATGAGGAGGTCGAGACGATAGTTGCGCGCTACCGCAGCTACCAGCAGGAGCATCACGACCGGCTGATGCGCTGCTACGACGACGTCACCGCGACGCTCGAGGCGCTGCACGCGCGCGGTCACCCGCTCGGCGTCGTGACCAGCAAGATGAACGATCTCATGAATCGTGGGCTGCAGCGCGTCGGCATCGCGCACCTCATGACGGCCGCG
The DNA here is from genome assembly GCA_036374155.1 of Gemmatimonadaceae bacterium. Lineage (GTDB taxonomy): Bacteria > Gemmatimonadota > Gemmatimonadetes > Gemmatimonadales > Gemmatimonadaceae > DASUUI01. The sequence goes on along the minus strand of DASUUI010000011.1, from coordinate 33 downwards.
GTGGGCTGCGACTCGTGCGCGCGACACAAGCCG
>DASUUI010000010.1:0-3785 GCA_036374155.1 Gemmatimonadaceae bacterium | reverse complement strand
GAGGCCGGCGCTCCCCCACGACAACGGCGTCCATCATCGACACCCGGTCGTTCACGGTCACTACGGTCGAGTTACCCGGTACGCTGGCCACGCACAATGACCTGACAGGCAACGGGAAGTACGGTTTCGTTTCCCTGGAGGCCATCGCCTCGAATGGCCCACACGGCGTGGCGGTAGTGGATATGGATGCCGCGACCGTGCACGCCTTCTACGCCATCCCCGGCTCGATTTCGCCGCACGGAGTGCGCTGGACCGCGAATCCGAATGGCAGAGGCGAGCCCTGATGGACGGGGTTGGAGCCGCGCCCGGAACGCTCGGGTCGCCAGTTGGCGACTCCTCACGCGTTCCGCGGCACGGCTCCAGCTCGCGAGCTTTGGCATGCTCGATCGATCGCCGAAAGTGGGACGCCGCGGACCGTGAAGACGTCGGTGCCGCGCGCGCATGCCAGCTGCACCGCACTCACTGCGTGGGGGGACTCACATGCCCGCGCCGGTTGCGCGACGAACGACGCTGCGAATGGCCTCGACAACCAGCCGCGGGTTGTCCATGTGAATGTGATGGCCACTCGACGCGTCGATCTCCAGTCGCCCTGCGCTCGAGAGTCGCGCGAGGTCGACACTCCGCGCCATCTTTTCGCGTTGCCATTCGGCTGGATCGACATCCGGCGGAGCCGAGAACTGCTCCCTCGCCAGCACGACGAGCGGCAGTGCTCCGAGCGGGCGCGCGTTCTCCGGCCGCGCCGCGTGCATGGCTGCCATCTCCTCGGGAGATAGTCCTCACCAGTCGTCGTAGCTGCATACGCGCGTCGCTTCCGAGATCGCGGGCTGCACCAACGCCCAGTCGAGGGCGAAACCACCGGCGCCCGAACTCAACACCACGGTCGGGTGTCCGGAGCTGGCTGGGCCCGCGCACCAGAGATGCATGTGATACCCGCCCACGTCTATGAGACGGCCCGGCGGTTGAACAACCGCCTGGGCGCGTACAGGGTTCGACGTGAGGAGCACCACGATAACGGCGGATACGACCCAGGCCAGTGCGGAACTCGCACGTCCGAAGCGCCTGCCAACCTGGTTCGCGGTTGTCGTCAGCATCGTGACGTCGCCTCCACACGCCACATAGCGCCCTCGCTTTAGTTTCGGGCCAATCCGGCTCGCCGCCCCAATGTCGCAGAAGGAATCCCCGGTTCCAGGCGGAGAAGGACCTGGCGCAGCTCTACAGGCTCGCGCGGCCATCGGATTTCGACCAACGTGCGTCACGGGCGTGGGCCGGCTACGAGGCGTGAACGAAAATCCGACGAAAGGACGTCACGAACGCTGGCGGCCGCTCCGCCCGGGCCTGCCGTTGCATGTGGATCTTCGAACAGGAACCAGGATGGCGGGTGAAAGGTCAATATCGAAAAAGCCGTCACCGAAATCGCGAGCAGCACGAGCACCCCGCTCCTCGTTGCGCGCGTCAGGTGCCTGTCGATTACGGAGTGACCGGCATACTCGCCCGTCAGGACGGCAGCGACGAACGTGCCGATGTCCAGCGCAAGGTAGTTCGTGTCCAGAATGCTCGTATATCCGTAGAAGAGCCCGATGATGACCGCAGGTGGAACGAGGGTCCGGATCGCTGTCGCCATGAGCCAGCCAGGCGGCCTTCCGTAGAGCCATCGCTGAATCGGTGCCAGCCAGAGCGCCGGCCAGAAGGCCAGCTTGAGGTGCTCCCATGTACTTTCACTCGTCGCCGCGAACACGGCAACGACCGGACTCTCGTTACTCCACTCCCACGCAAAATGCAGGAGCACGCCAAGGACGACTACTACGAGAGTACTCGCCGCGACACGTCTCTTCAGGACTCGGCCCTCCTGGTTGGCTGCGAGCCCACCCGGCACTCTCACCTCGGAACTGGCGCGATCGGTCAGAAGCGCCTGGTTCGGTCAGCCGCGCGATTCGGGAGTTTCCAGGATCTTCTTCAGCCGAGCAAGATCCGCCTTGAAGCTGCGCCGAATCGAGCGGGCGATCAGCGGCTCTTTCAGCGGCCGCAGAGGTCCCTTCACCAGCCGATCCGCTTCGCCCACGACGGTTGCTTTGCACCCGACGGGTGCTGGCTCGCTGCACGCCTGTCCAGCGCTTCACCCAGGTAATCCGCCATGCGAGTCCTTACCAGCTCTGAACCATGGACCCGACCTGCATGTCAGCTTTCGCCGCTCACGTCGGCAACACCTGGCTGGAGATCGGTCGGCTCGATCCAGAACGTCCTTTGACTCCGGTGCGGTCAGGGATCTAAGGCTGCCAGAGGCCGTGGTCGATGCCGCCCTGGAGGTAGATCGCAAAGGTGCCGTGGCCCGGGATCTCCATCGGCGGAACGGCCAACTCGCCCCCCGCCGCTATTGCCGCTGCGACAGCCGCCTTGATGTCATCCACCAGCCAGTAGGGTCGCACTACCGGCTGCTCCGACTCGCGCAACGGCGCCCTTACCCCTATCAGACCGCCGCCCGGCAAGGCGGCCGTTCGCGCGTTGCCGAGTCCGGTATCGGGCTTGCCGAACGCCACATCATTCGCTGCGGCGTACGTGGAGCACACCGCGTCGACTTCCTTGGTCACGATTTCGAGATAGTAGATCTGCACTCTTTCTGACTCCTGTCATACGGTGAGTCCCATGTCGGCCTTGGTCGCCATGGCGACAGGCAGACGGGCATCGGACGCCCGTCGTCACGTAGGCTGATCGCAGCGGCGAGTATGAGATTGCCGCCGGCCGAATCTCCTGCGAGCGCCATCCTCCGCCCTGCCGCGCCGTTCGCGAGCAGCCATTCGTATGCGGCGAGAACATCTTCGACAGCGGCTGGAAAGCGGTGCTCAGGTGCGAGACGATAATCCAGACTGAAGACGCGCCGCTTCGTGAAACGAGCCAGGGCAGCAGCAATGGGGCGGTGAGTTGCGGCAGAACACGAGACGAACCCTCCACCGTGCACGTAGAGCAGGACACCGGGGAGCGGAGCAGCGGACCCGAGCCACTCGCCACACACGTTGCCGACCCGACCGCGCTCGCGGCCAGCCCCCACGCGACGAGGGACCGAACAGGCGAGGCGCTCCGAAGACGATCCTGCTCCTGCGGACTGGTGATCGCTCGTCAGCCCGCGAGCCACGCCGCACGACAAGCCGCACCGCCGTTTGAAGGAGCTGCGCACGCCAACTCGCCATTTGCGACACAGTCACAGATCAGGGCTGCCGCGGGCGCCCGCCTGGTGGCAATCCGTCACCCGGACGTGCGATCAGCCGGGGCCGACCGGGTCATGCCAGTCGAAGCGTGAATAGCACGATGTAGAGCACCAGTGCGACGAGCGCAGCGATCGTCACTGCGGCGTGGACTCGGCGGTTCGGCGATCTGATCAGGGCAATTGCGGCCGCCACGGCCGCAATCCGGAAACCATCACCGCCGACGATGTCGATCCCGCCTCTCGCAATCGACGAAATGATCGTGGCGAGCGTGAGCAGCGCTGCCCATAGACCAAAGAAGTAGCGCTTCTGGCCAAGGTAGTGAGCCCGCAGATCGACGACCGATCCCTCCGCCGCCTTCGTGAGGTCCGGCAGGGCGGTTGCACAGATCAGGTACAGGATGATGAAGGTGGATAGCGGAAGAAAGAATGCGAACAGGTTGCGCCAGATCGGCGCCTGGAGAAGGGTGAAGTAGGCCCACCACGTCTGCACGAACATGAGAAACGTGAGCGCCGCCCATACCAGCGGTAGCCAATCCCACTTCACCGTCCCCTTGAAACGAGCCAGCCGGTGCACTGCCTGGACGAG
>DASUUI010000009.1:0-11619 GCA_036374155.1 Gemmatimonadaceae bacterium | reverse complement strand
TGCCGCTCCGGCGGCAGCCAGGCAGAGTTGCGGAACCGGGCAGAGGCCAAACGGGTCATCGAGGTTCACCGGATCCCCATCAGCAAACCCGTACAGATTCACTCCTCCGGCCAGCCCGATCGGGTCCTGTTGCGTGAACTGTCCGGTCTGCGGGTTGTAGTAGCGGTTCCGCATGTACTTGTAGCCCGAGGGGTCGGTCTTCTCGGTGATCAGGCTGCCCCACCAGGTGTTGATCGCGGAGTGGCTCACGAGCTGGCCGTCGACGGTCTGTTTGCTTCCGGGCCAGAGGATCAAGGGGCAGTTGCTGGCGCCGTTGCAGCCGGTGGTGACGGTGCCATTTGCGGTGGTGCCGATCTCGTAGTCGCCCATCCAGTTGGCGTGGGGCGCTATGCTGGTGTGGCCGGGCTTCCGCACGACCACCGGCTGGTCGATGCCGTGGGCGTGGACCGAGAGCACTTGGCCCCAGGCCTCGCTCGAGCCGCTGCTGCCGTAGTCGAGCTCGCTGCTCGAAAGCCCGCTGGCGCCGTTCATCCGGTTCTCTATGAGGATCTGGTCGCCGTCCCACACGGTGCGCTCCACGTAGCTCTTGCAGGCGAGATCGCCGTGCGTGCCGTTGTTGCAGTTGCTGGACTTGCGTGCCCTGACCAGCACTCTCCGCCCCAAGGCGTCGTACCAGTTCTCCTGATAGACCTGGTGGCGTCCGGAGTGGCTCTCGTCGCTCACAGCCGAGATGCCGATGTGCCGGTTAACGACGGAGAGCTTGCCGTCTATGGAGTGATAGCTCCGGGTCTGGTCGAAGATGTTGACACTGGGGTTCTCGTAGGAGTCGAGCTCGCGCGAGTGCTCGAGCCAGAGCGCGCCGTCGGCGTCGTAGTCGTAGCGCTGCTGGATGATGAAGGGGTCATTCGTAACCGTGGTGTCGTCGATCGCGGTCATCCGGCCGTAGGAGTCGTAGCTCATGAGCCGCACACCCTGGTAGTCGGGGTGGTAGGACGGCTTGAGCGCGACCTGTGATCTCCGGAGCCGGTTGCCGAGCGCGTCCACCTTGAAGAGCTCGGCCGAGGGCCCGGTGCCGGCATAGCTGTCGGCTTCGATTACCGCGCCCAAGCCGTTGTACTTCATTAGAGCGGTCACGCCGGAGCCCTGGCCGCTCCGGTAGCCGGTGTAAGCGCTGGTGACCAGCCCGCGCTTGTCGTAGTACAGCGTGTCGTTGATGAAGCCGCCGATGGTGCCGACGGTGCGGGCTCTGAGGAAACCGTCGGAGGCGTAAGTCCTGACCTCGGGCACATTGCCGGGATGCGTGATCCCTCTTATCCGGCCGGCGGCATCATAAGAGAAGCTGGTCGTGGTGTTGGCGCTGTCGGTGACACCGGTCAGGAGACCCCGGCCCACGTTGTCGTAGGCGTAGGTGATCGCGCCCATGGGGTGGTTGAGCTTGGTGCGCCTTCCGTCGAGATCGTACGTGTTCGCCAGCCGATAGACGTGGATGCCCCATTCCTGGCTGTAATTGGGGCCCCCCGAAATCGTCTCACACGGGCTGGCACCGGGCGAGTAATAGGAGCGGATCCTGAGCGAGTCCTCGGCGAGGAAGCCATTCGCCTTGTACGTCCGGCGCACCCTCGAGCGGTTGTTATCGGCCCTTATGATCCGGCCGCTGGCGTCATAGCCAAAGCGCGCGGTGTCGGCCGGCACGCACACGGTGCTCGCGCCCGTGGTCGGGAAGGTGAAGAAGCAGGGCGGGGCACTGATGAAGGTGCCGCACGCGGTCTGGCCGTAGGTCTTCTGAGGAACTATCCGCCGCACCAGCCGGCTGGCTGCGTCGTACTTGAAATCGACGTTGCCCGCGACAGTGGACCGCCGGGTGACGTTTCCGGCCGGATCAAGGGTGTAGTTCTCCGCCTGGCCGGGGTGTGACTCGAGCGTCTTCCTTCCCGCCGCGTCGTACACCATCGTGCTCACGAGCGGCGAGTAGCCGCCCCAGTAGACGCCGCGGTAGCGGCTCACCTGCGTCTGGTTGCCTTCCTTGTCGTACTGCATCTCGACGATCACGCTGTCGACGGGGGCGCCGTTCAAGGCGGGTCCCTTCGTGACGGTCTTCGTCGCCCGGTCCATGACATCGTAGATCGTGCGCACGCCGCCCGTGTTCGTTCCGTCAATGGGCACGACGGTGAGCGTGTCGCGGCCCACCGCGTCGGCATGGATGGTCGTCACGGCCGCGTTCGATCCGCGGTGATAGTTCAGATTGCCGCGCGTGCCGTCGTACGCGAGCGAGTCGGGATCGATTCCGGGGCTCTGCACCTTTGCGAGCAGCCCGGAGGCGTGGTAGCTGAAATACACGCGCGCCGAGTCCGGCCCCGTCTGCGCCCACTCGCGGTTCCCGGTCGTGGAGTTGTAGCTGGCTTTCGTCTCAGTGCCCGCCGATGCTCCCAGTGGGGAGATGATCCGCGTCGGCAGGTCAAACGTGGAATGCCATTCGTAGGTCGTTACCGCGTTGCCGGTACCGAGTGGATTGACAGCTGTCACCGACTCTGCGAGCCCGCGCGCGTTGTACGACGCTTCCGTGACGAACCGGCTCGGGTCGCGCACCCTCGTCGGTAGTGCCGGGAAAGTCCCGTTCGCGTAAGTGATGTGCGTCTCGCGCCCCACAGGGTTACGCACGCGCCACACCGCGCCCAGTCGCGTGAACCAGAAACGGGAGACGTCCGCTGCATCGGTCCGCGGCCCGTCTATCTGCGTGAAGGCCGAATCGAGATACTGGGCCGCCGAGCGGGTGCTGCCGGAGAGCCCAGCGGTCTCCATCGGCAGATAGCTCTGCGTGATGGCGAGTCCGCCGGGGTTGCGCGTGTGCGCGGAGACGCGTGCTGTCTGATAGCTGACAGTGGTCTCATACCCGCGTCGGTCGGTGCGCGACACCATTCGCCGCGTGACAGTGCCATCGTAGCCGAAGCGCACCGAGTCCTGGCTCGGGTCCTTGATCACGGCGATCCGCCCCGTCGTGGCGTCCGGCGTGATCGTGGTCGTTCGGCTGCCGCTCCCCGATGGGTGCGGCGCGTCCACGCTCGTGAGCTGGCCGCTGCCGTTGTAGTTGAAGGTGTAGCGCGTCTGCCCCGAGATGACTGGCATGTCGAGCGTCGTCACCACGCTCCGCCCGCCAGCCGTCCCCCAGCTGAGCACGGTTTCATACCCGAGCCGGTTGATCGTCCGGATGTGCATCCCAGTGGAACTGAACTTCACCTTCTCGTTGTTCGGCAGCAGCCGGTAGTAGAAGGCGCTGCCGTCGAAGGTGAGCGTGTCCGGCCGGTCCAGCGCCGTGGCGGCCCACTTGTGAAAGCCAGCCGGGGTGTACATCCTCGTGCTGCCGTCGCCGCCCACCCAGAAGAAGCCGGCCTGCCCGAGCCCGTAGATCCGCTCCACCCCGGCGAGCCACCAGCCGGCCCCAAATGGACTGTCGCTCCTGTTGACCACCGGGAGCTTGCCGGTGAGCGTGGCGAACACTGTGGAGCCACCGGTGACGCGCCTTATCTCGAGCGTGTAGTCGTACAGTCCCGTGGCCCACGTGCTCGCGTTTGCCTGCAGCGCGATCCGCCTCGTCTGGCCCGCCACCCAGTTGCTGCCGCTCCAGCTGTTGTTCACCTGCGTGCCGTTGACCGAGAGCGTGGCCTCGACCGTGGTCGGGAGCGCGTCGCCCGCTGGCAGCGTCACGTCGGCGTGCACGATCGGCATCGGGTGCGCGTGCTCCGAGTTGTAGATCAGCACCGGCACCCGCGGGGCATTCAGCGTCTTCACCATAGGGAGCGCGTGGGTCGCCCGCAGCTCGCCGCACTCGACCGCCAGATCGGGTCCAGCGGAAGCGGTGAGACACAGCCCCCGCTCGATCACGTCGCTGCCGCCCACGCCGGTCAGGGCGAGCTTCGCGCCTGAGTCCGGAGCCGCGACGGCGTTGATGTCCATCCACGTCGCGTCCTTGACCGTCGGAATACCAGAAGCCGAGTTGGTCGCAGAGAAGTTGATGGTGATCTGCGACCCCGCCGATGCGGGCGCGGTGTACGGTACCGTCACGACGGTCGTCTGTCCGGGCGAAAGAGATGCCGAGGTCGGCGACGCAGGCCCGCACGTTCCCGACTTGCCGCAGGCACCGCCGATAGTGTACGTCGTCGTACCCTCGCCCGTGTTCGTGACCGTGAAGCGCGCTGTTCCGCTCTGGCTGGGCTGGCGCTCGACCGTCTGGTGATCGGCCATCACGATGACGCTGCGCTCGGGTATGGCCACGAAATACACGACTTGGTCAGATCCCGCGTAGTTACCCTGATCGAACGCCGTTACCGTGAGAACGTTGTTTCCGGGGGCGAGCGGGATCGTCCCTCTCCACCATTCCCACATGTCGTTGGGGCCGTTGCACTCCGAGGGCTGACCCAGCTGCCACGTGATGTCGCTGAAGTAGCTCGCGACGCTCCCCGAGCCGGCGTCGTTCGACAGGGTGAAGGTGCGGCTCTGGATAACCCAGTCGTACGGCCAGATGACGCACATCCGCACCGTGACCTCGATCGAGTTGACGCCGCTGCCGGTAACGGTGTGCGATTTGGGCGTGATGTCCACCACGGGGCCTGTAGTACTGCGCCCGGCGCGCGCGGCTGCATGGGCTGCAGCTGCGTGGAACAAGGAGCCGGCCGAAGAAAGAGGCGGCGCGTTTGCGGCGGGACTGTGCGAGGGAGCATCTGCTGCGGCTGCTGCCGCAACGGGAGTGATCGGGGCGCCGTGGATGGCTGCATCCACTGGCCGGAGCGCCGAAACGGCTACTCCGCCGACGGCGAGCACCGGCAGGGAACGGAGCATTGCGCGAAGCTTTCGGAGCTTGAGCAGCTTTGACGAATTGATGCGTACGTGTGTCATGTCAGTGTGTGTCCGTGTGAGATCGAATTGTGGGATTGTGGTGAGGCATGGTCATGGTCTGAGCAGGGTTCGCAGCGCACCGAGCAGCGCGTCGAGGAACTGCCGCTTCTTTCGCGTGCTCTTGCCGCCCGAGGACGCGGCGGTGTTCACGCCGGACACGCCGACGGTGACGAGCGCGGTGGTCGCGGTACACGCGCCGCGTGCCGAGCAGATCCGCGCGACGACCTCGTGGCTGCCGGGCTCGATTGCATCATCAGGTGAGGCGAGCGGGCCCCACGCTTCCGCGAGCGAGAGCTGGAACAGCTCCGTCCGGTCTTCGCCGTCAACTGTGACCGCGAAGCTCCGCGCGTCCACCGGATCGCCGGGCTCGCCCGCCGCGAAGCGGAACACGACCACCGGCCTGTCCTGCGGCACCGCCGCACCGGGCGCGGGCTGCGCGAGCGCAATGACGGGTGCGCGATAAACCGGAAGCGGCACCGGCGGCGGCTGCGCCGGAGGAGGGGTTTCGTCCTGCGCCGGAGCCGCGCGCGCGGAAGCCATGAGCGAGAGGAGCCATAGCGCCACGGGTGAAAGCGATCGCCTGTAAGTCATTGCTGCGTTACCTCGCCTGTTTGAGTGAGTGAGAAAAACGAGAGACCCCCGCCCGGTCGCTTTGCCGAGCAGGGGCCTCAGAGAGCCCGTGTGTGTGTGTTGTGCTGGTGCTGGTGCTGGTGCTGCTACTTCAGTGCGTCTGGTTCACCCGACGTTGACTATGCCGCCTCCTGGTACGCGCGCGCGGTGAGATCGTAGATCCTGCCGCACCTGCGGCGGTGACACTGATACGTCGCCACCCGTGCATCCGGCGCGAGGTGTGCGCAGTCGGCCACAGTGGCCGCGGTCACGCGGATGGCCGGTGCCGAGCCGCATCCGGGACAGCGCACGTTGAGGCGGAGAAGCGGGGGGCGCTCGCCACGTAGGGCTTCACGAATCATGTCCCTCCCGGGCGAAGCGGGCGATCACGGTGCCCACGATCGCCAGCGCGTCGGATGCCGCGACCGTGGACGGGTACTCGGGATTCAGCGAAGCGAGCCTGAGCCCGGTCGCGTCGTAACCCTCGACGTACTTCACCACGTAACCGTCGTCCGGCGTGCGCGCGACGATCAGCGAGCCGGGAGCGGCCGCGTTCCCGACTTTCACGAGCGCCGTGTCGCCGTCGTGCAGCACCGGCTCCATGCTGTCGCCGCGCACCGGGAGCGCGAGATACTCGCCCCGCGCAATCTCCCGTGGCAGCTCGAGCCAGGTGTCGCTCGCTTCTTCCCAGAGCTCGTAGCCCGCGCCCGCCGCGACGGGCAGAGCGATGAGCGGTGCGCAGTGCTCGGCCGCGCTGAACGGCAGGATGCGGCGGGCCGTGCCGGTCACGAGGGCCCGCCTTGCGCTGCGCGGGACTTCGCCGATGCGCTGCGAGACCTCGCGCACTCGCGAGCGGGCGACCATTCGCCGCGCCAGCAGCTCTGCGATCGCCTCGGTCTCCTCGCGCTCTTCGGGCGTCTCCAGCTGCGCGGCCTCCTCCGCGTACCACGCGGCGAAGCGCGGGTTTGCGATCATCGCCTCGGTCGTCAGATCCTCAGCCAGATCGGCCGGAATGAGGTCGAGAAGAATCTGCATTTCCTTCTCTATGTCCTGCTGCATGTCCTTTTTCATGCTCCTCTCCTCGTGTTGTCGGTCCGGGTCTCCACGCGCTCGCCGCAGTCAGCAGAGGCAGGCGCACTGACGACGACGCCTGCGCGGCGCAGAAGCCGCTCCACGTGCGCCCTGTCCTGGGCGCTCATCAGCGGCAGGCGGGCGAGTGTCCGAGTCCGAACGAGACGCCGGAGCCGGTGGATACGGACGCGCGCGGCGGCATGCTCGATTCCCTCCCACTGTGCGATACGACGCGCGGGGACGCGATCGAGCATGTAGCCGAGGAGCACCCGCTGTTCCGCTGTAAGCTCGCTCAACACCGGCTCGTACAGGCGCCGGAGCGCCTCGTCGGCGGGCCCGTCCTCCATCGGCTCATTGCCCGGTGAGGAAGCCGTAACTGCGGCGGCAGTCCGAAGCTCGCGGCGCGCAGCCTCGAGGCTGATCTCATTGTCGGCTCCGCGGGCGGTCGCGAGCCGCGCATCGCGCCGGACAGTGTTCCTGAGCACGACGACGACGTACGATTCCAGATTGTCCGGCGCGACCGCGGTGCTCTGCATGAGGTGCAGCATTACGTCGTCAAGCACTGTCGCGATCAGCTCCGGGAGGTGCGATGAAGGCACCCCGAGCCTGCGACCACTCCTTGTGAGTACGCCCGTCAGTCGACGAGCGAACTCATGAGCGGCGCGTGGATCACCTGATCGCAACTTTGCGAGAAGGGCCGCCGAATCCTGCAGGCGCGGGCTTGCCAAGTGTGTGTTCTCCCTGCTCCTGGAGAGCGCGCCGGCTTCACGGTGAAGCTCGAACCACGCGCTCTCCACTTACTAGGAGTCGGGGGTGTTACATCACCTCGCCTCGTCTGCGTCGAACGCGGCGCCTGGTGTAGCGTGGCGCGAGAGCCATCGGCGGACGCTCTGCTCCAGCTTCACGATTGCCGCCTCGTTCAACGCCCCACCGTTCAGCAGCGCACGCACCGCGGACAGCCGCTCACTGGGAAAGCCCGTGACCGCAGCTTCTTCGAGCAGATCGCGCAAGTCCGTCGCAGCCTCCGTCACGGATGAGCCTGGCCCAGACTGCGTCGCAGACGGCGATGAAACGGCGGCGACCGGTGCCTCAGGACGAGTTGCGCGGTACGGCACGCTCACCGGGACCTCGGCAACCCGCGCTGGACGCGCGCGCACGCGGTCGGCCTTCAGCATCTCCTCCCGGCTCGGGCGCTTCCGCGATGCGGTGAAGCCGAGGTTCGCGAGAGCGCGGCCAATGGCGGACGTCTCCGTGTTCTCCACGCACGCAACCATGTTGATGTCTCCGTCGCCTTCGCGCTCTGAGGCCCAGCCGGTTGCGGCCGGAACGCGGTCTTCTGGCATCCGGTAAACAGCGGCGCGGAACACCACGTCCCGGTCACGGGAAATCATCCGCGTAATGATCCGGCCGGCCGGGTACTGCTCGTAGAAGAGCGAGATCCGATCTGCGACGAGCGCGTACTCGGCAGGGTTGAAGGAGAGGGTGGTCTTGGGCATCGTGACGGCCTGAGGTTGGAGCTCTAATTATACCGAACAAAACCCGAAATCCACAACGGGCGGTGTCATGAGGGTGGCGGCGCTTCGTCCGCTCGGTCGTCAGGGAGCGCCCTCGCCTGAGCCGTATTGCAGAAGCAAACATCGGCGATGTATCTTTCATGTGATGGGAACGACGTCGGTTTCTGCCGCTCCTGATTCCGCCGAAGTCCTGGCCCGTGCCGTGTCCACGGCGGCCCGCCTCCTCGGCGTCCGCAACAACCGGCTGGCCCAGGTGATCGGCACCAGCGAGGCCTCGGTCTCGCGGCTTTCCTCGGGGCGCTCGATCGACCCGGAGTCGAAGGAAGGCGAGCTCGCGCTGCTCTTCCTCCGCATGTACCGGAGCCTCGACGCCCTCGTGGGCGGCGACGACACCAAGGCGCGTGCCTGGCTTCACGCGGAGAACGCTCACCTCGGCGGCGTGCCCGCCGAGCGCATTCGCAGAGCGGAAGGACTGGTGGGGGTCATCCACTACCTCGACGCGATGCGCGGGCGCCTCTGACACCTCTCAGCATCTGGACGGAGTGCGCGGGCGCGTCGCATATCCGGCTGCTCACCGTTGACGCGTGGCGCGCGGTCGAGTCGCAGCACCAGATCGCGACGCGCAAGCTGGTGCGGTCCGACGCGGAGCAGAAACTGCTGGAGGAGATGATCGATTCGGTCAAGCCGCCGGACCGCTCGCGCGGCTCGCTCCACTATCTGCTCTTTACGCCCTTTCGATATCCGCCGCTGCCGCACGGCTCGCGCTTCGGCACGCGCGCTGAGCCGGGAATCTGGTACGGATCGGAGTCGGCGGTCACGGTGTTCGCCGAGGTTGCGTACTATCGGCTGGTCTTCCTCGAGGGGAGCGCGGCGGAGCTCGAGCCGCTGCACACAGACCTGACGGCGTTCCGCATCGTGATCCGCACGCCGCGCGGCGTCGATCTCGTGTCACCACCATTTGAAAGGCACTCGGCCGTGATCGCGTCGCCGGTGAGCTACGCCGCGACTCAGATCCTCGGAAGGGAGATGCGGTCCGCCGGCGTGCACGCGTTCCGCTACCCATCGGCACGCGATCGGGAAACCGGCATCAACGTGGCCGCGTTCGATCCTGCCGTGTTCGGCAGACGACAACCGCGCTCGCTGGAGACGTGGCACTGCACGGCAACGCACGACGTAGTGGAGTTCGTGCGCCGCGACTATTTCCGGCAGGCCTCTCACGTCTTCGAGCGGCGCCGGTTTCTGGTGAGAGGCAGGCTGCCGGCTCCCGCCGTGTGAACAGCCGCCTGTCCGTCTGGCCGTGCTGTCACAAGTGCTGCACATTAGCAGCGTATTCACGCCGAGCGATGTCATGTTGCCGCTGCCTGTCGTGCCCCGCTCTCTCCTGCTGGCTTTCGCGGCATTTGCCGTCGCGTGCGCCCCTCCCACGCCGAGCGCCAGCCCCCCGCCTGCACAGCTGCCCACTCTCGAGCAGACGTCCACGGGTTTCGTGTACAGCCTCGGCGCAACGGGTTCCGCCGCGAGAACGGAGATAGCCGCGCCGCCCGACCGTGTCTGGGGCGCGCTGGTGGGAGCGTATACAGCGCTCGGCCTCACAGCGACGGTGATCGACACGCGGACCCGGACGTACGGAGTTCAGCGCTTCACTCAGCCACGGCTGGGCGGGAAGCGCACCGTCGAGTACGTGCGCTGCGCGTTCGAGGGAACGGGACCGTCCTCGGTGGGAGGATACCGGACTCAGCTCTCGATCATCAGCGTGCTAACGCCATCCGGCACGGATGCCACGACACTGGCAGTCGAGGTGACCGGATTCGCGACCAGCGTTGAGGGCACGAGCACGCCGCCGGCGCGCTGCACGTCGACCGGGGAGCTGGAGCAGCGCATCCAGGCACTGGTGAGGGAACGGCTCGCGGGCTGATCCGCACTTCAGGCGTGGCTGCTACGTAACCGTACGTATAGTTCGGGCCTTCCGAGATAAGCAGGTTCCTGCCCGTCAACACACCCCAATCGAGAGGTGAGGCATGGGACGGGTACTGGTAGTCGCATTGATCGCCGCAGGGCTGGCTGGAAACGTTCTACCCGCGCAGGAATGGGTGTCGGTCGCTCCCGGCCAGCGGGTCAAGGTCAGCTCTCCGGAGGTGCGGGGCACGTTCGTGGTCCAGAGTGCCGGGCTGGACACCCTGGTGCTGACCTCACCGAGCGGCAGCGAGACGCGCTCGGTTCCGCTCGCTTCCATCTCACGGCTCGAGGTGAGCGGCGGCGAGCGATCGCGCATGTCCGGGTTCGGCCGTGGGGCCGGCTTCGGCTTTCTGATCGGCGCAGGCATCGGCGGAGTTCTGGGTTTCGCCGACGGCGACGACGACTGCGCCGAAGCGGGCTGGTGCTTCATCGAGATGTCCGCCGGTGAGAAGGCCGTGCTCGGAGGCGTGGTGATCGGCGGACTCGGCGGTGTGATCGGGGGGCTGGTCGGCGTGGCGAACCCGGGAGAGCGCTGGCAGCGCGTGCCAGTGCGACGCGTCGCAGCGGGCCCCGCTCCCGGCGGCGGCTTCGCGGCCTCCGTGTCGCTGGCGTTCTAGCGCGGCGTACCGGAAGCGCGCGTCAGCGGCGCGTGCGCTTCCGGTCTCCCACCAGGATCGACACTACCATATAGAGCGCGATCGCCGCGGCGAAGGCGAAACCGAGCATTCCAAGCCCCGGACGCTCGCGGCTGAGGAGGCCGCTGGCGACGAGCAGCCCCGCCAGCACCAGCCCGACGAAGATCCTGTTCGCGATCTTCTGCATCCCCTCGAGCAGCGTCGGCAGCTGCGGCGTGTCAATGCGAACGGCGAAGTCACCGGCCGCGGCGCGCTCCACTATCTGGTCGAGTCGCCGCGGCAGCGCCATCAGGAAATCCGACGAGTCGGCCATGAGCCTGAACATCCGCATCGGCGACAGCTCGCGGCGCGCGCGCTCGTTCGCGAGTTCGGCGGTGTAGCGGCGGATCGCGTCGGACGGATTGAACGTCGGGTCGAGCGAGCGGGTGATCGCGTCGAGGTTGAACAGCGCCTTGGCGAGAAGCGTGAGCTCCGCCGGCAGCTTGAGCCCGTGCTCGTAGCCCGTGTTGATCAGCGCGAACAGCACCGCGCCTGCCGCGACGTCTCCCACCTGTCGGTCCGCGTGCTGCGCGATCAGCGACGCGACCTCGCGCGTGTACGCCTGCCGGTCGAACTCCTCGATCGTCTCGCCCATCTCGATCAGCGATTCGGCGGCGTCCTCGCCGCGCTTGTCGGCGATCGCCACGAGCAGGCGCACGATGCCGTCGCGGAGCGCTTCCGGGAGGTGCGCCGTCATCCCGAAGTCGATGAGCGCCAGGCGGGCGTCGCCGCGGGGAGCGGCGGCGGGTGCCTCCTCCTGTGCGTCCGCCTCGAGCTGCGCGAGCGCCGTCGCGCCTTCGCGCTCGGTCTCACGCAGCGAATCCTCCTTCCATTCAGCCGGTGTCCGCGGATTCACCCGGTCGGGGAGCACGACGAAGACGTTCCCCGGATGCGGATCGGCGTGG
>DASUUI010000008.1:0-16699 GCA_036374155.1 Gemmatimonadaceae bacterium | reverse complement strand
CCTCCAGGGAAACGAAACCGTACTTCCCGTTGCCTGTCAGGTCATTGTGCGTGGCCAGCGTACCGGGTAACTCGACCGTAGTGACCGTGAACGACCGGGTGTCGATGATGGACGCCGTTGTCGTGGGGGAGCGCCGGCCTCCCGTGGACGAGAGGATGCGCCTGCCGTCGTCACCGATCATCAGATTCTCGGGTGCAGAAACCATCAGCTCGTGCGCGAGCGCGCCCGCGGCCAGATCGAAGATCTGCACCAGGCCAGAGCCCGGGATGGAAACGTAGCCGAGCCTGCTGCTCGCGTGGATCACGATCTCGATCGGGTTCGGGCGGGTCGGAAGGGTCCGGAGAATTTCACCCGTGCGGGCATCGAGCTCGGTGACGTCGTGGCTCTGCGTGTTGGCGACCCACACGCTCTGCCCGTTGGTCGTCGCCCACGGCTGGTGCGTGACGGCGGTGCTGGTGCCCGACGTCCACAGCGCCTCGAGCTCGTCGCTCCTCGTGTCGATGACGGCTACTCTGTTGCTGCCGAAGCAAGCCACGTACACGCGGGACTGATCCGTGCTCGTGTGAGTGTGATGTGGCCTCGAGCAGCCCGGGAGCGCGATCACCTTGCGCGGGCTGAGCGTGACAGCGTCGAAGACCGAAACCGTGCCCGAGGACTCGTTGGCCGTGTACACCTTGCCGGCGGCCATCTCCACGCCGATGGGACGGACCTGCGTCGGGCTCGAGGCCAGAATCCTGCCATCCGCCACGTCGATCGCCCACACCATGTTCGCCAGGCGGTCCGTCACATAGAGCGTCCCGTTCAGGGCACTGTCGCCCTGGATCCGGGAAGCGAGCCCACCGACGTCCGGCCGCGTCGGAGCGGTTGGCTGGTTGCAGGCGAGCACACTCGCGCAAAGGGTGGCTGCCGCCAGCAGAGGATCGGGGCGAAGCATATCAACCTCCTTGAATGGGGAGTCCCGTCCGGCCGGCCTGCAAAGACATCTCTTGCACGTCGGCCACGCGTTCGACCAGTATCGATGGGAGCGCTCAGCGTCCGGTGAGACGCGGATCAACCCGCCTCAATTCGAGGCAACGTGAGGATTTCGCTGACGCTGTTCGGGACTCCGCTGCTCCGGGCGGACGGGAAACCGGTCACGCGCCGTGCCGCACAACCCCACCGGCTGGCGCTGCTCGCCGTGCTCGCGCGCCACCCGAACGGGATCGCACGCGACAAGATCCTCGCCCTGCTCTGGCCGGAGAGTCCGGAAGAGCGGGCGCGCAACTCGCTCAACGAATCCGTTTACGTACTGCGCAGCGAGCTGGGCGAGGACGCGATCCGTGGCGCAGGTCCCGGGCTGCGGCTGGACGAGACTCGCATCCAGGTCGACGTGGTGGAGTTCGAGGCCGCTGTGCGGCGTGGGGATCTGGAGCACGCGGCGGCCCTGTATGCGGGCCCTTTCCTCGACGGTTTCCATCTCCGCCGGGCGGCGGAGTTCGAGCACTGGATCGATGCGGAGCGGGATCGACTCGACCACGCCTGCTGCGCTGTGCTCGAGGCGCTGGCGGCCGCCGCGAGCGAACGCGGCGACCCCGCGGCCGCGGTCGATTGGTGGCGGCGTCGGGCGGCACGAGATCCGCTCGACGCTCGCGTCGCCTGCGCGCTGATGGCGGCGCTGGCCGCAGCGGGCAACCGCGCGGGTGCGCTCGAGCACGCGCGCGCCTTTACCGCGCTCCTGAAGGTGGAGTTGGGGCTCGACTCCGACCCCGAGGTCGACGCGCTCGTCGCCGCGCTCCGCCAGCCTTCCGATTCGCCTCAGCGGTTCGCGGACGCCGCGGTCGGATCGCGCGGAAGCGGCGCCGACTCGGTGCCAGCGCGCCAGCCTGCAATGCAGCTCTCCGGCCCCCCGATCGTGACCGAACGGGCGGAGCCGGTGGCGACGCCTCGCTGGGCGCGCCTTCGGGTCGCCGGCCTCGCCGCCGTGCTCGTCCTCTCGATCGTGACGCTCGCGCTCTGGCTGCGTCCGCGCGCAGCGAATCGGGACACGGGAGCGGAGCACCCGGACATCCGCGTGGTGGAAGGCCTACCCGGCGGCGCGTTCGGACTGCCCCCAGCGCGGTCGCCCCGTCCCGGTTCCGATCTCGCCGCCTACGAGCTGTATCAGGAGGGGCATGGGAAGCTCGCGCGACACCGGGAGGCAGACGTACGGGAGGCGATCGGGCTGTTCGAGGCCGCCGTGGCCCGCGATTCGGCGTTCGCGCTCGCGCATGCGGGTCTGGCGATGGCGAGCGCGGAGATGCACCTGCGGTTTGCCACGCGCGAGGACGCGCCGGCGTGGGCCGAGCGCGCGATCGGCGCGGGACGTACCGCACTCGCGCTGGACCCGCAGCTCGCCGAGGTGCACGAGGCGCTCGCTGCCGTGCATCGCAAGACCGAGTTCGACTGGGATGCGACCATCCGCGAGAGCCGCAAGGCGCTCGAGTTGAACCCGAACCTCGCCAACGCCTACTTCTACATGGGTGGGGCCCTGCTCCACCTGGGGCTGCTGGAAGAGGCGGAGCGCGTCGTTCGAGCCGGCCTGCAGGTGCGGCCGGCCGGCGACCGGGTGGAGGCGCTGCGCACGCTCGGTATCGTCGCGCTGGCGGCCGGGCGCTATGGCGAGGCGATCGCGATGCTCCAGGACGTGCAGCGGCTGAGCGACCGGCCGGTGTCGGATCCGTGGCTCGCGCAGGCCTACTTCTACGCGGGCGATGTCACGCTCGGCGAGCGACTCGCGGCGGACCTCGCTGCGCGCGGCTCGGGTTCGTCGGCGTCGCGCGCCCGCGCAGCCCTCGCCGGCCTGCTCGCGAACCGGGGCGAGCATGGGCGGGCGCTCGACCTCGTCGCCCAGGCCGCGCGTGGGCTGATCGACCACCACGTCGCCTACAGCCTGGGCGCTGCGCACGCCCAACTTCATCAACCCGAGGAGGCCGTACGCTGGCTTCGCACGGCAGCCCACACGGGGTTCCCCTGCTATCCCTGGTTCGCGCGCGATCCTCTGCTCGATCCGATCCGCGCAGATCGCGCCTTTCGCACGCTGCTCGCCGAACTGAGAACCGCCTGGGAGCGCGAACGCGGTCGATACGCCACGCTGTCCGCGGACAAGCCATGACCACCGGCGCAATTCCCAATACCCCGCCGGGCAAGACAGGAGGGGTTCCCAGATGAGCCTTTCCCTCGTGCTCGTCCTGGCGGGAGTCGTGATCCTGGTCTGGTTGGGAATCAGATACGCCACTCCGCGCGGATCTCCCATCGTGCCTGACGATCCACTCTGGGTCGCTGCAGTGGAGCGGGCCCGAGCTACTATCCCCGAAATGCTCGAACATCAGCGGAACGGCCGTGAGGTGTGGGTGAAGTTCGCCATACGAACGAAATCCGGTACGAAAGAGCATGTCTGGGGTCGTATCACGAAAGTCCGGGGAGACTCACTGGAGTGCACAATCGAAACACCGCCCGCTGCGCCTGCCGCGACGGCGGGGTTCGGCATGACGGAGATCGCATCGGCCGAGATCGAGGACTGGCAGGTCGAGCTCGAAGACAGCAGGATCCGAGGCGGATTCACGACGAAGGCCCAGGCCGAGATGGCGCGCCGAAGTGGGCAGAGTCGCCATGGTACCGAACTATACCTGTGAGTTTCGATCCGTACTGTTCCGCGTATCCGGCAAGGGCGGCTGGGTCTTCGCACCGGTTCCGGACGAGCACGCTCCGACCTTGACACTCGGCTGGGGGCGGACGCCGGTTACCGCTTCGGTGGACGGGCGGACGTGGAAGACGAGCGTCTGGCGAGAGAAATCCGGCCGAACCGTTCTTGCCGTCCCTCAGAAAGTGCGCGGATCGAAGGATCACGATGACAGCGTCACTGTGCGCCTCGAGTACAGCCTCGAGTATCGTGGCTAGCGACCGGCGTACCGCTGCGTTGAGGAAGCGCATCTCTCAAAGGAAGGTGCACGTATGCGACGTTTCCACCTGGCGCTGATCCTGTCAATCGGCACGAGTGCACCGGTGTCCGCACAGAACGCGGAGTCGGTCCCGCGCGCAATTCCGCTGCCGGATACGATGGGCGCGAATTTCGCCGTGGCAGATACGCTTACAGGGACCAGCGGGCCCGAGGACTACGACTTCCTTGTCGGCACGTGGCGTTTCACGTTTCAGGCGCGGCGCTCCGATGGTTCATTCTCCCCTGCCTTTACCGGACATTGGGTCTTCACGAAAAAACAGACCGGCGGCCAGGGTGTGCTGCTGGAGGACCACTGGCGGCCGGACGACGCATCCTCGACCTGGGACGCCGGCACGTGGACGTATCGCGCCTACAACCCGGAGCGCAGGATCTGGGAGATGCAGGGTATCAACACGAATGTCGGCGCATGGCAACCGGGGCTGATGTGGACTGCCGGGGACAGCCGACTGCTTACCGAGTGGTACGGTCCCATGCTGGTGCGCTTTCGCTACTTTGATATCCAGCCGGACAAGTTTCTCTGGCGTGCTGACGCAACATTCGACCGCGGCAAGACCTGGATCAGGGACTACTGGACGATGGAAGTCCACCGCATCTCACGGTAGAACTACGCATTGCGAAAGCGAATCGGGAGGTGAGCGTGGTCGAACAATCCACGAAAGGCACGATTTCTCACGAGTGGTACACGCGCCCGGTGCTCTTCGTCTCGGACGTCCAGCGCGCCCTCGACTTCTACGTCGACACGCTCGGCTTCGACAAGAAATGGCACGAAGCAGATGGCAAGGGCAAGGTGTGCCAGGTCGACCGCGGGGGGTGCGAGATCATTCTATGCGAAGACCCCACCCGCGATGATCGAGGCCGGCTCTTCCTGGAGTTGTCGCGTGAGGGCGTTGATCAACTTCTTCAGGAAACCGTCGAGCGCGCCGTGCCGACACAGAAATCCTGGTGGGGGTACGACGTGCTTCGAATCGAGGATCCGGATGGCAACGAGCTTTTCATATGCCTTGAATGGTGAAGCTGCATCGATGAGTGCCGATGCCGGCGAGGGTGCATCGGCGGGCCGGGTCATCAGCCGCAGAGGAGTCCCTTCGTGGATCTGATCACGTCTCCAGACGGTACGCCCATCGCAGTGTGGCGAAGCGGTGAGGGCTCGCGCCTGTTGCTCGTTCACGGCGCGACGGCCGATCACTCCACAACGTGGCGGTTCGTTCAGCCGGAATTCGAGCGGCGGTTTACCGTGTATACCATGGACCGACGTGGAAGGGGGCGGAGCGGTGACACCCTGCCCTACGACCTCCGCAGGGAGGCCGAGGACATTGCGGCGGTCGTAGACGCGATAGGAGCGCCCGTCGATGTGCTTGGCCATTCCTACGGCGCACTGTGTGCCCTGGAAGCAGCCCTCCTTGCGTCGGGCGTGCGGCGACTGGTGCTGTATGAGGGAGTACCTCTGCGGGGCGAGGATGGCTTCCGGCCCGGGATCATCGATCACCTGGATGAGCTGATCGCCGCCGGCAAGGTCGAAGAGGCCCTCGTCGCCATGTATCGCGACCTCGTGGAGATGTCATCCGGAGAAATAGACATCATGAAGTCGAATGCCGATGCCTGGGCCGTTCGCCTGAGAAACGTGCAGACCATGCCGCGTGAGGCCCGGGTGGAGCAGAGCTACCGCTTCACTCCGGAGCGGTTCGTCGACATGAAGGCGCCGGCATTGCTGCTGGTCGGCGGCGACAGTCCCCAACGGGAGCTGGAGAACGCGCAAGCGGTTGCCGCAGGCCTGCACAATTCAACGGTCGTCGTTCTCCCCGGTCAGCAACACGTTGCCATGTATACGGCGCCCGAGCTATTCGTCCGGGTGGTCGAAGACTTTCTGACGGCGTGACAAGCCGTCGCTGGCGGTGCCGGGCTGGACATCAGCTCCAGCCAGCGCTCGGCTTCGAGGTCGTGGAACGCTCGGTACACTTCAGAAACCTCTCGCGTCGATTGACTCGCAGCAGAACCGTTTGCGTCGGCCCGAGCGAAAACGTAATCCGTCCGACACATACTCTCTACTCGAGCGCGCCATGACCCTTCGATGGATCGTCGCGACCGTCCACTTGCTGGCTCTGGTGATCGGGAGCGGTGCCATCTGTGTCCGTGCAACGTCGCTTTACCATGTGACGAGCCAGGATCGTCTGCGTACCGTTCTTGCGGCCGACTCGCTGTGGGGTCTTGCCGCACTCCTGTGGATCGGCACCGGTGTGTGGCGGGCGTTCGGAGGGCTGGAGAAGGGAACCGCATACTACCTCGGGAGCACGGCGTTCTGGATCAAGATGTCGCTCCTCCTGGGAATCCTCGCGCTCGAAGTACGGCCGATGGTCACGTTGATTCGCTGGCGCGTCGCCCTCGGGCGCGGCCACACGGTGGATACGACGGTTGCCCCGACCCTGGCGCGAATCAGTGTGGCGCAGGCCGTCCTCGTCGCAGCGATGGTCGTGGTAGCGACAGCCATGGCGCGTGGCCTGCTTCCGTAGCGCCAAGATCGGCGGCGGCGCTGCCGATAGCGACGAACCTCATCCTCACGCTGAAGCGTTGGCTGCCGATCGAGCGCCCATGTCATCTTCGTCCAGGCTGATCTCGGAGACGAACCTGCGATCCAGCTCTATACCAGGCTGGGACGCCGCGAGGACGTGCTGCATTCGATATTCCCGTCGATTCACTCTGACCACACAGTGCAGCTGCGGATGCTCGGGTGCCGCACACAGCCACTCCTGTCACAAGCGAGGGTCGATGAGAGTCCCAGTGCTGCTCATGACCATGACAGCTGCCGTCCCGGCAACTGCGCAGCAGCGGCTACCCATAATCGATATGCACCTGCATGCGCTGGCCGCCGATCAGCAGGGGCCACCGCCGCTCGCCATATGCACGCCGCTCGGCACATTCCCCGCCTGGGATCAGAGGAAGCCGTATCCCGAGGCGTTCCTCGCGCGCTTCAAAACCCCGTGGTGCAGCGACCCCGTCTGGTCGCCGATCACGGACGATTCCGTGCGTGACGAGACGATCGCAGCGGTCGAGCGGCTGAATATCATTGGAGTTCTGAGCGGAACCCCGGAACGTGTTGCGAACTGGATGGCGGCCGCACCGGGCCGCTTCATTCCGGCCCTCGCTTTTCAACTCGAGTCGGACGAAGCCATCTCCCCTGACTCCATCCGGGCCCTGCATGCGGCGGGGTGCCTCGCCGTATTCGGAGAGATAACGAATCAGTATGCCGGAATTGCTCCCGATGATGAACGAATGGAGCCCTACTGGACGTTGGCCGAACAACTCGACGTACCCGTGGGGATTCACATCGGCCCTGGTCCTCCGGGTGTCATCTACCTGGGTGCGGCAGGTTACCGCGCGAGGCTTCACAGTGCTCTCTCACTCGAGGACGTCCTGGCCAGGCACCCCAGGCTGCGCATCTACATCATGCATGCAGGCTATCCGATGCTCGACGACCTGGTGGCCGTGCTCTATGCTCATCCACAGGTCTACGTAGACGTTGGCGTGATCGTGTTCACGCAACCGCGCGAGGCTTTCTACCGCTACCTGAGCGGCATAGTCGAAGCCGGGTATGTGGAGCGCGTAATGTTTGGATCGGACCAGATGGTGTGGCCAGGTGTGATTGAACGTTCAGTGGCCGTCATCGAAGAGGCGCCATTCCTCAGTGCGGAGCAGAAGCGGGCCATATTCTATGACAACGCAGCGCGCTTTCTTCGCCTCAGCGACGAGGAAAAGGCGCGTCACCGTCGGCAGTGAGTGTCACGTCGTTCGGCAGCCCCGGGTGGAACTGGCCGCGGCATAGTGCGAGCACCGCGGTGAGCGTGTGGGTAAGCTGGACAGGCGGCCGGCCGAGACCGAGCTCACTTCAAGTGCTATCGCCAGGCGACGAACGAGATCGTCGGCATCTCAGGTGAAATGAACGGCGAGATCGGAACGTGGACGAACAACTACGTCTCTCCTGTTCGTCAGTGAGACCCAGACGATGAACTCGCATCTGGCTGCCGCCGTGACTCTGGCTGTCACGATGTCGGCTTCATGTGCACCTCGAACGTCCTCTCGCCCGGAGCCGATCGAGGCTGCCGGGATCTGGGAGGGAACGGCACGGACGGGCGAAGTCAGCCTTCCGCTGACTGTTACGATCGACCGCCGCACGGCCGGGTGGGCCGGCACCGTCGATGTGCCAAGCCTGTACGCGCTCGAGTACCCGCTGACCGATCTTCGGGTGACTGCTACCACGGTCGCGTTCAGCCTTCCCGGGAATCTCCCGTCCGCTACGTTCGAAGGGGTACTCGAGCAAGGTCGCCTTCAGGGTCGCTTCACGAGCCTCGCAGGGCCGGACACGTTGCGAGGCACGTTCGAGCTATGGAGACGGCCTGGCGGGACGTTGCAGTACGTCACCGAATCCGTGCGCTTCGGCAACGGTGACCTGGACCTGGCCGGGACCATCCTGCGTCCGAGCACGAATGGATCGCACCCAGCCATCGTGCTCGTGCACGGATCCGGGCCACAGACACGAGACAGCTACCTGCGCTGGTTCGCCGACCAGTTCGCGAGAGCCGGCTTCGTGGCGCTCATCTACGACAAGCGTGGTACGGGCGAATCGGGGGGTGAACGCTGGCCGCAGACCGTCGGCTCGTTTGACGACCTCGCGGATGATGCGGTGGCAGGCGCTCGGTTCCTTGCTGACCGGCCCTACGTGGAGGCCGATCGGATCGGCATCTGGGGTTTGAGCCAGGGCGCCTGGATCGGCCCGCTCGCTGCGGCGCGCGCTCCGACCCTGTTTCGCTTCGTCATCATGGTCGCCGGGGGAGGCGTGAGTCCGGCTGAACAGGAGCTGTACGATGACGAGGCACGACTGCGGGATCTCGGGTTCGAACGTGCGGAGATCGAGGAGGCACTCGCGTATCTGCGGCTTGCAGACCAGTACGTCCGCACCGGAAGCGACGCGGACTGGAGCCGCTTCGCGAGCGCACGGGGTGATGTGCGTGACGAGGCGTGGTACTCTCACCTCGACCGGTTCCCTCAGATCCTGCCGCGAGAGGCCCCGGCGTGGAGCGGACTCAGGGCCGACCTCGACTACGATCCGGCACCGGTCCTCGCCACCGTGCAGGTGCCTGCACTGCTGATCCTCGGAGTGGAGGATCGCCTCACACCCGCCCTGGCAACGGCGGAGCGAGCGCGGCGCGCGCTGGAGAACGGGGGCAATCGCGACGTGACGGTGCGTCTCCTCCCCGGTGCGGACCACGCACTGCTGACGAAACCGGACGGTCTGGGATCGTGGCTCGCGGAGAGACCCGCGGCCAACTGGGTCGCGGATATGATCGCGTGGGCTCTGGAACGGAAGTGACCAGCCCGCCGCTTGCAGCAGCCGGGAGTGACGCCGAGCTGGTGTGGGCGATCACCTTACGGAGATCGCGCGAGGTCCCACGGCAGGGTCGCTGTAATCCGTAACTGGAAGCACTACCAGAGGCACCATGGATGCGAGAGCCCACTGGGAGTCGATCTACCAGCGCCGGCAACCCGACGAAGTCAGCTGGTTTCAGCGCGAGGCGACACTCTCCCTTCGACTGATCCGTGAGAACACTTCGACATCGGAGCGCGTTCTCGATGTCGGCGGCGGCGCATCAACGTTGGTGGACGGTTTGATGGCCAGCGGCTATCGCTCTGTATCCGTTCTCGATCTGTCGCAATCGGCTCTGGACCGCGCGCGCAGTCGTATGGGGCCGGAGGCGCCGAAGGTCAAATGGATTCACGCAGACATACTGGTAGTAGAACTTCCGCGCCACAGTGTGGACGTCTGGCACGATCGCGCTGTCTTTCACTTTCTCGTCGAAGCGGAGTCCCGCGAACGGTACATCAGTCAAGTCAAGCGAACCATCCGTCCGCACGGGCTCGTGCTGATGGCAACATTCGCCGATGATGGCCCGACACAGTGCAGCGGTCTTCCCGTACAGCGGTATTCTCCGGAACAGCTCCACAGCGCTCTTGGTGCCGAGTTCGTGCTGGTTTCCAGCCATTACGAACTGCACGTCACGCCTCAGGGGGCAACGCAGTCGTTTGTCTACTGCGTGTGCCGCCATGAGCCGGCGAGCTCAGATCGGTCGGTAGCCCGAGTGACAACCTGAGCTGAGCTGATTCTCAGCGGAAACGTCAAGCGACCTGGTTTCCTTCGCGCAGCGGAACGGTGATTACAGGACGCTGGGGCAAGCCCTCCGAAGTACTGCTCGACCTCGTAGTCGAGCCGGACGGACGGGTTCGAGGCATCGTGAACCCGGGCAGGCATGACGTGCCGATCCGTGAAGGTCATTTCGACGCGGCCTCGGGCGCCGTCACGCTTCAGGGAGAGCACGTCAGCCCGGATGGAACCGCGCGGGCGTTCCGTATCGACGGAC
Organism: Gemmatimonadaceae bacterium; assembly: GCA_036374155.1. Taxonomy (GTDB): domain Bacteria; phylum Gemmatimonadota; class Gemmatimonadetes; order Gemmatimonadales; family Gemmatimonadaceae; genus DASUUI01. The sequence goes on along the minus strand of DASUUI010000008.1, from coordinate 6,316 downwards.
GCCTCAGTGGGCGGAGGCTTCGACTCACGTACGATTACGGTGAGTTGCGCGGTGAGGTGGAGGTGGCACGCGTGGAGGAATACAGGCCACCGCCGCTCACGGCCTGGGATCGGCTGAAGCCGCGCATCGCGGGCCTGAAGCGCTGGATCAGCGCGCGCTCGAGACCGACAGGTGAAGAGAATGCGCGAACGCTGAGCGGAAGAGGGGAGTCGCTGGATACCATCACGTTCCGCGAAGCGGTTGCGGCCGATATTCCGGCGTTGGCCGAATTGCACGTCACAACGTGGAACGCCACGTACAATACCACACGCGGGCCGACGATCGAGACACGCACCTGGCAATGGAACCAGGCGTTCGCCAAAGAGGACCGTCGTGATTTCGTGCTCGTCCTGGAGGATCGGGCCGGAAGGCTGATCGGCTTCACCTGGGGGCGGCCGCACGAAGGCGAGTTCGAAGGCGAGCTGAGCAAGATCTACCTGCGGTGGGAGTACCACGGACTGGGCCTGGGCCGCCGGATGATGGGGGAGTCGGCACGCCGGTTCCTCGAGCGCGGCATCCGTTCATTCATCCTCTTCGCGGAAATCAGCAACCCGACGATCGGGTTCTTCGACCGCATGGGCGGCGAGCGGCTGCTCGACGATCGCGGTCGGTTTGGCGGCGCCTATGGGTGGCGTGACGTGAGGACGCTCATCGGCTGAGCGCGGGTCGACTGCCGGTATTGCGGCGCATGTCAGACCGGCGCGAGCCCGCACGGCCTGCGGCGAAGTTTCCAATCAAATCAGACGAGGTTCCGTGAGTCCGGGGAAGTCAGCCAGGAGCAGTAGCGCGAGCAACGAGAATCCAAGGGGTTCACGGTGGAGGAACGAGCTGCGATGAAGGAGCGCGCCCAGGCCCGGCGGCTCCATGCCATCATCAAAGCCAGCGCGCCGGCGCTGTCGCCGAAAACCTGGTACGGGGTGCCCGCGTATGCCAGGGATGGCAAAGTCGTATGCGTCTTCCAGAGCGCGCAGAAGTTCAAGTCGAGGTACGCTACGCCCGGCTTCAGCGACGAGGCCAACCTGGACGAAGGCGGCATGTGGCCGACCTCCTTCGCGCTGAAGGAGTTGACCGCCGCGGAGGAGGCAAGGGTCGGTGCACTCGTGAAGAAGGCGGTGAGCTGAGGACCGTTCACCGCTGGTCCGCCGGCACAGGAGTTACATATTGAGGGGCATCACCCTGGTCTCAAACTTTGCCGTCCACGCCACGGGACGATCGATGGAACAGGTCTACACCCTTGCGCTCTGGAGAGTAAAGCCCGGCCGGGAAGCCGAGTTCATTGCGGCCTGGAGAGATCTGGGGGAAGCGTTCGCGCGGCTTCAACGCCCGCCAGGGAAGGGAACTCTGGTCCAGGCGGTATCGGACCCGCAACTGTTCTATTCGTTCGGACCCTGGCAGTGTCTGGAAGACATTGAAGCGATGCGGAACGACATGGATGCCCAGCGCGGCATTCGGCGGCTCATGGAGCTGTGCACGGAAGGGCAACCGGGTGCTTTCCGGGTGGTTGCGGAGGCGACTGCCGAGCGTCCGCGCACGCGTTGAAGCGGCGCTCAACGATGAGCCGGCGCCGGGGCAGGCCCTAAGCTCACCTGTCGTGTCATGAGCAGCTGCATCTCCAGACCCGAACGAAGATCGGATCATGACTCGCCGGCAACCGCAGATCAGTGACGACGAAGCGAAACGACTCTGGCAACGCGCCATGGAGCTCCAGGACGAGGCGGAGCGATCCGCGTTCCCGCGGTCTCTCGTTTCGCAGACGGACGACACGCGTTTGAGCCTCGAGCACGTTGCTCAGGCCGCGGAGGGAGTCGGCATACATGCCGACTTCGTGCTCATGGCACTCGCCGAGGCGCAGTTACCCGACGCGGACGAGATCCGGCGCGAGAGCTGGCGAGCCCGCTGGCTTCGTGGTGCCGTGTCGGAAGTGGACGCCATCGAGGTGTCCAGGCTCGTCGGAGGATCTCCGGCATCGGTCATGGCCGCGGCAAAGGCCGTTGCGGCTCAGCCCGCGTTCAACATGCTCCTCGAGAATACCGTCGGCATCGCGGCCGGCCCGAGTGATTGCATCATGGTGTTCAGGCTCCAGGGCGGCCTCGGTCACTTCAACAGCACATTGAACTTTGCGGACGTCCGCGTCCTGCTGGTCACACTCCGACCCGTGCAGGAGGGCACGCATGTACGCATTCGGGCTCCGTTGTTCCGGCGAGGGGTCAATCTGAGCATCGCGGGTGTGGCGACTACGCTGGGGGGCGTCGGTGGCACATGGTCGGGCTGGACGGTTGCCGCCCTCGCCGCGGGGGCACTCGGCGTTACGGCGGGATCCGCGTTGCTGATTCCCGCCGGACTAGGCGCATTGGCTGGAGGTGCATTGGGGCTCGGCGGCTTCCGCTCGTTGTATGGGGGACTGGTGAAGCAGGGCCGCATATCCATCACCACGTTCCTCAATTCGATTGCACTGGAGGTCGAATCGAGCGCAGACACCAGGCTCGAAGCCGCGTCACAATCGGTGCGGGACCGGGACGGCGGCGAATAACGGGGGCTGTGACGCTGACGAGCATCTCAACTCCAGCATCGTGATCGGCAGAGGCCGCGCGTCGCTGCGAGGAGTGTGGAATCATGAACGAAGTCGATCTCTACGATGGGCACTATGGCAACCTGGGTACCGATCCTCAGGTTGCGGTTCGTCGCCAGACATACGACGAAGATCTCGGCCAGGCCAGCTGGATAACCGTAGCGGAAGCATGTGAGATGTTTCGCGCTCTCGATCTCGGGCGTGGACACGACGCCCTCGAGGTGGCCTGCGGGTCGGGAGGAATCACCTGTCGCATGGCTGTCGAGTCCGGCGCTCGGTGTGTCGGGCTGGACATCAATCGCCACGGGATCGAGGCGGCCGTGAGAAGAGCCACGGAGGGTCAAACATCCCGGGTCTCGTTCCTGGTGGCGGATGCGGCGCGCAGGTTGCCGTTCCCGGACGCGTCCTTCGATGCCATCCTCTGCAACGACTCGATCAATCACCTTCCCGGGCGGCTCGACGTCCTGCGTGACTGGCATCGCATACTCCGTCCGGGCGGTCGTCTGCTCTTTACGGACCCGATCGTCGTGACCGGGCAGCTGACCAGTGAGGAGATCCGGGCCCGGGCTTCGATCGGCTTCTTTCTGTTCACGCCCGTCGGCTGCAACGAGCGGCTCCTGGCCGAGAGCGGATTTCTGATGGACGAAGTCAGGGACGTCACAGACGCTGTGGTTTCGGTATCGAAACGATGGCACGATGCCCGGGAGGAGCACCGGTCCGCGCTCATGGCACTGGAGAGTGAAGAGGGGTTCAACGGCCTCCAGCGGTTTCTCGACGCCGTTCACACTCTTTCGAGCGAACGGCGGCTGTCCCGGATGATGTACGTGGCAACCAGGCCTGGCGAGCGAAGCTGAAACGAGCCGAATCACCTTTCAACGCGGAGAGAGACATGGTCGATGCAGCCGAAGCACAGGCCTCGCTGGAAAGTGTCCTGAAGGACGAGATCATCCGGATGTATCAGGAGGTGGCCGACAATCCGGAGTCCGAATTCCACTTCTACCATGGTCGGGAAGCAGCCGAAATGTTCGGCTATGATGCAGAAATACTCGATCGCGCTCCGGCGAGTGCGGTCGACTCGTTCGCCGGGGTCGGAAATCCTCACCTGCGCAGCAACATTCAGCCGGGCGAAACCGTAGTCGATCTGGGGAGCGGCGCCGGACTCGATGCCATCATCGCCGCTTCGAAGGCAGGTGCGTCCGGCAGGGTCATCGGGGTAGACCTGAACCCGGCCATGTGCCGCAGCGCGAAGGCGAACGCGGCGGCCGTGGACTCCCATTTCGAATGTCGGGAAGGTCGCATGGAGGACATCCCCATCGAGAGCGGATCCGTCGATGTGGTGATCTCGAACGGCGTCATCAATCTCTCATTTCGGAAACGCCGCGTAATCGAGGAGATCTTTCGGGTCCTCAAGCCCGGCGGACGGATATCCATAACCGACATCGTCAGCGGGAAGCAGCTGTCTCAATCCATTGTGAACGACCCGAAGCTGTGGGCCAGCTGAATCGGAGGCGCTCTCCTGGAAGGAGAGATGTTCAGACTGCTCGAGGAGTCGGGTTTTACCCGGGTGCGGTCTGCCGTCGTACCCCACTTCAGATTTCGCAAAGCCAGCACGCAGTCATCCGCGGAAGCGTATGGTGTGAAGGCTGTAATGATGACTGCCGTGAAGCCAGTGTAACCATGTGGCCCGGGAACGTGGCGTCCAGCACATCACACCGGGATAGTCTCGTGTCGCAGATCGGATGACAATGCAACGCGCGTTCGGCCCCACCAGCGTGAACTGGCGGTATGCCATCGGGGAGATCACGATTATCGTCATCGGCATTCTGCTCGCCCTCGGAGTGGACAGCTGCAACGAATCGCGTATCTCGGCTCGCAGGGAGCACGACTACCTGCAGCGCCTGGCTGTCGACATTCGTCGCGACATAGCGATGTTCGCCTTCACGGACAGTCTGCTGGACGGCAAGGAGCGTGCACTCGCCACGGTTGATTCGGCCCTGACGAGAAGCGAGCAATTGCGTGACACGATCGCATTCCTACAGGCAGTCGTGGCCAGCAGCAATCTTGGGTGGAATCAGCCTCGCGTTCGCCAGATTACCTTTCAGGATCTGCTGAGCACGGGCAACCTCCGCCTCATCCGAGACCTCGAGCTGCGGACCGAGATCGTCCGATATTACACTACGGCAGAGGGCACGTACGATCGGGTAAGGTCGCGCGTTCCTGACTATGCTCGGCGCACGTACGAACTTCTTCCCCGGAAAGAGGAGTTCATGTACGCAGGGCCCACAGGCGGACGTGCGCTGGCTGAGCTCGTTGCGGGGGTTCTTGGCTCGGAGCTGAGACCTCTCGTCATGGCCGAGCAGAACTTCGCCCGCTTTCTTCGCCAGCAGAATTCACTGCTACGCGAAGATGCCGTACGGCTGCTCGGCGAAATCGAATAGCATTTACACGATCGACGCGTGGCGGCCCACCGGGGGCGTATGCGCGCAGCATGCTATTTGCGATCAGGTCGGCGTAAGGACAGCCCACAGCTGGACGAAAGGCGGAGACTGCGTTGTGTCGAAGGCGACTTCCGGGATTGCGGTAGAAATGCTGGTGGCGTTTGCCGAAGCCTGGAATCGGCATGACGTCGATGCACTGATGACATTCATGTCGGAGGACTGCGTGTTCGAAGCCTCGGCAGGTCCTGACGTCTGCGGATCGCGATATGTCGGGCGCGAGGCTGTACGAGCAGGCTATATCGACGTATGGACGACCTTCCCGGATGCGCACTGGGCCGATGCGCGACATTTCGTGCATGGTGATCGGGGCGTTTCCGAGTGGACGTTCACGGGAACGCGCACGGACGGCAGCCGCGTGGAAGTCAACGGCTGCGACCTCTTCGCATTCCGCGGCGGGAAGATCGCGCTCAAGAACTCGTACCGGAAGAACCGTCCGCCGCTGGCCGGTTCGGCACGCTGAGGCACGCCGCGGACGGTCTGAAGGTCCGATTCTTCCGCGCAGGGTACAACGTTCCAGTCGACTCGTTCAACCGGGAGGTGCCCATGTCTCGCGTCGCCGTGCGCTATTGCGCATTCTGAATATCAGGATTGCATGCCGTCCGTGTGGCGGCGCGCCTTCGCCGTGAGCTCGGGATCGAGGTGGACATGATTCGTGGGCACTACGGCGAGTACAAGGTGCTCGTCGATGGAGAGACGATTGTGGATGGGGGTCCCATGGTCATCGTTGGAGTGATGCCGTCTGCGCGGAAGATCGTGGATACGGTGCGAGCGCGGATCTCCGGATGAGCCTGACGGATCACTGCCGATCCGGGGATGACCATGGATGAGAACTGGTTGCTCCAAGGGTGTGAGGCGGCTTGGATCTTGCCTTGCAGCAGGCGGCACCGATGTGCCCGGCATCACCCGTGAAACCAGTCCGAAACGAGAGAGCACGTGCGCGGCAATCCCAAACGCGAATTCCTCCGGCACACGATTAGTGTGCCTCTCGAAGTGCACCGCGTGGCTGAGTCATCGCCTCTGCGGGAACAGAGCATAAACGTCAGCTTTGGCGGGCTCGCGTTCCTCGCGCGCACCTGTCCTGCGATCGGTGAGGTTCTACGGCTTCGCATTCCCATTGTAGAGCCTACCTTCGAGGCGGAGGCCCGCGTAGCGTGGTGTATGCCGGAAGCGGAGAAGTACCTCGTCGGTGTCGAGTTTCTTGATTCCAGGG
>DASUUI010000007.1:0-27709 GCA_036374155.1 Gemmatimonadaceae bacterium | reverse complement strand
GGCTGCGGTGGAAGCCCCCTCCCGCCTGCGCGACACGCAGCTGGAACGTATCGCCGTGCATGTCAGGAACGTGTCCGCCACGGATCTCGACACCTTGCGCATCTCACTCGATACCGCGTTCGCCAGCCGCTTCTCGGAAGTGCGCGGCATCCCCGAGTTCGAACGGCCCTTCGAGCTCGCGGTCGCCGGCGTGCCCGCGGGCGGAACCGCTTCTGCGCTCATCGAATTGCGCGCGGAGCGCCGCGGCAGACACGCCGGCACCCTCACCGTCGCGGCCGGAGCCGACACGCTCCGTGTTCCTCTCCGCATGACTGTTTACCCCTGAAGAGAGGCGAGGATGGAAACCGTTCTGCTCGTGCTCGTGATCTATTCCTTCGTGGTCGTCGGAGTTCGCATCCTCGGCAAGCGGACCCTCGGCCAATTGACACCCGCCGACCTGATCGTCCTCGTGCTGATCCCGGAGTTCTTCGGCGAGACGATCGGCGGCGATGACTTTTCACTGACCAACGCGCTCATCGCCGCCAGCACGCTGCTCGCCATCGTCCTCATCACCGATACCCTTAGTTACCGCTTTCCCCGGTTCGGCAGCATCGTCTCGGGCGATCCAGTCACCGTCGTGAGCCAGGGAAAGCTCCGCCGCGAGCAGCTGCACCTGGAGCGCCTCGCGCCGGATGACATCCGCGATGCGATGCACCGGGCTGGGCTGGAGGAGCTGGAACAGGTGAAGTGGGCGGTCCTCTACCCCGACGGCACGGTGGCAATCGTCCCCCAGGACGGACCGGCCAACTCCCAGGCGAGCGCGCACAAGCACAAGGTGTAAGGCACGGAAACGAGCCCATGGCATTTCCCTTGCCCTTTATCACTAACCCGCATCACGCCACAGGAGACACCCATGGAACTCGAAACACTGAAGGACCTCTACGTAGAGGAGCTGAAGGATCTCTACAGCGCGGAGAAAATGATCATCAAGGGGCTCGAGAAGATGTCGAAGGCCGCATCGCATCCCGAGCTGAAGCAGGCATTCCAGCGGCACAAGGCGATGACCGAGAAGCACGTTGAAAGGATCGAGCGCATCTGCGCCGACCTCGACGTGAGCCCGCGCGGCAAGAAGTGCGTCGGAATGGAGGGGCTCATCGAGGAAGCGAAGGAGCTCATCGGCGAGAAGCCGCACCCCGATGTTCTGGACGCCGGACTGATCGCCGCGGCACAGCACGTCGAGCATTACGAAATGGCCGGTTATGGCTGCGCCAGGACATATGCCCGCCAGCTCGGCTTCGCTGACCAGGCCGACCTGCTGCAGACGACGCTCGACGAAGAGGGGAGCACCGACAAGCTGCTGACCGAGCTCGCCGAAACTTCGATCAACCTCGAAGCCCAGCGCGCCGACTGACCTCCAACGCAGTGAGTAACGCGAGAAGGCCGGCTCATGCCGGCCTTCTCGTTATTCGCTTGCCCTCTCTGCGAGCCACTCCTCTCTCGTCATCTCGAAGCGCACCTCCCCGCTCGGCTCCGCGCCACCATAACGCCAGCGGGCTGAGCGGTAGAACCTCTCGGCCCGCGTACTGGGCTCCGTCGTGAGCCAGACATGGTCGACGCCCGCCGAGAAGATCCAATCCATCATCGTATCGTGCAGCTGTCGTCCGATCCCGCGGCCTTCGACCCCGGGATCGACGAAGAGCGCCCATATGTTCGATCGCGCCAGGTCGGCGACAGCAAGTCCGACGATTCGGCCGTCCAGCACAGCCACCCAGCCGCGTCCACCCCGCTCGAGGATAGCCTCATAGTCGCTCAGTTGCACCGAAGCCGGGTTGCGGAGCCGATTCTCGAGCACGCTCATTCTGACGCGGTGCATCTCCGGAAAGTCCGCGACCGTGGCAAGTCTCAACTGCAGCTGTGGGATGTCTACCCCGGTGCCAAGCCCGGTCAGCGCTGGAGATACCGCTCGCGCAGAACTCGCGCGTGATGTGCCGCGTGCCCCGCGGTTATCCACGCGAGCGCGCGCACCGTGAACGGGTTGTCGCTGGCGATGCCGCGGCGCATCCAGGCTTCGTCCGGAAGATCTTTGAAGAACGCCACCGTTGCAGCGCGGATCGCGGCGAATTCGTCCACGTGACTCCGCCATGAGCGCGCCTCTGCGCCTGCCGTCGTGATCGCCGCGTCCTGATCGAAGCTCGGCAGCGCCGTGTCGAAGCCGCGCGCGAACCAGAACGCGCGGAACACGAACAACCGCTCTGTGTCGTTCACGTGGCTCAGCACTTCGCGCACACTCCACTTCCCCGGTGCATAGCGGAAAGCAGCCCCCTCCTCAGTGATCGCGCGCAACTGCGCAAGCATCGTCGGCAGATCCGACTCGAGGATGGCGCAGATGTCGCCGTCGGGCACCTGGTCGATGTACGTGAAGTAGTACTCCGCCACCTCACTGCGATCCGGGCGCGCAGTCATGCTTGTCCCGGCAACTGGCGCACGGCCCCGGCCGTATCCACGTTTGACGGTACGAACAACAAGGAGACGTCATGCTGCTGGTCCGCGAAGTGTTTCACTGCAGGCCCGGGAAGGTGCGTCCCATGGTGGACAAGTTCCTCGCGATGGCGAAGCTGCCCGCATCTGAGGGAACGGGGCAGATGCGGATCATGACCGACTTCTGCGGCGAACGCTACTGGACGATCGTTGCCGAGTTCGAGGTCACCAGCATGGCGGCCTTCGACGAGATGATGAAGGGAACCGGCATGTCGGAAGAAGCCACCAGAGAGATGGAGAAGATCATGGAGGGGTACCACGACCTCATCGACTCCGGACATCGGGAGATCTACAAGATCGAGGGCTGACAGCCCGGCCCCGCGCAACGGCTGATCGCAACGCCACCTCAGGGAGCGGCGCGGCGTGCTGCGGACGCGTCGCGCGTGGGCCTGAACTCCGACGTCGGCCGGTAGTTGGGCCACGCGCGCGAGTTCGCGAGCTCGAGCCCCATCCGGTACAGGAGCGTCGCGTCCTGCACTATCCCGCCCAGGTTCCACGTCGCCGGATCGTACTCGTCCGCCGGCTGATGATACCGGTCGCGACGGTACGCCGTATCGTACGCCTGGCCGGCAGCTGTCCCGCCGCTCAGCAGGTCCACGCCCGCCTTGGCGTACAGCATCGGCGCACCGCGCTTCGCCAGCGGGAAATGATCTGACCGGTAGAAGTAGCCGGCCTCGGGCGCCGGGTCGGGCGCGACAGTGCGGCCGGCCGCAGTCACGTGCCGCGCAAGGTAATCCTCCAGCTCGCTCTGCCCCGAGCCGACGACCACGATGTCGCGCGCCGGACCGGACGGCTGCGGCGCGTCGATGTTGAAGCCGGCAACCGTCATCTCCAGCGGATAGACCGGATTGTCCGCGTAGTACTCCGAGCCGATCAGCCCCTTCTCCTCCGCTGCCCACAGAGCGAAGACGATCGAGCGCTGCGGTCGCGGGCCTGCTGCGAACACCCGGCCGAGCTCGAGGACGATCGCCGTGCCGATCGCGTTGTCCACTGCGCCGTTGTAGATGCTGTCGCCGCGCGCGTCCGGCGCGCCGATGCCGAGGTGGTCCCAGTGCGCACCGTACAGGATCGTCTCATTCGGATGAGTGCTCCCCGGCAGTGTGCCGAGCACGTTGCGTGTGCGGATCGTGGAGCGGCGCACCGAGTACTCCGCCGAGAACGTCGTGTTGGCAAGCGTCACGGGCTGAAAATCACGCGTTCGTGCCTGGCGCTTGAGCGCCTCGAAGTCGTGTCCAGCGCCGCGGAGCAGCTCGACGGCGACGTCCCGCTGGATCCACCCCTCGATCGTCGGGTGCACCGCTGAGGGGTTCGTCCGCACGATGTCGAACATCGTGTTGGTGTTCGAGTTCTTCACCGTGGCCCAGCCGTAGGACGCGGGCTCCGTCTCGTGAATGACGAGCATTCCCGCCATCCCCAGCTCGGCGGCGATCTCGAACTTGTAGGTCCAGCGGCCGTAGTATGTCATCGCCTTGCCGCCGAAATCGCCCTGCCCTGTCTCGAAGTCAGGGTCGTTCACCAGGACGAGCCCGATCTTGCCGCGCATGTCCTGCCCCTTGAAGTCGTCCCAGTTGCGCTCCGGCGCCTTGACGCCGTAACCCAGGAAGACGACGGGCGCATTGCTCACCGCGACGCGGTCCACATTGAGCATGCTCGCGCGCACCGCGATCTGCTCGCCCTGCGTGAGCGGACGCTGCTGGCCGGCGACCGTGAAGCTCAGCGTCGGGGTCCCCACTATGTCGTACTGGTTGAGCGGCACCTCCTGGAACCAGCTGCCATTCGCCCCGCCTGGCTGTATGCCCGCGGCGCGGAACTGCTCCACCAGATAGTTGACCGTCTTCTCCTCACCGTGGCTTGCCGGCGAGCGACCCTCGAACTCGTCCGAGGAAAGGGTCCGGATGTGCTCAGCCAGACGCGCGGCGTCCACCGACGCGGGGGTGGATCCGGGCTGCTGGATCGCCGGCACGCATGCGGATATGAGGATGGCGCACGCGGAGACGCCGACGGCAGGGTTGATCAGGTTCAAGCGATTCACGATTGATTTCCTCTAAAGGCTTCCAGAAAAGCTACAGCACTGTCACGCGACGCACTGCGGCCCACAGGACTGCGTCTCACAGCATGCCGCTCGCCAGTGTCGCGAACCCCAGAAACGTGAGAAATCCGGTCACGTCTGTGATCGTCGTCAACACGATCGACGATGCTGCCGCCGGATCCTGCCGCAGCAGCGTGAGCAGCATCGGTACGGACACGCCCGCCAGCCCGGCTATGACGATCGAGCAGATCATTGAAGCTCCGATCACAGCGGCGATACCGATGGACTGGCTCCATACATATACGCCGAACGACGTAACGAGGGCGACGGCAACTCCATTGATCGCGCCGACCGCGAGTTCCTTGCGCGCCATTCGAAGCCAGTGACGCACCTGGATCTCCCGCAGCGTGAGCCCGCGCATCGTCACCGCCAGTGATTGCGCCCCCGTATTGCCCGATTGGCCGGCAACTACGGGCAGCAGCACGGCGAGCGCGGTGAACTGTGCTATGGTGTCCTCGAAGATTCCGACAACGGCGGCCGCCAGAAAGGCGGTTGCGAGATTGATCTGGAGCCAGGGAAGCCGTTTGCGTACCGCGAACGCCGCCGTGGACAGAGCACGCTCCTCTCTGCTTACACCAACCATCGTCTGGATGTCCGCGGTGGCGTCGCGTTGCGTTGCCCTCAACAGATCGGCGTAGCGAACCACTCCGATCAGCCGCTCACCGATGTCGATGACAGGCAGGCTGGCCAGGCGGCGCTCCTCGACCAGCGCGACCAGCTCCTCTTGCGGAGCGAGCGCCTGTATGCGTGGAGGATTGGGTTCCGCAAGCTCGTCGAGCCGCGCATCCGGTGCCGCCAATGCCAGTTCCTGAATACCGACTGAGCCGGTGAGACGCCTCTCCTCGTCGATCACGAAGACTTCATGAATGGCCCTGTTCCCGAGCGTCCGCAGGTGCGCCAGCGCCTCCCGCGCGGTGGTCTCCGGCCGGAATGCGGTGGCGCGCGGATCCATGAGTCCACCCGCAACGTCGGATGGATAGCTCATCAGCTCGCTCAGTTCTCTCGCCAGCGTTTCGTCGAGTGAAGCCAGACGCTCTTCACGTGCCTCGTCGTCGAGGCGCGCGATCAGCGCTGCGGCCACTGTCGGCTCGAGCGCGGCGACAACGCGCGTGGCAGCGGGCGCGTGAAGTGCCTGAATTATTGCTGCCGCGCGGTCGGCGCGGAGGCGGCGCAGCGCATCCGCGGCAACGCCCGGCTCCTGCCGCTCGAGGAGGTGCGCGGCTTCCTGGGCCGGCGTCCGCTCCAGCAGTGGCGCTGCTTCGTTCGGATACTGTCTGAGCTCTGCCTGCGCGAGCAGCTGGATCACGCCGTCACGAGCCATCGTTTCCATCCTCCGGCTTGGGTTGCGCCGGCGCCAGGCTGGTGAGCATCCCGGAAAGCCCTGACCAGTACAGCTCCGAGAGTCCGACGATGGTCGCGACGACCGGATGCACTGTTTCCGCGCCCATGCGCCGGATCGTCTTGTGCCGGATCGCCCCCACCAGCCTGCCGGAAGAGTCCACAACGGGCAAAGCGTCGAAGTCCCGCCATGCCGGGTGAACGGCGACTGTCGCGATATCGGTGGCCGCTTCCAGCCGCACAGGGTCACCATGCATCACCACCGCGAGAGTCTGTCTCGGAGCCGCAGCCATCAGCTCGCGGATATTCAGCGCGCCTGCGAGCCTGCGGTCACGGGTGACGACATACAGATAGGTCAGAAGATGGCCCGGAATCTCGCTCAGCTGCCGTCGCGCATCCTCGGCGGTGGTATCCACTGTCAACGCTACCACGGCGGGATCCGCGGCTGCGCCCGCCGTGTTCTCCGCGAAAGCGAGGAGCCCGCTGAGGCGACCACGCAGTTCCTCGTCGACCAGACCGAGGATTGCGTCGCGGCGGGCGGGATCCAGGCGTCGAAGCACCATGCTCGCCGCGTCCAGCGGCAGCGCCCCGACGATTGTCGCGAGTCGTTCATCATCGATTTCCCCGGCGCACGCTGCGGCGGCGGAGGGACCGAGAGTACGGAATATCCGTGCGGCCATCGCGGCGGGAATGCGCTCGAGAAGCGCGGCCGCGTCCGCCGGACTGCTGCGTTCCATCAGCCGCGCGGCGTCGTCCGGATGATCCGCGACGAATGCCAGCGCCAGGCGCTCCTCCGCGCTCATGGCTACTCCTCGGTGAGCAGAACCGACGCCATCTCGCTGAAGTGCCTTGCCGGGATCATCACGCGACCCTGCGGCCCGCTGACGAACACCGCCGTGGGCGTAGTCTGGATGATCTTGCCCTCGATGTCAGCCACACGAACCGTCTGCCCGACACGGTACGACTGCGCGACGTAGTGCGATGCGATGATATTGCTCACCGCAGTGCTCGCGCCGAGGCCGAAGGCGAGTCCTGCGCCAGCCAGTGCTGCCCCTACGATGACAGCGACGATGACAACGAGCAGATCAGCCTTGATTCCGACCTGTTCCAGCGCCACCACGAACGCGACCAGGATCACCGTCCCGCGAACAGTTCCCCCAACCGTCGGACCGAAAGCCATTCCCGCGCTTCCCGCCGCCCGCGTTACTGCATTGCCAATCAGCTTCCCTGCGATGACCCCGGCGAACACGATCACCAGCGCCGCCAAGACGTTGGGCAGATAGTAGGCGACACGACTCAGCGAGGCCGTAACTACCGGTAGTCCCAGCGTTTCCAGCGCTGCGGCGCCGAAGAACACCAGCACCACCCAGAAAACAAAACCGCTGATAACGGCCGGCAGATGCTCGGCTGTACCGCCGCGCTCTATCTCCGTCTGAAGCGAGGTCCGTTGAGCCACACGCGTCAGCAGGGCGTTCGTACCGCGTCGGGCGACCCAGGCGAGCAGCCAGCCGAGTAGCCACCCCGCAAGCACCAGGATAGCCGCGGCGATCAGCTCCGGCATGAAGGAGGCAATGCGCCGTGACACATCACCAAAACCGGCAAACCACTCCTGCTGCGTCATGCTGCCTCCCGCGGAAGAGTGTCAATGGGAAGGAAAGCCACGACACACTCGATGTCGAGAGGTCGCAACCATGCCTTCGCTTCTCCACGATCCGTTGCGCGGGACAACTGTTCCGGTAACTTCTGCGCACCCGACGGCCCAGGTCGTCCCCTCAAAACCGGAATTGCATGCGACGCGCACTGCTCGCTGGCCTCGCTGTCCCGTTCGTGCTGGGCACTGCGGCGCTCGCGCCGCCTGATCGCGCGCTTGCTGAGCTCGGATTCCACGACAACACGACACCCGCGGGCAAGGTGGTCGGCGGCGAACTCGTCGTGGCGCTGGAGATACGCCGTGGCTTGTGGCGGCCGAACGGTCCCACCCAGCACGGTACTCCCGTGCTCGCGTTTGTCGAGCGCGGCAAGCCCGCCACGCTCCCAGGACCACTGCTGCGCGTCCCGGTCGGCACGGTCCTTCGTGTCAGCGTGACGAACACGCTCGACACGACGCTCACGGTGCACGGCCTGGGGTCGCCGCCGGCGGCACCCGACTCGTTCATGCTCGGGCCCGGCGATAGCCGTGAAGTTCGGTTCGTCGCCGACGCCGAGGGAAACCGTTTCTACTACGGCAAGCTGCCGGGGAACGCGTTTGACGACATCAGGGGGGAGGACGGCCACCTGACCGGAGCGTTCATCGTCGATCCACCCGGCGCGCGGCCCGACCGCGACAAGGTTCTGCTCATAAGCGCCTCCGCCCATTCGAGGGACAGCACCGGCGCGTTTCAGAACGACCGCGAAGTGATCGCGATCAACGGGCGACCGTGGCCGTTCACTCAGCGATTGAGCGTGGACGTCCGGGACTCGCTGCATTTCCGGGTGATCAACGCATCGTTCGGGCTGCATCCGATGCACCTGCACGGCGCCTACTTCCGCGTTGATGCACGCGGCGACCTCACGCGCGACACGATCTACGCCGCGCGCGACCGGCGGATGGCGGTGACCGAGTCACTGTCACCGGGCACGACGATGAGCATGTCCTGGTCGCCGGATCGCCCCGGGACGTGGCTGTTCCACTGCCATCTCACCTGGCACACAATCCCGAACCCTCTGTTCGGAGCCGATTCACAGCCGACCGAGGTGCGCTACGAGCACGCGATCAACGGGCACCCGGGACACAATCCCCACAATCACGTCGTGGAGGGGATGGGCGGGCTTATGATGGCGATAACGGTCCCGCCGCCGGCCGGCTGGTCGCTCCCCGAGACCGCGCGCCGGGAGCTGCGCTTCGTCGTGCCGGGCGATTCGACGTCCACCGACTCGCTCCGGTATTTCGCGCCATCGCTCACAGAAGGCAGCCGTGTGACGTCACCCATCGCGCGGAACGGGCCGGGCGCGCCGCTCGTGCTGCGGCAGGACGAGCCGACCACGATCCGCGTCGTCAACGAATCGCCGGATCCCACCAGCATTCACTGGCATGGGATGGAGCTCGAGAGCCTGTACGACGGGGTCGTCGGACTTGGCGGCACCCCGGGACAGAACACGCAGGCAGTGCTGCCGCGCGATTCGTTCGAAGTGCGGATGACTCCACCCCGCGCCGGGACGTTCATCTACCACACACACTTCCTGGAGCTGCGACAGACCACCGGCGGACTGTTCGGTTCGATGATCGTGCTCCCGCCAGGCGAGGAATGGGACGGATCGCGCGATCACGTCTTCATCATCGGCGCCGCGCGCAGGGTCGGCGTAACGCTGAACGGTGCCAAGACGCTGCCAACGCTCGAGCTGGAAGCGGGCATCAGTCACCGGCTCCGCCTGATCAACATCACGATCGGGAATCCGGCAATGCAATTCCACCTGACTCACCCGGACAGCAGCCTGGCGGAATGGACCCTGCTGGCAAAGGACGGGATGGACCTGCCAGCGCATCAGCAGCGGTCTGTGCCGGCGCGAAGGCGCATCGCGATGGGTGAGACATACGACATGAGTTTCAGCCCGCGCAAGCCTGGTGAGTTCAGGCTCGAATTGCGGTCCGGAAACGGGCGGCTCATCGCCCATCAGCCAATCCGGGTGATCTCACGCCGTCCCTAGGGTTGCCCGGCACGCGTGCGCTTCATCACCCGACGCAGGGACGGCACCATACAAGAGGCCCCGGCGAGCCGGGGCCTCCTCACCCTCTCACGTGGAGCGTTGCATGACAACTCCCATGACTCCCGACTCTGGCACCTCGTCGCCGGCAATCACCACCACCGACGCGCGCATGGACGCCGCAACATCCGCAGCCGATGTTCGCGAAGCGATCCGCGCGGTGACGAAGACCTTCCTCGATGCATTCCGTCGGGGCGACGCGGCCGGGATGGCCGCGCTCTACACGAGCGACGGCCAGCTGCTCCCGCCCAACAGTGAGATCGCCGCAGGGCGCAGCGGCGTCGAGACTTTCTGGCGCGACACGATCGCACTCGGTTTCTCCGGCGCCACGCTCGAACCGACCGAAGTGTACAACGCGACGGGTGACAGGATCGCGACGGAAGTCGGACGCTACACGATCCTTGCCGCCGATGGCCAGGCTGCAGACAAGGGCAAGTACGTGGTCATCTGGCGGCGGGACGACTCCGGCCGCTGGCTCATTCACCGCGACATCTGGGCGTCCGACCTGCCACTCCCCGCCGTGTCGTGAGCTTCAACGAGCGGTTGCCCTCCGCTGCTCTGACAGACGGCGGAGGCCAACCGCCTCGTGAGGTCCGCTTCAAGCCATCTCAAAGCGCGCGAATGGCAGCCAGTATCAGCTCGGTGCTTCCGTTCACGAGATAGGTGATGCGCCCGTCCGGCCCGAGGACGTATACCATTGCGGGGTGGGACAGATCTCCCGTCCTCTCGTTACGCACCCGGGGGATTCGCCACCCGTTCAGTGTGCGCTCGACGTCGTCCACCTGCCCGCTCAGCACGTGCGCATCACCCGACATTCCCCACCGCTTCGCTATGGCCGGAAGCCTGCTAGGCGTGTCCCGCAGCGGGTCGAGCGTGACGACGAGCACGGCCGGTGTCCGCTCGGCGTCCGTCTTCGCGAGCTTGTCGCGGACCGATAGCACTTCGTTGACGGCCAGGGGACAGACGGTCTCGCAATGGGCAAATGCGAAGGTGACCAGCACCGCCCTGCCGCGGTAACGATCGAGCGATACCGTGTCACCGAACTGATCGACCAGCGAGAGCGCGGGCGGAACGTCGCTGATGCGGGTGAGCTGGCGTCCGAGGTTCTCGGCGGGGTTCGCATCGAAGGGGCTGGCACTCGCCTCCCGCACGTGCAGGACGACGCTACCCAGGCCTGCAACTATCGCGGCCGACGTGATTCCGACGGCGATCTGCCCGGCGGTCCGGGCCAGCAGGGAGCGCATGCCAGCGCGCACCTCGTCGCCCCAGACCATGAGCAGCAGCAGCAGCATCCCGAGCGGCTGCCCGATCAGAAGAATCCAGCCACCGGCGTCGGGCAACCCGTCAACCGTTGCGCCGAAGCACACATAGCGCGTTCTGGCGAGCCACTGCGGCGCGTCTGCCGTCAGCGGCCACAACGCCAGTGCCCACCACAACGCGGTGATCACCACGATCATCGCCAGCGCGACGAGCGCCGGCGTCCCGCGGCGGCTCACCGTCAGCCGATCCTCCACACGAACGACAGCACCTTCCAGTTCACGAAGTAGTACAGCATGAATGCGGCGAGGAACACGAACACCAGGATCAGTGTCCCTGGTGCGGGCCCCATGAATCCCATTTCCGGACCGTGCAGCTTCTCCCAGCGCGCGTCCACGTCGGCGGCATGTTTCGGCGGGTTGGTGAGTCCCTGAGGCACCCCTTTCATCGCGACCATGGGAGTCACCGTTCCGAGCGCCTTGCCGAAGAACACCGACGTGACCGCGATCGCGATGAAGATGAACGCTCCCGTCGCGGCCATGAGGCCGCCCAGGGCAACCAGGGCCAGGAAGATGTCTACCGCCGGGCTGAACTGCACGTCGAACGGCGCCTGGGCGAAGCTGATGTCCCAGTGCCGACGCGGCACGCCGAACGTGCCCGCGAACGTCATCGAGATCGTGAAGATGAACATCCCGCCGGCAAAGAGATACGGCTGCACTTTCGCCAGCTTCCAGAACGCGACTTTCTTCCGGAACACCAGCGGGATCAGATAGTAGGTGACGCCCATGAACGCCATCGCGGTGCCGCTCGCAACTGTCGCGTGGAAATGCCCCGGCGAGCGGAGCGTGTTGTGGACGATGATGTTGATCTGCTCAGTGCCGATCGTGACGCCGGTGATCCCGCCGACGAAACCGAACACCACCACCGAGAGCACCAGCGAGCTGAACCCGGGGTCGCCCCAGGGTGCCTTGCGCAGCCACTCGAACATGCTGTTGGTGTAGCCGCGCAGTCGCATGCCCAGCTCCATTCCGGCGGGCACGGTGAAGCCGTGCAGCAGCGACGCCAGTACGGCCATGTACATGAAGTAGCTGGTGTTCACGACCTTCCAGGCCGATCCCATCCCCGGGTCCACCAGCAGATGGTGGGCGGAGGCCATCGAGATGAACAGTATGTACAGCACGAACGCCGACCGGCTGATCTTTTCGTTCAGCACCACGGCACCAACGGTGAGAGCGCCAAGCATGTACCAGATGGCGACCATCGCCGCGACGTTGATCTGCTGCGATGAATGGCCCAGCGCCCACCACAGCAGCCGGTAAACCTGCGGGTCCACCTCCATCAATCCCAGCGACCAGAGGAATGTGGGGATGTAGATCATCGCGCCATGCACCAGCGTGATAACCGCGATGATCGCCGCCGTCATCGCTCCGTATACGACGAGGGGTATGGATCCCTCGTATGTCCTCTCCCGTTTGGCAACCACCAGATTGGCAAAGAAGACCCCGGTCACGATCAGCGCGCCGACGGCGAAGAGGATGACGCCCAGATAGAACGCCGGGTGCGCGCGCAGCGGGACGTATGACGTGAACAGCACGTCGGCCTTGCCCCCCCACATCAGCGCCTCGACCATCACCGCGCCGAGCACCATCAGGCCGAAGGCGAACCATGACGTCCTGGGCGCTGAGGCGCGGGAGTTCAGCAGCGCAGTGCTCGTGAAATGCAGCACCGCCATCTCGAAGAAGATGATGAAGAAGATGAGCATGCTCATCCCGTGGACGCCGAGTATCCGATAGAACCATACCGCGGGAAGCAGGTGCACCGCCTGCCAGCGCGTCAGGACGACCAGCACCGCCGCGATCGCGCCGATGAGCAACGCCACGATGGAAACGACTGCGTTTGCCTTGGTCAGCAGCATCGCCGGCTCGTGCAGCCGGCGGCCGGTGAACTCGCAGACCCGGAATGCCGAGCCGGCCGGCAAGTCGGTCGCAGGTCCGATCGAGTCTGCCGGAATGCTCGCAGCGGTCACTGGGCACCTCCCGGAAGGGACGCCTGCTGAACCGGTGTATCCTCGACTATCACACGTCCTACCATCATGTGGTGGCCGATTCCGCAGAACTCGTTGCAGATGATGCGGAAGTCACCAGCTATCGTGGGCGTGACCCGCAAACCGTAGTCATAGCCGGGCACAACCTGGAAGTTGATGTTGATCGGGTACAGCGAGAACCCGTGGTTCACGTCGAGCGACGAAAGGTGGAGTATGTACTCCTTGTCCTTCTGCAGCCGGAGAATAGGCGTCCACTGGAATGACATCGCCGTCAGATAGATGTCGGAACCAGGTGGCGGCGCGACGATCGGCATGCCGCGATCATCTCCTACCTTGTACTGGTTCGTGAACTCGAGCGTCCGCTTATAGAAGGCCGCCGGCGTGGTGCGCCTGCGGATTCCGGAAGTGTTCTGTCCGCCTTTCCAGTGCCACAGCGGCATCATGGCGAACAGCACCATGCACCACACGAATGCAATCACCACCCACGTCTTCTCCGCCTTGTGAGCGGGTTTCCACCAGTTACCTTTTGGCGAATCGAGGCCGGTGTGCGTGTCGATGTGCATGCGCGTGCCTCTCTAAGGAAGTTCGGCCGGCGGCAGCGTGTAGATCTCCCATAGACCCCACGCCGTGAAGACCACGAACATTATCAGCAGACCCAGGCCGAGCATGAGGAAGACGTTGTCGAACAGTCGTTGCCCCAGAGGAATGGGCTCGTGCGGCTCGTCGCTGCGCGGGTGATCATCCATGTGAGTTGGCTGGTGGATGTGGGACCGGAACCCGTGGTCGAACTTGCGGGCCGTTCCGGCGCTGTGTCAACACCATGTTGTCGCTCGTCGAGAGACAGGGTGTCGGGTATTGCCTGATACTCGCGCGCCGTGGCCTTGCCGGATGAGCACGAGCTCCCTCTGATGGCCGCGCCCGCCCGGTCTCTCGAGCGATTCGCCCTGCGGGCGCTCACGATCGCGGACTCCGCCTTCAATCGACTGTACGGCTGGCGATACAACCCGCTGTATCAGAGCGGGACGCTCGTGACGGCGCTGCTTCTCGTTCTGCTGATCACCGGGCTGTGGCTGATCTTCTTCTATCGGGTCGGGACTCCGTACGAGTCGGTCGCGGGAATCACCGCCAATCCGTGGAGCGGCAACTGGGTGCGTGGCGTGCACCGATACGCCAGCGACCTCGCGATAGTCGCGATTGTCGTCCATGCCGTGCGGATGTTCGCGCAGGGACGGAGCTGGGGGCCGCGCACGCTCGCGTGGATGAGCGGCGTGATTCTTCTCGTGCTGGTCTTCATCACGGGATGGACTGGCTACGTCATGGTCTGGGACGTATTCGGTGAGGTGCTGGCCCGCGAAGGAGCGCGAATGCTGGACACGCTGCCGATTCTCTCCGAGCCGGTATCGCGCGCATTCACCGGCGAGCGGCCGGTGCCGAGCGTGTTCTTCTTCATGAATCTCTTTGCGCACGTCGGCATCCCGCTGGGGATGTTCATCGTGCTGCTGCTGCACACCTCGCGGCTCGCCCGGCCCGCACTGCTGCCGCCGAGGCCGATGCTCTGGACGCTGGTGGGCGCTCTCATCGCGCTTGCTCTCGTCCGCCCCGTGGTCATGGCTCCGGAAGCCGACCCCCTGCGCATCCCGGCGTCAGTGCCTGCCGACTGGTTCTACGCGTTCTGGCTTCCGCTATCACGCTCGCTCGACGGCGGCGCAGCTCTCACAGGCGCTGTACTCACGTTCCTGGTCGTGCTGCTCCTCCCGATCGCCACCAGGCGCCGCGGCGCCGACGCGCCCCCGAAGTCGGTCGTGGACGAAGCGATCTGCACGGGATGCCGGCAGTGCTCGCTCGACTGTCCGTACGAGGCGATCACCATGCTGCCTCGCACCGATGGGCGCGCGGATGAGGTCGCCCGGGTCAACCCCGATCTGTGCGTCAGCTGTGGGATCTGCGCGGGCTCCTGCGCGCCGATGGGCGTCGGCCCGCCCGGACGCACGGGCCGGGACCAGCTTGCACGGGTCCGAGCGTTCATCGGCCGCCCTGAACGACAGCCCGGGGAGCTCGTGGTCATCTGCTGTGAGCGTGGCGCCGCAGGATTCCAGCGCGATCTCGAGAATGAGGGCGCGATCGTTTACCCGGTTGACTGCGCCGGGAGCCTGCACACTTCAGTCATCGAGTTGCTCGTGCGCAGCGGCAGCGCAGGCGTGCTCACGCTGGCATGTCCGCCGCGGGACTGCTGGAACCGCGAAGGTCCCCGCTGGCTGAACGAGCGGGTGTATCACGACAGGGAAGCGGAGCTGCAGGCGCGCGTGGACCGGACGCGGGTGAAGATCGCATTCGCCAACGCGAGCGAGCCGGGCGCGGCGCAGAGCGCGCTGCGCCAGTTCCAGGCGCAGCTCCACTCGGCAGGCGCACTGACGCCCGAGTCAACGGTCGCGCTCGACCTGGAGTGCGACCCGGTGCCCGCCAGCGCTGAAGAATGAGACGCGCGCTTCGCGTCGTTCCTGCCCTGATCGTCACTGTCGCTGCCTTGCTCGCGATGGCGTGGGGATCCACTGCACCGTTGCGGGTGGCGACAGCCGACGACGCCATCCTGCGCGTCTCGCTCGGCGCGCGTCCCGAGCGTATCGAGGTGTGCCGCGAGCAGAGCGATGAAGAGCTTGCCAGGCTCGCTCCGCAGATGCGGCAGCGGGTCATATGCGAGGGACGGACCGCGCAGTATCGGCTGCAGGTACACCGAAACGGTCAGCTTATCCACTCCCAGATCGTTCGGGGCGGAGGATTGCGCCAGGACCGACAGCTGTACGTCTCGCGCGACCTGCAGGTTCCGCCCGGCGCGGGGTCTTTCGCAGTACATCTCGCTCGCATCGACACCGTCGCGCAGATCGAGGATGCGCGAGACGATGACGATGACGAGGATGATGCCGCTCCGGGGGAAGCGATAATCCCGGGCCGCGCCGCGCGCGAAGTGGACGAGCGACGCCGCCGCCGGGAAGAAGCGGTTCCGGCCACCCTCGGCCTGGACATTTCCGTCACGCTCGCTCCGCGCGACGTGCTTCTCGTGAGTTACGATGCTGAAGGGCGCCGCCTGATCGCCAGACGCGCCGATGGGTCACCCCAGCCGCCCTGACAGGAGGATCCCCCATGCATGGCCGGCGCCCGTGAGGCAGACTTCCTGACCGTGCCGGGACAGCGACTGATCAGGTCAGCCCTGCTATGGGCATCGCGCAACCGTCGCATCGAGCGCTTCGTGCGGTCCAGCCGCGCCGTCAGGCCGCTCGTGTCCCGGTTCATGCCGGGCGAGACCATCGCCGACGCCCTGCGCGCCGTACGTGAGCTCGCGGCCGAAGGAACTCCTTCGATCATCACCTGCCTCGGCGAGAACTCCGCCTCGGACACCGATGCCGACGAGACGGTCGCCGAGTACGAGCGGCTGCTCGCCGCGCTCGTCGCTCACGGCAGCGACGCGCACATTTCCATCAAGCTCACACAGTTCGGCTGGGACCTCGACCGGAGCCGCGCACTCGATCGGGTGCGATCCGTCGCCAGGATGGCTGCGGCCGCGCGCACAGTGCTCGCCATCGACATGGAGTCATCGGAATACGTGGACTCCACCGTGGACGTATATGAAACGCTCGCGGGCGAGTTCCCCGACGCCGCACTATGCCTCCAGGCGTACCTTCACCGCACCCCTCAGGATGTGCAGCGGTTGCTCCCCGTGCGGCCATACATCCGCGTGGTGAAGGGGGCTTACCGCGAGCCTCCCTCGGTTGCGCTGCAGAGTCGCAAAGAGATCGACGCGCGTTACCGGCTGCTTGCCCGCGAGTTGCTCGAGCGCGTGCCGGACGGCGTGCGGGTCGCGTTTGGAACGCACGACCTCGCGCTCATCGAGCTCCTGCGTGCGGACGCGCGCGCTCTTGGCGTTCCGCCCTCCGCCTACGAGGTCCAGATGCTGTACGGCATCCAGGACGAAGCGCGCCGCAAGCTTGCGGCGGAGGGAGAGCGGACGCGCGTGCTGATCAGCTACGGCCGGGCATGGTATCCCTGGTTCATGCGGCGGCTGGCGGAAAAGCCGACCAATATCCTGTTCCTCGTACGCAGCTTCACGGGCTGACGAGCAGCCTTGAATGTCTGCCAGCGACGCGCTCGCCCTGCTGCGCAGGTTCTTCGTGCCAACGCCGCTCGTCCACTCCGAGCAGTTGAGCCGTGTCACAGGCGGTGAGGTTCATCTCAAGCTCGAGCGCGACCTCCCGACGGCTTCCTTCAAGGTTCGCGGAGCGCTGTTCTCGCTGTCGCAGCGCATCCAGCGTCAGGCAGTCGCAGAAGTGGTCGCCGCCAGCACCGGCAATCACGGCTCCGCCGTCGCCTTTGCCGCATCCACGCTCGGGCGCAGCGCGACGATCTTTCTCCCGGTCGGAGCCAATCCCGTGAAACGGTCCTGGATCGAGTCATTCGGCGCGCAGATCGTCGAGCACGGCAGGGATCTCACCGCCGCCCGCGCCGCAGCTGAGGCTCACGCGCTCCGCAATGCTGCCTTCCTGCTGGACGATGCGGAGGATCCGGACATCCCCCACGGCGTCGCCACCATCGCGCTGGAAATTGCCGTACAGCTCGCTGACGTGGATGAGATGTTCGTCCCCGTTGGTGACTCCGCGCTCATTCGCGGCGTCGGGACCGCGATGCGGGCGCTCCAGCCGCGTACGCGCATCAGCGGCGTCCAGGCCGCGAAGGCGCCCGCCTACTACCTGTCGTGGCAGGCGGGGCGCGTGATCACGACGGAACACTGCGATACGATCGCGGATGGCCTCGCAACCCGCACGCCAACAGCGGAGAACGTCGCGGCGATGCGCGACTGTGTGGACGACATGCAGCTGGTGTCAGAAGACGAGATGTTACAGGCCGTGCACCTGCTCGCGGACGAAGGCATCGTTGCGGAGCCTTCCGGCGCTGCCGGCCTCGCGGCGGTGCTGAATCA
Organism: Gemmatimonadaceae bacterium; assembly: GCA_036374155.1. Classification (GTDB taxonomy): domain Bacteria; phylum Gemmatimonadota; class Gemmatimonadetes; order Gemmatimonadales; family Gemmatimonadaceae; genus DASUUI01. Next base: position 9,754 of record DASUUI010000007.1, on the reverse strand, counting down.
GCGTGCCAGACTCGCGGGTCGGAGGATCGTGATCCTGATCACGGGTGGAAATCTGGATCCGGCGATTGCGGGTCGTCTGCCCGGTTAACCGAGTTCAAACCGTGCGCAGCCGACGATTCAGCGGTTGCGCTTGAAGAATTGAACGGCACGCTCGTGCTTCTCCGCGGCTGCGCGCGACCTGAAGGTCCCGAGGTTTCTCCGCTTGCCTGTCTTCGGGTCCTTCTTGCGTGAGTACAGCCGATAGCGGCCGTCCCTGAGCTTACGGATCATCGCCTGAGGGATCTTCAGCTTTCGTACCATGTGGCGTTCAAACCGCCACGCCCATTCGGCCCGTTTCACCTGCAGGGGTATGCCTCCTGCAACCTCACGTTTGCGCGAGGTACGTACGACGAATCCAGAGCCGGAGGGCAAATGGGTCTGTTCGGGAAGAAAGACGACGAGAAGGAAGCTGCCAGCGAGAAGCCGAGAGCCGACTTCTCGCGCGTGCAGAGCGGCAGTTCGACTCAGCCCGCGCAGCCGGCGCCACCTGCTGGCGGAATGGGCGCAGCGCGCACCTATACGGTCAAGTCAGGCGATTCCCTGTCGAAAATCGCGAAGCGCGAGTATGGCGATGCCGCCAAGTGGAACGCGATCTTCGAGGCCAACCGGGACAAGATCAAGAATCCCGATCTCATCCATCCGGGGCAGGTCCTCAACATTCCCCCTCAGCCCTGAGATACCTGTGATGAAACTACGAAAGAGATCGGCACGACTGCTGACAGTGGCGCTCGCGGCATCCCTTACGGCTGCGGCCGCGGGCTGCGGGCCACGCGAACAGCCTGCGACCGACACCGCGGCAGTCGCACCCACTGCGCTGCGCGTGAACAACGTCAGCCTGGGCAGGGCGATCGGCGCGGACAACCGGGTGACGAGCGCAGCCACGGAATTCGGCACACGCGACACGATCTACGCAGTCGTCGAGACGAACAGCGCGTCTGCTGGCGGCACGCTTGCCGCACGCTGGAAGTTCGAGGACGGGCAGACCGTTGACGAGTCCACCCGTACGGTCCCCGCGAACACCGAGACCGTCACAGAATTTCACATCTCCAATCCGAACGGATGGCCAGTCGGCAGGTACACCGTCGAGATCATGCTCGACGGCGCACCGGCACGCACCGAGACGTTCACCGTGCGCTAGCTGCAGTCGCGTGACAGGCGGAATCCATCGGATGGTCCATAGGTACTAACCAGGTATGATCCGGGCAGCCTGACTGCCCGGGCATACCGGGACTGTATCCTGAACCTCGATCGGACCATCCAGATGAAAGACCTGGTCAGCCACCTCCACACCCACAGGCGCACCTCCTGCCTGCCGCGCATACTCCAGCTGTGGCTCCTGCTCGCTGGGGCGTGGGTCCACATGACAGCGGCATCTCCCGCAAACGCACAGTCAGCCCCCGTACAGCAGACTGAGCTGCGCGCCGAGCTGGAGACGCTGCACGCCGCAATGACCGAAGCCCTCCGCAAGGATCCCGCGACTGTCGGTCGGTTCTATACCGATGACGCGCGCATCGTCGGCGGCGGGCGCGCACTGTCAGGCCGCGCAGAGGTTGATGCCTACTGGGCTCAGGCCTCCATGTTCACCGATTGGTCGCTCGAGATAATCGACAGTGGCGGTTCTCCGTCCGAGCCGTGGGTGCTCGGCCGCTCCACGCTCACCAGTCGCAGCGGGCGCGCGATGGTCACGACATACCTCGCAATCCTGCAGCGCGGACCGGACGGGACGTTGCGCTACCGGATCGACATGTACACGGGAACTCCGGGGGCCGCCCCCCGTACGCCGTAGCGAGGCTCAGCGCCTCGCGAACTTGAGGTGGGTCACGACCGGAGTTGCAACGGTGCGGACGAGTGAGAGCCCGTGCAGGTCGTCGCCGACGCCATCGAACAGCCGCTCACCGCCGCCCAGCAGCGTGGGCGCGAGATTGATCTCCATCTCGTCCACCAGCCCTGCCCTGAGATACTGCTGTGCGACGTTCGCACCACCGGCGAGCGCAACGTCCTTCCCGGCTGCGGCATTCCGCGCCTGCTCGAGTGCCGCGTGGATCCCGTCCGTTACGAACGTGAACGTCGTACCGCCGAGTAACTCGAGCGGCTCGCGCGCGTAGTGGGTGATCACGAACACCGGGTGATGAAACGGCGGTTCGTCTCCCCACCACCCCTTCCATGGCTCCTTCGCGTCCCACGGGCCCGGATGCCCGCCGAACATGTTCCGGCCCATTACGGTCGCTCCGATGTTCGCGAACGACTCCTCGATGACACGGCTGCTCTCGTTCACCTCTCCCCCGGGGAGACCGTGCGTCGATCGCCAGAACGCGAGAGGCACTACCCACTCGTGCAGGCGCGTGCCACCGATTCCGAGCGGGTTCTCAACGCTCTGATCCGGGCCGGCCGTGAAGCCGTCGAGCGACATCGAGATCCGGAAGCGCAACCTGGACACGTCCTATCCCCGCATGAGGCTTTGGTTTGAATGATAGCACGTCGAGATTCAGCCCGATCTCGAACGGGGGTCTTCACAGACGTGCTCCTGGCCCGGACAATGCCATTATTCACTCACCAGATCAGGACGAGGAACACCGATGGCCTTCGCTGAAGTGATCCGGGAAGAGGACGCCCTCGCCGCGCCAGCCGCAGGCGTGAGTCCCCCCGCTCTCGCGCAGAAATATGACGACGTGCGACTCGCAACTGAGGCGCTATGCGCCCCACTGGAAGTCGAGGACTGCGTCGTGAGCTCGATGCCGGACGTCAGCCCCACCAAATGGCATCTCGCCCATACCAGCTGGTTCTTCGAGACGTTCGTGCTCGCGGAGCACGACAGCTCGTACCGGTCGCCTGACGCGCGCTACGCCTATCTTTTCAACTCGTACTACGTGCAGGCGGGCGAGCGGCACTGCCGCGCGCAGCGGGGGCTGGCCACCCGCCCCACGCTGAGAGAGGTGTTCGACTACAGACGGCACGTGGACGACGCCATGCAGAACCTCGTCGCGCGAATCGCCGGAGACACTCAGCACCCTGCCGCCTCCGTGATCGAGCTCGGGCTCAACCACGAGCAGCAGCACCAGGAGCTCCTGCTCACCGACATCAAACACGTCCTCTGGACGAATCCGCTGCGGCCGGCATACCGCGAGCGCGAAGCGGGCCACGCGTACACTCCCACGCCGCTCCGGTGGAATGCGTACGACGGCGGCCTGCAGTGGATCGGGCACGAAGGTGAAGATTTCGCGTATGACAACGAAGGCCCCAGACATCGCACATGGCTCGTGCCGTTCCGCCTCGCGTCACGGCTGGTGACCAACGCGGAATATCTGGCCTTCATTCAGGACGGTGGCTACCACCGCGCCGAGTTGTGGCTTTCAGCTGGGTTCGCTGCCTTGCAGGAGCACGGATGGCGGTCGCCGCTCTACTGGGAGCGCGACGCCGACGGCCCATGGACCGAATTCACGCTCGGCGGAACTCGTTTCCTCGACGGTCCGGCGCTGAGCGAGCCGGTGTGCCACATCAGCTTTTACGAAGCCGACGCATACGCGCGGTGGGCCGGTCATCGCCTGCCAACCGAATTCGAGTGGGAGACCGCGGCGCGCAACGAGTCGGTTGCAGGACACTTCGTGGAGAGCCAGCTCTTCCATCCCGCGCCCGCCGATGGGCAAGGGACGCTCGAGCAGTTGTACGGCGACGCCTGGCAATGGACGCAGAGCCCGTACGTGGGATATCCCGGCTACAGGCCCGCCGGTGGCGCGATCGGCGAGTACAACGGCAAGTGGATGGCGGACCAGTGGGTTCTCCGCGGCGCGTCCTGTGCGACTCCACGGTCGCATGCCCGCGTGACCTACCGCAACTTCTTCCCCTCGGACGCGCGCTGGCAGTTCACCGGCATTCGCCTCGCCGACGACGATACCGGACCCGGCGAACGGGACGCGAAGCCGTGACCTCTCCGTACAAGATGCCAGCAGCGGCGCAGCAGCTCGCGCAGTCAGCAACCGGCACGATGGACGCCGGGCTGCGCGACGAGGTACTGCGCGGACTGCGCGCCACTCCAAAGACGCTGCCACCGAAGCTGTTCTACGATGCGGCCGGCGCGGAGCTGTTCGAGCGGATCACGACGCTGCCCGAGTACTACCTCACGCGAACCGAGCTCGAGATCCTGCGGAGCCGCGCATTAGACATAGCGCAGCTGACAGGGCCCGATGCAGTGCTCGTGGAGTATGGCAGCGGCGCAGGTGTGAAAGTCCGCCTCCTGCTCGACGCGCTGGTCGAGCCCGCGGCGTACATCCCGGTGGATATCTCGGCGGCGCAACTGGACCGCGTCGCCGCTGAGATCCGCGCCGAGTATCCGCACGTGCCCGTGCACCCTGTATGCGCTGACTACACGCGGCCGCTGGACATACCGGCGCTCCACCCCCGCCGCCGCCGCCTCGCGTTCTTTCCGGGCTCGACCATCGGGAACTTTCACCCGACCGAAGCCGCTGCGTTTCTGCGACGCATCCGTAACACCCTCGGCCACGACGGAGCCCTCGTGCTCGGCGTGGACCGCGTGAAGGATGCGGCGACTCTCAACGCGGCTTACAACGATGCCGCGGGCGTGACTGAAGCGTTCAACCTGAACATGCTCCGGCGCCTCAACCGGGAGCTTGGCGCGGACTTCGATCTTGCCCGCTTTGCGCACCGGGCGTTCTTCAACGAGCGGGCCGCCCGCGTGGAGATGCACCTCGAGAGCCTTGCTCGGCAGACGGTGACGGTCGCCGGCGAAACGCTCACCTTCGAGCAGGGTGAGACGATCTGGACCGAGAGCTCCTACAAGTACAGCGAAGCCGCACTGGAGACACTCGTCAACAGCGCGGCGTTCACGGCCACGCGGCTGTGGACGGACTCGGCGGACCGCTTCTGGGTAGCCTACCTCACGGCCGCACCGCAGCCGCCGCGCTCAGATAGCGTCCAGCGGTAATCGAGCCGCGGCAGCGGCGTCGAGAAACCAGAGGCTTTGGCCGCGGGGATGCACGCGCGCAGCCGGAAGCGGGGATGAAGCGCCGTCGTCAGCGATTGCAGGCGACGCGAGCAGCTGCTGGATCACGTGTCGCTTTGCCGCACCCGCGACCAGGAACAGACACTCGCGCGCCGAGTTGATCGCGGGAACCGTGAGCGTAACCCGCTCCACCACTTCGGCCGACTCCGGCGCCTGCGCCGGTGCCGCCCAGCCCGTCGCAGCCAGCGCAGGCGAGTCGGGAAACAGCGAGGCCGTGTGGCCGTCCTCACCGATGCCGAGAAGCACCAGGTCGAAAGTGGACTCGGAACCGATGTCGGCCGGTGTCGCAGCGCGAAAGAAATCCGCGAGCTCCCGATCGTACGTTGCGGCAGCGGTCTCCGCCGGCTCCTCACCCCGGATCCGGTGCACGTTCGCGTCGGGCAGATCCACCCGCCGCAACAGCGACTCGGCGGCCATACGGTAGTTGCTCACCGGGTGATCCGGCGCAACGCATCGCTCGTCGCCCCAGAACACGTGCACGCGTCCCCAGTCGATGCTCTCTCCGTACGCCGCGGCCAGCATCGCGTACGCCCCGCGTGGTGTCGAGCCTCCCGCCAGCACCAGCAGAAAACGTCCGCGCTCCCCGACCGCGGTGAGCGCGGCCGCCGCCATGCGCTCTGCGGCCGCAGCGTTCAGCTGCTCTGCGTCATCGAAAACACGAACCTCGCTGACCATCGTAGCCGGAACGTCCCGGCGTCAGTCGCCTGCCGCGAGCACAGGGCAGTGCCAGCCGCCGTCGCCCGCGATCAGTTCGTCGGCCGCTGCCGGGCCCCATGAGCCGGGCGCGTAAACGATGGGCCGCGCTCGATTCTCCAGCGCCGGCGCGACGACACGCCACGCCTCCTCCACGCCGTCGGCGCGGGCGAACAGCCGCTGGTCGCCCTCCAGCGCGCTGTCGAGGAGTCGCGCGTACGCCTCCTCCCTCGGGCCTTCCCGGTGCTCGTCGTAGTCGTAGATCAGATCCACTGTCCGCCCGTGCAGCGGCTCGCCCGGTCGCTTGATCTGCACAGAAACCGCGACCCGCTCTCCCGGCTTGAGCCGGAAGAGCAGATGGTTGGGGTGCGGCGGCTCGCTCTTCGAGCGCGCGAAAAACAGCCGCGGCGGCTGCTTGAACTCGATCAGCACCTCGGTCGCCGTGGTCGCCAGTCGCTTGCCGGCGCGGATGTAGAACGGCACGCCCGCCCAGCGCCACGAGTCGATCTCGGCACGCAGTGCCACGAACGTCTCGACGTCCGAGTTCGGATCGACGCCATCCTCATCCAGGTATCCATCGTACTGCCCGCGCACGACCGCGGCCGGATCCAGCGGCGGCATCGCTGACAGCACCTTCACCTTCTCGTTGCGCAGCGCCTGTGCACTGATGTCAACGGGGGCGTCCATGGCCACCAGCGCGACGATCTGCAGCAGATGGTTCTGCACTACGTCGCGCAGTGCGCCGACCTCCTCGTAGAACGTGCCGCGCCCCTCGACGCCGAAATCCTCGGCAAGCGTGATCTGCACGCTGTGCACGTAATGACGATTCCAGGCCGGCTCGAACAGCAGGTTCGCGAACCGGAACACGAGCAGGTCGAGCACCTGCTCCTTGCCGAGGAAGTGGTCGATCCGGAAGACCGCCTCCTCGGGGAACGCGCGCAGCACACAGCGGTTGAGCTTCCGGGCCGAAGCGAGGTCGCGGCCGAACGGCTTCTCGATCACGACGCGGCCGCGCTGATTGAGGCCCACCGCGGCCAGCCCCGCGATCACCGTCTCGAACAGGCTCGGCGGGACGGCCAGGTACAGCAGCGGTCGCGCGTCCGGACCCAGCGCAGCGGCAAGCCGTTCATAAGTGCCCGAATCACGGTAGTCGCCTGCCACATGGGCCAGCGCACCCGCGAGCCGCTCGAACGCGGCCGGGTTCAGCCCGTCGCCGTGCTCCTCGATGGACGCGCGGGCGAACCTGACGAGATCCTCGTCCGACCATTCCGCACGCGACACGCCTACGACGGTCGCGGGCAGCTCATCAGTCTGCGCCAGGTCGTGCAGCGCCGGAAACAGCTTCTTCCTCGCGAGGTCCCCCGTCGCGCCGAACAGCACCAGCGCGTCGCTGCGGTCGCTCATGACCGGCGCACTTCGTGACCGCCGAACTGGTTGCGCAGAGTCGCGATCGCCCTCATCGCCGGCGAGTCTTCCTGCCGTGAGGCAAACCGCGCGAACAGCGCCGCGCTGATCGCCGGGACAGGGACGGCGTTCGCGATCGCTGCCTCGACCGTCCACCGTCCTTCACCGGAATCCTCCGCGTAGCCACGAACAGAGGCCAGGCCAGGATCTTTGGCGAGACCTTCGACCAGCAGATCGAGCAGCCACGACCGAACGACGCTGCCGTGTCTCCAGACATCGAGCGACGCGTGCACGTCGATGTCGAGGTCCACCGTGGTGAGCAGCTCGTAGCCCTCGGCATACGCCTGCATCAGCGCGTACTCCACGCCGTTGTGCACCATCTTCACGAAGTGCCCTGTGCCGACGGGCCCGACGTGCGCGAACCCGCCCGGGGTGACGAGCGCGTCGAAGATCGGCCTCAGGTGGCCGACGTCCTCGTCGCTGCCGCCGGCCATGATGCAGTAACCCTTCTCCAGCCCCCACACGCCGCCCGATACGCCGGCATCGACGAAACCGATCCCCCGCTGCTTCAGCAGCTCGCCACGCTGTATCGAATCGCGGAAGTTCGAGTTGCCGCCGTCCACGACCAGGTCCCCGGTGGAAAGCAGCGTTGCCAGCTCATAAACCGTCGCGGTGGTTGGCGCACCCGCCGGGACCATCGCCCACACTACCCGGCGCGGCTCGCCTTTCAGCGCATTCACGGCTTCCGCCAGCGAGGCGACATCGGTCTTGCCGGGGTCGCGGTCGTAGCCGATTACGTCGTGACCAGCTCGCCGCAGCCGCTCCGCCATGTTCGCGCCCATCCTGCCGAGTCCTACAATCGCGATCTTCATGCGTATGATCTTAACGGGCACGGCGTCCGGGTCCACCAGAGCGGCACCCGTGCCGGGCTGTGCGCGTGGGATCAGACCGCCGATGAGGCGTGCGCTGGCCAGAAGGCGTTAGCTTCTGCAGGCCATGGCCGACTACGCGGCGTTTCTGCGCGGTGTGATGCCGACGAATGCGAAGATGCCGGAGTTGCGAGATGCATTCGAGGCGGCCGGCTTCAACAACGTTCGAACTCTGCTGTCCAGCGGCAACGTGGTCTTCAGCACCCGTGCCGCCTCTGCCGCTGCGCTGGAACGACGTGCCGAAGCCGCAATGCAGACGCGGCTCGGCCGCTCGTTCCTGACCATCGTGCGCCCGCTCGACAAATTGCGTGATCTGCTGGCCGCCGACCCATACAGCCGATTTGATCTTCCTCCCGGCTCGAAACGCGTAGTCACGTTTCTGCGACAGCCGATGGAGGCGAGGCCGGTCCTCCCCGTCTCGCTAGGCACGGCGCGGATTCTGGCGATGACACACACTGAAGCGTTCACCGTTTACGTACCGGATCCGCCAGGTCCGGACTTCATGCGTCTCATAGAGAGCACGTTCGGCAAGGAGCAGACAACCCGCAGCTGGGACACCGTAGCGAAGGTCTGCCGCCCTGCGACAAGGCTTTAGCGCGCGGTGGCCTGCGGCCGAGCCGTGCGCAACAGAGCTGACAAGAAGGGCTAGAGCAGGTTCTCTCGCACGGCCTTGGCCACCGCGCGGCCGCGGTTGTTCACATGCAGCTTCGTGTAGATGTTGCGGACGTGCCCATCTATGGTATGCGGGCTCAGGAACAGCCGCTCCGCGATCTGCTGCTTGGTGAGCCCTTCGACGAGCAGCTTCAGGATCTCCCGCTCCCTCCCGGTAAGGCTGTAGTCGGCGTGCGGCGTGGCCATCCGGCTGAACATCTCGAGCACGCGTCGCGCGATCTGCCGGTCCATCGCACCACCGCCGTCCAGCACGTTCTCGATCCCGCGCAGAATCTCCTCGCGCGTGTCGGACTTGAGGAGATAGCCGGACGCGCCGGCGCAGATCGCCTGGAAGATCTGGTCGTTGCTCTGGTGCACGGTGAGCATCACAACGGGTATCGATGGGTAGCGGCTGCGCACACTCCGCGTGCACTCGATTCCCCCGATCCCCGGCAACGCGATGTCCATCAGGATCAGGCGCGGCAGGTCACGCCCATCGGCCAGCGCCGCGAGCGCGCTGTTACCGTCACCGAACACGCGCGCGCAGTGTACACGCTCGCTGCGATTGATCAGCTCTGAAACTGTATCGCGGAAGAGCGCATTGTCTTCCACCATCCACACCGCGGCTCGGTGGTCGTGTCGGCTCATGGACCGTGTGATAACCCCTCCCGTGCCAGCCCGCATGACGCGTTCACGTCCTTCTGAGCACGAGCCGCGCGGTCGTGCCACCGCCATTACCGCTTGTAAAATCGAGCCGCCCTCCCAGTCGGGCCGCCCGCTCCTGCATGCTCCTGAGGCCCGTGCCGCCACGCACCGCCGTGCCGTCAAACCCCCGGCCGTCGTCCGAGATCGTCAGCTCTATCCGGTCTCTGTGCGCGACGAGCTGGATCTCCACGCTGCTCGCGCCGGCGTGTCGCGCGATGTTGTGCAGCATCTCCTTATAGATGAGAAACAGGTCGCGGCGCTCGGCCATCGCAATGCCTCCGGACAGCTCGTCCGAGCGCGGAGCGTGGAAGCTCAC
>DASUUI010000006.1:0-25463 GCA_036374155.1 Gemmatimonadaceae bacterium | reverse complement strand
CACCGGCCCGGGTATCGGCGCGAGTCGCACCGTGGTCCTCGCCTCGGGCGAAGAGGTGGATCTGCTTTTCACGACGATCGTAAACGCCGATGAACGCGCCATCGCGATGGATCGGCCACGTGATCGGATGACATTCGATGTCGAGGTCGGCTTCCACGTCACTGACGAGCTTGAGCGGATCCTCCCCTATGCGATCGCACTTGTTGACAAAGGTGAAGATCGGCGTGCGGCGACGCTTGCATACCTCGAACAGCTGGCGGGTGCGCTCCTCGACGCCGCGCCGGTTGTCGAGCAGCATGACTGCGCTGTCGGCTGCGACCAGTGTCCGGTACGTGTCCTCGGAGAAATCCTCGTGGCCGGGGGTGTCGAGAAGGTTCACGTGGTAGCCGTCATATTCGAACTGCATGACGCTGGAGGTGACGGAGATGCCACGTTCCTGCTCCAGCTTCATCCAGTCCGACGTGGCATGGCGCTGCGCCCGACGGGCCTTCACCGATCCGGCCAGGTGAATCGCTCCGCCGTAAAGCAGGAGCTTCTCCGTGAGCGTGGTCTTGCCCGCGTCGGGATGACTTATGATGGCGAACGTGCGCCTGCGGCGTATCGCGGCCGCTATGTCTTTCTGAACGGTCATTGAGTCATGGAATCCCGGTGGCATTGACCGGGGTGAACAGCCGCCGGGGAAGCTGACCAGGACGGAGTTGGGCCTGGAGCCCCTGCGGCGGGCGCCGTACGTCTTTTCCCTACCGAATCTCCGGGAGTCGCCCGACTGCCGACTCGCGCCCGCATATAGAACGTAACGGCAGCGAACCACCAGCGTTTACCCGGAGGTGGCCATGGGGATCGCGAGATTGATCGCTCTGGGGGCGGTCGTGCTTACCCTGAGCTCCTGTGCAAGCGCGTCGAGACAGGTACCGGTTCTCGGCGACCCCGGCAAAGTCGCCGTCCTGGTCGGGGAATGGCGGGGTGAATACACGAGCCCGATGACCGGACGGAAGGGCACGATCTATTTCGCTCTGCAGGAGGGGAGCGACGCCGCCGAGGGCGATGTGGTGATGCTTCCCGACAGGAATACCGTGATCAACTGGGAGGACCAGGTGACCATCGCGTCCGCTCGGCACCTGGCGGAGGTTCTCAACATCCGCTTCGTGGGCATGGAAAGCGGTCTTGTGACGGGCAAGCTCGAGCCCTACGTGGATCCGGACTGCGGCAACGTCCACATGACGACCTTCTATGGCGAGATCAAGGACGGTCGCGTGATCAGCGGGAGCTTCGTGTCCGTGAGCACCGCGCATCGCCTGTACACCGGAGGCTGGACCGCGACGCGCGTTCGCTAGGAATCCCGCGGCCCTGCCGCGGCGCAGGCTGAGCTCCAGCGGGGCTTATCGTGCGGATGGGGCCGGGGGCCACGTCCGCACGATTGTGTTTCCTATCGCGGCGAGCGCGAGGTTGGGCTCGTTGTCGAGGATCCAGCGCGCGTCCTCGTTCTCCTTGGTCAGCGCACACACGACGACCCGGCTTCTCAGGTAGAACAGCGCGCACTCGGTCCTGATGCGATCGCCAAGCCCGGTCTTCCGCGCCGATCGGGTGTTGCCGGCGTAGCGCTGCAGCATCCGATAATCGTCGCCGTGCTCCAGAATCCGCAGCATGGCGGAATCGGCTGCCGGGCTCACCGCCTGCCCCCGGGCCATCAACTCCAGCAGCCGCACCATCTCATTGGGCGTCGTCACGCCGAGCCCGTACTTCACAGAGCTGTCCATCGCAACGCTGCTGCTGCGCAGGAACGACTTGGAATGGACTTTCGTGTTGCGAAGGCCAAGTGACTCCATCTTGTCCCACACGCGTCGGATGATGATGCGATCGAGCAGCAGATTGGTCGCGGTGTTGTCGCTGATCGTGGCCATGAGCCAGGCCGCGTCGCCGACGGTGATGGAGAGCCCGTCGTGGAGATGCTGCAGTATTCCCGTTCCCGGGACCTTGTCTATCCGCAGCACCGTGAGCGGGTCTCCCAGCGACAGCTGACCTTTCTCGACCAGGTCGTACACAGTGACGAGGATGGGGATCTTGATGAGGCTGGCTGTGGGGAACGTCTCGTCGCCGCGGCGATGCAGGCGCATGCCGGTCTCCAGGTCCAGAACCGAGTAACCGAGCACCCCCCGATGCGCGCTGGCGATCGAGTCGAGCGTGCCGCGCAGTGCAGCCGTATCGACTCGCGTGGAAACGGGCGGGTCTGACTGTGCGGCAGTCACGCCTGGCCGCAGCAGCCCGCCCGATACGGCGAGCGCAAGGGCGGGGGGGAGCAGCAGAGCGAAGGACGGTCTCATCGAGGTCACCGTGAGCGGTTCCTGCAACGATACAGGCTGCCGGGGAGTCCGGCGAGCGGCTGTCCTACGTCAACGTTCCGTGCCGGCTACGTAACGGATCGTATCCAGCCCACCCCCGTGGGACGTGAACTTGAGCGCGTAACCACGGAGGTAACACGTGAACACGAGCGATACGGGCAATCTGAACCGGGCGGCGGGCTGGATCCTGTTCCTGGTCGGAATCATCGGCGGGATGGTGATGGGGATGTGGTCCTTCGACGGACCGGTGCCCGCGCCTGCCGCACTGGCTGACTACTCCTCGCTGCCGCGGCGGCTGACGCGACTGGCGCACATCGCTGCGATGGCGCTCGGCATCACGAACATCCTGTACGGGCAGGAGCTGCCCCGCGTTCGGTTGTCGCCGCGGGCGCGACACGTCGGATCGTGGAGCATGGTCGCCGCGGGCTCGCTGATGCCGCTCTTCCTCACGCTGGCAGCATTCGGCGACAGCCGCTGGAAGTTCGCGTTGCCCCTTCCCGCGACGGCGTCACTCGTCGGCGTCGCAATAATCGTGGCCGGCATATGGCGGCCGAAGGAGACAGCATGAGAATCGGACTCATCGCGATGTCCGGGGTGCGCGTATTCAATCCCGAGCTCGCTGCAATGGGCGTCACGCTTCCGGGGTTCGTCAACCGCGGCAAGGTGATCGCGTCGCTGCCGTCGCTGGGCCTTCTGGTCGTCGCTGCACTGACGCCCCCCGAGCACGAGGTCACCTACATCGAGATCCCGGACATCAGGACGGCGCCGGAGCTTCCGGACTTCGATCTCGTCGGGATCTCTTCCTTCACTGCGATGGCTGAGGAAGCCTACGAGCTGGCGGACCGCTACCGCGCGCGGGGAACGACCGTGGTCATGGGCGGGACTCACGCCACGCTGCTTCCGTACGAAGCTCTCGAGCACGTGGATGCAGTCGTATCAGGTGCGGCCGAGGGTGTCTGGCCCCTGCTGCTGGAAGACGCGAAGGCGGGAACGCTGAAGCAGATCTACCGCGGCACCAACCGCGGCTTCTATTCCGAGTGCGAGCCGGTCATGCCGCGGTTCGACCTGCTGGTCGGGAGGCCGTACAACAGAATCACGATTCAGACATCGCGCGGCTGCCCGCTGGACTGCGAATTCTGCGCGGCCTCGAAGATCTTCACGCCTCGGTACGAGCAGAAGTCGGTTGCCGCCGTTGAGCGCGAGGTCCAGCGGGTGAGCTCGCTGTTCGACCGGCCGTTTCTCGAATTCGCCGACGACAACACGTTCGTGAACCGGAAATGGTCCGAGGACTTCCTCCGCATGCTCGCTCCGTACGGGCTCCGCTGGTTCACCGAGACCGATGTGCGTGTTGCAGACCATCCGGGGATTCCGCGGCTGCTGTACGAGGCGGGTTGCTATCAGGTCCTCATCGGATTCGAGAGCCCGAAGGGCGAGAGCCTTTCCGGCATTGACAGGTCCAACTGGAAGTCGAAACGGCGCGGCGAGTACCTGCGAAGCATCGACCGCCTGCAGTCGGCGGGCGTCACCGTGAACGGGTGCTTCATCGTGGGCCTCGACGCAGACACGCCCGAGATTTTCGAGCAGGTGCGCGATTTCGTCCGCGAATCGGGGCTGATCGAAGTGCAGGTTACCGCTCTGACGCCGTTCCCCGGAACCAGGCTGTACGACCGACTCAGGAACGACGGGCGTCTGCTGCGCGAGCGCTTCTGGGAGCGATGCACGCTGTTCGACGTGAACTACCAGCCGAAGCAGATGACGGTGGAGGAGCTGGAGGGCGGCCTTCGCTGGCTCTTCCGGGAGCTGTACGCCGAGCCCGCTGTGAACGCGCGCAAGCGCCACTACGTGAACCTCATGAAGTCCGTTCCCCGGACAATGGAGCCACAGCCATGCTGAGTCACAATATCGAGCCCCGCCTGCGGGCGATCGTAGCGAGAGCCGCGCTGGTAAGCCCCGATACGATAGGCCCGGACGACGATCTCGCACGCGCCGGCGTCGATTCGCTCTCGATGCTGCGTGCGATCGCCGAAGTCGAAGCAGCCTTCGGCGTGGAGATTCCCGATGAGCGATTCGTCTGCATCCGGACACTCCGAACGCTGGTCGCGGCAGTCGAGGCGAGGCTGCTCGCCGACGCAGCCTGAGCACGCTCTCGCCAATCGGGAAACCACCCTGAGGTAGCGCGAGCCGGGGTCACGCTGCAAGAATACGCCGTGCTTCTGATCCAGCTGGAAAGTCTGCCGGAGGCCAGGTCCGCGCTGGATCGGCTTCTGAATCTGCCGCTCTTCACCATCGGCCAGACGCCAGTCACACTGATGACGGTGCTGACCGTCCTCGTGATTCTGCTTGTGACGGCGGTGCTGGCCCGGATGGCGCAGCGCGGTACTCGACGCGCATTTGCGGCGCGCGGCGTTACCGACGCCGGCACGATCACGGTCGTGACCCGGCTGTTGAGCTATGGCATCATCCTGATGGGCCTTGGTGTGGCGCTGCAGACGATGGGCGTGAACCTCGGCGCGCTCTTCGCGGCGGGCGCGTTCTTCGCGATAGCGCTCGGCTTCGCGATGCAGAACATTGCGCAGAACTTCGTTGGCGGGCTGATTCTGCTGGGTGAGCGAACCATCAAGCCCGGCGACCTCCTCGAAGTCGAGGGCCGATTCATCAGCGTAACTCACATCGGCCTGCGCGCGACGGTCGGACGTTCCCGCGATGAGGAGGATCTCATCATTCCCAACTCGGTGCTGGTTCAGAACACCGTCACCAACTACACCCTGCGGGACACAACGCGCCGGATCCGTGCCACTGTGGGAGTCTCATATGACAGCGACATGAACCTGGTCAAGCGCGTGCTGCAGGAAACGGCCATGGCCTTCGGAGAGCGGCTGCCGGATTACGAGCCCAGCGTGCTGCTGCTCGAGTTCGGAGAATCCGCGGTCCTGTTCGAGGTTTCCGTCTGGATCAGCGATCCCTGGCGTGCCCGCATCATGCGGTCGGAGCTGAACGAGGCCGTGTGGTGGGCGCTGCAGGATGCCGGGATTACAATCCCATTCCCTCAGCGGGACGTGCATGTGATTGCCCGCGCCTGAATCCGTCCGGGGTGGGGCGCAGACTCTGAGAGGCTGACATGAACCAGGTGCAGGCCAGCGGCACCACCCCCGAACTGCTCTATCTGCTGCACGGCGACCCACAGGAGCTCGCTGAGACAGTCGCGCAGATGCGCGCAGCGGATGTTGCGGAGGCGGTGGCACGGCTGAGCACGACCGCAGCGGCGAAGGTAGTGGCCGCGCTCCCGTTCGACCTCGCCGTCCAGGTCATGGAGGAGCCGGAATCCCGGCAGGATCGCGCGGAGATCCTCGGGAAGATGCCGGGCGAGACGGCGGGTGCGCTGGTGGATGCGATGTCACCCGACGAGCAGGCCGATCTGCTGCGGGACATCCCAGGGGAGGAGCGGACGCGCCTGCTGAAGAGGCTGAGCACGGGAACGCGCAAGGCGCTCAAGCTCCTGCTCACTTATCCGCCCGAATCCGCCGGCGGAATAATGACCACCGAGTTCGTCGCCGTACCGGACACGTGGACGGCTGCCCGTACGCTGGAGCACATCGCGAAAGTTGGTCGCGGCAAGGAGACGGTGTACGCGATCTACGTTCTGGAGGAGACGACCGGCCGGCTGGTGCACGTCGTGTCGTTGCGCGACCTGACGGTCGCCGAGCCGGGCGCCGGGGTCCTGGAGCTGGGGGACAGGCGCACTCCACTCACGGTCACTCCTTCAACCGATCGGGAGGATGTCGCGCGGCTCATCTCCAAGTACGACCTTCTCGCTGTCCCCGTGATCGACGAGGCAGGCCGCGTGCTTGGCATCGTCACCGTGGACGACGTGATTGACGCAATGGTGCGCGAGCAGACCGAGGACGTCCACAAATTCGGCGCCGTGCAGGCGCTGGAGGAGCCGTACATGGACGTGACCTACGCCCGGATGGTGCAGAAGCGCGGCGTCTGGCTCGTGCTGCTGTTCCTGGGCGGGATGCTCACCGCATCGGTGATGGGCTCGTTCGCGACCGAGATCGAGAGCACGGTGGTGCTGGCTCTCTTCATTCCACTGATCATCAGCTCGGGCGGAAACACCGGCTCGCAGGCGACCTCACTGATCATCCGAGCCATGGCTTTGCGCGAGATAAGCGTGCGCGACTGGTGGCGGGTCGCGTTCAGGGAAATGCCGGCAGCTCTCACCCTTGGGTCGATACTCGGGATAATGGGCGTGCTGCGGATCCTCGTGTGGCAGTACGCGGGCTGGTACGACTACGGGCCGCATCACATGCTGATCGCGTTCACCATAGGAACCGCTCTCGTTGGAGTTGTGACGTTCGGGTCCTTCGTGGGTTCGATGCTGCCGTTCCTGCTGCGCAAGCTCGGGTTCGACCCGGCCAGCGCGTCCGCCCCGTTCGTGGCGACGCTGGTGGACGTGACGGGCATTGCGATCTATTTCACCGTAGCCACCATCCTCCTGCGTGGGACGCTCCTGTGAACGGTCGTCGGTCGATGCGCTGAGAATCGGATGACTTCCGATCGGAACCGCGCCGTTCGGTCGGCGCTGCTCGGCCTCTCGGTCAACCTCCTGCTGGCAGTGGGCAAAGGCGTGGCGGGCGTGCTGGGCAACGCCTACGTGCTGGTTGCCGACGCCGTCGAGTCCTCCACCGACGTGTTCTCATCGCTGATCGTCTGGCGCGGTGTGTCCGTTGCGGGCCGTCCCCCGGATGACGAGCACCCCTACGGTCACGGCAAGGCGGATGCAATCGCGGCTGCGATCGTCGCGCTGTTCCTGCTCGGCGCAGCCATCGGCATCATCCTCGTGGCCATACGTGAGATCCGTTCCCCGCACAGCCTCCCGGCCACGTTCACGCTGTACGTCTCGGTCGGCGTCGTCGTGATCAAGGAGCTGCTGTATCGTCGCGTCGTCAGCGTGGGTGACGCGGTGGGCAGCGCGGCGTTGTACGCGGATGCCTGGCACCACCGGGCGGATGCGATCACGTCGGCCGCCGCGGTCCTGGGAATCGGCCTCGCTCTGCTGGGAGGGCCGGGATGGGAGACCGCGGACGACTGGGCGGCGATCGTGGCTGCGGGCGTCGTCGCCGTGAACGGTGGACGGACGCTGGTTCGGGCAGTGCGCGAGCTGATGGACACCGCACCTGCGCCCGAGGTCAGAGCGGCCATTGCCGCAGCAGCGATGCAGGTATCGGGGGTGATGGCCATCGAGAAGCTCCGCGTTCGCGGGACGACAGGATCGTGCAGCGTGGATCTGCACGTGCAGACCGATCCTGCGCTGCCGTTGCGCGAGGCGCACATACTGAGCGGGCGGGTGAAGTCGGCCATACGCGCGGCGGTGCCGGCGGTCGCGAGCGTGCTCATTCACATCGAGCCGTACGAGGTCGAGGACTGACGCAGGCGCCGCAGCCGACGGCTGACCGACGCCGGGCGCCTGCGAATTGCATTAGAGTAGGAACGATGCGGCGACCCATTCGATCGCGTACGCCACACGGCGCCCGGGCGGCAGGCCCCGCGCGTGCCGTGGCAGTCGGTGCGCTCGTACTTTCTCTCCTTGCGGGGTGCAATGACCGCGGCGATGCGAACGGCATGGACACGTCCGGCGGCACCGTCCGCGCCGATGCCACAGCCGCGGCGGGAGCAGCCTCTCCGGAAGGGGACGCCGCGATCCTGGCTCTGATCGACGCTTCCAATGTGAGCGACAGTGCCACGGGCGCGATCGCCGCCGCGAAGGCGACGAGCTCGGATCTGCGTGCCTTCGCAGCGCAGATGGTGCGCGACCATCACGCAATGCGGCTCGAGGGGGAAAGAGTGGCCCGCCGGCTTCGATTGACGCCTGATGCGAACGCCGACACGAGTGGTGGCTCCACCCTGGCAGCGACTCTCAGCCTGCTCAATGCGACGCCCCGCGGGCGGGACTTCGACAAGGCCTACGTCGACCACGAGGTGGAGTTCCACCTCGATTTTCTGGAAATGGTGACGGCAGCGATGGAGCGTGCGAGCGAGACCGAGGTGAAGGCATTCATCCAGAAGCTCTCGCCGATGCTGCTCGAGCATTTCGACCGTGCCCGGGAGCTTCAGGCTCGACTTCGCTAGTCGTCGGAGCCGCCGCCCATAAACACACGATTTGCTGATTTCGGGCTGGTTGTGACTCCCCCGGTAAGCACGAACTCTGCACACTGCAGAGGCATGCAAACCCGCGCAGATTCCACCACTGTTCCCAGCCGTCGGTCGTCGTCTCCAGCCATCCCTGAGGGGAAACGGAGATGATGACTGTCAGCGGGTTTCTCGGCCGCGCGCTCATGGATCCGGCTACGGGGCTGCCGAATCTGCCGTACTTCTCGATCATCCGTGACTGGGAGGAGCGGCGCGCGAGGCGGCGTGGGTACAGCGTGCGGGTCCTGACGATTACGGCCGCGTGCGGGGACGAAGCACTGCTGCGTTCGCTCGGATGGCGTCTTTGCCAGGAGCTTCGAACCTCGGATCTCATAGCTTCGGAAGGGCGATCCACGTTCCGGGTGCTGTTGACCTCCCCTGATGCAGAGAACGCGGAGTCGATCGGCGACAGGATCAGCGCGATGGGAAGAGCGCTCAGCGCGGAGCATTCGGATTCCGGCCTGCAACTGCAGGTGGTGGTCGAGCCACTCGACAGCGGCGGCGCAGACCGGGGCCCGTGCGACCCGTGCGACGACTCGGTTTTCGGCGGATGAGGAACGGGAGTCACCACATTGAGAGGGCGCTGAGATGAATGGGCGAATGATCGAGTTTTCCTCCAACGGGGGGACGACACCCGGATATCTGTCTGCGCCCGGCGGGGTAAACGGCCCGGGTGTCGTGCTGATCCAGGAGTGGTGGGGGCTGGTGGAGCACATTCGCGATCTCGCAGACCGGCTGTCGGCGGAGGGGTTCGTCGTGCTCGCACCCGACCTGTATCACGGAGAGAAAACGAAAAGCCCCGACACCGCAGGGAAGCTGCTGATGGCGCTCGACATTCCACGTGCAGCGAAGGAGATACGCGCCGCAGGTGATCATCTTGCGTCGCTGGACAACGTGCAGCCCAAGAAGGTCGGCGTGGTCGGGTTCTGCATGGGCGGGCAGCTGGCCTTGTACGCGGGGCAGGAGTTCCCTGAGCGAGTCGGGGCGGTGGTCGATTTCTACGGCATCCACCCGAACGCGCCCGTGGACCCGGAGCGGGTCGCAGTGCCGGTGCTGATGCACTTCGCCACGCGAGACAAATCGGTGCCCGTCGATAAGGCGCGAGAGTTTGTGGCGCGCGCGGGGTCGGCGGGCGGCGAGGTCGAGGCGTACTTCTATGAGGCGGACCACGCCTTCTTCAACGATACGCGGCCGGAGGTTTACTCTGCGGAACACGCGGCCACGGCGTGGTCGAGGACCCTCACCTTCCTGCGCGAACATCTCGTCGGCTGACGCCCCGCCCGTGTCCTGTGGAGAGGCTTAAGGCCGCGTACTCAGCCCTAATGAGGCCTTATCCGGAGCAAGCAAGCAGCTGCTTGCTTGCACCCCGCATGACCGAGTCATAGCTTGCGCGCTCGTGGACACCCGTGAACGGATCCTGACCGCAGCCCTCGACGTCTACACCAGCCACGGCTTCCGCGGGACGACCACCCGGAGGGTGGCTGCGACGGCTGGCGTCAACGAGGTCACGATCTTCCGGATCTTCGGATCCAAGCAGGCGCTGCTCTCTGAAGCGTTGAGGTCGCCTGCCGGGGCTGATTCGATCGGGCCCCTCCCATTGGACGTGCGCGATCCGGCAGCGGCGTTGTCCGCCTGGACCATCGACTGTCTCCGGTCACTGGGTGAACGAGCGCCGGTGCTGCGCGCCTGCATCGGGGACAGCGCCGAGCGGCCCGAGGTCGGGGAGGCGATAGCTGCGATCCGGCGGTCGCTCTTTTCCGAGCTGGCGGGATATCTGGCGCGCCTGCGCGACGCTGGCCTCGTCCGCTCGTCGGTGGACCTAGGTGCCGTGGCGGGGATGCTTGCGGCGACGATCATCACTGATGCGACCGTGCGCGACCAGGCCCCGGACATCCTGCCGGGCCACGACCAGGCAGCGACGCTCTACGTCACCGTCGTCCTGACGGCACTGGGCGTAGCGCCGCGACGCGCAGCCGTGACGCCGCCCGTGCGCGCTCCGGCACCACCGTCGCTGCCCGACGCGACCGGCGCTTAGCAACTCCCGGGAACAGATTCCCCGGCTCCGGTGTCGTGGCTGAACACGGTGCCGCTTGAAACGGCTGACGGCACCCTGCCGTAGAAAGGCGCAGGCGGAGCGCACGGCTCTCTGGTGCCCAGCCGCATATCCCTGGAGGCGTAATGAAGGACAGACGTCGTACTGGTCTCGTCGTGAGCGGTTTCCTGCTGTTGGCGGGGATCACCGGGATTGCATCGCCGATGGCGGCTCAGATCGTGGTGCCGCGGCAGACGTACGACCGGCCCCGCTTCCTTCTGGGTGGAGACCTGATCCTCACGGAGCCGCGGCGTGAGCTGTCGAACTACATATCGAATGGCTGGGGTGGAAACTTCAACGCGATGGTTCGCGTCGAGCCGCAAGGGCTGCTGCACCTTCGCCTCGACGCCGGCAGTGCACGCTACGGGCGCGACGAGCAGCGATTCAGCTTCGGCGGCCAGGACTACTCGGTCACCACCACCAACAACATCGACTGGTTCGGCTTCGGTCCACAGGTGATGGCGCCGGGCGGATTCGTCCGGCCCTATGCCAATGCGGCGTTGTCGATAACCCGTTTCCGGACGACCTCGGTCGTATCGCGGCGCCAGTTCCTGGAGGATGAAGAGCTCGGGCGTGAAGACAATGCGAGCGACTTCACCACCGGCTGGGTATTCGGCGGCGGCATCTACGTGCCCTTTGGACGGAGGTCCCCGCTCGCACTCAACCTTGGCGGACGGTACCACTTCGGAGGGGAGGCGACCTTCGTCACCGAAGAAGACGTTCGCAACTCGCCGCTGGACAGCAGCACCTTTCCTGCAACCCGGAGCAAGGCCGATTTCGTTCAGTGGCAGCTCGGCCTTTCCTTCCGACTTCCGCAGTCGGTCGCTGGGGGAGCGCCTTGACGGGTATGCTCCCGCTCCTCGCGCTGCTCGCGCTCGCGCAGGGAGTGAGCGTTCAGGTGGGACCGGCCCGGGATACGACGGTTCGGCCAGTCGCAGTGATCTCCGATTCTGCGCTCGCGGCGCGGAATGCACGTGATTCGCTGCGTGCCGCTCGCCGGCGCGAGCGGGTCGTGGTCGCGACAGCCGAACACCTTGCGACGGCATTCACCGATCCGATCGCCCGCTCGCTGCTGACTCAGGCGAGAGCCGCGCGCCTCACTCAGGACTCACTGCTGGTCAGCTACTCCGCTGCCGCGAATGAGCGTGTCACGGTGGGAATGGCGCTTACGCGCTTTGCCCGTGAGAGAATCTTCCTGCGGTACGAGCGTGCGGCTCGCGTGCGCTGGCATCGCGATGCTGGCGCGCGCGTCGAGATAACCGGTGAGCGCACGACTGCACCGATGTTCGGTCGCTGGGGAGATGCGAGCGTGGAGCTGGGCGATGCCCCACCGATTCCCTACTTCCCAGGGCGTGAGCCGCTGTTCGGCGCCGCGTTGGCGCGCGCGAATGTGACGGACCGGGAGATCGCGAACCCGCTTGCTGGCGGAGCAGAGGCGTACTACACGTATTCCACCGGCGATTCGGCGTCATTCCGCCTGCCGGGAGGGCAGACGATCACGCTTCGCGAGCTGCGCGTGCGGCCCCGCACACCCGGATGGCGCGTGCTGGTCGCATCGCTGTGGTTCGACACGGCGAGCGGACGCCTGGTGCGCGCCGTGTACCGGATGGCGGAGCCGATGGATATCTGGCAGGTCGCTGCGGAAGAGGAGGAGGAGAACCCGTGCGACGCGCCGCGGGTGATCTGCGCGGCAATGACCCCGATGACGGCGAACGTGCCCGTCGTCACCGTCGAATACGGCCTGCACGAAGGTCGTTTCTGGCTGCCGCGCAGTCAGATGTTGGAGGGGAGTGCGCGCGTGGGCATTCTGCGCGTTCCCTTCAAGCTCGAGCAGAGCTATCGGTATGACGCGGTGAACGGTGACGCGCCGGTAGTGCCGGTGATTCTGTCGGCGGCCGACACCGCGAGCGACTCACTTTCCCGGGCGCGGCGGGTCGAGGCGAGACGCACGGCGTGCGATCGCGGCGAGTACAGGGATCGCGTGCTCACCCGATTCGACAACACACTCGCCGTCGCGGTGCGCGTCCCCTGCGACACGACGGCGCTGGCCCACTCTCCGGATCTTCCAGCGTCAGCCTTCGATGAAGGCGAGGAGCTGTTCGGCTCCGCCGAGCGCGACGAGCTTGTGAGCATGGCTCTGGCGCTCGCGGACGAAGTGCGCGGTGGTCCGCAGCGACCTCAGCTCACCCCCTGGCTGCGTACGATGCGCTACAACCGGGTGGAAGGCTTCTCCGCGGCGCTGGACGCGCGGCAGTCGCTGGGCTCCGGTTACGCTGCGCGAGGCGAGCTGCGCCTCAGCTGGGCCGACCGGCAGGTGAATGGAGAGCTGGGAGTAGCCCGCAGCAATGGTCATCGCGAGATCGGGATCACCGCGTACAGGCGACTCGCGGTGGCGAATGACTGGGGCGATCCGCTCGGTTTCGGCAGCTCCGTCTCGGCGCTGCTGTTCGGACGGGACGAAGGTTTCTACTACCGGGCGTTCGGCGCAGAGCTGACCCGCGAGCCGGTGGAAGGGCGGGGCATCTTCGCGCGCGCCTTCGTCGAGCGGCACGATTCGGCGTCGGTCGAGGCGTCCGCGTCGCTGGCTCGCGCGATCAACGGCCGGCG
The DNA here is from genome assembly GCA_036374155.1 of Gemmatimonadaceae bacterium. Taxonomy (GTDB): domain Bacteria; phylum Gemmatimonadota; class Gemmatimonadetes; order Gemmatimonadales; family Gemmatimonadaceae; genus DASUUI01. Next base: position 12,236 of record DASUUI010000006.1, on the reverse strand, counting down.
GTTCCAGCCCAATATCGGCGCCCGCGAGGGCACGATTGGTGGTGTTGCGCTACGGTGGCTGGGCTCTCGCGGCCTCGATCCGCGCGGATTCCGTGCGTTGAGTGACATCCGGCTGGAGGCAGCCGCCGGGGCCTTCGATTACTCGCGTGCGTCCGCCGATCTCACGGTCTCCCGCGGACTGATTCGCGAGCTCGATGGTGCGCTCACTCTGGCCGGGGGCACGACCGGGGGTGCTGTTCCGGTGCAGCGCTGGTGGTTCCTGGGAGGCGCGCATACGGTCAGAGGACAGCCGGCCGGAGCACTTGCCGGCAACTCGTTCTGGCTGGGGCGGGCGGAGTTGGGAACGTCTTTCGTGATGGCGCGCCCGGTCGTCTTCGCCGACATCGGATGGGCGGGTGACCGATCCAGCTTTGGTAGTCCGGGAACCCCGCTCAGCGGTGCCGGCGTGGGCGCCTCTTTTCTCGACGGGATGATCCGCTTCGACCTGGCGAAAGGGATCCGGCCGGACAGGAGCCTGCGCGGCTATCTGTATCTCGAAGCGAGATTCTAGAAGCGGCTGACCCGATCAGCCCGCCCCGGCCACGGCGGCGGCGAGCATGCAACGGCCGCTGAATCGCCGCGGTGTGGTCGCGTCCGCGGTCGCGTTGTTTCGGCTGACTTCACGGCAGCTCAGCGTGGTTCGCGTGCTGTAGGGAATTCACTGACAGTCACCGGCGTTTAGCGCCTACGAGAAAACAGGGCGCGCCCGATATGGACGCATTTCGGATAACCGCATCCTTATCGGGCAAATCAATCGCCCAATGTTGCTTCCCCAGACAACCGAATACGCCATACGCGCCGTGCTGTATCTCGCACGGACGGACAGTTCCGCCTACATCGGCGTTACCGAAGTGGCGCGGGAGACGGGCGTCCCGGAGAACTACCTGTCCAAGGTGCTCGGCCAGCTGGTTCGTGCGGACGTGCTGCAATCCTCGCGTGGTCCGAATGGCGGATTCCGCCTCGCGGGGGACGCCGGTGAGCTGACGCTCGAGCGCGTCGCCGCGGTGTTCACTCCGCCGGGGAGAGCGCGCTGCCTGCTGGGCAGTGGCGTGTGTGGGGAGGTGCTCGATTGTGCGGTTCACGAGCTGTGGGCACCGATAGCCGCGCAGCTCCAGGAATTTCTCCGGACCACGACCATTGGACAGCTCGCGCGGTCCCCATCCATCACAGCAGGAGGTGCAATGTGAACACGAGACGCCGGTTCATTCTCGGTATCGGGGGTGTCGCGCTCGCGGGCGGGCTGGCATTCGCGTGCAGCAAGCCGGGCGCGGGCAATCTGACGGCGGGCGACGCAGCTTCGCGCGTGTATGTCGCCCCAGGGACCCATGACGAGTATTACGCCTTTCTTTCAGGCGGCTTCAACGGGCAGATGCTGGTGTACGGTCTGCCGTCCGGCCGTCTGCTGAAGATGATCAGCGTCTTCTCGCAGAACCCGGAGAACGGCTGGGGCTACAACGAGGAAACGAAGCCAATGCTCGAGACGAGCCACGGCTTCGTTCCCTGGGACGACACGCACCATCCGGCGCTGTCGCAGACCAACGGCGTCCCTGACGGTCGCTGGCTGTTCATCAACGGCAACAATACGCCGCGCATAGCCCGTCTCGACCTGACGACGTTCGAGACGACGGAGATCCTCGAGATCCCGAATGCCGCAGGCGGGCACGCCTCGCCGTTCACGACTCCCAGCAGCAAGTATGTCGTTTCGGCGACGCGATTCAGCGTTCCGATCCCCAACACGGACGTACCGATCGAGAGCTACAAGCAGAACTTCCGCGGAACGCTCTCCTTCGTCACGGCCGACAAGCCGGGGGAGATGGACATCGCGTTCCAGATCCTGATGCCAGGCTACAACTACGACCTCGGCCGGGCAGGGAAGGCGGTCTCTGATGGCTGGTTCTTCTTCAGCACCTACAACACCGAGCAGGCGTACACCAAGCTCGAAGTCAACGCGTCGCAGAACGACAAGGACTTTGTCGCGGCGGTGAACTATCTGCGTGCCGAGGAATGTATCGCCGCCGGCGAGGCCGAAACCGTGCCGGCGAACTACCGTCACAACGTGGTGGATCCACACTCGCGCGTGGCCGTGTCGCACCAGCGTACGAGCGTACGCGTCCTCGATCCGGAAGACTGTGAAGGCGTCGTGTATCTCATGCCCACGCCGAAGTCACCGCACGGCGTGGACGTGGATCCGACGGGCGAATACATCGTCGCCGGTGGCAAGCTGGCGACGGTCATACCCGTGCACTCGTTCAGCCGGATGCTCAAGGCGATCGAGGACCGGCAGTTCGACGGTGAGGTGGACGACATCCCGATCCTCAAGTACGAGGCCACGATTGCCGGCGAAGTGCAGAATCCCGGTCTCGGCCCACTGCACACCGAGTTCGACGGCCGGGGCAACGCCTACACGACGATGTTCATCTCGTCCGAAGTCGTGAAGTGGAAGCTGGGGAGCTGGGAAGTACTCGACAGGATTCCGGTCTACTACTCGGTCGGCCACCTCATGATTCCCGGCGGCGACAGCCGGGAGCCGTGGGGCAAGTACCTCCTGGCGATGAACAAGATCACCAAGGATCGCTATCTGCCAACGGGCCCGGAGCTGGCGCAGTCGGCGCAGCTCATCGACATCTCGGGCGACAAGATGACGCTGCTGCTCGATTTCCCGACGCTGGGAGAGCCGCACTATGCACAGGCGATTCCCGCGTCGCTGATCAAGGAGAAGTCGCTCCGGTTCCACCGGCTCTCGGACAACACGCATCCGGAAGCGGTCCGCACGCTCGACGGTGGCGGAATCCGCAGGGAAGGAAAGCGCGTGCACGTTCGCATGGCAGCGGTCCGAAGCCACTTTGCCCCTGACAACCTGGAGGGTGCGCAGGTTGGCGATACGGTTCTGTTCCATGTGACGAACGTGGAGCAGGACTGGGACATCCTGCACGGCTTCGCGGTGATGGGCGCGAACAACTCCGAGCTCATCATTGGCCCGGGAGAAACGCGCACGATCAAGTGGGTGCCGCGCACGCCCGGGGTGTTCCCGTTCTACTGCACCGACTTCTGCTCGGCGCTGCACCAGGAGATGCAGGGTTACATCAGGGTGTCGCCGGCCGGATCGAACGTGGCGCTCAAGGCAAATCTGAGCGAGCGATCCGCGAGCCAGGTCGAGCGCGCGCGTAACGTGGCGTCCGCCGGCTCATCCACCGACGGGAGGTAGCGTGATATCGAAGAGCGGGGATTCGTCCCCGCTCTTCACCTCCGGGAAACAACGATGACCAGACTCTCGAGAATACTGACGGCGGCAGCGGCCCTTCTTCTGGCCGCGCTCTACTTCCTTCCAATCTGGAAGGTGGAGCTGGTCGCACCGCAGTATCCGGAGGGGCTGGGGATGTACATCGGGGTGTCGAGCATCACCGGCTATGGTGAGTTCGATCTGCAGAAGATCAACAACCTCAATCATTACATCGGCATGCGGCCGATCGAGGCTGCCAGCATCCCGGAGCTGCGCTTCATGCCCTGGATCCTGGCAGCGTTGATCGCAGCAGGGCTTGTCGTTGCAGTGCTTGGGCGGCGGCGGCTGCTGTATGCGTGGATTGGTGTTCTCGTGCTTGCCGCGGTTGTCGGCCTCGCCGACTTCTACAGGTGGGGATACACCTACGGGCACGACCTCGACGACACAGCGATCATCAAGGTGCCGGGTATGGCCTATCAGCCGCCGCTGATCGGCAGCAAGCAGTTGCTGAACTTCAGGGCCACCTCATGGCCAGCGTCGGGCGGACTGCTTGCCGGTGTCGCCTTTCTGCTGGCCGCCGGAGCCGCCTTCGCCGGCCGCAGACGCAATGGGACGCGGCGGCGCGCGGCGTTCGCAGCCACGGCGCTGGCAGTCGGTGCGTGCACCACGGCCAGTGTGCATCCGATCGCGTACGACGGAACCGAGACGTGTGAGTATTGCCGCATGGTCATCACCGATCGCCGTTTCGGCGCGGAGGTGGTGACGGCCTCGGGGAAGGCTCACAAGTTCGACTCTATCGAGTGTCTCGCCTCATATGTCGTCGCTCTCGATGACCAGCGGCAGGCGAAGTCCGTGTGGGTGACGGATTACGCCGCGCCGGGAACGCTCATCCCGGCGCAAAGCGCCCGCTTTGTCCGAATCAGCGATGGGCCGGCCAGTCCCATGGGGCTCGGGCTCCGCGCCTTTGCAGCGATTCCCGCAGGCAGTCAGGGTGAAGTTCTGGACTGGACGGGGGTGCTGGCGCTCGTCGCCGGCGAATCCGACTCGCGTCAGCCGCAGCAGACTTCGTCAGTCGTCGGGGTGCTTCAGTGACCCGTCGCCCGTGGATTGTCTTCAGCACGGCGGTGCTGATGACGGGCGTCGGGGCCCCCGCTGTGGCCGCGGGTCAGGACACGTTGCGTGTCTCGCCGGCAACGGGCCGCGCGGGCATCGGCGATGCCGTGCGTCGCGCGAAAGCGGGATCGGTGATCCTGGTGGGTTCCGGCGTGTATCGCGAGCCGACGATAGTCCTCGACCGCAGCGTCCAGCTGATTGGTGAGGGCAATCCGGTGCTGGATGGCGAGGGCAAACGGGAACTGATCCTCGTTACGGCAGATGACGTCACCGTCCGCGGGCTCGTTCTCCGTAACACCGGAAGCAGCTACGTCCAGGACCGCGCAGCGCTGAAGGCGATGGACGTGAGCGGCTGCGTGATCCAGGGAAACAGGGTCGAGGACGCCTACTTCGGCCTGTATCTCGGGCGGGTGACCGACTGTCGCATCAGCGACAACGTGCTGCTGTCACGCGCGGGCAACGAGAGCGCCGCAGGCAACGGCATTCACCTGTGGACGACGAGCGGCATCGAGATCAGCGGGAACGACGTACGCGGACACCGCGACGGGATCTATCTGGAGTTCACCCGCAACGCGCGTGTCCACGGCAACACGAGCACAGGGAACCTGCGCTACGGCCTTCACTTCATGTATTCGGATGACTGCGAGTACACGAACAACACGTTCAGCGCGAACCTGGCTGGCGTCGCCGTGATGTACAGCCAGAAGGTCACCATGACGGGGAACAGATTCGCCGACAGCTGGGGTGGCGCGTCGTACGGACTTCTTCTGAAGGAGATCTACGACCCGGTCATCGTGGGCAACGTCTTCTCCCGGAATACGGTGGGCATCGTGGCGGACGGCGCGGTCCGCATCCAGGCGCTGGAGAACACTTTCGAACGGAACGGCTGGGCGGTCCGGCTACTGGCAAGCACGTACGACGGCCGCTTCGAGAAGAACAACTTCGTGGGGAACACCTTCGACGTGACAACAAACAGCTTCACCGTGCAGAACCACTTCCATCGGAACTACTTCGACAGTTACCGCGCGTACGATCTCGACCGGGACGGCTTCGGCGACGTGCCGCATCGTCCGGTGCGACTGTTCGCCGTGCTGGTGGAACGCAGCCCGCAGGCGATCCTGCTGCTCAGAAGCTTTCTCGTCGGTGTACTGGACATCGCCGAGCGGATGATCCCGGCCGCGACGCCGAGCAGTCTGGCTGACGCGAGCCCCGCAATGCGGAGGTGGCCATGATCGAGATCAGGGGACTCAGAAAAGCGTTCCGCGACCGCGAAGTCCTGCGGGGCGTGGATCTCGAGGTCCAGGCGGGAAGAGTCACCGCCATCGTGGGACCGAATGGCGCGGGCAAGACCACGCTCATCAAGTGCCTGCTGGGCCTCACCCGCCCTGACAGCGGCGCGGTAACAGTGGGCGGCGAACCGCTGACGGACGATCCCAGTTATCGGAACCGGATCGGATACATGCCGCAGTCACCACGGTTTCCGGAGAATCTCACGGGGAACGATCTGATTGCGATGCTGCGCGACCTGCGGGGGCCCGATACGGCGACCGACGACTCCCTGGTGCGGGCGTGGAGTCTCGCGCCGGAGCTGGCCAAGCCGCTGCGGATACTCTCCGGCGGCAACAGGCAGAAGGTGAACGCAGTGACTGCGTTCCTGTTCCGACCCGAGGTCCTGATACTGGACGAGCCGACTGCCGGCCTCGACCCCGCTGCCAGCGCGCTGCTCAAGGACGCGATCATCGCTCAGCGCGAAGCGGGGCGGACCTTCGTCGTCACCTCTCACGTGATGAGTCAGCTCGAGGAGATCGCAGACGACATCGCCTTCATGCTGGACGGGACCATCCGGTTCATGGGATCGCTCAGGTCGATGAAGGAGCAGACCAGGGAGCGGAACCTCGAGCGGGCGGTGGCTGCGATGATGCGCCGCGAGGAGGCAGCATGATCCTCAACCGGACGGTGCTCAAGATCGCGAAGTACGAGTTCAGGAACGTCGCGCGCAGCCGCTGGCTGATTCCGTACGCAGCCGGGCTGGCGCTGGCAACCGAGCTGCTGATCCGTTTCAGCGGGACCAGCGCGGCAGCGCTGCTTGGGGCGTCGAACCTCGTGCTGCTGGTGATCCCGCTCGTGTCGCTTACGGTGGGCACGATGTATTTCTACAGCTCGCGGCCGTTTATCGAACTGATGCTCGCGCAGCCGGTGCTCCGGCGGGACCTGGCGATCGGGTTGCTGATCGGATCAGCCGCGCCGCTGGCCGGCGGTTTCGTCGTGGGCGCCGGCGCACCGCTGGCGGTGCATGGAGCATTCACCGGGGAGACGGCCCGGGCGGCGACCGCGCTGATCGGCTCCGGCGCGCTGCTGGCGACGGCGTTCGCGTCGCTGGCGTTCTTCATCAGCGTTCGCATAGAGGACAGGCTCCGCGGTCTGGCGACGGCGATCGGCGCCTGGCTCGTGCTCGCGCTGCTGTATGACGGTGCGGTGCTGTTCCTCGCCGCGGTGTTCAGCGACTACCCGCTGGAGAAGCCGCTGCTGACGGCGATGCTGCTGAACCCGGTGGATCTCGCGCGAGTCTGGATGATGCTGCAGCTCGACGTCGCTGCCCTCCTCGGCTACACCGGTGCGGTGCTGCGGAAATTCTTTGGCAGCGGTATTGGAACCGTCATAGCCGTGTCCGCCCTGCTCGCCTGGACCGCGATCCCCGTCGCTCTCGGAGCGCGTCGCTTCCAGCGACGCGACTTCTGACCAGAATGGGCCGGAGGGTGCGCGCGCTCCGAGACGACTGACGGGCGCTACTCCTCCGCCATGAACGGATACCTGTAGTCCCGTGGCGGAGCGAACGTCTCCTTGATCGTGCGGGCGCTTACCCAGCGCACGAGGTTGAGGATGGATCCGGCCTTGTCGTTCGTGCCGGATCCGCGCGCCCCGCCGAACGGCTGCTGTCCCACGACCGCACCCGTAGGCTTGTCGTTGATGTAGAAGTTTCCGGCTGCGTTCCTGAGCGCGGCGCTTGCCTCACGCACCGCACTGCGGTCGTTGGCGAAGATCGCGCCCGTCAGTGCGTACGGCGAGGTCTCGTCCACCAGGCGGAGGGTGTCGCGCCACTCGCCGTCGCGGTACACGTATGCTGTGACTACGGGCCCGAAGATCTCCTCGCACAGCAGGCGGTAACCCGGGTCGCGCGTCTCGACCAGCGTGGGCTGAATGAACCAGCCTTCGTCCCCGGCAGTGGTGCCGCCGGCAATGATCGTGGCGTTCGCGCGGGCGTCGTTCAGGTATTCGCTGATCTTCTCGAAGGCGCGCTGGTCGATGACCGCACCCACGAAATTGCGGAAGTCGGTGACATCTCCCATGCGGATGTCTTCCATGAGCGCCACCGTTCGATCGCGCACCTCGTCCCACAGAGACTCGGGCACGTAGACGCGGCTGGCTGCGGAGCACTTCTGGCCCTGGTACTCGAACGCGCCGCGGGCGATCGCCACCGACAGCGCAACCGGGTCGGCCGACGGGTGCGCGACGATGAAATCCTTGCCCCCGGTCTCGCCGACGATGCGCGGATAGGAGCGGTACCCGCTCATGCTCTCGCCGATCGTCTTCCACATGGAATTGAAGACGGGGGTGCTGCCCGTGAAGTGGACGCCGGCCAGATCGCGGTGGGCGAGCACCATGTCCGAGATCATTCGCGCGTCGCCCGAAACCAGATTGATCACGCCGGGGGGCAGCCCCGCCTCCTCCAGGAGGCGCATGATGTAGTGAGCGCTGAGCATCGCGCTCGATGCCGGCTTCCACACGACGGTGTTTCCCATCAGCGCCGGCGCAGTCGGCAGGTTGCCGGCGATTGCCGTGAAGTTGAAGGGCGTCACCGCATACACGAATCCCTCGAGGGGGCGGTAGTCGAGCTGATTCCACATGGTGTGATCGCTCGACGGTTGCTGCTGGTACAGTTCCTGGGCGAAGTGCACGTTGAACCGCCAGAAGTCGATCAACTCGCACGCGGCGTCTATCTCCGCCTGGAACGCGGTCTTCGACTGTCCGAGCATCGTGGCCGCATTGAGAGTCGGGCGCCAGGCGGTAGCCAGCAGCTCGGCCGCTTTGAGGAAGACCGCGGCGCGGTCCTCCCAGGGCCACGATGCCCACTCGTTCGCCGCTGCCCGCGAGGCGGCGATTGCGCGCTCCACGTCCGCGGGTCGCGCCTTATGCCAGTCGCCGAGCACGTGGGCGTGCCGGTGCGGCATCACCGCGGTGGCGGTGTCGCCGGTGCGGACCCGCTCGCCACCGATCACGAGCGGGATCTCCACACGCTCACCTGCCATGGTTCGCAGGCGCTCCTTGAGCGCTGCCCGCTCGGGGCTGCCCGGCGCGTACGATTTCACGGGCTCGTTCACGGGCTCGGGCACGCGGCGGACCCCATTGAACCCGCCCGTCACTGACGAGGCGGCTGCCGGCGGCGAAGGGCGCAGAGAGGCGGGCGCTGTGGAGCCGCGCTCCGGCCTGGTCGTGGTGGTCATTCGGGAATCCTCGAAGTGGCGTGGGCTGCTCCCGGAAAATACCCGCTTGCACCCCCCTGCGGCGCGCGCGTCGCGAGCTGGGCGTTTGCGTCGTTCACGTGCGATCTTGCCCGTATGACTCGAGTGGCGCTGCACGTCCGCAGCTGGACGATCGTGGCAATCCCGCTGCTGGCCGCAGGGTGCGCTCCGGATCCGATCGTCTGGGACGCGGTCGAGTACGTGGACACGCGCCTCGCAGCGGACGCTGCCGTCGCGCCGGACGAGAAGCTGTGCGGTATGAGGGAGATCGGTGAAGGTGTGGAGCGCTACCGGGCCGGCTGGGACGCGCGGAGCGGAGCTCTCACGGTGATGCGTTCGGGGGACGGCGGCCTGTCCTGGGAAGAGCCGGTAATTCCTGACTCACGGCAGTCGCCCGAGCCGCCATGCAGGCGCCCGCCTCCGTCGCTGTTTGCCGACAGTGCGAACGGGTTCCTGCACGTCGCGTATTTCTCCGAAGTCTCTGGCGGAGCGGGAGTGTACTACGTGCATTCAATGGACGCGGCCCGGCTCGAGCAGGTCGGCCCCGGGATGTTCGAGCAACCGGTCGCTCTCACCTACGGCCGCCGGGCAGCTCGCACGAGCGTTGCATCGCGTGGCGACACGGTGGTCGTGGCGTATGAAGATCCGAACTCCGCGCGAGGGGGGATTCAGCTGGCAGTATCGAGCACAGCGGGCCATTCGTTTGAGGGGCGCGTTCCGTTGCCGGGCGGCACCGGAGTGGTGGCGCACCCCCGCGTTGCGCTGACCGCCGGCCGGGTGACTGTCACGTGGCGCGAGGTGGGCGACACATCACGGGCGCTCCGCCGGAGCGGGAGTTTGCGCTGAGCGCGGCCAGGAAAACCGGAGCGCGCCGAAAGGCCGGCACCGCTTCCAGGAACCGAAAGGGCGCCGGCGGTGCTGCGCGCAAGCGGCACTTCATCGGCTCACACACGGTGGACAACGGCGGGATCGACATGGCCGTACGCCGCGCCGCGAACGCAGGCATGACGGCGGTGCAGATCTTCACCGCCGTCCCGAAATACTACAACGACCGGATGTCAATCCGACCGGAGCGGGTGGAGCGGTTCAAGCGGGCGCTGAGCGAGACGGGCATATCGCCTGCCATGGTGCTGGTCCACGCGCCGTACGTGCTGAGCGTGGCGACACCTGATCCTGAGAAGTGGCAGCGGGCCAGCGGCGGGCTGGCGAAAGAACTGGAGCGGTCCACAGCGCTCGGCGCCGGTGGACTGTGCTTTCACCCCGGGGCCGCCGGGAACGGAGATCGCGCCGCTGCCGCCGAGCGTGTGGGTCGCGCCATCGTTGCAGCCCTCGAGTCGCTGGACTCGCCAACGCGTGTGCTGGTGGAGAACACCGCGGGCGCGGGAACGACGATGGGGCGCACGCCATCCGAGGTGGGCGCGATACTGTCCCATGTGCCACGGTCGCTCCGACCGCGCACCGGTTACGGCCTGGACACCTGTCATCTCTTCGCATCGGGGTTCGATCTCCGCGAGTCGCCCGCGGCTCTGTCCGCACTGCTCGACGAATTCGAGTCGGAGACGGGGGAGCCGCCCGCGTTCTTCCATCTGAACGACAGCGAGTTTCCCCTCGGCTCCAACAGGGACCGGCACGTGCTGATCGGGGAAGGTCACATAGGGGCCGAGCCGTTCCGCTGGCTGCTGCGCGACCCGCGGGCCTCAGGCATTCCGCTCATTCTGGAAACCCCGCAGCTCAACTATGAAATCGCCGACGACGACGCTTCGCCGGACCCCTATGACGTGCGGATGTTCGAGGTGCTGACCGGGTGATTCGCGCGATTTTCACTCTGGAGAACCGTGGCGTTCCCTATTGCGCGCCTTGGCTGTCGCCTTAGTTTGCACCGCGACGGACAGGCGTCCTCACCGGCCTGACAATCACCAGGAGAATCGATGGCAACTAGGAAGAAGAGCTCGGCTCGCAAGTCGTCGGGAAGAAAGTCGTCGAAGTCGCGCGCGAAGAAGTCCGGCGCCCGGAAGAAGACCGCCCGGAAGAGCACTGCCCGGAAGAAGACCGCCCGGAAGAGCGCTGCCCGGAAGAAGACGGCCCGGAAGTCCACGGGACGCAAGACGAAGAAGCGTCGCACCGGCGCGAAGCGCGCGCCGAATCCGGCGTTCATGAAGCCGATGTCGCCGAGCTCGGAGCTGGCAGCCGTCGTCGGCAGCTCGCCGATGCCGCGCACGGAAGTGACGAAGCGCCTGTGGTCGTACATCAAGCGGCGCGGCCTTCAGGATGACAAGAATCGCCGCATGATCAATGCGGATGACAACCTGCGCCCGATCTTCGGCGGCAAGCGCCAGGTGTCGATGTTCGACATGACGCGAATGGTGAATCAGCACCTCAGCTAACAAGCGTCTTTCTTGGCTGCACGCACCAGGGGGCGCGTCGAACCGACGCGCCCCTTTTCGCCCCGCCGCACCGGCACGGCGCTCTGGCGCAACCTGAGGGCCATCGCTCTTCCCGTTGCGCTCTTCCTCCTCATCCGGACCTTCCTGATGGAAGCCTACCGGATTCCGTCCGGCAGCATGATACCCGCGATGCTGATCGGCGACTGGCTGTTCGTCAACAAGCTGGTGTACGGTCCGCACCTGCCGTTCACCGACATGCAGCTGCCCGGGTATGCCGAGCCGCAGCGCGGAGAGATCGCCGTTTTTCGCTCGCCGCCGCAGTTGGATCAACCGCACGATCCGACGCCCACGCTGGTGAAGCGCATTGTAGGGATGCCGGGTGATACGCTGTACATGCGTGGTGGCGTGCTGTACGTGAACGGCATTCCCCAGCGCCAGGGAGAGGGGGCCGCTCCGGGGCATGATTCTCCCAGCGAGTTGTTCACCTGGCAGGAAGCGGTGGTGATTCGTGGCACACGCTTCGGCGATCCGCCGGAACAATTCACTCATGACGAGTGGGGCCCGCTTGTGGTAACGCCCGGCCACTATTTCATGATGGGCGACAACCGGTACAACTCGAAGGACAGCCGCTACTGGGGGCTCGTACCGAGGAGGAACATCCGCGGAAGGCCGATGTTCGTGTATTACTCGTACAATGCCGACGACAGCGACCGGCCGCTGCCGTTCATCACCGACATACGGTGGAGCCGGATAGGGCACTGGATCCGCTAGCCCGGCAGGTGTTGCCTCCACCCCGGAGCCAGTCGTCAGGAAGTGAGCACCAGCCGCTGGAGCGTCTCGGCCAGCGGTCTGACACTTCTGCGACGAGGCTCCAGCAATGGGCTACTTCCCTCGTACGACCGAACCTTACCAGCGCCGCGTAAGCGAGCGCGACTGGCACAATCACGGCCCGTCGGCGTT
>DASUUI010000005.1:0-105499 GCA_036374155.1 Gemmatimonadaceae bacterium | reverse complement strand
TAGCGCGCCGCCACATCCGTGGACATGGCCTTGGTGACCGCGTGCTCGACCGGCTCGGGGATGCTGCCGCGCAGCGAGCGAAGAGGCTTCACCGATTCCGTGAAGCGCTTGGCCATCACCGCCTGCGCGGTGGGGCCGCTGAATGCGCGCTCGCCGCTCAGCATCTCGTACAGCATGCAGGCGAGACTGTACTGGTCGCTCCGGCCATCGAGGTTGGTCTCGCCCGCAGCCTGTTCGGGACTGACGTAGGCCGGCGTTCCGACCATCATCCCGGTCTGCGTGAGCGTCTCGTGGCCGGCTGCGCTCACCGCCTTGGCGATGCCGAAATCCATCACCATCGCCTCGCCTTCGTGCAGCATCACGTTCTCGGGCTTGATGTCCCGGTGCACGATCTGCTGCCGATGCGCGTAATCCAGAGCTGACGCAATGGCGCGCGCGTGGTGCAGCGCCTCGTCTATCGGCAGCTGGTGCTCGCGATCGAGCCGCTCGCGCAGCGACTCGCCCTCGACGTAGGGCATCACATAGTAGAGGAAGCCTTGTGCTTCGCCGGAATCATACAGTCCGAGTATGTGCGGGTGGTTCAGTCGCGCCGCGACCTTGATCTCGCGAAGAAACCGGTCGGGGCCGAGCGATGCCGCGAGCTCCGGGTGGAGGACCTTGAGCGCTACGAGCCGCTCGTGCTTGACATCCTGCGCGAGATAAACGGTCGCCATCCCGCCACGGCCGAGCTCACGGTCTATGGTATAAGACTGGCCCACCGCTTCGCGGAGGCGCTCAGCCTGAACCGGTGTAGTCATGCGGCGTGAAGGATTACTGAAGGAGTCATTGCCAAAGTCTACAGTCCGGACGACGCGCGGGTAGGGTACTCGCCTATCGCGCAGGGCTGCGGGGCACCTATTATCGAGCGCCGACCGGGATTAGAGGACCGGTTGCGACGACCCCATCCGAGTGAATCCACTGACGCCATACCCAGCGGCAACGAGATGACCGCTCGTGGCTCGAATCCAGCCGCCCGCTCGATGAGCACATCCGGCAGTAGCCCGGCAGCCCGCGTCGCGTGGATAGCACCGGTGATGCTGATCGCCGTGTTCATCGGCATGGCCTGGGCTCTGCGCGCGCCGGACATCACGCTGGAAGGCGATGACGCGCTGTATCTCCTCCTGAGCGAGTCGCTCCGCGACTTCAATTATCGCGAGACGTTCCTGGTCGGACATCCGACCCACTCACAGTATCCACCCGGATATCCGGCGCTGCTGGCCGTGGCCTCGCTGCTCATGGGGAGCAGGCCGGAACACCTCGTGATCGTCGGCATCCTCGCTGCAGCCGGCGGCCTTGCCGGTCTCTGGCTTGCTGCCCGCTCGATATGGGGACCCTGGATCGCAGCGGGGACGGTGGCCGTCGCGGGCCTCAACCCCGGGCTGATTCACATCTCGGGGCTGCTGATGAGCGAAGCACCGTTCTTCGCTCTCGCCATCATCGCGCTGTGGGCAGCACAAAGGCAGGGCGGGCGGCGCGCGGTGGCTATCGCGATAGTCGCGTCCATTGCTGCTGCGCTGACGCGAGCAGTCGGCGTCACGGTGGTCGTCGCAGTGCTCATTGCCTGGTTGCTGGAACGGCGGTGGAGAGCTGCGTCCATCCTGGCATTATGCGCAGCGCTGACCGTGGGGCCGTGGCTCGTCTGGACGTTCACGGCTCCGAACCAGAATCCGGACCGATCGTATGCGTCGGATGCGGCGTTCGGACTGACCGACTCGCTGCAGCGGGCCACCGGGCCAGAGCCAGCGACCGCTTCTGGAACACGCCCCGATGAGCTGCCGGGGCTGGCGAAGGTTCCTGCGGCCCTTGTGCGTCGCGTTGCTGCCAACACGCAGGCGTACGCTACGCGGGAGCTGCCGTGGGTGCTCCCCGCCGCCGGCATTCCGGGCACGACGGTGGACAACTGGTTGTGGCTCGTAGCGATAGTCGTCTTCGGTGCCGCAGGGCTGAGGCAGATGTGGCACCGGTGGCGAGTCGGCGCGCTCTTTCTGGCCTGCTACGCCGCGCTGCTCCTCGTATGGCCGTGGGCGATACCGCGGCTGCTGATTCCGATCGTGCCGTTGATCGTCCTGACGCTGCTTCTTGGCGCAACGGCACTCGGCGCGCGGCTCGGTCCGCGGGGGTGGATAGTGCCGCTCACCCTGGGATCGCTGATCGCCTTCACTGCGATCGCGCGGAACGTGGTGCGCCTCGAGCAGGCGTCGGCATGCGACCGGAGTCGAGCCGCGTCATCTCCCGCATGCTTCAGCGACGATCAACGGGGATTCTTCAGCGCGGCAAAGCACGCGCGTGCAACCACCGGCAGCGGAGCCCGCTTCGCGCTCGCCAGCAAGTGGTCGACGTTCGGATATTACGCGCGTCGGGAGGTCCTCCCCTTCAGGGCCCCTGCGGGGATGTCCGGAGAAACGATCCTGGACAGCCTGGCGGCGGCTGGCGTCAGGCACGTTCTGCTTTCCCACGCCAGCAGCTTCGACGTGGCTCTCGCCAGGCAGCTTCGGGCGTCGTGCGATCGCCTGGTGCTGGCCCGGGCCTTCAACAGGCAGACGTTGCTGTTCGAGATGAGGGATCGGGCTGCGGCCGACGAAACCGCCGGCGGGTGCGCGGCTCTGGCTGCCTATGATTCAGTCCCTGGGGTACCGGGTCAGGTGGGCCTATGGTAATCACCTGGCTGCCCGCACGTGCCAATTCCGACAGTTGTGGCGCGACTGCAGCAGCGCAGGGGGTGGCCGGGGGCGGATGCAGCGGCGATCTTCCGGCATAACTTTCTATGGTACAATGCTTTAGGCGCGTGGCGGTCCACGACGCCTCCTCCCGTGGGGCCCGCTCATCCGGGGCATGTGCGTTGCGATTGTCAGCTGCCACGTGTTCATCCGTGCCGGTATCCGACCGCTGGATCAGACCTCCCGAAGCTTTCGCGGCACCAGCGCCGCTGCCTGAATGAAAACCTTGAAGCGCGGAGCGCTTGCAGCGCTCCGTCGCGCGGGGGTCTTTCGCGCGACCCGCGACAGCGCCTGGCGGCGCAACCGGCTGCTCATCCTGTGCTATCACGGCATTTCGATCAACGACGAGCACGAGTGGGATGCCGCGTATTACATGACAGCCGAGGCGTTCGAGCGACGCCTTCACCTGCTTCGCGACGGGTCGTACACGGTGCTCACGCTGAGCGATGCCGTGTCGCGCCTGTACGCCGGCACGCTTCCACCACGCAGCGTGGTGCTCACCTTCGACGACGGTCTCGCCGATTTCGGGATCCGCGCGATGCCATTGCTGCGCAAGTACGGTTTCCCGGCCACGGTGTATCTCAGCACTTACTACGTTCTCGACAACAAACCGGTCTTTCCGACGTTCCTGTCGTATCTGCTGTGGAAAGCACGCTGGCGAACGCTGGACGCCAGTGAAATAGCCCCCGGCGTGTGGCCGGAGCGCTGGTCGCTCGGCGATCCGGATCAGCGCCGCCGCGCTGCGGATGCGCTGCGCGCATACGCCGAGGAGCGCGGCTGGAACGCCGAACGGAAGGACGCCATGCTCCGGCAACTGGCCAGGGCGACAGGCGTCGATTACGACGGGCTCGTCGCCAGGCGGATCCTTCACCTGCTCACACCGGATGAAGTTCGCGCGCTGGCCGCCGAAGGAATCGACTTTCAGCTGCACACGCACCGCCACCGCACGCCGCTCGATCGCGACCTGTTTGTCGGCGAGATCACGCGCAACCGCGAGCACCTGCGGAGTCTCGTCGGCTCGACGCCCCGCCACTTCTGCTACCCGAGCGGCGTGTACCGGCCCGAGTTCCTCGGCTGGCTGGACGACACGGGCGTCATCTCGGCGACCACGTGCGATACGGGGATCGCGTCGCCGCGATCGAGAGCGCTCCTGCTGCCCCGTGTAATTGATACGAGCACTCTCAGCGAGCTCGAGGTCGAGAGCTGGCTGACGGGCGTCGGCGCCCTGCTCCCACGCCGCCCGAACCGCGTCGGCCAATGGTGAGAAACGCGGGCCAGCGGGGCGAGCGCTCCGCGGCGCAGCGCCGGATCCGGGTGTGCATAGTTGCGCCCTCGCTCGACATCCTTGGCGGACAGGCGGTTCAGGCGCTGCGGCTGCTCCAGCACCTCGAGTCGCTGCCGGAGCTGGACGTCGCACTGCTGCCCGTGAATCCGCGGCTGCCGGGCCCCCTGCGACGCCTGCAGAGGATCAAGTACGTCCGCACCATCGTGACATCGGTCGCGTACGTCGGATCTCTGCTGCGCAACGTCCGCCGCTACGACGTGCTCCACGTTTTTTCCGCGTCGTACCTGTCGTTTCTGCTGGCGCCGCTTCCCGCCATGCTGGTCGGCAGGATGTTCGGGAGGCGGGTGTTGCTGAACTACCACAGCGGCGCGGCGGAGGATCACCTCACGCGCTGGCGGCGCACCGCGGTCCCGGCGATGCGGATTGCCGACGAGATCATCGTTCCCACGCCGTACCTTGTACGGGTTTTCGCGCGGTTCGGGCTCGCAGCCCGCGTGGTGTCGAACTTCGTGGAGATCGAGAAGCTGCCGCATCGGGCCCGCCGGTCGCTGCGGCCCGATTTTCTGGTGAATCGCAACTTCGAGCCGCTGTACAACGTGGACGGCGCGATCCGGGCATTTCACGTGGTGCAGCGTGAGTTCCCCGATGCGACGCTGATGGTTGCCGGCTTCGGCCCCGAGCGCGTGAATCTCGAGCGGCTGGTGCGCGATCTCGGAGTCCGCAACGTCACGTTCGCCGGACGCGTTGAGCCGGACGCGATGGCTGCGCTGTACGATGCCGCGGACGTGTTCGTCAACGCGTCACTGGTGGACGCGATGCCGCTGTCGATCCTCGACGCGTTCGCCGCCGGACTGCCCGTGGTCACCAGCGATGCAGGGGGAATCCCGGACCTGGTGCGGGATGGGGTGACGGGAGTCGTCGTGCGCTGCGGCGACGACGACGCTCTGGCGCGCGGCGCGATCGGGCTGCTGCGGGACCCGGATGGCGCGCATCGCATGGCCGCCCGCGCTCGTGCCGAGTGCGAGGAGCGGTATGTATGGCCGGCGGTAGCCGGGCAGTGGGTCGAGGTTTACGGCGGCGGCCGCGTCGGGCACGGGGCCCCCACACGTATCCCTGCGACGGCAGAGGCAACACGGTGAGCATGCGCGCAGTGCCGCGGAAGTCGGTGCTGGCGTTCGCCCGGAGACTCCGGGGGCGAAGTCCGCGCGAACTGGCGGAGCGTGGTGCGCAGTTCCTCGCCAGCGAACTGGAGTGCCGCGGCTGGTCGGCGGCTGCACGCGTGCCGGACGATGCGGCCTTCGCGCGGCTGCTTTACGGATCCAGGGAGAGCGCGATGCGCGGCGACAGCGGCGCGCGCCGCAGGCCGCTGCTGTTCGGCGGGGCGAGCGAGCCCGCACAGACCGCGGCGGAGTTCGCGGTGCGCTTCCCCGACCGGGTGAGCGGAATCCTCGCGGCGGCAGATCGGGTGCTGGCGGGAAGGTTCGATCTGCTCGGGTATCGCGATCTTTCCTTCGGAGATCCGATCGACTGGCATCTCGATCCTGTGCACGCGCGGCGCGCGCCTGCGATCCACTGGAGCCGGATCCCATATCTCGCGGCCGATCTGGTCGGCGACCACAAGATCATATGGGAGCTGAACCGGCAGCAGCACCTGCTGCTGCTTGCGCGGGCATATCTGCTGTCGCGGGACGAGCGGTATGCCGCCGCCGCGGCTGGTCACGTCGTTTCCTGGATGGATTCCAATCCTCCGAAGATCGGGATCAACTGGGCGAGCAGCCTGGAGGTGGCGTACCGGGCGATAGCGTGGCTCTGGGTTCTCGCGCTGCTGGATGCATCGCCGAGCATCACGCCTGAGCTTCGCAGGGAGATGACGAAGCTGCTGTACGTGCACGGCCGGCACCTGGAGCGTTATCTCTCGAGGTACTTCAGCCCCAACACGCACCTGACCGGTGAGGCGCTTGGCCTGCTCTACCTCGGTGTCGCGCTGCCTCAGTTCCGGCGTGCCCGCCGCTGGCGCGACCTCGGGTGGCGCGTGCTTGCGGCCGAGCTCCCGCGACAGGTCCTGAACGACGGGGTGTACTTCGAGCAGGCCACCTATTACCAGCGCTACACGGTTGACATCTACCTCCACGCGGTGCTGCTCGCGCGCGCGAAGGACCTGCCTGTGTCATCGACGATGCTCGACCGGCTGGAGAAGGCGGCCGAGCATCTGGCGTTTCTCACCAGGCCCGACGGGCTGACGCCCCTGGTCGGTGACGACGACGGCGGCCGGCTCCTGCCCCTGGACGAGCGCGAATGCGCCGACTTCAGGTCAACGCTTTCGACTGCCGGCGTGGTGCTGGGACGCGGGGACATGCTCGAGATCGCGGGCGGTCTGGCGGATGGAACGTGCTGGCTCCTCGGCGCACAGGGATGCCGGAAAGCCGACGCGTTGCCGCGCACCACGCCGGCGCTGCAGTCGCGCGCCTTCCCGGAAGGTGGCTGCGTGATCCTGCGGGATGGATGGACTCGCAACGCCACATACGTCGCATTCGATGGCGGCGGGCACGGCGCGCTGAGCGGCGGGCATGCCCACGCGGACGCGCTGTCCATCGAGGTCGCACTGCGCGGCCGCACGGTGTTGGTGGATCCTGGCACGTTCGCGTACACTACCTCAGCCCGCGAGCGGAATCATTTCCGGTCCACGACCGCCCACAACACCATCACCATTGATGGCACGTCGTGGCCGACACCGGGCGCACCGTTCCAGTGGCAGAACCGCTCGGACGTGCGGCTCGAGCACTGGCGCTTCTCACCAGCCATCGATCAGTGCACGGCAGTTCACACAGGAATCGGGGGCGCGACGAGTGAGCGAATCGCGCACCGGAGGACCGTCGCGCTGGTTAAGGAAGGAGGATATCTCGTCGTCCGGGACACGCTCGAAGCGCAGCACGAGCACGAGGTATCGGTGCGATTCCACTTCCAACCGGGCACGCGGGTGGACGAAACTGCAGAGAATGCCGTGCGTATTCGAACCCCGGACCCGGATTCGGATGAGGAGATGCAGGTGGAGCTGCACTTCCTCGGTGATCTCGATCGCGTGGAGTGCGGGTCCGACTGGGTGTCGTCCTGTTACGGTCGTCGCGAGCCGGCTCCTGTGTGCACAGCTTCCGCGCGGCGGACCGGCCGGCAGGAGCTCATCACCGTGGTAATCCCATCCGCCGGAGAGAGCATCAACGTGTCGGAGGAGCTCCGTGGCGGCGCGCGCACAGTCTCGATAATCCGCGGGGATACGGAAGACGCGCTGCTGGTACAGGACGCCGGACCCGAAATCATCACTTTGGTGCCACGATCCGCGCACGTGCCCGGAGTCTCAACAGCAATTCATCATGCCATCCAGCGTTAGCGTTTTCGGTCTCGGGTACGTCGGCTGCGTGAGCGCAGCCTGCCTCGCGCGGGAGGGCCATTCGGTCATCGGGGTCGACATCAGCCCGGCGAAGGTCGGGATGATCCGGGCGGGCACGGCGACCATCGTCGAGACCGGGATCGCGGAGCTCGTCGCCGAAGCCGTGTCCAGCGGAAAACTCACGGCCACCGCTGATGTCGGGGAAGCTGTACGCGGGTCGAGCGTGTCCCTCGTCTGCGTCGGCACGCCGAGCAGGCTGAACGGCGGTCTGGACCTCGGCTACGTCGAGCGGGTGGCGGAGGAGATCGGCGGCGTGCTGCGCGACAAGGCCGAGTATCACGTCGTCGTGATCCGCAGCACTGTGCTCCCGGGCAGCACCATCGGTTGCGTGATTCCGGCTCTGGAGCGCGCGTCGGGCAAGAAGGCTGGCGTCGGCTTCGGGGTGGCGATGAATCCGGAATTCCTGCGCGAGGGCACGTCCATCGCCGACTTCTACGACCCGCCCTTCACGATAATCGGCGCAGACGACCCGGCGGCTGCGGCCGCGGTCCGGGCGCTGTACGAGAACGTGGATGCGCCGGTGCACGAGGTCCCGCTCGCGGTGGCCGAGATGGTGAAGTACGCGAGCAACAGCTTCCACGCGGTGAAGGTGACGTTCGGGAACGAGATTGGCCGGCTGTGCAAGGTACTGGGCGTGGACAGCCACGAGGTGATGAGGATCTTCAGCGAGGACAGCAAGCTCAACATCTCGAAGGCGTATCTGCGTCCAGGGTTCGCCTTCGGCGGATCGTGTCTCCCGAAAGACGTGCGCGCCATCACGTACCGCGCGCGCCAGCTCGACGTCCCCATGCCAATGCTGGAGGCTACGCTCGAGAGCAACGAGCGCCAGATCACGCAGGCGTACGAGATGGTGCGGGCCACCGGAGCACGCCGTGTCGGCATGCTGGGGCTGAGCTTCAAGGCGGGCACCGACGACCTGCGCGAGTCTCCGATCGTGACGCTCGCGGAGCGACTGATCGGGAAGGGGATGGAGCTGGCCATCTATGACCGGGACGTCGCGCAGGCGAACCTGATCGGCTCCAACCGCGAGTTCATCGAGCGGGAGGTGCCGCACATCTGGTCGCTGATGCGTCCGTCGATCGCTGATGTGCTCGCCTTCGGCGACACGATCGTGATCGGGAACGGAACGAAGGAGTTCCGGGACATCACCCCGTTGCTGCGCAGCGGGCAGAAGGTGATAGATCTCGTCCGTGCTTTCGGCGCCCGCACGAGCGATGACGGCTATCAGGGGATCGCCTGGTGAGCGTCGCGCGCTGGCCTGCCTGAATGCGCATATCCTGGGTAAAAGCGGGAAAGCTGCTGCCTGTGGATACGGGCGGCCGGATCCGCTCCTTCAACATCCTCCGCCACCTCGCTGCGCGGAACGACGTGACGCTGTGGTCGTACTACTTCGGCGTTCGCGATCCGGAGTACGAGGAGGCGCTGGGCCGGGAGCTTCCCGGGGCGGTGGTCATGTATGCGGGTCGCGGCCGGGGTGAGGCCGGCACAGGCGCAGTCACTCAGGCGCTGGACTACGTGCGCGGGCTGCCGAACACCGCTCCGTTCGCGGTTTCGAAGTTCACGTCAGGGGAGGTTCGCGCGCGGATTGCGCAGTCTCTGAGGGAGCAGCCTCCCGACATCGCGATCTGCGACTTTCTCGCCGCGTCGCTCACGATGCCGCACGTGCCCGGAGTTCCGACGGTGTTGTTCCAGCACAACGTCGAGTCGGCGTTGTGGGCGCGTCAGGCACGGCACGAGGCGAACCTGCTCAAGCGGGCGGCTTTCACGATCGAAGCGGTGAAGATGCGCCGGTACGAAGCGAGAGCGCTGCGACGGTTCCATCGCGTCATAGCGGTCTCGGACAACGACCGGCGGCTGATGATTGAAATGGCACCAGAGTGTCCCATAGACGTGGTCCCGACGGGCGTGGACGTCCGCAGCTACGGGGAGGCGGCAGGACGGGAGCCGAGTGGACCGGTGGTGCTGTTTCTCGGGTCGATGGACTGGGAAGCGAACGTGGACGGCGTGCGGCACTTCTGCCGCGAAGTCTGGCCGCGCGTGCGCGCGGAAGTTCCCGACGCCCGCTTCCGCATAGTCGGCCGGAACCCGGATCCACTGGTAACGCGTCTCGCGTCGGATTCAATCGAGATCACCGGCGGAGTTCCTTCGGTCATCCCGTATCTCGCAAATGCGGCCGTGATGGTGGTGCCGCTGCGGATCGGCGGGGGAACGCGTCTCAAGATCTACGAGGCCATGGCGGCAGGGCGCGCAATCGTCTCGACAACGGTTGGCGCCGAGGGGCTCGAGGTGAACGACGGCGAGGACATAATGATCGCCGACAGCTCCGTGGACTTCGCCGCGGCGGTGGTGTCCGTGCTGCGGTCACCGGAGCTGCGACGCAGGCTGTCCGCAGCCGCTGCAGGAACCGCCGCGCGTCACGACTGGTCGGCGATCGCCTCGAGGTTCGAGGCCGTTCTCGCGAAAGCGGCCGCGCGGGAGATCACACCGGAGGCAGTAGCGAGCGGCACGTGAGCCGTGGCCGGTTGTCGGGAAGCGCCTGCATGAGCAGGCACTCGCCGGCCTCGCGCGCATCCGCGATTCGCGCTAGGAGTATCCTCCCCGATACAGCCCGATGAGCTCGCGATCGGATATCGGCGTTTCCGCTCGTCTCCCGAGAAAGAAGACGCCCGACGCGGCGTCCAGTGCGGCCGGTCGCTCCATGAGGAACCGGTCGAACCAGAGCAGCCAGGACCCGGTGAGTCGCGCGATGAGTCGGGTCCACGCCCGCGCGCGTTGTGTTCGCGTGAAGCTCAAGAGCAGGTACTGGTAGGCCCACGCGGCAGACATTCCAGGGCCGCACTGCGCGCCACTGCGCACTTCCTCGAACGAGCGACACAGCCGGCGCAGCCCGAGAAGCGAGAAGCGCGTGAAGTCGTACGGGCCGAGACATACCTGCTGGACGAAGGGGGCCTCGACGTACAGCAGCCCGCGGGGGCGCAGCACCCGGTGAATCTCCTCCATTGCCCGGTAAGGGTCAGCGACGTTGCCGATCACGCCCTGAATCACCACGCCGTCGAACGACTGATCGGCGAACGGCAGATCCGTTGCGTCGCAGATGAGGTTGGTGCGCGAGCCGAAGAACACGTCACTTTCGGTCAGCTCGATGCGCGGATCGGAAGCGATCTCCTCCATGCCGAAGCCGAGCACGCCGCCCCCGACGACGAGGACCCGTGGATTCGGCGTGAGGCGGATCAGCTCTTCGCGGAGCGCTGCGAAGTTCTCGTCAGCTTTTCGGTTCCGACTGACATCGGGGAGCGAAGCAATCAAGCGCTGTTTCAGCCCCGCAGACGGTGGCGTCACGTTCTCCACCACCCGACCCTCGACCCCGCGGTTACCGGCGATCTCGGATATCGTGAAGACGCTGCGGTCCTCGTTGATAAGAACGGGAACGTCGCGCACGACAGGGAAGGAGCGGCCGCACGTTTCGCGTGTGCACAACAGAGCGTTCTCCCTGCGCTGAAGCATGCCTCGACAGACCGGGCAGCGAAGCGACGTGGCGATGCTCAGATCGAAGAAGGAACGTGCGGCCATGACTTGAATCCGTTGATGCCGGCTGGCTTGTGGCCCTGCCGATGCGCAGGGCGAGAAGGTGCTCGCCAGTCCCACTGGATGCGCGGATGGTCAAGCAGGGTCAATCCTGAGTGGAAAGTACGAGGGGAAGGATTTTCTGGCGAGGTGGATTGCCCTGGCTGGTGCTGTTGACGCGCCGCCGCTTCAGAGATCGCGCCTACCTTTCGCCGATGCCTTCGACCCCTCACTTTGTGGCCATGGAGTGGAGCGCCGACCGACGTGCATCGCCCTCGGCGCAAACGGTGGGACGGATCCGTCTGCGGTATCAGCCGGACGCGGCTCTCCCCTCTCTCGCCTGGCTTGCCCGCCTGGATTGGGACGGCCTCGAGCTGCGGGTGGATCACGGAACGGGAGTGGAGACCCACCCCGATTTCTACTTCGAGGGCGCCTGGGCGGGTGATTTCGCAGAAGGCCGCGCCGACGACACCGAGGTTGCATTCGGTACGGGCTGCGTCGTTCGCGGTACGCAGGTGAGTTTCATCTCCAGCCTCGCCACGACCGACTATCTGTACTACCAGACCGGCGCACCGCTCACGATCTCGAACTCACTCGCTCTGCTGCTCGCGGCGCTCGACGACTCCCTGGATCCGACATACCGGCAGTACGACGCCATCAACAACACGATCCTGCAGGGTGTCAACGACTACGTTCGCGATATCCCGACCAGGAAGGGCGTCGTCCGGCGGCTCATGTACCACAACCTGCGTTGCACTTCCGAAGGTGCCACGGAGGCTCCAAAGCCGCAGCCGCCGGACTTCGGGTCATTTGCCGATTACTCCGGCTACCTGACGGACAGCTACGAACGACTGGTCATGAACGCGCGTGACGAGCGTCGCCGGCAGCCGCTCCGGATATACACGACCCAGTCACGCGGCTACGACACGACGGCAGTGAACGCAATCGCCCGGAGCCACCGCGTTGACGGTGTATTCACCGTGACGCGCGGGAAAGGCGAGCCCGGCAAGCCCGATCCCGACGACGACGGGACGGAGATCGCAGCTGCGCTGGGCATCGGACCGATAATCCCGATCGACCGGCATGCGTACAGCGACGGGTTTGCGGACGAGATCTACTTTCACGCGTCGATGCACGAGTGCCCGGACGCCAACCTCAGGCAGATCGTCGATCACATCCATGGCCCTGCGCTCCTCCTGACCGGAACGCTCGGCGAGATGTGGTACACGCACAGCTGCGGTTACGCCGACCGCCCCGGCACGCTTCACGACGGGCTGGCCCGCTGGGACCTGGGCACGCACGGCCTTACGGAAGTGCGGCTGCGCGCGGGGTACGTTCAGGCGGCGATCCCGTACATCGGCGCGAGAAAGCGCGAGCAGATCCTGCGCATCACGGAGTCCGATGAGATGACTCCCTGGCGAACCGGCAGCAGGTACGACCGGCCGATTCCGCGCCGGCTGGGCGAGGAAGCCGGAGCGGCGCGCGAGACGTTCGGCCAGGTGAAGATAGGATCGGTGGTGGAATCGCCGCCGCCGCAGACACCGAGAAACGCAACGCTGGCGGAACGGTACCGTCATTTTCTGGTTCAGTGGCGGTTGCGCGGGGCGTGGGAGGTGAGTCTGCTGCCGCTGGTGCAGAGACTGAACGGTCATCTGGCCCGCGCGTGGTGGAGCCGGCGGTACCGGCTGCTGTATGGGCCCGTGCGGCGGCTGCTGCGCTGGCGGGACCACGACGACGCGCCGCCGGTGATCTGGAGCGACCTGCGTGGATCGCTGTTCTGCTTTGCAGTCAATGAGTGCGCCGACGAGTACGCCCGGGTGTTGCGGAAGCGTGCCGTGCAGAACTCGTGACGGGCCAATCGAGCAGCGAGCCGGATGCCGGCGGCCCGGCGGATGGCGGGCAGTCACCAGCGAACGTGATTCCACCCGCGGTCGTGCCGACCGATCTCCCGCGGAGCACCCTCGACAGGTCACTCGTCACGGGAGTGGCGTGGACCGGCGGCATAAAGTGGCTGTCACAGATCCTGAGCTGGCTGGCGACACTGGTCGTCGCGCGGATCCTGAGCCCGAGCGACTACGGCATAGCCGGGATGGCGGTCACTTACGTGGGGCTCGTGCAGCTGGTGAGCGAGTTCGGGCTCAGCGCCGCTGTGGTTCAGCAGCGCGAGCTGAACAGCGATCAGGTCGCGCGGCTGGGAGGATTGTCGGTCGGCCTCGGCTTTCTCTTCGCGCTGCTGTCGGTCGTTCTGGCCGCGCCTGTGGCCGGCTTCTTCGGCGAGCCGGCGCTGCAGGCGGTCGTGATCGTGATGAGCACGACCTTCGTCATTGGCGGCTTTCAGGTGCTGCCGCGCTCGCTGCTGACGCGCGACCTCAGATTCCGGACGCTTGGATGGATCGAGGGTGTGGAGGCCGTAACGCTCACAGCAACGACGATCACGCTGGCGCTGCTGGGGTTCGGTTACTGGGCGCTGGTGATCGGTGGCGTGGTTTCACGGATGGTGGCCACGGTCCTCATGCTGGTGTTCTGCCGGCACCGGCTCGCCTGGCCGCGGTCACTCGATACGATTGCCGCACCGCTGAAGCTCGGGGCGCACGTTCTGGTTGCGAGCCTGCTGTGGTATGCCTTCCGAAGCGCTGACATGGCGGTGATCGGTCGCGTACTTGGAAGCGCTGCCCTGGGCGCTTATGCGATCGGCTTCAACATCGCGTCAGTGCCCGCGGAGCGTCTGGCCGGACTGGTGACGCGCACGACACCGGCCATCTTCGCCGCGGTGCAGCATGACCCACCATCCCTGCGGCGGTATCTGCTGGGGCTGACCGAGGGCATCGCCATCCTGACGCTCCCCGTGGCGATTGGTCTCGCTCTGGTAGCCGATGAGTTCGTTGTCACCGTGCTCGGCGCCAAATGGCAGCCGGCGGTGCCCGTGCTCCAGCTGCTCGCACTGGCAGGAGGAATCCGGTCGATAATTCCCCTGCTCCCCCAGATCCTGATCGCGACCGGGCAGGCCAGGCGCAACACGCAGGCGTCAGTGGCGCTCGCGCTGACGATGCCCGTGCTTTTTCTGTTCGCGAGCCGCTGGGGGATCACCGGCGTCGCATGGGTCTGGGTACTGGTCTATCCTGCAATAGTGATTGCCTTCATGATGCGTTTCGCCCTGGCAGCGTGCGCGACGACTGGGGCGCAGTACGTCCGCTCGCTGTGGCCCGCAGTCAGCGCCTGCGTGCTCATGGCGGCTGCGGTGATACCTGCGGGGCTCATGCTTCCCGCCGGCTCGACGCCAGGTCTCCGCTTGTCCGTGAAGGTAGCGGTCGGGGTCGCAGCGTATGTTGCGGCATTGTCAGTCCTGCATCGAGCCCGGGTCGCAGCCTTCCTGCGCCTCTTTCGCTTCATGCGGCTTCGCGGATCCGCGGTCGCGGAGACTCGGTGACGGACGAGCGGGTCAGCTCTGCCAACGTGAGGTATGATGCTGGAGCGGATTAAAGCCAGGCTTCCGCGGTCGCTGAAGCGGGCGGTTCGGCAGCGGGTTCTGGATCCTTTCCTGCGTCAGGCGAGCGACAGGCGTCTGCGAAAGCTGGTGAACAGCTTCCGTGCAGACCCGTCGTCGGGCACAGCCCTGCTGGAACAGTTCCGCCGCGCCTGGGGGAACGAGTCATTCTCGGCCGACGTGACGTACGTCAGCGAAGTGGTGTCTCACGTCAGCCGTTGCTCCGCACCCGTTCTCGAATGCGGCAGCGGCCTGACCACTCTGGTCGCCGGGCTCGCGGCAGAAAGGCGCGGCGTCACGGTCCTGAGCCTGGAACAGGACCGGGAATGGGCGGAATTCGTGACTCAGCGGCTGCGACGGAACGCCATCCACAACGTGGAGGTGCGGTATGCGCCGCTCAGGGATTACGGTGGCTTCGTGTGGTACGACGTCGAGACGGTCGCGCTGCCGGAACGGTTCGAGCTGGTTCTATGCGATGGGCCGGCGGTCTTCGAAGAGTGGGGCGAAGCGCACGCCCAATGGCGTTACGGTGTGTTGCCGGTCCTCGCGGCCAGGAGCGTAAGAGTCGATCGGATACTGCTCGATGATGCCACGGAGCCGCGAGCCGCCCGGCTTCTTCGCAGGTGGCAGCAGGCGTTCGGGATGAGTCACACCCTGATCCAGGCCAGCGATGGTGATTGTGCCGTCGTCAACCCGGGCGCTGAGTTTTCTGGCGGCGCCTGACTCTACGGCTGCAGCACTCCCTGTATCGCATTCGACACTGCGCCGAGATCCGCGCCGGGATCCCGCTCGTCCGTGGCACGCCGGAGATAAGCGCTGGATGACGTGAGGCGGAAGTCGCGTGCCGCCGGATCCTGGAAGCCGATGTCTACCAGGCTGTACGGATACCAGTTGCCAGTGGGAGGCATCTCGTCGGCCCTGGACGACATCGCGAGCACGTTCCCCGCGAAGGTTCCGTCGGGCGCGTGCTGCTGGAACGCCCGGATGCCTATCGCTCCGTCACCGGCTATGCCGTAGGCGCCGCCACCGCCGAGGTTGTTCACGACAACCAGCCGGGCCTTGGGGCCCGCGCCAAAGGACAGGAGTGAGTTGCTTGGCGCGACGATGGTGTTGTGGGCGGCATGGAAGTCAGCCACGTCGCCGGTGAGCGTGAACGTGCGCCCGGTGCCGGTGAAGATTCCGGTATTGATGTCGTAGATCAGGTTGTTGGAGATCGTGATGCGTGCCGCGGGTGTCGCCGGCCCCTGCCCGCAGGAGTTGCACGTGCTGATGAGGAGACCAGCGCCGACATTGCGAATCACGTTGTGATTCAGCGTCACGTCCTGCACCGTGCTCCAGGGGGCTGTGCCCGACTGGTTGATGGCCACGAACAGCATCGCTTCCCCGTCCTGCCCGTCGGACCAGTTGTTCTCGAACACGTTGCCTTCGATCAGCACGCGTCGCGCGTTCTTGAGCTCGAGCAGGTTCTTCACCTTCCAGACGCCCTTCCACGACGTCGGACGGGTGATGTGGTTGCGCCGGATCTCGATGTCAGATGGCACGAGATTCTGAATGCTGGGATCGGCCCCGCCGAACATGATGTTCTCGCCGGAGCCTTCCAGGTAGTTGTTCACGATCTTGTACGGCCCAGGCCCGTTCCAGCCGGCGATCGCCTGAGCATCATCCTGTCTGGCCTGGCAGGCTGACAGGTGCGAATCGATGACGGCTGACCACGCCGAGTTGAGCGCGACACAGCGCTGGGTGTTCGTGACGCCGTTGCCGTGCACATACACGCGGTCAAGCACGATGTCGCGGGGCACGGATTCCATCGTGGTCTGCCCGCCGTAGCCGTCCGTCCCGAGCGTGACAAGCCCGTAACTGTAGGACGGTGTGCCGGAAAGCCCGATCTCGAGTCCCATGAGCCGATAATGGTGCGCACCCGCCGCTGCGGCGATTGCCGGCGACTGATTCGGTGACAGCAGCTTTGCGAGTGTAGTTCCCGGCCTGATCCGCCCTTCGGGAACGTTGTCCGAGCGGATGACGATCCACCCGTTGCCGCTCTTTTTGGGGAGGACGTAGTTGCCGACGTGCGTACCGGACACAACGATGACGTCGCCGAACACGGCTTCGTTGATCGCCGCCTGCAGGTTCCCGCCTGACCCGACGACGATGGTGCGCCCCGTCTGAGTCGGCATTGTCGTGTTCACGAAAGCGCGCGGCGCCTCTGCGAGCGCCGCGGGCACGGGTGTGCTGCCGCCCGGAGGAGCCGGCGTGCCGGACGACGAAGGAGGTGCGACGTTCACGGTTCGGTGGCCCATGACGCCGTCAACCGTTGCCAGCACCTCGGTGCTTCCGGCATTCAGCGCGTTGACCACACCGCCTTCGGAAATCGTCGCGATGCTTGGAGCCGACGCCGACCAGACGATCGATCGATGGTGGAGAGTGTTGCCCTCCGCATCGCGTGCGATGGCTATCGCCTGCGTCGTCTGTCCGACAAGAATGTTGCTGGCCGCGACTGTCACCGTGACACTTGCGACTGCAGCACTGCTGTTTGCGTCGTTCAGTTCCGGTCCCGCGATCTCCGGCGAGCCACAGGCTGTGACCGCCAGGAGGAGGGCAGCGCCGCTGCCCACCACGATTGCGCGTAGCACCAGTTTCTCCGAGTCTTCGTTCGGCGGCCCGACTGGCGTAGCGGCACTGTGTCCGCCTTAGCCTCGTAGCTTTGCGTCGCCGGCTTTCGCCGGGTTTGCCGTTATCGCGTACCAACTCGAGGAGAGGCTGCGCTCCAGGTGCATCGCCGTTCAGCGGCGCGCACAGCCAGGCGACTCCTTGCTTCCTCACCGAACAGACGATCAGTGTGCGCTGCTGTCACAAAGCCCGTTCCGTCGTCCGGGTGTACACAACGGTCGTAACTGGTTCGGGCTGAGGCGCTTACGTCAGTAAACGGCCGAACGCACAGCTGTCCGGCGCCGGTTTCTGCGAACTCAGTCGCGCCAGTACCGGGGGCGGCGGCGTTGCGCGTCCACGGCGGTGAGGCCGCCGGCTGCGTTTATCGTATGCGTGGCAACGAGGCCGGGCGCCCAGGAAGGATCGATCCGGTCAACCTGGTGCTCACGAAATGACGTGAGCGTGAGCTCGTCGATCGCGTTCATCACGATCGCGTGACCGTAGCGCCGCGCGCAGTCCTGTGCAGGGCGGTGCAGCACCCCGTCGTGCACGAACAGGCGGCCCGCAGGGCGCGCGGAGCGCACGTCGGACTTCACCGGATTGCCGGCGTGCGGCGTCCACGGTCCGAGCGGCGAAGATGCGTGAAACAGGTGCAACTCGTCCCACGACGATGCGTGTTCCACGGCGATGTTGGCGAACATCCACCACCTGCCGTCCACCTCAGCCAGAGTCGCATCCACGGCGGGGGTGTCCTCGAGAAGCACCCGGTCGAACTCCCACTCGAACGGGAACCGTCGCGCGCGGAACAGCTCCACTCTGCGCTGCCCTTCGGTTTCCGGAACCATGTAGTGCTCGCCGTTCCACTCGAAGACGAACGGGTAGGAAACGTGATAGTCACGCTCCAGCACGATCGAGGGATCGCCCGCGCGGCCCTGCTCATCGATCTCGAACACGATGATCCGCCCCTTGTCTTCACTGAAGATGAGCTCCTCGGCGAAGAGATAGCGCCGATCGTTGTACGCGACCGGAAACGGATCTGCCCAGAAGCGATCCTTCGGCGGGATGAGCTGACGGAACCGGTACAGCGTTCCGTCCGGAACGTCTGCCGGGCGATCGTCTCGCGGGGCAAGCCGGTACGCGACGAACCACTGTTCCTTCCACCAGAAGTCGAGCCACTTCTCTGCCAGATAACGCCCGATCAGCTTCGCGAGGTGACGCGCCATGACGCCGTTCGTGGGCTCCACATAGAGCCTGTTGCTGTACGCCTGCCATGTCCGGGTTGCGGAGTCGGTCGCGCGCGTCACTCCACGCGGCACGGCGCGATGCAGCTCCTCCAGCTTCCGTCGGAGAAATGCGCCCGACTTCCAGTAGTAGTTCGCGCAGTTCTGCCGAACGGACAGGCGATGCGTGGACGCGAACGATCGATACAGCACCTGCCCGTCGTCGAGATCTTCGGTCAGGACCTGCAGGACCGACCCGGTCACGGGCGTGCCTTCCATCACTTCCCAGAATCCGGGCGGCCCGCCACGGTTGACCTGATTGTCGCCGTGGTGATACGACCAGACGCCGAAGCGCGCGATGCGCAGCGCGTCGCCCTTGAGTATCCGGAAGCCGAGTCGCACCGCCACGTCCAGATCCAGCGCGCGAAGCGCTGCCACGTCTTCATCAGTGAAGTAGTCGCAGTGCTTCGTCTGTCGCGGCTCGAGCCGGTACACCGGAACGTCGCCGAGAAGTGGCGTGATGTTCGTCTCGACCAGCGGGTCGGCTTCGACCGGGTTGTGCCATCGGTCGAACCGGCGGTACAGCGCGGCAAGGATGTAGCGCCGGTTGTCGTACCACCGGCGGAGGCGTGCGAGCGGAGTCAGTCGCTCCGCGACTTCGGTCCGCGCGCCGTTCAGGATCACCACGCTGAATGTCACGGCCCGCGTCTGCCGCAACTCGGCGAGAGCGCGCTCCACCCACACGGGCTGTGACATCGAATCGAGCAGCAGCGCCACCCGCAAAGGTGGGGACGCAACCGTGGCGGGCGCAGACTCACGTGCATGCGATGCAATGGTTGCGACAGTCGCGGCCCCGGCCGTCACGCCCTCATTCAGCTCCGTGCCGGGCAAGCTGTTGTCCGACCCCGCCGGCAGCACCGCGGGCTGATCTCTCACTGCTGCGTCACGTCCCGCGTGGCGGCGAGCACCGCTGCCATGTCGGCTCCCGGATTTCTTCCGCCCGCTGCGACGCCGCGATGCCGGCTCGAGGGAGCGAGCCGGTAATCGTGTCGCGCGGGGTTCTGGAAGCCTATCTCGGTGAGGCTGGACGGATACCAGTTGCCTGCCGGTGGCATCTCGTCGCTCCTGACCGGCATGGCGAGTACGTTCCCCTTGAACACGCCGTCCGGAGCGTGGTGCGCGAGGGCGCGGGCACCAATCACGCCCGAGCCTGCTATACCGTAAGCGCCTCCGCCGCCGAGGTTGTCGGTCACGACCAGTCGCGGCTTCGGCCCGCCATCCATGGACAGGATTGAGTTGCTCGGCTCGACAATCGTGTTCCGCGTCGCCTGAAAATCACGCACGTCGCCTGTAAGCA
The DNA here is from genome assembly GCA_036374155.1 of Gemmatimonadaceae bacterium. GTDB lineage: Bacteria > Gemmatimonadota > Gemmatimonadetes > Gemmatimonadales > Gemmatimonadaceae > DASUUI01. The sequence continues at coordinate 85,742 of DASUUI010000005.1, read as the reverse complement.
TGAACGTGCGGCCGGTTCCCTGGTGCGTCGATCGGATATCGTAGATCAGGTTGTCGCTTATGCTGATCCGCTCGGCCCGTTCCACCGGGCCCTGATCCGTGTAAGTCGAGATGAGAAAACCCGCACCAACGTGACGGATGATGTTCCGGCGGATGGTGATGTCCTGCACCCCGGACCATGGAGCGGTTCCGTTCTGATTCACGCTGACAAGCAGGATCGCTTCGCCGTCCTGCCCGTCCGCCCAGTTGTGCTCGAAGACGTTGCCCTCGATGAGCACCCGACGCGCGTTCTTGAGCTCGAGCAGGTTCTTCACTTTCCAGACGCCCTTCCACGAGGTTGGGCGGGTGATGTGGTTCCTTCGGATCTCGATGTCGGACGGAACCAGGTTCGGGATGCCGGGATCGGCTCCGCCGAAGAGGATGTTCTCGCCTGATCCTTCCAGGTAGTTGTTCACGATCCTGAAAGGTCCCGGCCCGTTCCACCCGCCAATTGCCTGCGCGTCATCAGGCGTATCGTGACAGTCGCCGAGGTGTGAGTCGATCACGGCGCTCGTGGCGGAGTTGAGCGCAACGCAGCGTCTGAGCTTCGCGGTGCTGCTCCCGTGTATGTACATCCGGTCGAGCACGATGTGGCTGGGAATCGACCTGACCGTTGTCTGGCCTTCGTCACCTGACTTGCCGAGCGTCACCAGCGCGTAGGTCATCCGCTGTCTGCCGGTGAGCGTGACCTCGATGCCGACGATGCGGTAATGATGTGCTCCCGCAGCGGTGGCGAGGGCCGCATCCGCGTTCGGCGTGACGATCCGCGGCAGCCGCGCGCCCGCCGCGCGTGCCGGAGTCATGCGCTGTCCCGCCGCCGGGAGCGCTGCGTCGGGAAGGGCAGGCCGGATGATGATCCAGCCGGCCGCCGCCTTCCTGGGCAGCATGAAATTTCCCGTGTACGTGGCACCCGGGGCGAGCGTTATCACGTCGCCCGGGTGGGCCGCGTCGAGCGCTGCCTGCAGGTTCCCGCCCGGTCCCACCGCGAGCGTGCGACCGGTGGCCGCCGGCATTGACGTGTCAACGCTGTCGCGCGGCAGCTCCGGGGGACCCGGCCTCCCTGATGCAGCCGGCGCGGGCAGCCCTGCGGCCGGAGCGTGCGTTGCGGAAACGTTTGCACTTTCCTGTGCGAACGCAGAGCCGTGCTCCGTGGAGTCGCGCGCACATCCTGCGGCTCCGAGGAGAGCGGCGACCAGCGAGATCAACATTGTGTGCGTTATCCGGTGTTCGATCTGAAGGCGCGTGTAATCCCGCACAGTCCCGGTTCGAGCGGCAGGCGCCCGGGCATTCATCCAGCCCGCGCCAGGAGCAGGCTACCCTCGGGCAGTGCGGGGAACTGCCGGACCGTGCGCCCCAGTGTACCGGAGCGAAGTCCACGAAGCCACACGTCGAGGACGAGCAGCCGCCACAGGAGATGGCTGTGGTCCCGGCGGTGAGCCATGTGCTCACGCGCGACCTGGCGAACACGATCCAGTGAGACGTACTCTTCGAGGAACGAATCGTTCCCGGTCATGGAGTCGATCCGGTAGCGCAGTTCGCGACGGAACCAATGCCGCAGCGGGACTGCAAATCCCTGCTTGCGGCGGGAGAGGACAGAGGGCGGCACGACACCGGCCACTGCCTGCCGCAGAATCCACTTGCTGCTGCCGTCGCGCTGCTTCAGGTGGCTGGGAAGCGAGACCGCGAACTCGACTAGGTGATGATCGAGCAACGGAACGCGCGCCTCGAGCGAGACGCTCATGCTCGCGCGATCGACCTTCGTCAGGATGTCGCCAGGGAGATAGCTCTGCAGGTCCACCAGCATCAGCTGGGTGGGGAAGTCACGCTCACCAGCCTCCCGGAACCAGCGGTCGAGCGTGGTGTCGAGCGACAGGCCCGAGACAGCCAGCGCATCGCTCACCACGCCTCCTTCCGAAGCCGGCAGTGCCATGGCGACGGTGGTGGCGTAACGACCGCGTCGCGTCCGCGCGAGATCGAGCAGCCGGTTGCGTCCCGGCGCGGAATGGGGCAGCCGCAGCGCTGCGGCCCGCAACAGGCGTCGAACCGGCGCAGGCGCCGTACGGAGCTGCCCGAGCGTCTCAGCGTATCGCTCGTAACCCGCGAACAGCTCATCGCCGCCGTCGCCGGAGAGTGCCACGGTCACCTGCTGCCGCGCCAGCTGCGACACGAGCAGCGTTGGGATCGCCGACGAATCGCCGAACGGCTCGTCGAAGACGTGAATCACGGATTCAGTCCACGCGTCGGCGTCAGGGCGAAGGATCAGCTGCGTGTGCTGCGTTCCCAGAGCCCGGGCGACCTGTGCGGCGTGCTGCGATTCGTCGAACTCCCGCTCCTCGAAGCCGATCGAGAAAGTGCGAACAGGACGGTCCAGCGCTCGGCTCATGTGCGCGACAACCGTTGAGGAATCGATCCCGCCTGACAGGAAAGCGCCCAGCGGCACGTCCGATTCGAGATGCGAGCCCACTGCATCCGCGAGCAGCCGGCGCAGCTCCTCGATGGCTTCACGCTCATCGTGCACCGGGACTTCGGCGCGCGCGGCAGTCCAGTACCTGTGTAGCTGGATGCCTGCGGCTCTGTCCCACGTCAGGAGGTGGCCCGGCAGCAGCTTGCGGACTCCGTCGAAGATGCTGAGCGGGTCCGGCACATAACCGAAGCTGAGATACTGCTGAACGGCTTCGGGGCTGACGCGCGCGGGAAATTCCGGGCAGGCCAGCAGGGCCCTCAGCTCGGAGGCGAATGCGACCCCTTCCGCCGTCTCCCAGTAATACAGCGGCTTAATGCCGAGCCGGTCGCGCGCGAGCAGCAGCCGCTCCCGGCGCCCGTCCCAGATTGCGAACGCGAACATCCCGCGCAGCTCATGCACCAGCGCGTCGCCCCGCTCCTCGTACAGGTGAGCGAGGACCTCGGTATCAGATCGCGAGCGCAGAACGTGATTGTGCGCCAGCGAGTCGCGCAGCGTGTGGTGATTGTAGATCTCACCGTTGAACACGACGCGGACGCTTCCATCCTCGCTGCGGACCGGCTGCGATCCGCCGGCGATGTCGATGACGCTGAGGCGGCGCATGCCCAGCGCCACTCCCGGCCCGAACCAGGTCCCTTCTTCATCGGGACCGCGGTGCGTGATCGCGGTGCACATCGCCTCGAGGGTGGCACGCGCCGCTTGCTGATCTCCTTCCCAGCCGGTGAACCCGGCTATGCCGCACATCAGGCGGCTCCCCGCTCGACAGCCTCGGGAGCCAGCGGCTGGTTACCGCTGTACGACACACTGTGCTTCCATGCACGGAGACGACTGAGGTCGCGTCGGAGCATAGCTGCGGCAGCGTAGATGAGCGCCAGATGGAGATAGGTGAACACCACGACGCCGTACGAGCCGAAGATGCCGGCGACGCCATAGGCGAGCAGCCCGGCCTCCATGTAGTAAAGCTGCTGTGCACGTTGCGGGAAGAACTTCGCCGCCCGCCGCCGCGTCCGCTCCGCCGGGATGACCGTGCCGAGCACGAGCAGCACGAAAAAGGCGAAGCCGAGATAGCCGGTCTCGGCCATCAGCGTGAGGTAGGTGCTGTGCGCGTCGCGCAGGCCGCGGGCGAATGGATCGAACTCCTCACGCAGCGAGTACTCGTTGTGTGCCTGGGGGTACGCACCGAGCCCGACGCCCAACACGGGGTTCTCTGTGGCGATCGTGTTGGCGACCCGCCAGATACCCCATCGCTGCCTCGCTGAGCCCTCGTCCCTGTCCTCCATCAGCTGCGCATCGGGAGTGCGGAGAGTGCCGAGGCGCTCCCATGCACTCTCGGGCGCGAGCATGAGGACGAGCGCGGTCACGACGGCCAGGATGCCGAGCTTCCGGAGGCGCTGATGACGCTGGCCGAGCGCCATCAGGACGAACGTGATCAAACCGAGAAAGCCGCCGCGCGACTGCGACAACACCATGATGAGCGGAATCGTTGCCGCTCCGGCAATTGCGGACCATCTCAGCCAGCGCACCTTCTCCGTCGAGAAGACGCCGGCCACGAGCGAGAGCGTGAGCAGGAGGAAAGCCGCGAGATCGTTCGGGTTCTGAAAGATGAAGCTCCCGAAGATTCTGCCCGCCTCCGTCTGGCCGTACACGAAGTAGTTGAACAGCGCTCCACGTACTGGAAACAGCCCGAAGACGGCCAGGTAGAAAAGGACGAAGAACCGCAGTCGCCGCGGCGTGCGCAGCAGGTTGACCGCGGCGAACGTGACGAGGCAGATCTTCCCGAACTCGATGAGGTCCTTCCGGACGATCTCCGGATAGGCCGTCGTGCCGTATCCGATCACGGACCAGCCAAGCAGGGCGACGGCTCCCGCGACGAGAACTGGCAGACGGCGCCGCCCGGGCTCGATCACCAGCGCCGTCAGCGTCGCGATCATCGCGGCCGTGCCGACGTTCAGCCGGTAGCTGACGATGACGAAGATGTACACGAGGAAAGCGATGAACGCCGGCGACCAGCCGACGCCGCGCCAGAACCTGGGGCTTGGCTGGGGCTCCCACGAGGAGGGCGTAAACCGCTGACCGGATACCGCCGCAGGCGCGGGCATCTGCGTCACCTCGGGCGGAAGAGCAACGCTCATGCGGCCACCCGGGATGCCAGGCGCTCGTACAGTGATTCGAGCGACGAGATCGCGCGTGCAGCTCCGAACTCGGCGCGCGCCCGCTCCTGTCCACGCACGCCCATCGCGATCCCGGTCTCGGGATTCTCGACCAGCCGGGAGATCGCGTCAGCCAGTTGCTGCGGTGAGCCGGGCTGCACGAGGATGCCGGTCGAGCCCGCCACGACGGCGTCTTCGTTACCACCGACGGCGGTAGCTACGACCGGCCGCGCTGCCGCCATGGCTTCGACGATGGTGTTGGGGAATCCCTCGCTCAGCGAGCAGAGCACCGAGACGTCGAAAAGCCGGTGGAGGTTGATCCCGCCGGCACGCTCACCGGCGAAGGTGACCGAGCCGGCCAATCCGAGCTCGGCGGCGAGTTCCCGGAGCGATCCGGCGCTCGGCCCATCGCCAACCAGAACGAGATGGACGGAGGCATGCTTCGCGCGCACCTGCGCCACGGCCCGCAGCAGCGTTGCGTGGTCCTTTACGGGAACGAGGCGGGCAACCACACCGACTACGAACGCGCCCTGCGGAATGCCCAGCTCCAGGCGCAGGGCCGCGAGCGCGGCCGGCGACGGCTCCAGGAAAGCGCCGTCGTCGGCGAAATTCGGGACCACCGCGATCCGACCGGCGGGGATGCGGTCGGAATCTCTCACGGAGCCGGCGACCGCGCGGCTGTTTGCCAGCACGCAATGTGAGAGGCGGAACGCGAATGTGTTGGCCACGCGCAGCTTTGCATTCGGCAGGCTGTGCCACCACCGTCTGCTGGTGATGAGTACGGGCCTCCGAGCCAGTCTTGCCCAGGGCGCGGCGAACACGTTGCTATACATGTCGTGGCTGTGAACGATGTCGATTTTCCTTTCCGAGATGAAACGCGCCAGCGCCACCCCCTGACGCACGGCCGACACTCCGTAGAGGCTCGTCACCGGGAAGCGGATCACGCGGATCCCTGCTGCACGATACCTCGCCGTCAGCGGCCCGTCGTCCGACAGGCAGGCGACCGTCACATGGAAGCGGCTTCGATCCAGTTGTTCCGCGGTGCGGACAGCGTTCAGCTCAGATCCACCGAGGCGCATGTTGTCGAGGCAATAGAGCACCTCCAACGGCCGGGCGCCCCCGCGCAGATACTCCTGGGGAGCATCCGAGGGAGGGGCAACTCGCTGTGCGCTGACCACGGGAAAGGACGGGGGCGAAGAAGGCACCGTGGGTCGCCGGAGAGCAACTAGAGCGCCAAGCTGAAGTCTCCATTCTGGATGGGTCCTGCGAGCCGGTCAACAGAGGGTGTTTGCAGTCCTCTGGCGCTCTGGAGCGGCGGAGGCTCGGAGTCGGCCCCGCGGCAGGGCGGGAGGAGCCTGGGAGTGGGGTTGGCGACGGCCGCAGCGCCCACTATGGCAGCGCCGCAACGGTATGTGGCGGGAGGCGTACAGCTCAGCTCCGCGGCACCGGATTCGAGCGCCTGTCAGAACGGCGCAACTGTTTGCGATACAATGGATTACGCAGGTCGTTCCCAGCGCCCTGCTTCTTGCGATGGGAGGTTGCGCGTCCGGATGGCGTCCAGCGCCAGCCGTCTCACCTTACGTCCCCAAGTCTCTGCGTGTCGGCAATCACCCCTGAGTGCGAACTGACGGTCGTCGTCGGATCGAAGAACTCCGAGCAGACGATCGCCTCCTGCCTGTCGGCGCTGTCCGACGCCTGCGCCGGACTGGACGCCGAGATCGTGGTCGCCGACGCGTCCTCCGATTCGACCAGGTCAGTCGTGCGCTCTCAGTTTCCGCGGGTTGCCCTGGTCCTTTGCCCCGCAGATTCGCTGGTTCCGGCTCTCTGGGACGCCGGCCTCGAGCGGGCGCGCGGACGATATGTGGCGTTCACCACCGCCGAATGCACGGTGGAGCGGTCGTGGGCGCGGTCGCTGCTCGCGGCCGTGAGGGCGGGTGCCGCGGGCGCGGGCGGTGCTTTCGCCCTGGACACGGACGCCGGCCCGGTGACGCGGGCGGCGTTCTACCTCCGTTACTCGGCTTTTCTCCCTGGTGCGGCGGGGCCGCGGCGGGAGATAGCGGGGGACAACGCCTGCTACAGGCGTGACGTCCTGGAGCAGTTCCACGATCCGAACGCGGGCGGCTTCTGGGAGGTGGAAACTCACCAGAAGGTGCGTGCGGCCGGAGGCGAGCTCGTCCTCGTTCCCGGGGCTGTCGCGCGCCTCGTTTCGGCCGCCGCATTCCGTCGGCTTGCCGCGGCACGGTTCGCGCACGGGCGCAGGTTCGGCGCGTGGCGGGTTCGGGTCATCGGGAGGGCCGCGTGGAAGATCGTCGCTGGCGCACCCCTGGTGCCGTTCCTGATTGCAGTCCGTTCCGCCCGCCGCGCTCTTCCACGCTGGGAGCACACCTGGTCGTTCCTCACGGCCGTGCCGGTCATGCTCCTCCTTGCCAGCTGCTGGGCGGCCGGTGAGGCGATGGGAGCGGCTTCCACCACAGAGGGCAAGCGCTTGAAAGAGGCAGCAGTTTGAGCTCACCAGTGAAGTCCCAGTGGGGCAACGACGCGCGGCGGTCGGTCCGTCCGCGCCCGACGAACGGACCGCGGATCTCGGTCGTCGTCGCTTCGGACCGGTCGCGACAGCTGCTCGACTCGTGTCTCCACTCGCTACTCGACCAGTGCGGGCGGCTGGGCGCGGAGATCGTGGTTGCGAGACCATCGGATCTCGGCGATCTCGCGGCCGTGCGCCGGAGCTATCCGGGGGTGCGCGTCGTGGCGGCGCCGGAGCGCTCGACAGTGCCCCAGCTCCGCAGCGTCGGCATGGCAGCCGCTCACGGCGACATCGTTGCGGTGACGGAAGATCACTGCGTGGCCGACCCTGACTGGCTCGAGCTGCTGGCAAGCGGCGTGGCAGCGGGTGCCGACGTCGTCGGCGGGGGGATGGACAACGCGCAGCGTGAACGCGCTGTGGACTGGGCCGCGTATTTCTCCGAGTACGGCTTCTTCTCGACGACGCGGCCGGATTCGGAGAACACCGTCGCGCTCACGGGCGCCAACGTCGCGTACACCCGGCAGGTGGTCGATGATGTCGTTGCGCTGGCGCGAGAGGGCAACTGGGAGAACGTCGCGCATCAGCGGTTGCTCGCGAATGGAAGCGTACTGCGGTTCGTGTCCACGGCGGCAGTGTATCAGAACCGGAACTACACGCTGTGGGACTTCTGCGTGGACCGTTACCAGCACGGGCGCGATTACGCTCGCCGCAGGCTCGTGGACGAGCCCGCCGTGCGTCGCTGGGTGCTGCTGCCCGCGTCTCCCGCGCTGCCCTTTGTGCTGCTGAGCCGCATTGCGCGGGCGGCGGCGCCCGGCCGGAAGAAGCAGTTCCTGCGCGCGCTGCCGGCGACGATGCTCTTTCTCACCGCATGGTCAGCGGGCGAGGCGGTCGGCTATCTGAAGGGAGCGCTGCGTACCCCGCGGGAGCAGCGCTGAGATGGCTTCGCCCGAGCTGAGCGTGGTGATACCGTCGGTCAACGGGCTCGCTGATCTGACTGGCTGCCTGGACGCGCTGGAGGCTCAGCGCCGCGACGTGGACCTCGAGGTGATCGTCGCGGATCGGTGTGGCGAGACCGTCCGTTCAGCGGTGGCGCAGCGGTATCCTCACGTCCGTGTCCTGGCGGCTGCGCCGGGCGCGAGCATCCCGCAGCTGCGCGCGCTCGCATTCCGGGCGGCCGGCGGCGAAGCCGTAGCGGTCATCGAGGATCACGTGATCGTGCCCGTCGGCTGGGCGCGCGCCCTGTGCGATGCGCGGCGGCAGACCGCCGCGGTGGTGGGTGGGTCGGTGGACAACGCGGCTACCGAGCGGCTGGTGGACTGGGCCGCGTTCCTGTGCGAGTACAGCCACTGCATCCCGCCGATGACCGCCGGGCCCGCCACCTGGCTCACGGGCAACAACGTGATCTACCCGCGCGACGTGCTCGAGCGGTACCGCGCCGTGACCGAGGCCGGCGAGTGGGAAAATCACCTGCACGATGCGCTGCGACGGGATGGCATCCCGCTGGTCTGCCGCCCGGAGATCTGCGTCGGGCACAAGAAGCACTACACCGTTCGCGAGTATCTCACGCAGCGTTTCCTGTACGCCCGGTCATATGCCGGCGCGCGGGTGCGCGGAGCCTCGATGGCGAAGCGGCTGTCGTTCGCCGTCGCCTCGCTCGGCCTGCCGCCGCTGCTGCTCGCGCGGACCGTCACGCGTCTGCTGCGCAAGAAGCGGTATCGAGCCGAGCTGGTGCGCGCGCTCCCGTTGATCGCGCTGTTCGTCGGGTCCTGGTCGCTGGGTGAGCTGGTGGGTTATTCCCGCGGCCCGGCCGACTCGCTGGCCCGGGTGTGCTGAGCATGACTCCCCGGCAGCGTCAGGTGGCGCAGGTGCGTCCCGGCGACCATGTCGTGGTCATCGGCGCGGGCCCCGCGGGCCTCACCGCGGCGTATCAGCTGCGCAAGCAGGGCGTCGCAGTGACGGTGCTCGAAAGCGACAACACCGTCGGCGGCATCTCGCGTACTGCGCAGTACAACGGGTATCGCTTCGACATCGGCGGTCACCGGTTCTTCACCAAGATCGCGCCGGTCGAGGCACTGTGGCACGAGCTGCTGGGCGACCAGTTCATATCGGTGCCGCGTCAGTCCCGGATCTTCTACGACGGGAAGTTCTTCGACTACCCGCTCAAGGCGTGGAACGCGCTCAGTGGCCTCGGCCTGTGGAACGCGTTCGCGATCATCGGCAGCTACGTGCGGGCGCGGCTCTTCCCGTCGCGCGTGGAGGAGAACCTCGAGCAGTGGGTGTCGAACAGGTTTGGTGAGCGGCTGTACCGGATCTTCTTCAAGACGTACACGGAGAAGGTGTGGGGCATTCCGTGCACCGAGGTGCGCGCCGAGTGGGCGGCGCAGCGCATTCAGGGCCTGTCGCTGGCGCGCGCGATTCTGTCGGCAACGTCGCTCACCAGGCGCTCCAACACGATCAAGACGCTGATTGACGAGTTCCAGTACCCGCGGCTTGGACCCGGCCAAATGTGGGAGAAGTGCCGCGATCGGGTCGTGGCAATGGGTGGGGAAGTGCTGCTGGAGCATGCGGTACAGGCGATCGAGGTCGCACCCGGGCGTGGTGCAGTCGCCGTTCGCTGCTGGACACCGGGAGGTGAGCGGCGCATAGCCGCCGACCACGTCATCTCCAGCATGCCGCTCCGCTCGCTCGTCAGCGCGCTGCAGCCGGCCGCGCCCGAGAAAGTTCAGGTGGCCGGCAGCGGGTTGAAGTACCGCGACTTTCTCACCGTCGCGCTGATCGTGGATGGAGATGATCTATTCCCCGACAACTGGATCTACGTGCACGAGCCCACGGTCAAGGTCGGGCGGATCCAGAACTTCAACAACTGGTCGCGCGCGATGGTGCCCGAGCCGGGGCGCACGTGCCTGGGCATGGAGTACTTCTGCTTCGAGGGCGACGGCCTGTGGACGACGCCGGACGCCGAGTTGCTGGCGCTGGCCGAGCGCGAGCTCGCGACGCTGGGCCTGGCGAAGGGGGCACGGGTCATGGATGGCGCCGTCGTGCGCATGCCCAAGGCATACCCGGTGTACGACGCCGACTACCGTCGCCATCTGGGCGTGCTGCGGGAGTTCATCGATCCGATTCCCAACCTGCATACCGTCGGCCGCAACGGGATGCACAAGTACAACAACCAGGATCACTCGATGCTGACCGCCATGATGACGGTGGCGAACATGTTCGGCGCGCGGCACGACGTGTGGGAAGTGAACACGGATTTCGATTATCACGAGGAGCAGCGGCTCGATGCGCCGCAGCCGCTGCACGACGACCAGCCTGAAGCGCTCCCCGCTCCGGGCTCGCGCATCCTGGCGGAGGCGAGCTGACCGCGATGCGCATCGGAGTGGACGCCACATGCTGGGCCAACGGCCGCGGGTATGGTCGCTTCACGCGCGAGCTGCTGGGCGCGATGGTGAAGGGCTCGCGGCAGGACGAGTTCGTGCTGTTCACCGACGATCCGTCTGCGATCGATCTCGCGGCCGCCAATGTGCGCGTGGTCACGGTGCCGCAGTCCGTCCGTTCCATCGACGCGGCGTCCGCCGAGGGCGCCCGCTCCCCCGTGGACATGCTTCGCTTCACGCGAGCGGTGTGGCGCGAGCCGATCGACGTCTTCTTCTCGCCGTCGGTTTACACCTGGTTTCCGCTGCCCCCTGGCCGCCGCGCGGTGGTCACGATCCACGACGCGATCGCCGAGCGTTTCCCGGAGCTGACGCTACCGTCAGCGCGCGCGCGCCTCTTCTGGCGCGCCAAGGTTTGGCTGGCTCTCCGCCAGTCGCGGCTGGTTCTGACGGTGTCGGGGTTCGCCGCGCGCGAGATAGCCGAAGTGCTGCACGTCGCGCCGGAGCGGCTGCGTGTCGCGGGCGAGGCTCCATCCGGCGCATTTCGTCCGGCGGGCCGCGACGAGATACTGGCCGCAGCACGCGCAGTGGGCCTGCCTGACGGCGCGCGATGGTTCACTTACGTCGGCGGGTTCAATCCGCACAAGCGGGTGGACGTGCTGGTGCGGGCGCACGCCCGTCTTACCGCCGAGATGCGCGCTGCGGGGGGAGCGATTCCCTACCTGTTGCTCGTCGGCCGCCGTTCGGGCGACGCATTCCACGGCGCCCATGCGGAGATAGAGCGGGCGATCGAGTCAGGCGGTGCGGGCGATTTCGTGCGGTGGACGGGTTTCGTCCCCGATGAGGAGCTGCGCAAGCTGCACAGCGGAGCGCGTGCTCTCGTGCTGCCGTCGATGGCCGAGGGCTTCGGACTGCCCGCCGTGGAGGCGGCAGCATGCGGGTCTCCCGTGATAGCGACCGTGCAGAGCCCGCTTCCGGAGATGCTGCAGGGCGGCGGTGTGTTCGTCACCCCCGGTGACGAGGACGCACTGCTCGATGCGATGCGTCTGCTGCTGGATGACGGTGAGCGGAACCAGATGGGAGAGCGTGGGCGCGCTGCCGTCGCCGCCCTCAGCTGGAGGACCGCAGCCGACGCGGCACTCGGAGCGCTGCGGGAAGTAGCCCGCGACAGGGCCACGGCAGTTGTGCGGGAGGCGGTCGCATGACGGCGCTCCGCTTCTGCATGCTGACGACGTTCTACCCGCCGTACAACTTCGGCGGCGACGGCATCGCGGTGCAGCGACTGGCGGAAGGGCTGGTGCGTGCCGGCCACCATGTGACCGTCGTGCACGACGTGGACGCGTATCACGCGCTGCACCCGGAACCGCCACCCTCGAAGGACATCGGGACCGGCGGCGTGGAGGTGGTGCCGCTGCGCAGCGGCCTGGGCCCATTGTCGCCGCTGCTCACTCAGCAGATGGGCCGCCCCGTGCTCAACGGGCGGCGCATCCGCGGGCTGCTGGCGCGGGGGCGGTTCGACGTCGTGAACTTCCACAACGTCTCGCTGATCGGCGGACCAGGGCTGCTCGCGTACGGCGGCGACGCAGTCCGCGTTTACATGGCGCACGAGCACTGGCTGGTGTGTCCGACGCACGTGCTCTGGCGGCACAAGCGCGAGCTGTGCGACCGGCACGAATGCTTCCGCTGTTCGCTCAAGTACCGCCGGCCGCCGCAGCTCTGGCGCTACTCCGGCTACCTGCGCCGCCAGCTGCGGAACGTGGACGCGTTCATTGCGATGAGCGAGTTCAGTCGCGACAAGCATCGGGAACATGGCTTCCCGGTCGAGATGGAGGTTCTTCCGGGGTTCCTCAACAGCTCGGCTTCTTCTACGTCGTCAGCCGCCCCCGAACCAGCACCTCACGCGCGTCCGTACTTCCTTTTCGTGGGGCGGCTCGAGCAAGCCAAGGGGCTGGACGACGTGATTCCGCTGTTCCGGCGATATCCCGACGCCGATCTGCTCATCGCCGGTGAGGGGAGTCACGGCCCGGCTCTGCGCGCGCTTGCAGAGGCGAGTCCGCGCGTTCGCTTTCTGGGGAACGTGAGCCCGGATGCTCTGCGCGCGTACTACGCGGGGGCGATCGCGCTGCTCGTTCCGTCGGTGTGCTACGAGACATTCGGCATCATCCTGATCGAATCCATGAGCCAGGGCAGCCCTGTAATTGCGCGCCGCCTCGGCCCATTCCCCGAGATAATCCGCCAGTCCAATGCGGGGCTGCTCTTCTCCACGGCGGAAGAGCTGCTCGCCGCGATGAGTCGCGTGCAGCACGAGCCCGGCTTGCGAGCCGGTCTTGCGGCCGCAGGGCGGCACGCTTTTCAGGAGCGCTGGTCGGAGTCTGTCGTCATTCCACGGTATCTCGACGTCGTTCGCCGTGCAGCCGCGCGCCGCGGGTCGGCCCGTGTGGCCCGCGCTCTTTCCACCCTGGAGGTTGCATGAAGATCCTCGTCACCGGAGGCGCCGGGTTCATCGGTTCACATCTCACCAGGTACCTGCTCGATCACGATTACGCGGTGATGGTGCTGGACGACCTGTCCACGGGCCAGATGGCCAACATCGACTCGTTCCGTGAGCACAGTGGATTCGAGTACCGGATCGGATCGGTGACCGACGTGCCACTGGTCGCTGAGCTGGTGGACCGGTGCGACGCGACGGTGCATCTCGCGGCTGCTGTCGGGGTTCGTGTGAGCAGCGACCAGCCGATTCGTACGATCGAGACGAACATCCGGGGAACCGAAGGGGTGCTGCATGCCGCGGCCAAGAAGCAGAAGCTCGTCGTCGTGGCATCCACGTCGGAGGTGTACGGGAAGTCGGGCACAATCCCGTTCAGCGAGGACGACGACCTGTTGCTGGGCGCCACGATTCAGCCGCGGTGGGCGTACGGCTGCTCCAAGGCCCTCGATGAGTGGCTGGCACTCTCGTACTGGGCGGAGAGAAACGTGCCTGTGATTATTCCGCGCTTCTTCAACACGGTCGGCCCGCGGCAGACCGGTCGTTACGGAATGGTGCTTCCGACGTTCGCTGCACAGGCTGTCCGCCATGAGCCGATTCGCGTGTTCGGCTGCGGTGATCAGTCCCGCTGCTTCGCGAGCGTGCACGACGTCGTGCAGGCGGTCGTGGCGCTCATCGAGACGCCCGCGGCCGTCGGAGAGGTCGTCAACATCGGCTCCGACTCCGAGGTCTCGATACTGCAGCTCGCCCACCTCGTTCGGGAGCTGGCCGACAGCACGTCACTGATCACGCTGGTCCCGTACAGCGAGGCATACCCGCGCGGGTTCGAGGAGCTGCCGCGGCGCGTGCCGGACGTGCGCAAGCTCAAGCGCCTGACCGGCATCCGGTTCACCACGCCGCTGTGGCGCATCGTCGAGGAGGCGGTCGCCGAGCAGCGGTCCAGCGTGCCCGCGGATGCGACGTACAGGCCGCAGACAGCCACGCTTGGACCTCTCGCCGTCGCCTAGCGCTCCGTCACGTGCGCGCGATCCTCACCTATCACTCGATCGATGACTCGGGCTCGCCGATCTCGATCGACGAAGCAGCCTTCCGCCGGCACGTGGAATGGCTTGCCTCGGGTGCCGTGCGCGTGCTCCCGCTCGATCAGATTCTCAGGCCTCCTCCCGGCCGCGTGATTGGCGCCGAGCTCGACGCCGTGGCGATCACGTTCGATGACGGGCTCGAGTCAATCGAACGCGTTGCGCTACCGCTTCTCCGGGATTACGCGCTTCCCGCGACCGTGTTTCTGGTGAGCAGCGCGATGGGACGAACGAATGTCTGGCGCGGCAATCCGGATCCGCGCATTCCGCAGCTTCCGGTGATGGACTGGAATGCGGCCTGCCGGCTCGTTGACGCCGGCATCGCCGTGGGCGCTCACAGCCGGACGCATCCGCACCTGTCGCGGCTGAGCGCGGCGCAGATCGAAGCCGAGGTTCTCGGGTCGTGCGACCGCATAAGGCAGGAGGTCGGCCTGAACGTGACGACGTTCGCCTATCCCTACGGGGATGCGGACGATCGCGTGCGCGCGGTTGTCGCGCGCCACTGCGAGCTGGCCTGCGGGACGGAGCTTCGCGCCCTGCGTGAGCAGGAGAAGCCTCACTGGCTGCCGCGCATCGACGCGTACTATGTCCGCAGCCGGGGACGCCTGGAGAGCTGGGGGTCGGCGCGGTTCCGGTTGTTCCTCGACGTGCAGGGCCGGGCACGGCGGTTGCGAGAGCAGCTCGTGAGGAGTGCCTGATGCAATCCACGCGTCCTTTCCTGTCCGTGGTAATTCCCGCCCGGAATGCCTCGCAGATGCTGTCGCGCACACTTCCGGGACTTGCCGCGAGCGAACTGCCGCGTGAGTGCTGGGAGCTCATCGTCGTTGACGATGGGAGCACCGACGACACTGCGGTCGTCGCGGGCGCATACGCGGATCTCGTTATCCGCCTGACCGGCCACGCCAAGGGGCCGGGATACGCGCGCAACCGCGGAGTCGAGCGCGCCCGCGGAGAGTGCGTTGCATTCTTTGACGCCGACGTGCTCGTGCGCCCGGACACGCTGACGCGCTACGCCGTGCTGTTCGCGAACGAGCCGACCGTTGCGGCAGCGTTTGGCGCGTACGATGACAGGCCCACCGAGCCGGGGGCGGTCTCTCAGTACCGCAACCTGCTGCACCACTTCACGCACCTCTCGAACGCCGGCGAGGCGTACACGTTCTGGGCGGGCTGCGGCGCCGTTCGGCGCAGCGTTTTCATCGAAGCCGGCATGTACGACGAGTGGCGCTTCCCACGCCCGCAGATCGAGGACATCGAGCTCGGTCACCGCATCCGGGCACTCGGCCATCGCATCCTGCTGATTCCAGGCATTCAGGTCACCCACCTCAAGCGCTGGACGCTGCGCGGGATGATCAAGGCGGACTTCAAGGACCGCGGCGTTCCGTGGGCGCGCCTGCTGATAGAACGACACGTTCTGCTCTCCATGTCCGAGCGGCAGGCCATGACGCTCAACCTTCGCGTGGTCGAGAAGATCAACACGGTCCTCGTCTGGCTGGCGCTCACCCTCGGCATGCTGGGCGCGTGGCTCGGCTCGAAGGTGGTCGTCGCCGGCGCGGTCTCACTGCTGCTCCCCCTGTTCTGGACCAACCGGCCACTGTACCGGCTGTTCCGACAGCACGGGGGCTGGCGCTTTGCCCTGCAGGTTGTGCCACTGCACTTCCTTTACTACATCGTTGCCGGACTGTCGGTGGTGTGGGGCTGGCTCCTCGCCAATGTCGTCGGCGAGCCGCGGCCTCATCCAACCACGGAGGCACTGTCGGAAATAGGATTGGAGACATGGCCACCAGTGCCATTCGACCGGAAACGACCTTCGACAGCGATCGTTCTTCCCAACGAGTAGTGCCGCTGGCACCGTGGGTCTGTCCGGGTTGTCATGGCGACCTGGACGGGGGTCCGGTGCATAGCGCGGCTTACCACTGCGGCCGATGCGGGCGGGATTACCCTGTCGTGCTCGGCATCCCGGATTTCCGGCTCGAGCCTGATCCGTGGATCTCCCTGGAGGATGACCGTGCGAAGGCCGCCCGACTCGACGCTGCGGCCGCGCGCCTCCGCTTCGATGAACTGGTGCGACTGTACTGGGAGATGACCCCCGGCACATCCGCCGCTGCCGCATCACGGTTCACCACGTTCGTGCTTGCGGCCGAGCAGCGCTCGCGCGAATGGCTGGATCTCAACAAGGATGAGGGTGGAACCGACGGCCGGAGGCAGGGGCCGTGGCTGGAGTTCGGGTGCGGGACGGGCGACATGCTGGTGGCTGCGCGCCGCGCGGGACATACCATCGCAGGCGTGGACATCGCGCTCCGCTGGCTCGTCGTTGCGCGGCGGCGACTCGCCGATGCCGGGGTGGATGCGACGCTGGTGTGCGCCAACGCCGAGCATCTGCCATTCCCTGCGGCGTCCTTCAGCAGGGTTCTCTCGCTCGGGACTCTCGAACATTGCCGCGACCCCCAGGTCGTGCTGACGGAATCACGCAGAGTCCTGCAGGCCGGAGGAGAGACGCGTCTCCGGACCGTGAACCGGTTCACGCTGACACGCGAGCCGCACGTGGGAGTCCCGGGAGTCGGCTTCGTTCCCCGACGGTGGGCGGACAGATACGTGAACTGGCGCAGCGGACAGCGGTATCTCCATCACCGGCCACTCTCCAGCCGGGAGCTGCGCCGCGGCCTGCGCCGCGCCGGGTTCTCCGACGTGCGCGTGGGCGCAGCGGTGATGCTCGGCGCTGAGCAGAGCCGGCTCGCAGTGAGCCCCTGGATCACCGGCGCGTATGAAGTTGCACGGCGGATTCCGGGAGTTCGGAGAGGGCTTTCCTGGATCTCGCCGCTGCTGGAGGCGAGGGGCCGCGTCGCATGACCGGGCCGATGATCTTCACACCTGAGTACTACGCGCGCATGCGCGCCCTCGAAAGCGACGGGTGGTGGAATGCCGCAATGCGGGACGTCGCGGCGAGGCTGCTCGGACTGTCAGCGATCGGCGCAACGGGCACGATGCTCGACGTCGGCTGCGGATCCGGGCAGACGATGGGCTGGTTCCGCTCGCTGTATCCCGAGTGGGAAGCCGCTGGAGTGGATGTATCGCCGGAGGCGGTCGCGGCCGCGCGGCAGACCGGGGCGGCAGTGTCCATCGCATCAGCGCTCGCTCTCCCTTTCGCTGACGGGAGCGTAGATCTCGTCCTCACGCTCGATGTATTTCAGCACCTCCCCTTACGCGGCGGTGACCTGGCGGCGCTCGCCGAGATACAGCGCGTGCTCCGGCCGGGTGGGCTGCTGCTGCTGCGCACCAACGCGCAGGCGACCCCGCGAGTCGCGGACGACGCTGCCGCCAGCTTTCACAAGTACGAGCCCGCCGAGCTGGACGCGAAGCTGCGCGCAACAGGATTTGAGATCCTCCGGCTGAGCCGGATCAACGGACTGCTCGGTCTTGCCGAGATTCCGCGCGAGCTGCGAGCCGCGCGGCACAGGCGCGCGGGCGCCTACAGTGGCATCCTCGCCGACACGAGGCGGGAGCCCCGCTGGTCTCGTGAGCTGAAAGAAGGCTGGCTGCGGCTGGAGGGAAGGGCGGTGGCAGCGGGGGCCAGACTGCCGATGGGGCGGACGATCGTCGCGCTCTGCCGCTCTGGCGTTCAGTGCGCTCCCAGCTCCCTATAGTAGATGTGAACGGCCCCGTCGCCCAGCGTGCCGGGGAACGTTGCGATCCGCTGGTACTCGCTGCGAAGGTGGGATGCGAGAGCCGGATCCTCGATCTGGAGCAGCCCCTCCAGCGTCGTGACCGCGTAGATCCGGCCGCCGCGGCGCTCGATAGCGGCGAGATCCTCAAGAGTCTCGGCCGCCAGCCAGTCGCGGCCGTAATACCCGTTGATGGCGCGATCCACCAGCTGCACGGCGACGCGCGAGTCACCGGGACCCGAGAGCCGTTCCACCTCGGCGGCCGCACCAAGAAAGTCCTGCTTGGGAACCGCGTAGTAGCCTCGTAACGGCATTGCTGAAATGAGGACGATCGCACCCAGCAGGGCATGTTCGAACCGGCGACGTGGTAAGCCCGGAGCAATGCGCCGTGTGAGAGCCTCAACCGTTACGACGATTCCGACCCCGGCGATCATGAACCCCACCGGCAGGGCGAGCATGAGGTAGCGGGGGTGGACGCCGATGCCGAGCGCCGCGTACACCACAAGCTGCAGCGCAACCGGCGCGACGAGAATCGTGAGCGAGAAGGGATGGCGCCGCCACCAGCCGACGAGGCCCACGATCCCGATTGCGCCAGCGACGGCGAGCCCCAGAGGACCGTGAAATGCCGCGCCCAGCCCTTCGATGAATTCGGCGACCAGTCCAGGTCCCAGGCGTGGCCCTTCCGCGGCGCTCGCCACGTTGGCCTGTCTGGCTGCGGGCAACCGGGCCATGGCAGGCGCAAGAACCGCCGCGGCGAGCAGCAGCGCAGCCAGCGACGCCGTCATGAAGGAGCGGATGGGGACCGCGCGCCCGCTGCGACCCGTGAGCAGCCACGCGCCCGCCATGGCCAGGACGTGAGCGGGTATGATGAGCACGCCGACGAACTGCGACCACGCTGCCAGCCACGCGGCGAGCACGTACACGGTGCCGTCACGACCGGTCAGCCGGCCCCTGTCCCAGGCCCGGATCGCCACACGCGACGCCACCAGAAAGAAGAAGATGAGCGCTGTGTAGCCGCGCGCATTCTGCGAGTAATAGATGTGATGGTAGGAGAGTGCGAACAGCCCCGCGATCGTCCACGCGTGCCGCCGGTCCAGGACGTCGGCTGCGAGCGCGTGGATCGCCCACACGCCGGCGATGCCGAAAAGCGCAGCCGGGAGCCGGGCGGCGAACGGTGTCTCGCCGAACGCAGTGATGCTGGCGTGCGACAACGCTTCGAACAGAGCGTGGCTGGAAGGCCCGGCCCAGCGGAGCAGAATGTCGGCGAACGGTCTGCGGATGTTGTTGATGACCGCGCTGATCTCGTCGAACCAGAACTGGCTGTTCAGGTCGTGCAGCCGGAGCGCGGCTGCCATCAGCAGCAGGCCGGCGAGCGCCGCGGCGTCGCCGGCTTTCCCCTGCGCTCTGTACCGTGAAGGTTGCTCAGCCATTAATCAGCTCGAAAGCTCGTGGCGGGACGGCAGTTACGTTACTGTCCGACGGCTAGCGTCGGCAGCTGCGAATTGACTGCCGCATCCTGATCGGCCCCGGTGAGCGATGACTGAGCCTTCAACTGACAACCCCCGGCCCCTGATGCCCGTTAAGGTGGTCGTGGTATGCCTCAAGGACGACTACAACCGGCCTGAGCGCGGCCTCTCGCTCGAGTACTACAATCTCTACCTGGCGATGAGGAACGTTGCTGCTGAGGTCATCTTATTCGACTTCGGTACCATGTACCGGGAGCGCGGGCAGGCGGAGATGAACAGGGAACTTCTCGAGCTGCTCGAGCGGGAGCGCCCGGATGTCACGCTCGTCGCACCCTTCTCGGACGAGCTCACTCCCCAGGCGATGGATCAGGCGCGTCGGTACACCAGGACCGTCGCATACTTCTGGGACGACATATGGCGAGTGGAGTTCGTGGCGAAGTGGGTGCCTCACTTCGACTACTTCACGACCCCCATCCGGGCGATGTACCGGCGGTATCAGGCCGCGGGTCTCACCGGCGCCGTGTACTCGCCATTCGGCTACAACAGCTCCATTTACCGCGCCGCGGACGTGCCGATGCGGCACGACGTGTCGTTCGTGGGCGGCTCGCATCCGTGGCGCGTGTTTGTCGTGGACAAGCTGCGCAAGGCCGGCTTCGACGTTACCGTGCGCGGGCCGTTCTGGCCGGGCGGCAGGCTCAGCCCGGAGGAGATGGGCGACCTTTTCAAGGCGTCGAAGATCAACCTGAATCTGTCGAACGCGAGACAATGGGACGCCCGTTACCTCATCTCATCGTGGCGGGCCGCGCGCAACACGCTCCGCACGCCGAAAGTCCGGGATGGCGTCAAGGTGCGGCACTTCGAGATCCCCGGGGCCGGCGGGTTCCAGCTCAGCTACTACGCGGAGGGCCTCGAGCGGTACTTCGAGATCGGCGACGAGGTTGCCATCTACCTTGACCTCGACGAGCTACTCGAGAAGGTCGAGTACTATCTGACGCACGACGCGGAGCGTGAGCGCATCGCACGCGCCGGCCATGCGCGGGCGATGGAGTACACGATGGAGCACCGGCTGTCGGACCTGCTGAGAGAAGTTATCGACCGGTAGCCTCAGTCCACGGCGACCTCTTTACGTGCCAGCGCCTGTAGAACGCCCGGGCCACAGCTCCGATATGTGGCAGGCGGCAGAGCAGTTGCAGAGCTGCCCACAGGATCAGCAGGCGGACACGCTGCACTGCCGGACTGCCGACAAGGGACCGCAGGCGCACCCTGCGGAGAGCCTCCCGCCCCGGGCCACGCGCGCCAGCGATGTAATGGTTTACGACGATCATGAGGCGGTCTTCGGCGCGGTGTGCCTCGTGCGCAGCCAGCGCTTCGGGAGTTGTCTCCCCCTCGCTCGTCGCGACGTACTCGTCCAGAATTCGGAAGTGGATGTTCGGCTCGGTGCGCAGATGGTGGTAGGCCTGAGTCGCATTTCCATGGAAGTGTCGATACCTCAGCAGGTGTTCGCTCAGGATACCGATCGGATAGCGGCGCGCGATGCGCAGCCACATCTCTTCATCCGCGATGACGCTGAACTCGTCTGCGCGATACACGCCGACGTCGCGATATACTGACGCCCGTACCATGGCCGTAGGGCAGCGCAGGAACTTGTTCTTGTGCGTCAGCAGCCCATTCAGAATCAGCCTGAAATCCAGCGGACGGTCAGCCGGCACGTCCGGAGGCAGCGCGAGTCGTCCATACTCGCGTCCCTCCGCATCGATGAAGATGTCCGAGGCGAACACGGCGCCGACCTCGGGATAACGCTCGAGGAAGGCAACCTCCTGCTCGACGATCGTCGGGAGGTAGACGTCATCCGAATGGTAAGACGCGATCAGCTCGCCGCGGGCCAGTCTGATTCCAGCGTTCGTGTTCGGATAGATGCCCTGATTCTGCGACTGGCGCACCACCCGAATGGCATCCCCGTACGTGGCGAGGATCGCAGGCGTGTCGTCGGTGGACGCGTCGTCCATCACGATCACCTCCATGGGCCGGTATGTCTGGGCCAGGACCGAGTCGAGTGCTTCCCGCAGGTAACGGCCACCGTTGTACACCGGGAAAACGACCGAAACGAGCGGTGAGGAGCGGGTGGCTTCAGCGGGAGGCGTCGGCAGTCCTCGGGAGGCGGGGGAGATCATTGTCGGGCCACTTTGCGGAAGATCTCCATCGCGCGGCAGAATATCCCCTTCCGCGCACGACGTTGGCAAGTACGGGAGTTCGGCGTCACAACGGGAATCCTGCGGGCCTCGGCCGCAGACGGATCGCTAGATTGATGCCGTCGAAGCCAGCCAGTGTCTCTCTCCCTCATCGTATGTCGTCCTTCCGTGTGGCTGTCGTCGGTCTCGGCAACGCTGGTTACACGCTCCACCTGCCAGCCCTGTCCGGCATCCCCGGGGTGCGAGTCGTCGGCGGGTACGATCTCGATGTCGGACGGAGGGCTCGCGCCGCGGAGCGGTTCGGGGTCCCCGTATATGACAGCTTCGACGACATGCTCGGCCGCGCCACGCCGGATGTCGTGATCGTCGGCACACCACCTGACAGCCACGCGGAGTACGTGCTGCGGAGTCTCGCGGCCGGTGCGCACGTCATCTGCGAGAAGCCGTTCGTGTCGAGCCTCGACGAGGCAGACAGGGTGATTGATGCTGCCCGCGCGGCAGGACGGCGTGTCGCGCTCAATCACGAATTCCGCGAGATGCCGATCTTCCGCGCGCTGCGCGACGCGGCCGCAGAACCAGGTCGGGATGTTGTGTTCGCGCAGGTATGGCAGCTGATGGATCTGCCTCCCTGGAAAGAGCCGGGGTGGCGGTCGGAGATGCTGCAGCGGACGCTGTACGAAGCCGGCGTTCATCTCGTCGATTTTCTCATGGCGCTGTTCGGAGAGCGCCCGATCTCGATCTCGGCTACCATCTCAACGTGCGGCGTCCGGGACGTGCAGAGCGACGCGGTGGCGCTGTGCACGCTGGAATTCTCGCGCGGGCGACTGGCACAGATCGTTCAGAATCGGCTCTGCAAGGGTGAGACACAGTACTTCGAGGTGCGCGCCGAGACCGGTGATGCATCGCTCCGTGCGTCTTTCGGAGGCCGCGCGCGCGTCAGTGCCGGATTGCACCGAAGCACTTCACCCCATATCCGCATCGACTACGGGCGATCAGGGCTCGCCTGGGAGGAAGTCGGCACACGGCGGCGCCTGCTCGCGAGGAATCCCAGGGATCCGGGGATGATTGCGACCCGTCAGGTGTTCGAAAAGACGCTTGCTGCCTTCGCGACTGGCGGAACACCGCCCGCGACGGCTGAGGATGGACGCGCGGTCCTGGAGGTGATAGCTGCCGGCTACCATTCGGCCGCGATCGGCTGCCGGGTGCCTCTCTCGGCCGAGGCGCTGGCGCCGCTGCACTCGACGCACATGGGCGCGCTCCCGGCGACGCCGCGTCCATCGAGTTAGCGATGACCCCTCAGCGCTGCGCGATCGTCGGCGCCGGCCTGATGGGTCGCTGGCACGCTCAGGCCGCCCGTCGTGCAGGAGTGGAGGTGGTATTCGTCATCGACGCCGAGCATGAGCGCGCGCGACGACTCGCCAGCATGCTGCAGTTGCCTGTGTCAGCGGCGACGACCTCGCTCGCCGACGCCCTTAGTCCGGACGCCTGCGATGCGGTGCACATCTGCACGCCACTGCATACGCACGTCGAGCTGGCGCGTGAGGCGCTCGAGGCCGATCGCCACGTACTGGTCGAGAAGCCGCTGGCCGAATCGGCCGACGAGACCGCCGAGCTGCTCGCACTGGCTGGGCAGCGCGGGCTGCAAATCGTCCCCGTGCACCAGTTTCTCTTCCAGCGGGGGGTAGAGCGGGCGCTGCGAGCCCTCCCGGAGCTGGGACCCGTGCTGCACTTCGAGGCAATCGCCTGCTCAGCAGGTGCCGATGCGTTTCCTGCAGAGGAGCGTGACAGGGTAGTTCTCGAGATCCTGCCCCACGCCTTTGCACTCGCAGGCTGTCTCGTCACGGATGCGATCGGAGACGTCGAGTGGGTCGCCGTTGACCCGGGGCCGGGCGAGCTGCGGCTGCTCGGCGAGTCGGGCCGGGCCACCATCAGCATAGTCGTCTCGATGAGCGGTCGCCCCACGCGGAGCGACGCGACACTCATCTGCACTTCGGGCACGGTGCACCTGAATCTCTTTCACGGATATGCGGTGATCGAGCGTGGTGCACCGTCGCGCATGCAGAAGATTTTCCGCCCGTTTGGTCTGACGACGTCAACTCTTGCCGCCGCGTCGCTCAACCTCGGGCGGCGCGCGGTGAGCGGAGAGTCGGCATATCCGGGGCTTCGTGAGCTGGTCAGTCGTTTCTACCAGGCTGCGCGTGGCGGTGGACCGCCGCCGATCACTGCGGCCGAGGCGCTGTCGGTTGCGCGTGCCCGGGACCGGGTGACAGCGCTGCTCGCGGGCAAGGTCAGCTGAGTCCTCACGAGGAAACGCGGGCGGAGCCGACACCCTCCGTTTTCCGCCCGCTTCAGGCGATACTCGCGCTCGGCGGCATTCAGGTCCTTACGATGGCGGCCGGACTGGCGCGCACGAAGATTCTCGCGGTGTTGCTGGGGCCCGGCGGGCTCGGGATCGTCGGCGTAATCGATCAGACCGTGGCGCTCGTCACGCACTTCGGCTCACTCAGCTTCCCCTTTGTCGCGCTGACTTTCCTGTCCCGGGCGCGGACTGAGACTGCCGAAAGGTTCACGCGACTGTATCTCGCTTTCCTGAAGGTGCTGCTCGCCGCCAGTCTCCTGGCAACGGCGCTCGCGATCGGGATAGCGCTGTGGCGAACCACATTGATCGCCGACGAGCTGGCTCCCTATCGCCTTCCGCTGGTGCTGGGTCTCGCCGGTGCACCTGCTCTGGCGACAGCCGCGTACCTCAGGAGCGTGCTCGCCGCGGTCGAGCGCCACAGCCAGGCAGCGTTCTTCGCACTGGCCGGCGGCGTCGCGCTGATCGGGACGACCTACGCGGGCGTCCGGCTGCAGGGCATCACCGGGTTGTATCTCGGCAATCTTGCCGTGGCAGTGCTGATGCCCCTGCTCATCGTCGCTTATCTGCGCCGCGCCGGCGCGATCGCGCGAAGCGGAAGCAATGGCGCGCTGGACGTTCTCAGGGGGGTGCCCGGACTGCCCGGGTTCACCAGCACAATTCACCTTCTCTCCCTGGTCTCGCCGCTCGCATACCTCGCCGCCCGGGTGGCGGTGCTGAGACAGTACGGTCCTGTCGAAGCGGGGCTCTTTCACGCCGCGTATGCCCTGGCCATCGCTCTGCGTGTCGTGCTCGGTCAGGCGAATGTGCTTTATCTGACGCCGACGCTCAATCGCGCGACCGAAAAGTCCGAACGCGCGAGCACGGCGGCTGTGTACGTCCGCGTACTCGTCGTCCTTCTGGTTCTGGCCGGGCTTCCATTGGTGCTGTTTCCCGGGGAGTGGTTGCTGCTGCTGTACTCGGAGCGGTTCGCCGGTGCGGCTGAGTTTCTCGCTGTGTTCGTCGTCGCTGAGGCGGTCCTGCTCACGGCCGGCGTTTATCAGATGCTTCTGATCGCATTCGACGACGTGCGCGCGCACGCGTTGATTGCGGTGGCCGGCCAGCTGTTGCTGGCGGTGCTCGCGTTGATCTGGGTGGAGACGCTGGGATCACTGGGGGTGGGATTCGCTTTCCTGGTCGGTCACTCGCTCATCCTGGGGCTGCTGCTGCTCCGGATGCGACAGAAGCATCACCTGCCGGCCGTCGTGCAGCCTCTCTATCTGCTCGTCGCAGGGCTGGGCACACTGATGGGGGCGGGGTGGTGGGCGGTGGCTCGGGCGCCGCATGCGGCACTGAAGCTCGGCCTGTATCTCGTCCTTGCCTCCGTTGCTCTCAGGCTGCTGACCCGTGAAGAGCGAGCGTGGCTGGTGAGACCATGGAGCAGGCGCTGAGAGCGCGACAGTCTGGTTGCGGCTCTGCTAACGCGTACGGCCCGACAACACCTCGGAGTACACCTCCCGCATCCGCGCAGCTACGGCATCCCCGCCGTAGCGAGCGGTGACGTACGCGCGCAGACGGGCGCGGTCGAACGAAGGGCGAAGCGTGAGCACCTCGTCCAGGGCAGCCGCCAGCGCATCCGGGTCGTCCGACGGCACCAGACGGCCCACATCCGGCGTGACCACTTCTTCCGGGCCACCACAGCGCGTGGCGACAACCGGGGTGCCCGAGGCGAGGGCCTCGAGGATGACGGCCCCGAGAGCCTCCCGCCTGCTCGGGAGCACAAGGACAGCGCTGCCGCGCATGGCTGCCGCGACTTCGCGCGGGCTCGCTTCACCGGCGAAGTCGATGTGCGACTGAAGATTCAGCTGGCGGACCAGCTCCTGCACCTCCCGCCAATCCGCTTCCTGGGCCGGGTAGAAAGTGGCGCCGATGACCTTCAGCCGCACGCCGGGCCGGCGTTGGCGCAGCCGGGCCAGAGCGCGCACAAGTACATCCAGACCCTTTACCCGGCGAATCTGTCCGACGAAGAGCAGCTGCTCCGGGTCCCACGGTTCGTCGGCGCGAGGCGCTGTGAAAGCCTTCTCATCGACGACGTTTGGCAGGATCCAGATCGGTACCCGATCTCCGACCGAGGCCCGGAGGCTCGCACGCACCGCCTCACTCACCGCGGTCACCAGCCGGATGTGCGGAAGTGCGCCCATCACCTGGCGGCGGATGGCCGGGAACCGATCGAGCGTTGGCCCCCAGATCGAGTGCTCGGTGGTTACGACTGGAATACCGTAGCGTCGGCCAAGCCGTGCCGCCAGCACACCATCGACGTAAAGGAAGTGCGCGTGAATCAGGTCGAACGGCTGCTCCCGGTGAAGGCGGTCAGCCAGCCGGCGTACGAACGGATACGTGAGATAGCTGTCGATCGAGAGCAACAGGGTGCCAGGACCGACAGGAACCCGCGGATGATACGTCTCAATGCCTTCGTCGTCGCGCCGACCCGCAATGCGACGATAGCGCGCGTACGCGTCGCGCCGTATCCAGGGTGGAGCATACGGCACCGGCGATATGACAGTTGGTCGTGCGACAGGCAGTGACGCGTGCACGAGACGACTCGTCCAGAGTCCGAGTGTCGGCATGACGTTGTTTGGATAGGTCCGGGCGAGAACGAGCACTCGCGGGCGCGTCTGCGGCACATCCGACCTCATACGGGTCGGTGGTCCTCATCCGGGCATTCTTCGCGGTCCGTTTCCGGCACAGACGCATATTCGCGAGTCTGCCCTGGTAGATGTGGCATTCCCATAATGATACGGTGGGCGCGGTGCGGGCGCCTCACTTGGAACGCCGGCTCAATTCCCTCGTGAATCCGCCGCGCCGTTCCGGTAGTTTCACCGTGAAATGCGGGCGTGGAGACGAGTTTCAGGCGACGGAGAATCGCTTCGCGCCACTGGCGAGCTACTCAGCACGGCCGCCACGGGCGCGCTGATCAATCGAGGGCAGGTTTCGTGATCCTGGTTACGGGTGGTTGTGGGTTCGTCGGACGTCATGTTGTCGCAGCACTGGGACGACGGCCGGGTATCGGGCGCGTGAGGGTGTTGGACACGCAGCATGCGAACGATCAGGACGAAGCCGCTGTAGAGATGGTTCAAGGCTCTGTGACTGATCCTGCCGTCGTCCGAGGCGCCGTCAAGGGTGTGCACGCCGTGGTTCATCTCGCCGCCAAAGTCGATCCGCGTTCCACCAACCTGAACGACCTCAGGGCCGTCAACGTCGAAGGAACACGAATTGTGCTCGCGGCCGCTGTGGAGGCGCGCTGTGCCCTGTTTCTGCATCTGAGCAGCGCCGGAGTATACGGCCACCCGCGTGGTGACCGACCCTTCGTCGAGAGCGACCAGCCGAATCCTACAACTCCGTATCAACGGTCCAAGTGGGAAGCCGAGCAGGTAATCAAATCCACTGACGTAGCGAACACCGTGGTAAACGTCCTCCGACCGACAGGCATTTATGGTCCCGGCAGTCAGCTGGAGCTCCCGGCGTACAGGAAAGTGGCAACACGGCGGTTCGTGCTCGAGCTCAGCGGTGGCGTTATCGTTCACCCCGCGTATGTGGGCGACGTTGCTGCGGCAATTTGTGCAATGCTCGAGGAGCCGGCGCCGCACGGAACGGTTCTCAACCTCGGCGGCGAACGTCCTGTGCGGACGGAGGACCTGTACGAGCTGGTAGGACAGACAATGCAGGTCCGTCGTCACCGCTTCAGAATTCCCGCCGGCGTGACGTCGCCGCCGGCCAGAGTCACGGCCCGCATCCTGGCCGCCCTGGGCAGACCCGAACCGCGCCTGCTGCTGTTCAGTCGGGGGGCCAACCTCAGTGCCGGGGTTGACGACACCGCCTTTCGTGCACGATACCCGAATGCTCCCGTGGCTTCCCTTCGTCAAGGAGTTCAGGAGCACATCAACTGGGCAAGAAACGAGGGATTGCTCTAGCGGAGCCTCTGTGATGAGCGAGCGGAAGTTTGAAAGCGTCCTGATAACCGGAGGTGCAGGTTTCCTGGGATCGCGCCTGGTGCGCCGCTATCTGGAACAGGGGTGCCGGGTGCTGGCAGTAGGGCGCCACCTCCCGCCCTGGTTCTCAGCCACGTACAAGGATCGCCTGGTGAGTTTCGCGGAAGTGGATATCCGCGACGCGCATGCGCTGGCGGCCATAGTCCCGAATCACGATCTCGTGGTGCATACGGCGGCGGTTACTCGCTCTGAAGACGCATCCCAGCTCGCGTTGCAGGACGAAATCAACATCGAGGGCACCAGGAACATCATTCGCGCATGCGAGCTTCACAGTCGGTCCCGGCTGGTGCACGTGAGTACCGTTTCGACGATAGAGCCTTCGCCCCGACCGGCGTCACCTGCCGATGAAGCGCAAACACTCCGCTGCGCTGACGGCTCCCGGGGTTACCGGGCAAGCAAGTGTCAAGCGGAGCTGCTGGTGCGCGAAGCAGCCGCGTCCGGGCTGGACGCCGTTGTCGTGAACCCGGGGTTCATGTTTGGCAGCTGGCAGTCTCAGTATCGGGGAGCTGAAGTGATTCGGCGCCCGCTGACCCGGCGGCTCGTCGTCTGCACGCGCGGAGGCTTGAGCATCGTGCACGTCGAGGATGCAGCCGACGGCATTGTCCAGGCGGCCGCCACAGGTCGCTCGGGGGAGCGTTACATCCTCTCCGGCGACAACGTGACGTTCGCCGGGATCGCGCGGGTCGTACAGCGCGTCGCGGGCAGAATGGGCTGGACGGTGACTATTCCCAACTTGGGCTCACGCTGGCCTGGTCACGGGTATGCGTTCTACAGCTCGGCAAAGGCCCGGGCGGAAATCGGGTTTGAGGCAAGGGCATTCGAGGAAATCGTACGCGACTATCTCCGCTGGGCGGCGCGGCAGTCGGGCTGATCGTCGAGGTTGCCAAGCCTTGCAGCGATCACACCAGCGATGTAAATGAACAAACCATCAAGTCACGCTCACCTTCACGCCAGGCGCGGCTGGAGCAGGCAGATGAAGACAGTGATACTGGCCGGGGGACTGGGTACGCGGCTGGCGGAAGAATCGGAGACGAAGCCAAAGCCGATGGTTGAGGTCGGCGGCCGCCCGATTCTCTGGCACATCATGCAGATCTACGCACGGCACGGATTCAAGGAGTTCGTCGTCGCGCTCGGCTACAAGGCGGAGCTGGTGAAGTCGTACTTCCTGAACTACCACCTCCTTCAAAACAGTCTTTCCATTCAGCTCGATACGAGCCGGGTCGATGTCCACGGTGACGGCGAGTGCGAAGACTGGCTGCTGCATCTCTGCGACACAGGCATCGATACACAGACCGGGGGACGGCTGAAGCGGCTCGCTTCGCAGATTGGCGGTGAGACTTTCATGATGACGTACGGCGACGGCGTCGCGGGCATCGATATCCGTGCACTCACGGAGTTCCATCGGCAGCACGGCCGGCTGGCGACGGTCACCGCCGTACGCCCGCCCGCGCGATTCGGCAGCCTCGTCTTCGAGGGTGACCGGGTGGCCGCATTCTCCGAGAAGCCGCAGGTCGGGGAAGGCTGGATCAACGGCGGCTTCTTCGTGCTCGAGCCGCAGGTGCTCGATTACATCGACCACGACCAGACGATCTTCGAGCGGGATCCGATGGAGCGGCTTGCGGAGGACGGACAGCTGATGGCATTCCGGCACGACGGCTTCTGGCAGTGCATGGACACGCTGCGCGACGTTCGACTGCTCAACAGCCTCTGCGCCGAAGGCGCACCGCCCTGGGATACGCGGGCGGGACGCGGCGGCGCATGACCAGCGACGACGTACGACGCAGGATCCTCGAGCTTGTAGCGGAGTTCCAGGACACGCGGCGCGGCGAGGAGGCGCGCTTTGTCGCGGGCGAGACGCCGATTCCTGTATCGGGTCGCGTGTACGACGCGGACGACGTACGGGAGCTGGTTGACGCGTCGCTCGACTTCTGGCTGACGACGGGACGCTTCGCCGCGCAGTTCGAGCGCGACTTCGCGCGGTTCATGGGCGTGCGCAGCGCGTCGCTGTGCAACTCCGGCTCGTCCGCCAACCTGTTGGCGCTCTCCGCACTCACGTCACCGAAGCTGGAGGACCGGCAGCTCCGACCGGGAGACGAGGTGATCACCGCCGCGGCCGGCTTTCCTACCACCATTAATCCAATCATTCAGAACGGGCTGGTTCCCGTGTTCGTGGATGTCGAGCTGGGGACTTACGACGCGACGGCCGCGCGCATCGAGGAGGCGATCGGCCCGCGGACGCGCGCGGTCATGCTCGCCCACACACTCGGCAATCCGTTCGATGCGCCCGCGTTACGGGCGCTGGCTGACCGGCACGGCCTGTGGCTGGTGGAGGACTGCTGCGATGCAGTCGGCTCGACCATCGCCGGCCAGGGAGTCGGCACGTTCGGCGAGCTGGCGACCGTGAGCTTCTATCCAGCTCACCACATGACGATGGGGGAAGGCGGCGCGGTGCTCACGCGCAGGCCGGATCTGCGGGTGATCGTCGAGTCCTTCCGTGACTGGGGCCGCGACTGCTGGTGCGAGCCCGGGCGGGAGAACACTTGCGGCAAGCGCTTCGACTGGCAGCTTGGCGAGCTGCCGCGCGGCTACGACCACAAGTACATCTACTCGCACGTCGGCTACAACCTCAAGGTCACCGATATGCAGGCAGCCGTCGGTGTTGCACAACTCCGCAAGCTGCCGTCATTCATCGCGGCGCGCCGCAGGAACTGGCAGCTCCTGCGCTCTGGGCTCGAGCAGCTCGAGGAATTCTTCGTTCTACCCGAGCCCACAACGGGCAGCGATCCAAGCTGGTTCGGATTTGCGCTGACCGTCCGGGAGTCTGCGCCTTTCACGCGTCCGGAATTGATCCGGTGGCTGGAAGACCGACGCATCGCCACGCGGCTGCTGTTCGGCGGCAACCTCGTGCGGCAGCCGGCTTACCAGAACATCCCATCCAGACCGGTGGGTGACCTCTCCAACAGCGATCGGGTCATGCACGGGACCTTCTGGCTGGGGGTTTATCCCGGAATCACCGATGAGATGGCGGCCTTCATGATCGACTCGATCACCGGATTTGTCCGCAAGCGTACGGCCGCCGGGGCAGCCTCCGTGTGATAACGTGAGCGACGCCCGCGTTGCTCAGCCGAGGAGACCGTCGCTCTCAAGAACCAGTCGCAGACCGTCCTCCAGCGGGAGCAACGGTGTCCAGCCGGGCAGCCTGCGGAACCGGCGCGGTTTCATGACCTCCCGCTCGCGGTAAGGACGCCCGCCCCACTTAACGGGTGGCCGGCGACCCGCTATCCGCGCGTACGTCGCGACCACATCGCGCAGCGTGAGCGGTGCGCTGGACGTAACTCCGAACCGGCGGCAGTCCCCGAAACGCGGGCTCCCCTCCATGAGCTCAGCCGCGCGCACGTACGCGGCGGCCACGTCCGAAACGTGTACCATCTCAAGCTGCTGCTTTCCGGGTGAGAGGGACAGCTGCTGACCAGTACGCAGCGCGTCGTGCAGCTGGCTGATCAGTCGGGCACGCGGATCCGCCTGCCCATACACGTCGTACAGGACAAGGGTCATTGCGCGAATCCTGCCTGCAGCGCAGTAATGCCCGAGAATCGCTTCGAACGCCTGCTTCGTTGCCGCGTACAGGTTCACCGGCGAGTACCCGCGGCCACCGGCATGCTGCCAAAAGGTACCGGTGTTGATGAAACCACCGCCAACGCTCTGATGCTGTGCCTGCAGCAGGTGGGCGCCGAGCAGGATATTCGATTTTACCAGCCTGGTCAGCTCACCGGTCTCCAGGCCGGCAGTGATGCGCGCCGCCAGATGCACGACAAGTCCCGGGCGGCTGGCCCGCACGACCTCGGGCACATCGTTCAGTGACTCGTCGCAGCGATGGACGCGGACCTCCGGCACCAGGTCCAGCAGCGGCTCGATGCGCGATGAATGCCGGACCAGCGCGTGCACTTCCGCGCCCCGCTCGACGAATGCGGCGGCGACATGACGCCCGATGTAGCCATTGGCACCGGAGATGAGCACGCGCCCGGGAAGCGATGCACGTGAGCTGAGTCTCATCGCGCCGCTGTCTTCCAGCGCCTACAGGGCAGCGGCGGTGAGTCCCCGTCCTGATCGAGTGGCAGCGAGCCGCTCATAGGCGCCAATCTGCTCCATCGTGATTCGGTCAGCTGAAGATGGATCGGCCGAGCTGTCGCGATACCAGGCGACTGTGAGCGCCACCGCTTCGTCGATCGAGAGCGCCGGTTGCCAGCCGAGACGGGTCCGCGCCCGGGTGGTGTCGAGCCGCAGCACTGCGGCCTCGTGCAGCCCGGCTGCCTCTACGCGCACATCCAGCTGCCGGTTCGGCCATGCAGCTGCGAGGCGGTTCACGAGCTCTCGCACGGGGATCGCGTCCTCGTCCCTCGGACCGAAGTTCCAGCTCGAGCCGAATTTCGCACCGTCAGCCGCCAGCCTCTCGGCGAGAAGCAGGTAGCCGCGAAGCGGCTCGAGAACGTGCTGCCAGGGACGGACCGAGTCGGGATTGCGCAGAATCAGCGGACGCTCTCCCTGTATCGCCCGCATCACGTCCGGGACCAGACGGTCTTCGCACCAGTCACCGCCGCCGATCACGTTCCCCGCGCGGGCGGACCCCAGCCCCGGCGCCGTCGCGCGATCACGCGCGAATGACAAGCGGTACGCCGCAGTCACGAGCTCAGCGCACGCCTTGCTCGCGCTGTACGGATCGGAGCCGCCTAGTGGATCGCTTTCTGCGAATGCCTTTCCCGATCCGGCGTTGTCATAGCACTTGTCGCTGGTCACGACTACGACGCTGCGCACCGACGGCGTGTGCAACGCTGCATGAAGCACATGTGCCGTGCCGAGCACGTTCGTCGCGAACGTCGAGATCGGGTCCGCGTACGAGCGTCGGACGAGCGACTGTGCCGCGAGGTGAAATACGACCTCGGGTGCGTGCTGCCGCAGACATGCTTCAACCGCGTCCGCGTTCCTCACGTCCGCTTCGATCGATGTGATTCGGCGTGCGATGCCGGTCGATTCGAACATGCTGAGCGGCCCTTCTTCCGGCGGAAGCGCGAATCCGATCACTCGCGCGCCGAGCATGTGCAGCCACGTGGCGAGCCAGCTGCCCTTGAACCCGGTGTGGCCGGTTACGAGTACGGTGCGGCCTTCATAGAACGAGCGCTCCGGTGCAGTTCCGCCGCTCACGCTGCCGCCTTCGCGCCTGACGCCACGCGGCGCAGCACGTCCAACGTTGCCTGCGCGAACTTTCCCCAGCGGTATCCCTCACCCCGGCGCGCACTCCGGGCGGCGAGGTCGGCTCGAAGCGTGTCGTTCCCGAGCACGTCGCGCAGGGCAGCGGCGAAGCCTTCGCCCGAAGGCTGCTCCACGAAGCATCCGGCTTCGCCTGCGATCTCCTCCAGGGCCCCGCGGCGGGTGAGGACAACCGGCAGCCCGCACGCCATCGCTTCAACGAGCGTCATGGAGAAGCCTTCATACGCCGATGCGTTAACGTACAACTCGGCTGCGTTGTAGATGCGGACGAGCTCCCGGTGATTTGCAACACGGCCGTCGTTCTGGACGACGGTGTCGCCTACGCCGTGCTGCGCCGCCAGACGGTCGAGCGGCAGGCCGAGGTGGTTCGGTCCGAACAGCAGCAGTCCCATGCGGATTCCGTATCGGTAACGCAGGATGCCGAGTGCTTCGATCAGGAGTGGGATGTTGCGACGCTGGGAGAGCTTGCCGACGAAGAGCAGGAAGGGGAGGTCTTCGCCGAAATACTGATTTCTGATCACGCTGCGATCCGCTTCGTCGCGGGCTGGCCGGAAAACCTCGTCGGCTCCCTGCGGGATAATCTCGATCTTCGACGGGTCCACGCCGTAGCGTGACTGAAGATCGTAACTGGTCGAGAGAGACGGGACGATGACGACCTCGGCCTGGTGAGCACTGCGACGGTGGATCGGTTCGAGCGTGTAACGATACAGAGGGCCGTGCGTGCCCGCCTCAACCTCGTTCACGCTGTGGATGGCGACGACGATCCGACCGCGGACCACCCACGGCGCCGTGTAGCTGGGACAGAAGAGTACGTCGAGCCGGCCGGCGTGCGGACCGAGCACCAGGCTCTGCCACAGCTTGCCTGTCAGCGCCGGTCCGAGACGCTCGAAGCGAAAAGCGGGGTTATCCGGCAGGCCGGTGCGATCGATCTCTCCACGGACGAACAGCGATACGCGCTCATCGGCGCGTATCTGCTCAGCCCAGTGGCGGAGCAGATACTCGATGTACCGCCCGACACCGAGTCGCTGACCAGCGAGACGCTGGGCGTCCACGCCTATGTGCATTCTGCGAATGGCGAGATCAGTGAACCGCCGCGGGTCGACGTCGCAGCGGTGGCAGCGCTGCGGCGTCGGCTCGGGCGCTACGCGCGTCCCTGGTTAGGGCACACGCATGCGCACGTACATGGCGGGAGCGTCGAACCCTGCCGATGCAATCAGATGCACGTATGCGCCGACCGCCACCATGCTGAACGGAAAATCGAATCCGTTCGACGCGAAGCTCCCAGCCACGATCGGATCGCTCCAGTTGTTTCCGTTGTCAGTGGTAAACGAGCTCAGTACTCGTCGGTTGGTCTCGTCGATCGCGGCAGCGTAGACATGGCTCGCGGGGCCGCCCGCTGCCACCGGATGTGACGGGGTGGATCCCTGTACGGTCATGATGGGGTTGCTGGGTGCCCAGGTCAGTCCGTCGTCCGAACTACGGGACTGCCACAACTGCTGAACCGGCAGCTGCCCTTGCTGACTCTCGGTGATGACCGTGACACGCCCGCCGATCGCGACAATGCGTCCCCGGAGAAGGGGATTGCCCAGCAGTATCCCCTGCGCGGGTGCCGGCCATGTCGCACCGTTGTCGGCCGAGCGGAAGTACCGTGTCGCGATTCCCCCAGTTCCGGTGTTCGGATCGTAGGGCGCAGGAAACGGATCCCCGCCTCGCCAGTCCTCGAGCACGAGGTGAACCACCCCGCCAAGGCCAACGGCGAGATCGGGGTTCACGCCTCCGCCGTCCGCTTCGCTGAAGATCGTAACCGGAGCCGAGAAAGTGTTCCCGCCGTCGGTGCTCCGCCAGTACGTGACGGGTCTGTTCGCCGCGCTGAAGGGACGTGAGTTGACTACGTGGACGTAGTTGCCGTTCACGACGATGCTCACGCGATGCCCCAGCCGCCCTTCCACGTTGTTGGTGAGGTCGTGCGAGATGGGCCAGGTAATCCCGCCATCATCCGAGCGGGAATAGAAGAGGCTGGCGTTGTCGCCTGCCGAGGTAAGTATGTGAAGCGTATTGCCGACCGCCGCCACCGACCTGAACCAGGCCAGGTCGCGGGGAATCCCCGTGTTCGCGGGCGAGCTCCACGTCTGACCATCGTCGGTGGAGTGGCGCACCTGAATGTTCCCCGTGAGCGTCGTCTTGCCGAGAGCGAAAAGTCGCCCGCTGCCGGCGTACGCGATCCGGCCGCCACCTCCGGCGAAGAGCACAACCGGTGTGGACCATCCGGCCTGGGGCACCTCGGGCACCTCGACCCCCGGCTCGAACGGGTCATCGTGATCGCCGCTGCCGCAAGCGCTGACAAGCGCAACGAACACGGGCAGCACCAGCCACCGGGCCGACCGAAAGGCGTTCAACCCGCGGGCACGGGACGGCGGGGTCCCCTGATCCGGGGAGGGGTTCGTGACTGACTGTGAAGCGTCCATAAATCTAATGTTTACCTCATGAGGTCTGCGGTCGCCACCGAGTGGGCAGACGACCCGCAATGGGGTTCAGCTGTTTGCGGCAGGGGTAATCCGTGCACCGGGCATGCCATTGCCCTTATTGCCGGCAGCGGGCCTTCCCACTGGCCGCCGGAGCGTCCTGTCGGGGGGTGGGCTACTGTCCTCCGACCCTCATTCGCATGTATCCGGCAGCGGATTCGGTGAATGCCGCCGCCCCCACCATGTGCACGTATCCACCGGCCGTGACCATGCTGAAGGGGGTGTCTATGCCATTGGTCGCGAGCGTTGCGGCCACCAGAGGGCTCCTCCAGGTAACTCCGTTATCGCTGCTGTGTACGGTCAGGAGGCGTCGGTTGGTCTCATCGAACGCCGCGACGTGGACCTGACCGCCGGGTCCGTTCGCCACCAGCGGATGCGAGATGCTGAGGTTCGGGGCGGAGGTGATCTTCCGGATGCCGTCCCACGAAGCACCTGCGCTGGTGCTGCGTGACTCCCAGAGGTGCCGTGGACCGGCAACCCCGTCCTGCGTTTCGGTGATGACCGTCACGACTCCTCCCGTCGTGGCGACGCGAGGTCGGAGGATCGAATTGCCGAGAACGACACCCTGCTGCGGCGCTGGCCAGGTGGCGCCGTTGTCGGTCGAGCGGAAATAAACGGAGCGAATGCCGCCAAGGCCCGTGAGCGGATTGTACGGTGCTCCTCCACTCCAGCTCTCCAGTACCAGGTGGACGACGCCGCCGGCGCCGGCCGCGAGATCGGGGTTGACGCCCCCTCCATCTGCTTCGCTGTAGATCGTGACCGCGGGGGAGAAACCCAGTCCTCCGTTGGTGCTGCGCCAGTAAGTGACGGTGCGGTCCGGGGCATTGAACTGCCGCGAATTGGCGACGTGCACGAAGTCCCCCGCCACCGCGATGCTCGCGCGGTGCGCGCGGCGGTTCTCAATGTCCGCCGACAGGTTGTGCTCCACCGGCCACGTGGCGCCACCGTCGTCCGATCGCGAGTAGATGAGGCTCGCGTCGTCGCCCGTCGAGGTCAGGATGTGCAGCGTGCTGCCGGCCGCCGCTACTGACCTGTACAGGACGAGGTTGCGCGCGATCCCGGTGTTGATGGGCGCGCTCCACGAAGCGCCGTAATCGCTGGATTGGCGAACGTGCAGGTTGGGTGATCCGCTGACCTTGCCGAGGGCATATAGTCGCCCCGCTCCATCGTGGGCCAGGCGGGCCCCGCCTCCGGAAAAGAGGCTTACAGGCGCGGACCACTGCAGTGTCTGCGTTGGGCTGCCGGGGAGGCGCGGAGCAACTGCATCGTCCGCGCAGCCAGCGGGCAGCGCCATCGCCAGTGGCAGAATGAGGAGCGCGAGCCCGCGTCGCCCAAGCGGCGACCGCGGTCTGACTGTGGCGCCGGACGCTCCGGCAGGCGGTTTCATGATGGTCTTCGTACCCGCCGGGGCTCGACACGCTCCGCCCCCCGGGTCATGAATCATTGGATCTGCCCCACACATGCGGCAGCGTCGCGACAGTTCGAAGCAGGGGTAGCGGTCATCCGGGGAGATTGGGGGAGGGAGGCGGTGCTGGCGGCCCTGTGCCTGAGACTGAGCTCGCAGCGACCGACCAGGGAATGGAAACTGCTGCTGGCCTGAGCGAGCCCACCGTCTCTGGAATTGTCAGGCCGTCCAGGCCTCCAGCGGCGGAACGGACGTGTCCATACGTTGCATGTCTCTCAGCCAGTGTTTTCTCGTCTCCCAGCTCGATGACTTCTCAAATGCCGGAGCAGGAGCAGCCCCGTCCACTGGTGATCGTGGGGAGCGGAGGCGAGTGGACAGGCAGGTCGCTCGAGGCCGTGCTCGAGCTCAACGGCTACACCGTCGCCCGGTGTCACGGCGGCCGGCGCACTCTGGAGCTCGCGCGTCGTGAGCAGCCCGCCGCGGTCATCCTCGACGAGTCGCTTGGGGAACTCGGCGGTGTCGAGGTTACCCGCGCGCTCCGCGACGATCCGCTGTTCGACCACGCAACGCCGATCGTCCTGATCGCACGGGCTCCGGCAGCCGCCGCGATCCGCGCCGAGGCGTTGCGTGCAGGGGCATGGGACTACTACAGCCCGCCGGTGGACATCGAGCCGCTGCTGCTCAAGCTCCGCACGTACGTGCGCGCGAAGCAGGAAGGCGAAGAGAAGCGCGCGCAGCAGTTCCAGGAACATGCAACCGGTCTGTACACCCGGGAGGCGCTTCAGCAGTGGGCGCGTCAGCTCGGGGGTCGTGCGCGCAGAGAGCACGAGCCTTTTGCCTGTGTGGCCCTCACATCAGGGGCGGCCGCTGGCCGGCCGCAAACCGGTGACGAGGTGAGCGAGGCGATGGCCGAGCTCGCGAACCTGTGGCGGTCCAACAGCCGCCGCTCCGACGTGATGGGACATCTCGCCCCTAACCGGCTCGCCATCCTCGCGCCCGCCACCGACGCCGGTGGTGCATCGCGCCTGGTCGAGCGGCTCAATTCGGTAGTGGTGCGCGCCCGGGAGCCCGGCGGTCCGGAGAAGACCGTCCTGCGTGCCGGCTACAGCGCCGTCGAGGATTTCGCGGCGGCCGAAATCGATCCGGCCGAGCTGCTCAAGCGTGCAGAGGCGGCCCTCGACCACGCTGAAGCGACCAACTACGAGAAGCCGGCACTCAGCTTCGATCAGGTCCCGCATCACCACGCCTAGAAAACAGCTGCCGGTACCTTAAGATCGCCGCGGAGTATCTGCGGCCACCGGCCACTGACTCCGCTGGCGACGGATGAAGTCACAATCTGTTGTGACGCGGTCCTGCAATCCCGCAGTCTAATCATCGGATATGCAACGAAGCTGCAACACTCTGTTGCGGCTTCTTGACAGCCACCGCGGGCGACGGGATGTTCTGCGAAACGTCACAATCCCTGCACGACGCTGTGTTTTCCCACAGCGGCAGGTGTTGCATTGTGTCCACACCAGTTACCGGCAGCTCCGATGAACAGCACGGGAAGTTCTCTCGCGCGCGAGGCCCCTCGCGCGGACCAGCCCGAGGTTGCGGTTCCCTTCGAGGTAGAGCTGGAGCCGGCAGTCGAAGCGGCCGGCGAGATCCTCGATGATCCCCTCGCAGTTCCGGCTGCCGATCGGGCCAGGATCCGGGTCCTCGTAGTAGACGACGAGCGCACCCTGCGCGACGCCTGTGTCAGCGTGCTGCAGGTGGAGGGATATACAGTGGCCGCGGCCGGTCGGGGTGATGAGGCGCTGGAAATGATGCGGCGCGCCCGTTTCGACATCGTGCTGCTGGACCTGTACATGAAGCAGATCTCCGGGCTCGAGCTGCTGAAATCGATCCTCGCGATCGCCCCCAACACGATCGTCCTGATCATGACGGGGAAGCCGAGCGTGAGCTCGAGCGTCGAGGCGTTGAGGCTCGGCGC
The DNA here is from genome assembly GCA_036374155.1 of Gemmatimonadaceae bacterium. Lineage (GTDB taxonomy): Bacteria > Gemmatimonadota > Gemmatimonadetes > Gemmatimonadales > Gemmatimonadaceae > DASUUI01. Next base: position 46,769 of record DASUUI010000005.1, on the reverse strand, counting down.
CTGGGACTACCTGCCGAAGCCGTTCTCCGGCAGCCATCTCCAGGTCCTGCTTGGCCGTGCCGCCCACGCCGTGCTGGACCGCCGGGAGCGCGAGCAGGCAATGGGCGATCTGGTGAGCCGCAACAGCAACAGCGACCGGATCACGCTGCTGGGCAAGTCACCTGCGTTCCGCCGGGTCGTGGATCTGGCGCGCAAGGTCGCCAGCACCAGCGCCTCGGTGATGCTCGTCGGCGAGAGCGGGACCGGGAAGGAGATGATCGCGCAGTTCATTCATTACCACAGTCTGCGCGCGAAGCACAGGCTGGTTCCGCTCAACTGCGCAGCCGTCCCCGAGCACCTTCTCGAGTCCGAACTGTTCGGCCACAAGAAGGGCGCGTTCACCGGCGCCGATCGCGAGAAGATCGGCCTCCTCGAGATGGCGAATGAGGGCACCTTCTTCTTTGACGAGATCACGGAGATGCCCCTCTCGCTGCAGGCCAAACTGCTGCGAGTAGTGCAGGATGGCGTGCTGCGACGCGTTGGCAGCGAGCAGCAGGATGCGCGAGTGGACGTGCGGTTCATCTCGGCGACCAACTTCGACCCCCGCGAGGCTATCAGGAGCCGGCAGCTGCGGGAGGATCTGTACTACCGCCTGAACGTCTGCCCAATCCACCTGCCGCCGCTGCGCGAGAGAGTCGAGGACATTCCCGTGCTGGCGCAGCACTTCCTCGAGCAGTTCTGGAGACGGCACCACCCGCTGACGCGCGGCCTGCCGTATTACAGTGAGAGCGCACTGGAATTTCTCCAGTCGCGGCCGTGGCGGGGCAACGTTCGTGAGCTGCAGAACGTCATCGAGCACCTGGTGGTGGTCGCGACGCCGTCGTCGGCGATCCAGCCGGATGACATTCCCGTGGAGCCCGATTTCGACCGTGGCGCTGACAGGGACGGCACGCCTTCAGCGGTCTTCACAGATCCGTATCACGTGGCGAAGGAGCAGGTCCTTGCCAGTTTCGAGAAGGAATACGTGACGCGGGTCGTGGCGCGCGCCTCGGGGAACATGTCACGCGCCGCCCGCCTGGCGAGCATGGATCGAACGACGCTGTACCGGCTGATGGAGCGGCACGGACTGGCGCGCGACGGCGCCGACAGACAGCTCGCGTGACCCGGGGAAAGGAGTTGTACTATCGCTGCAGCGCGCGGGTTGGTGAGTAGTGGCGCAGCCTGGTGTGTTCGTCGAGCGTCGGCGCACGTTCACGGCCGATCCCGGACGTCCGCTTGCGGGACGCACGGGCATCTGGCGTCTGCTGTGCGATGCGGCCGACCGCGCGGCGGCGTCTCTCGCGCGGCGTGAACGGCAGCCCGTGGACGTGCTGCGAATGCGGCTGCACTTTGTTGCGGAGCGCGTCGAGCAGCTGATCGCGCGTTCGGGCGACGTTCCAATTGATGCGTCGGCGACACTCCGCATATCGGACGTGCGCGCGCTGCGATCGGAGTTTCTCGCTGAGCTGGAAACAGCAATTCACGCCGTGGATTCGCGCACCATCGCCCGTGGAGTGAGGGCGTTCGATGATCTGCTCGCGGCGGGAGAGAGTTCCGCCGAACCGGCGTTGACGAGTGATGAAGCCGCAGAGGGGATCATCGAGATCGCGCACGACATGCAGTCGCCGCTGACCTCAGTGCTGTTCCTGGCCGACACGCTGCGCCGCGGCCAGAGCGGGCCCGTGAACGCGGTCCAGGAGCGGCAGCTTGGCCTGATCTACGGCGCGGCCTTCGCGCTCAGCGCCCTCGTCTCCGACGTGATCGACACGGTCCGCGGCCACAGGCTGCTGCTGGGTGAGCCGCTGCCGTTCTCGGTGACGGAGACGATGCTGCATGTGTGCGCGATCGTCCGGCCGATCGCCGAGGAGAAGGGGCTCGACCTGCAGACGGTCTCCCCGGCGTGCGACGGCCGCATCGGTTATGCGCCCGCGATTGGGAGAGTGCTGCTCAACCTCACGACCAACGCCCTGAAGTTTACAGAGCGCGGGTCGGTCACGATCGGTTGCACGGAGCTGTCGGAGACCGAGGTCCGATTCTGGGTGTCGGACACAGGAGTCGGCATCCCGGAGCCCATGCGTGCGGGGCTGCTCGACAGCCTGCATCCGGGCGTAGTCGGCAACCGGTTCTCGAGCACCGGTCTCGGCCTGGCAATATGCTCGACGCTGCTCGACGCCATCGGCAGCTCCCTGGAGCTCGACACTGAGCTGAGTACGGGGACGCGCTTCTCGTTCAGGGTCGAGCTTCCCCGGGCGAGCTAGCAAACATCAGAGAAGGTGGTGGCCGGCCGCGCCATATCTGTTGACAGGCTGCAACACAATTGCTCTCCGCATGAGTCGCAAGCCGTTTTCTGACAATGATTTCGCCGTGCGTTTAGAGGGGCATTGATATTGCCTTAGGGATTGCCAGTACGATTGCATCGATTCCCCAACCAGCCCCCCTATGCACAAGAAACTCCTCAGTACGGGCGTTGCGCTCACGAGCGTGGCCCTCATCGCCGCATGTTCCGGCGACTCCGCCCTCCCGACCGCGCCGCTGGACGGTGCGCCGATGTTCAACGTCATCAGTACGAGTCCCGGTAGTGTAATGGTCTGTCCCCAGGGACCGGTCGGCACGTACACGTACAGCGTCAGCGTGACGATCCCAACGAACTACACGTACCTCGGGAACGACTACGTCTGGCCTGCTGCCGCGATAACTGCCGCGGAGGCAAACAATTCGCTTCCCCTGGGCGCGACCCCGTCGCTCGACATTCCAGGGGGCGGCGCCGGCAACTGCTACGAGGTATTCAGCGTCGATGGTTCGATCGAATGGCCGGCGCCAGTTGGCACAGGCACGATTGACCCGCGTCGTATCGTGACCGTCACGCAGACGAGCGCACCGACGGACGCCGTGCTCGACTCGATTCTCTACTCGACCGACTATGACCCGGGCGCCGAGGATGTTAAGTACCTCCCGCCAACTGTCAGTGTCGAGGCGCTGACGAACGCGTTCCACGGATCCGTTATCTCATTCTGGAATTCCATCCATGAGACTCCGCCACCGGGCGTTGACCCGCGCACCATTGGCTACTGGCAGGCCTGGAGCTCGTGCTCCAAGGGTAACGGCAACCAGGATCCGGTTCTCGACGAGACGCTGGCGAGCTTCGCCGGCGGCGGAGTGTTGATCGGGGACCTCTTCGTCAATACGTGCGCCGAGGCGCAGAGCCTCCTGAAGAAGTCCGACGTCGTGTCGGGCACCAACCGGGCGAGCGACGCTGCCTACGGTCTCGCCGCGCAGCTGATGGCGGCGGTGCTGAACGTCCAGAACGGGGCGACTACGTGCTCCGATGCGACGGACGCGATCGACGATGCGCAGGACCTGCTCGATGACATCGGCTTCACCGGCACGGGCGAGTTCCTCAAGACGAACTCGAGCGACCGCACCGAAGCGCTCGAACTCGCGAGCACGCTCGACAGCTACAACAACGGGAATCTCTGTCCCTAGGCGTACATAGAGACGGTGGAGGCGTCCGCAGAGGACGCCTCCACCGACAGCGGTTGATGTGAGAGGCGCCCGCCCTGCGGGCGCCTTTTTCATGCGGGCATTGCTGTTGCATCGTACGTTTGTGCGACCAAAAACTGTCCGATTCTTCAGCTCGGGGGTCCTCATGCGTACACAGTCCGTCCTCCGTTCCGCAGTTTCGCTCGCTGCCGCTGCGGTCGTGGCATCCTGCTCGAGCGACTCCTCACCTTTTCCGACCGAGCCGGAGCTGTTCCCCGCGTTCAACGTCGTGAACGCCACGCCGGGAAGCGTGCTGCTGTGCCCGCAGGGTCCGGCCGGCACGTACTCCTATGAAGTCGCAGTCACAGTCCCCGCCAGCTACAGCTACGGCGGTGGCGGAACCTTCCCACCCGCGGTGATTGCCGCGGCGGAAGCGAACCACGAGCTCCCGATGGGAGCGACCCCGTCGCACACGATACCGGCGGCGAATTCCAACTGCGTCCAGGTCTTTCGCGTCAACCAGTCTGTCGGCTACCCGCACCCTGGCAACGGCGTGCTGATCGACCCGCCACGACTGGTGAGCATAACCCAGACGGGCGGACCGCCGGGAGCCCAGCTCCAGTACATACTCGCCACCAGCAGTGACCAGCCGTCGGTGGACGTGAGGTACGAGAAGCCGACTGTCACCGTCGAAGTCGATCCGAACTTCTTCCACGGCTGGGTCGCCTCGTTCTGGAACCTCCTGCACACCGGCAATGGCGCGCGTACGATCGGTTACTGGCAGAACTGGAGCTCGTGCTCGGGTGGGGGCCAGGCGCAGGTGCTCGATCAGACGCTCGGAAGCTTCCCGGTCGGCGCGGGGCAGAGCGTCGCGGGCGTGTACATCGGCGACTTGTACATCTCGACCTGCACGGCAGCCGTCAGGATTCTGAAGAAGTCCGACGTCGTCACGGGTGGCAACAGGGCGAACGATGCTGCCTACGGGCTTGCCGCACAGCTGCTGGCCGCCGAGCTGAACGTGCAGAACGGTGCCACGGCCTGCAGCGGGGCGACCACGGCGATTGCGAATGCCCAGACGCTCCTGGGCGACATCAATTTCACCGGGACCGGCTCGTTCCTGCCGCCCAGCGCTTCAGGTGGAGCGCGATCGCAGGCGCTCGCGCTCGCCAGCACGCTCGACGACTACAACAACAGCAACCTCTGCTGATCTCCGGCAAGGAGTGAAAAAAGGAGGTGCCCGAGCGGGCACCTCCTTTTTTCATTGAGTCCTTGATTCAGCCCACCATCGCGCCGGGCGTGGTCCGCGGTTGAGCAGGATCGCGCCCGCACCTGCGGTCGATCCACTCACCGCCGCCGCCCTTGCAGGCAGCGCCGCCTACCTGGCTCCCCGCCTCGTCAGCATCACCGGCAGAGTGCTCAGCATGATCCGGAGGTCCTGCGCGAGGCTCTGCTGTCGGATGTAGGTGAGATCGTACTGAACCTTGCGGCGCACGTCGGCGATGCTGTTGTCGTAGTCCTGCTCGATCTGCGCCAGGCCGGTGATGCCCGGCTTCGCGCGCTGTCGCAGCGGGTACTCGGCGATGTGCTCGCGGAGCTTGAGGAAGATCCCGGGCCGCTCCGGGCGCGGTCCGACGATGTTCATGTCGCCGAGCAGAACGTTGAAGAGCTGAGGCAGCTCGTCCACCCGCGTGAGTCGCAGGACGCGCCCGACCGGCGTCACCCGGCTGTCGGACTTCTGCGCCCAGACGATGCCGTTCTTCTCCGCATCGACCGTCATAGAGCGGAACTTGTAGATCATGAACGGCCGCCCGCCCAGATCCACGCGCCGCCGGTCACGGACCGACTGCACACGCTGCCGGCGACGATCCTGTCCGACGCGGATCTGCCGGTAGATGATCGGGCCTTTGGACGTCGCGCGAATCGCGATGGCCACCAGAAAGAAGAGCGGCAGCAGCACGACCAACGCGAGAGAAGCGAGCAGCAGGTTCACGGCCCGGTTTACCGTCTCGGATCGGGACCCCTCCGCCAGCTCGAGTGCTTCATCCTCACGAGCCCGCTCGCTGGAAACGTCTGCCAGGCGGACATACGGGTCCGCCTTGTCCGTGATCGGAACGACCACTTCCGGGTGACCGATCGTCCGGACGGGCTGCTCCGTTACATCGGCCAGGGGAACCGTCAACGGTCTTGCCGAGGCGCGTCCTGGCGCCGGCGCAGTGAGCGGAGGGCGTGCGTGACGCACGGTCGAGTCGAGCTGCGGGCTAGCGTCCGGCGGCATAAATGATGGCGAGAGTGATTGTGGCGATCGATCCTGCGACCTGCGCCAGCTGCATGAGTCCCGTGGAGCGCTTGAACGGCACCACCATCACGTCGCCGGTCTGAATGTCCATCTGGTCCAGTGTCAACTGCTGCTGCAGTGCGGCGCGGGCGCGCGCCGCGGAGTACAACTCGGCTCCCCGCCGTTTCACGGTGATCTTGTCCAGCGCCGCCTTGGCGGAAGGGCCGCCTGCGCGCATCACCAGATCGCTGAGCACGAGGTTGCTGGACACGTCGTAGTATCCCGGTTGCTCGACTCCCTCCAGCACGGCGATGCGGATCAACGGCTCGGTGCGCACGGTCGCATTTCTGTAAAGGCGCGCGACCGCGCCCTCCACCGCGGCCTGAAGCTCTGATCGGAGCACGCCGGCGAGCGGCACGTCGCCCACGGCCCGCAGCGTCAGTACGCTGCCGGGACCGACTGTCAGAGTATCGGCAATGTTGGGGTCCAGCGCGGGTGCGTGAGTGTGCGTCTCGGGGCCGTCTATCGTCGCGATACTGACGAAGATCCGGTCCCCCGGACGGAAATCGCCGCTCGCCAGCCGTGCGCGGATGCCCTGTGCGTTCCTCCGGGCCCACACCTCCGACTGCCCGCGCGGCGCGGCGCCGCTCTCGAGAGTGGCGGCCAGTGACTCGAGCTCGGCTCTCGTGGACATCGCCTGCTGCTGGCGGGGTGACTGTGCTGTCACAGCGACCGGAAATGCCACCAGCGCCAGCGCCAGTACGGCCGCCGAACGGTGGCAGTTACGGACGAAACCTGCAGTGCTGCTCATCTATCCTCTCCTGTTGCCGACGCCGGCACCGAGCACCTGACGCTGTGGGGCTCTGCCGCCGTTGCCGTTCCTGCCACCAGCTCCGTTGCCTCCAACCGCGGCGTGCTCGGGTACGCCCGCGTAGGACGTCTCGTAGGCGTAGTACCTGTATTCACCGGTCGGCGAAACGTCGTTGAGCACGACACCGTGAATGTTGACCGGCAGCCGGCGAAGAATGTCGAGCTTCATCATCGTCGCGCGGAGGTCCGTTCTGGCGTGACGCATCACGAGCAGGATGTTGCCGCACTCGGTTCCGAGCGCGAACCCATCGATGCCGGCGGTGAGAGCCGGCGTATCGACTATCACCGCGTCGAACTGCGAGCGGAGCTCGGCCAGCAGCCGCCCGAGCGACTGATCGGCAAGCGCGTCGGGATTGTGCCTGCCGCGTGCGCCGCCCGCGAGCAGCATGAGCTGCGGATGGGTCGTGGGCTGCAGGCAGTCCTCCAGCTTCTCCTTGCCCTGCAGCGACTCGATGAGTCCGGGGGACGCGCGCACGCCAAAGACCTGGTTCAGTTCGCCGCGTCTCGTGTCGCCATCGACCAGCACGGTGCGATAGCCGGCTTCGGCGAACGAGAGTGCAAGGTTCGCGGAGACGATGGATTTCCCGTCGCCGCTGAGCGCGCTGGTGATGGCGCACGAGATCCGGCCGTCCGGCGCTGCCGAGTGCTGCAGCCGCAGCCGGATTCCGCGGAAAGCCTCCACCACGCCATCGACGTGCTCCAGCGAAGTCTGGCCGCGGGCAAGCTTGAGCGAGGGCACCGCTCCGACGATCGGCAGCCGCAGGTCGCTGCCGACCTGGTCCACGTAACGGAACCGGTTGTCCCGCTGGTCCAGCAGCAACGCGATGAGAATGCCGAGTACGAGTCCGGCGAAGATTGCGATCAGCAGCACGCGATACTTGGCGTCCGTCGCCGGTGAATCGGGCGGCGACGCCTGGTCGAGCGACACGACATCCGGGACGGAGCTGTTCTCCGTCAGCTTTGCTTCCGCGTATCGCGCCTGCAGCGATGTGTACAGGTTCTCGGCCACTTTCATTTCACGCGTGAGGCGCATCTCCTCGATTGCGCGCGTCGGGATCCCGCGAAGCTCGACTCCCTGCGCCGCGATCTGCCCTCCCAGGCTTCGCTCGGACTGCTGCAGCTGGGTCAGGACCGCGTTGGCCATCCGCGGCAGCGTCTGCGTTCGCAGCGTGCTGATCTCTTCGGAGAGAAGCACCACACGCGGGTTCTCGTCGGTCAGGTTCCGCTGGAGGGCGCGCAGTTGTGCCTGCTTCTCGAACAGCTCCTTCCATACGTCCGACAACTCTCTCGCGCCGGGGAAGTCCAGGAGTCCCGGAATCGAGGCGATGGCGAGTGGGTCGGGGCCACCTCCACCCGCCGAGCCGCGCGCCAGGACCTGCTGCAGCGCCTGCCGCTGCCGCCGGATCTCATCCAGCTGCTGCTTCCGGTCGAAGTACTCGGTGAACACCGGTCCCTTCGTCAGCTCGAGGCCGGGAATGAGCGGTGCTGTCTCGGCGGGCAGAGTGACTGTGTTGACGCGGAAAGTGAGCAGGGCGGTCTCCGCGCTCCGTAGCTGCCGTTCCGCGTATTCAAGCTGCCCTTCGAGGATCCTGCTGAACTCAGTCAGGTTGCGCCGCTTGAGCTCGAGCGCAGTGGAAACGAACACCTGCGACCAGAGATTCAGCGCGCGGGCGGTTCGAACGGGATCGTCACCCGACAGCGTCAGCCGCATGAAGTTGCTCGTCGGCTGCAGATCTGCCTTCAGGTTATTGAGGAGCGCGAGCGAGGCGTTGCGTGGCGTGGTGATCGCGAACGTGACGCTGCGGTCCGGCAGCAGATAGTCCGGATCGGGCGCCCAGCGCATTCCGATTGCCCGTCCCACCGAGTCGCCGACCGCACCGCGCTCGACGACCGCGCCGGCTTCCGTGGCCAGCGTGTATGTGCGACCCGCCGTGTCCACGGACAGGACGTACCGGTTCGGCCGGAGCTGGTTGTCCACGGTGACCCCGCGAAACATCGAAGAATCACGCGGCGAGTCGGGGGTGACGTGCAGCCCGAGCTGCATCACGACTGAATCAACGATGGTGAAGCTCTTGAAGAGTTCGACCCAGGAGCTTGCGGTGAGCATCTCGCGGCCGCGGATCGGCCCGGTCTGATCACGCGTCGGCGGCGCGACCTCCTGGATCCAGATCGTCGCCCGCGCTTCATAAGTCGGCTTGACGAAGCGGGTGGCCACGAACCCTGCCGTGGCTCCGACGACCGTCAGAGCCGCGACCAGCCACCAGTGGCGGCGGATCGCGCTCAGGCGGCGGCTGAACGGCACGCCGCGATCGTCATCATCAGGGTTGCCGAACAGCGGACCCGGTGGAACCGGCGGCTGGCTTGTCGGCGTCAGACGTGTTTCTGAAGCAGGGCGGACGGGAAGCACTGTTCCTTGGACTGGGAGCGGCAATCGGATTTCGGTCTGCCCAGCCGTGAAGCGGCAGCCCGTTCCCTCACGTGAGGTCTCTCCAGTCCTAGCACGCTTGGTGCCGCAAGGCTGAACCGATGCCTCCCCGTGAAAAGGGGCCACGGCCGCATCCCGTGTTGCGACCGTGCCACACCTTGTGGCGCTGGGAGCCTCGCATTGCGCGGACGCGGAGGGCATGGTCCTCCAGGGAGGACGGTCCCACGTCAGGGAGCACCCGGCGAAGGACCTCGGGGTTCAGCCGCTGGCCACTGCTTCCAGGGGACTCCATTGGGGGGTCGTGTTCGCCGGAGCGCCCTCCCGGAGGCGGCCGGATCCTCCACGGCATGCTCCCCGCATTAGTCCGGCCCGCAGGCCATGCACGCTCTCTTCCCAGGGTCCATGATGAGTCAGCGCGAGGTGAATGGAACGGTCCGAAACGTCTTCTCTGTGGACGTCGAGGACTATTTTCACGTCGAGGCGTTCGCTGACGTCGTTCCCCGCGCAGACTGGGACCGGTATCCGTTGAGGGTGGAGGACAACACCCGGCGCCTTCTCGACCTGCTGGACGAGCACGAGACCGACGCGACGTTCTTCGTTCTCGGCTGGGTTGCTGACCGGTGTCCGGGTCTGGTCCGTGAGATCGTCGCCCGAGGTCACGAGGTTGCCTGCCACTCGTACTGGCACAGGCTGGTGTACGGCTTGACTCCGGAGGAATTCCGCGCGGACACCCGGCAGGCGAAGAACGCGATCGAGCAGGCCGCCGGATGTGCAGTGACCGGGTACAGGGCGCCCAGCTATTCGGTTACGGCGAAATCGCTCTGGGCGCTGGCGATTCTCGCCGAAGAGGGGTTCGAATACGACTCCAGCATTTTTCCCATCCGGCACGACGTTTACGGCATACCGGATGCGCCCCGGGCGCCGTGGCAGGTCAACACCGACGGGGGGGCTCTGGTGGAGTATCCGATTTCGACCTTTCGCGTTGTCGGAGCGACCAATTTCCCGGTCGGCGGGGGCGGCTACCTTCGACTGCTCCCTTTCTGGTACACGCGGATGGGGTTCGAGAGGGTTCGGGCCGACAACCTGCCCCTCATTGCCTACGTCCATCCCTGGGAAGTGGATCCCGCGCAGCCGCGCATCCAGGGACGGCTGCGCTCGCGGCTGCGACATTACACCAATCTGAACGAGACCCTCGGCCGCCTCGGCTCGCTCCTGAAGCTCGGAAGCTTCTCGAGCTTTGCGAGCTCGGGGCTGGCTGGCACGGCTCCCACAATCAACTACCCTCTGCAAACAGCTTAAATGCCCACGACGGACAACATGCCGCAGGTGAAGGCGTACTGGAACGATACGGCGCACCAGTTCGACGCCATCTACACCGGGAACAAGAGCCTCGTATCGCGCTCGCTCGACCGCGTGCTGCGACGCGACATATACCAGCGGTTCGACTGGGTGATGGAGGAAGCGAACGACGTGAGCGGGCAGCGCGTCTGCGACTTCGGATGCGGGTCCGGACGATTCGTCGCGGCGCTGGCGCAGCGGGGCGCGCACGTGATCGGAGTGGACATCGCACCGGAGATGCTCAGGATCGCACGCGACGTGGCGGCGAAAGCAGGTGTCGCTGACCGCTGCGAGTTCGTCAACTCCGACGTGCTCGACTACCGCATCGAGGAGCCGTTCGACCTCACCATCGCGATCGGCTTCTGGGACTACATCGCCGATCCGCGCTCGCGTCTGGACGTGATGCGAAAGGCGACGCGCGGCCGCTTTCTGTCGGCGTGGCCCCGCTACTACACCTGGCGCATGCCGATCCGGAAGGTGCGTCTCGGCGTGCTCGGCTGTCCGGTCTATTTTTTCCGTCGCCAGCAGGTGATTTCGCTCCTGCAGGAGGCTGGATTCCGCGTGGACTCGGTGAAGGTGGTCGGACAGCTGTACTGCGTGGCGGCGTCCGCGGCTTAGAGAGGTGTCGGCCGAGGCGGTGTTCTGGATAGCGGCCGCGATCCCGGCGTACGTGTACGTCGGCTATCCGGTGCTGCTCGTCCTTCTCCGGCTGGTCATGCAGCGGCCGGTGCGGAAGGCGCCGATCGAGCCGACGGTGTCGGTGCTGGTGCCCGCGTACAACGAGGAGCGGGTGATTGCCGACAAGATCCGGAATCTCCTCTCGGTGGACTATCCGCCCGACCGTCTCGAGCTCGCGATTGCGGTGGACGGGTCGTCAGACGCGACCACGGAGATCGTGCGGTTGGCCGCCGATGGCAGTCGCGTCCGCGCGTTCCTCTACGATACGAACCGCGGCAAGCTCCAGGTGCTCAACGACACAGTTCCGCATCTGCGCGGCGAGATTCTCGCTTTTTCAGACGCGGCGAGCATGCTCGAACCGGGCGCGATCCGCACGCTGGTCGCCAACTTCGCCGATCCTGCCGTCGGCGCAGTCAGCGGCGTGTACCGGGTGAGGAAGACCGAGGGCGTGCACCTGGGCGGGCAGGAGGATTTCTACTGGAAGTACGAGACGTTCCTCAAGGCGCAGGAGGCGGCGCTCGGCTCGATTCTGGGCGCGCACGGCTCGCTGTACGCGATCCGTCGTGCTCTGTACCCGTTCCCCGCGCCCGGAATCATAAACGACGACTATGTGATTCCGCTTCGCATCCTGCAGCGCGGCTTTCGTGTCGCATATGAGCCGGGCGCCGTGGCCGTGGAGGAAGCGCGTGAGATGGGCGGTTTCTCCCGGCGGGTGCGGATCATGGCAGGGAACGTCGAACAGCTTCGGGAGCTGATGCCGCTGTTGCGCCCGCCCCGGCCGATGGCCCTTTTCTTCTTCTTTTCTCACAAGGCGGGCAGGCTGCTCGTGCCGCCCGCGCTGGTCGCGCTCGCGGTCGCGAATGCGTTCCTCCTGCATGTGCCGCTCTACCGGTTCTTCGCCGGGCTGCAGATCGCCTTCTACACTCTGGTGGTGCTGGGCAGCGTGTGGCGCCTGCGCCCCGGCGTGCTTCGGCTGCCGTACTACTTCTGCATGATCAACGCGGCTGCCGTTGTCGGGATGTTCCACGTCGTGACCGGCCGCCGCGGACTTGTGTGGAAGCGCGGTTAGTCAGGTGACACGAAGTGTTGGCCGCACGCTACAACAGCGCTGAATTGAAGCCGCGGCGCAATGGTGTCCGGTCCCGGCTGGACTGGAGGCAACCCACTGCCGCCGCGGCACTTACGGCGCGACGGGTCGTCGCCGCGGTGCCGCAACTGCCCGGCACCCGATATGCCGAGCCTGTCACCAGCGGTATCAGCTGTCTGGCGACTCACTCCTGCCCGGGCCACAGGTGGACGGTGGTGCGGGGTATGGGTGATCGTACCCATTTTTCGTATCGATGCTTCGAGGAGACGTAGACGTGCTTCCGGCGGCCAGCCCTGACGTTGTGTTCGCTCCCGTCGAAGGCGGGGCGGTGCTCTTCTCCATCCGGGACGAGACGTATTACTCGCTGAACTCGGTTGGCGTGCGCGTCTGGCAGCTGCTGCCGCCGGCAGCCAGCAGTCTCGACGAACTGTGCGCATCGCTTCAGGCGGACTATCCCGACGTTCCGTTGTCCGAGTTGCGCGCGGACGTCGAGGCGATGCTGGACGATCTGGCGCAGATGGGGCTCGTCGAGTTCCCGCCAGGGTCCGCCAGGGATCCCGGCGACGGGGCGCCGCGTGTTGCGTAGAGCGAGACGGCTCAGCGGCCGGGAGTGGCTGGATTTCGGACACAGCCAATGGGCGCTGCTGGTGGCGCGGGCGCGACTTCGGTTTCGCCCGCCCGGGTGGCTCGTGACTCGTGGGCTTCCCGCCGAACAGTCAGCATCCGGGTCCGGCGACGACTTTGCGCCGCGCGCGACGGAACTGGCACGCGCGGTGGACCGCGCCTCCCGCTACGGCCCGTCCCGTCCCAGCTGCCTGGTGCGCGCGCTGGCTCTGCAGCACCTCCTGCTTGCTGAGGGGATTCCCGACGGACGTATCCGGATCGGAGTGCGGCGCGATGCGTCCGGGGGAGTGGGCGCACACGCGTGGGTTACCTGTGGCTCGCTCGTTTTCGACGCGTCGGATGACAGCGGTCCCGAGTACACGGTTCTGAAGGACCTGCGGGTGGAGTGGCAGTGATCCCGGCCGTACTGGGAGTGTTCTCCCTCGGCACTCCTGCCGCGACTCTCGCGCGGCTCGCAGAGGGTCGAGGGCCTGCGAGAAACGGTCGCGAGGCATACCTGGCTCCGGGCGCGGCGATCCTCGTCGGCGGTCAGGGGAGCGTACCGGAGGGCGGTCCATCCGCGGTGCAGCGCGACGGCGTCATCGTCGTCGCCGACGCTTCGCTGTACTACCGCCACGACCTTTCGCGGCGGCTCGTTGCCGCTGGTGTGCCTCCGAGGGATCTCTCTTCCGCCGAGCTGATACTCGCGGCGTATGCGGCCAGGGGCATCGATTGTGTCGATTGGCTCGAAGGAGACTTCGCCTTCGTGTTGTGGGACTCGCTGCGGAAGCAGCTCGTGGCCGCGCGCGACTTCGTGGGATCCCGCCCGCTGCACTATCTGGCTCACGACGGTGAGCTGGTCATCGGCTCCGCGGCCGCCGAAGTCGCGCGCCACCCCGCCTGCAACTCTGCCGTCGATCTCACGGCGATCGCGGCGTTCCTCGCCTCCCTGTTGAACGTCGAGTCCGGAGCGTCTTTCGAGAACGTGAAGACGGTCACCCCCGGCGACACGATCGTGTGGACGCCGCATTCGGGCGCGCGGGTCCACTCACGCTGGAGCCCGCCTCCGGTCGAGGAGGACCGCAGGCTCTCCTTCGACGAGGCTGCGGAGGAGCTCCGCCGGCTGTTGACCGCCGCTGTGGTGGAGCGGCTCGATTCGCGTGACCCGACGATCACATGGTTGAGTGGGGGTTTCGATTCGAGCGCGATTTTCGCCTGCGGATCGGAAGCCGTGCGCACTCGAGGCGCGGCTGGCCGGATCGTGCCCGTGTCGATGAGCTATCCGCCTGGAAACGCGGGGCGGGAAGACGAGATCATCGAGAGCATCGCGGCCCACTGGGACGCGCGCGTCCGGTGGCAGGACATCAGGGAAGTGCCCCTCGTCCCCGAAGACCCGGAGGGGGTTGCGGAACGCCGGGATACGGTCTTCGCGCACGTGTACGAAGGATGGAATCGCGCCCTGGCTCGCCGGTCTCTTGCCGAGGGAGGACGCGTGGCGTTGCTCGGCGACGGTGGCGACGAGCTCTTTTCGAGCTCCAGCCTGTATTTCAGCGACCTTTTCTGGAGCGGTCGCTGGGCCACGATGGCGCGCGACTGGTATCTTCAGCGGGGCCGAACGTTCGATGGGATCGGCCGCTTCGTACTTTTTCCGGCTGTCCCGAACCCGGTCAGGCGGGCTGCGAATCGCAGTCTGGGCCGCGATCTGATCCCAAGTACCTTTCAGTCACGGGTGCCTTCCTGGGTGGATCGCGCCGGCCTGAGACGTGTCGGGCTCGAGGAGCAGGATGTGGCGGGCATCCCACAGGTGCGCCCCGGGAAGCTCGCCGATGCGGAACTGGCCTGGCTGCTCACTGCGCCGTATCTGCGGGCAGCCAGGGCTGAAGGCTCTGCACTGGCTCTCGAGGAAGGCATAGAGATCCGCCGGCCACTGCTCGATGAAAGGGTGGTCGCGTTGGCGGTCCGCCGTCCCCGGACCGAGCGTGTGGGTGGCGGCGAGACGAAGCGGCTGCTCCGCCGGGCGGTACAGGGGCTTTTGCCAGCGAGCGTCCTTCGGCCGAGGGGTGAGCGGACCGGGACCACCGGCTCCTACCTGTTGGAATCAATGCGTGGCCCAGGCGGGGAAGGCATCACAACTGTGTTCGGGTCACCTGTGCTTGCGGAGGCTGGCCTCGTGGATGCATATGAATTGCAGCGCGCGTGGCACGACCTTCTCAGTGGACGGGGTGGATCGATCGACGCGTTCCACCTCTACAGAACCTATCAGGCAGAATTGTGGCTCCGGCATCGGTGGGGATCGCCGGCTTCGGAGCCGAAGGGAACGAGCGGCGCCTCAGCGGTGCTGAAGGCGTCTGCTCCACGATTTGCGGCCAGGTCGGCCGCAATGCGCTGAGTGGATGCTCAGCGGTAGTTTGCAGTGGTTTCACGTTTTCACAGGAGGGCCAATGAAGTACGAGAAACCCCAGGTGCAGCGTTTGGGGGGGTTTCGGGACCTGACGCAGGGTGGCGGTCCGTCCGAGCCCGGCGACGGTTCCAACCAGTGGCACCGCTCGTAACCGTGGTGCTGGGGGCCGGCGGTGCCGGTCCCCAGTCTCCTGGCTGGCCGTGACGCGCGAGGCGCCTCACAGACGTGAGATTCTACGAGATCTTTGGCGGCATCCTCGAATCCGAGCTCGAATTTCCCGAGCTCCGTCCGACGCGACCGGGAGTCGCTGACTGGATCATCCGCACAACTGATTCTCCTGTTCCGGCCGGATCAGCAGAGTCCATCGGCTGGGACGCGGTCGAGCCCGATGTTCGCGTTCAGGCGTACAGACTGGCCGGCGGGTATCGACTGAAGTTCGACGACACAGGCGTCTTCGACGTTAGCTCCGACGGTCGCGAGATCTCGTGGCGTCCGTCGCCTTCTGCCGATGAGCGGGCTGCGCGGCTGGATCTCACCGGCCGGGTACTCGCCCTGGCCCTCCACCTGGGCGGTTGTCTGTGCCTGCACGCGAGCGCGGTCAGCATTGGCGGCCGTGCCATCGCCTTTCTCGCGCCGAAGGGGAGCGGCAAGTCCACTCTCGCGGTCGCTCTCGAGCGGGCAGGGGCGGAACTCATGTCAGACGACATTGTACCGGTGGAACTGAGGCCGGCTCCGATGGCGCGACCCGGCGCGCACAGTGTCAGGATGTTCCGCGATACTGCTGCCATGCTCGGTATGCACATCGACTTCGCGCTGGACTCGTCAACGTCCAAGCCGATGTTCCGCGACAGCGCAATCGGACGGCGCCGCGTGCACGCCGCGCCACTCGACGCGCTGTACCTGCTGTCGAGTGTCTCCGCTCCCGATGCGCCGCCGGTCCATCGTAAGCGTCTCAGCGAGCCAGCCGCCGTGACGCGGGTGCTTGGCCAGACGAAGATCGGAGTGCTGCTTGGTGGGCCGGAGGCAGCCGCCGTCCTGCACCGGACCGCAGATCTCGTTTCCTCCGTGCCGGTATACGAGTTGGAGGTGGCGCGCGATTTCTCCCGGCTCGATGACGTCGTCGGCACCTTCTTCGCGTGGCATTCCCACGAACCCGAGCGTGCGGTAACTCCCGTCGCTGACTGCGCGTGACCGCGCTTGCCATCGCTCCGACGGAGTTGACTCCGGCCCACGACTTTGCGTCAGCCGGCGTGATCCACGTTCACCGGCTGACCAAGCGCTATGCGGTGCGGCGGAGCATCAGCGAGATAGTGCGGGCGCCGCGCGAGCATGCCACCGCGTACGTGCTGCGGGGGGTCACCTTTCACGTCAACGAGGGTGAGTTCTTCGGCCTGCTTGGCCCCAACGGCGCCGGAAAGACGACGCTGCTGCGGATTCTGGCGACGCTGATACTTCCCGATGAAGGCTCTGCCACCGTTGGCGAACGCGACGTCGTACGCGACGCGTCAGCGGTGAGGCGGGAAGTCGCACTGGTGCTGAGCGACGAGCGGGGTCTGTACTGGCGACTGTCAGCTTACGAAAACCTGCGGCTGTTCGCGACGCTGCACGATCTGCACGGGCGGGAGATGCAAGCGCGCATCGGCGAGCTGCTGTCGCTGGTGGGGCTCGCGGACGCGGGAAGCAAGCTGGTCGGGGCATTCTCTTCCGGGATGCGTCAGCGCCTGCTCATCGCGCGGGGTCTGCTCAGACGCCCGCGGGTGCTGCTGCTCGATGAGCCGACACGCAGCCTGGATCCGGTCGCGGCGCGCGACTTCCGCCACTTTCTCGTCGAGGATGTCGCGACCCGTGCAGGGTGCACCATCGTGCTTGCCACGCACAGCGCCGAGGAAGCGTTCGGGCTCTGCACCCGCATCGGCATTCTCGACCGGGGCCGTCTCCTGGATCACGGTACGATGGGCGAGCTTGCCCGGCATCTCGACCGGGATCGTTACCGTGTCTGGACGCGTACGCCCGGTCATCGGATGTGGGATGGGCTCGATGCGCGCCCGGTCGAGCAGCTGGCTTCGGACCGTATCGGCAGCGCAGACGGTTGGACGCAACTCGAGGTTACCATTCCCGGCGGGATGGCTGCCAGCGCACGCGTCCTCAGCTCTCTGGCGGGCGCGGGAGTGGTGGTGGGCCGGTTCGAGCAGGTGCCTTACACGCTTGCTGACGTCATCGAGTCGGCAATCGCGCACGACCGGCGGCAACGCGATGCGTAAGGTGGCCGCGCTGCTCCGTGCAGGATTCCTGACGGCAACGAGCTACCGGATGAATATTCTCATGTCGGTATCGCTCGTGGCGTTCCAGGTCGTGCCGACGTACTATGTTGGCCGCACGCTGCAGCCGTTCATGGCGCCGTCAATCGCGGGGGAAGGCTCGGACTTCTTCACCTTCCTCATCATCGGGACAGCGGCGTACATGTTCCTGGCGATGGCGGTCGATGCGCTGCCGCGCGCAGTCTCGGACGGAATTTCGACCGGCACGCTGGAGGCCCTTTTCGGTGCACCGGTATCCAGGACGGCGCTGGTCGTCGGGCTGTCCGGTTACGAGCTGCTATGGACCGTCACCAAAGTCGCCGTGCTGCTCGGCGTTGCAGGGCTGCTCGGCGCGCAGATAGCGTGGGGGCGTCTTCCGCTGGTGGCGCCGATCTTTGCATTGATAGTGCTGTCCTACGCAGCTGTCGGACTCGTCGCTGCCTCGCTGATCATAGCGTTCAGACGCGCTGGTCCTTTGCAGTCGATTGTGGTCATCCTCTCTGGAGTGCTGGGCGGCGTCACATATCCGACCACGATGATTCCGGAATGGATCCGGATCGTCTCTGATGTCATTCCGCTCACCTACGGGCTTCGCGCGATCCGTCGCATCGTGATCGATGAGCAACCACTCAGCGCCGTGGGGGCCGACGTGTCGGTGCTGTCGCTGATGGCTGCCGTCGGACTTGCTGTCGGTTCGCTGTGCTTCGTAATGAGTCTGCGGTACGCAAGACGTGCCGGCGGTCTCGCTCAGTACTAGCCGTGACCGCGATGCCGACAATGGAGCCCAGGGCGACCCGCGGAGGAACCGACGGCGCAGCCGAGTCGGCTCTGAGCCGGATCTCTGCCGAGGCACGGTTGCTGGCGCTCACGAGTGGCGGCGCGCGCAACGATGCGGCAATCGCCAGGCTGCTTGGCGGCGACCTCGATCTCAACGCCCTTCACCGGCTGGTGTTGCGGGAGCGTGCGGCGGGGCCGCTGGTGCGCCACCTCCGCCGGATTGGTGGCCCCGCAGCGGAGGCGGTGGCGGACCGACTGAGCCATATCGCGCGTCTGTCCGACATGCAGGCTTTGTTTCTCGAGGGACGGCTGCGGCGGCTGGAGAGGGCGTTGAGTGAGCGCGGGATAGACATGCTCCTGCTGAAAGGCGCTGGACTGGCGCACACGCTGTACGCGTCGCCGCTCGACCGGCCGATGGGCGACCTCGATGTCATGATACCGCGCGAGCGCACCGCCGAAGCGACCGAAGTTGCATTCAGTTCCGGCTGGGTGCGCCGTCGCGACCTTCCGCCCGAGAACGATTACTCGGCGCATCAGCATCTGATTCCGCTGGAGGACGATCAGGACTGCTACGTCGGGCTCGAGTTTCACGTCGAGCTGTTCTCGCGGCAGGCGCCGTTCGTGCTCCCCGCCGCGGAGATAATGAAGTCAGCCCGGCCAGTCCGCAGCTTCGGTCCTCGCGTCTGGGTTGCGGACGTGCATCATCAGCTGCTCCACGTGTGTCTGCACTTCATCTGGTCGCACGAGGCACGCTTTGGCGCCTGGCGCACGTTGCGCGACATCGATGTGATCGTTTCCTCGGGCGAAGTGGACTGGAAGCGGTTTGGCGACATAGCCATCGCGAGCCGGGGCGCGACGTGCAGCTACTGGGGCCTCCGGCTGGCGCGCGATCTCGCGTCCACGCCGGTGCCTGATTCCGTTCTGCATCGCCTTGCACCGACAGGGCCCCGGTGGCTGCTCGACGCCCTCACGCGCCACTTCGTTCAGATCAGTCTCCCGACACGGGAGGTCTGTCCGTCGGTCAAGCTGTCGCGGACACTGTGGCGAATGGGCGTGCAGCCTGGTAGGCAGGGCCACGGAGGATCGCGTCCCTGGTTCGACGTTCCCGGATCTCTTCTTCAGGGCGCCGACAGCGAGCCACCGCCGAAAGTCCCTGCGGCGGCCCGCTTGTCCGAGATGACGGAGTACATCCTCGGACTGCGATCGAGCTGAGCGCGACGGGCGCGGACGGCGTCAGGCAGGCAGCTCGACAGCGCCTCCACTCATGCGCCAGTAGAGCTGGTACGTTCGCGCCGCATCGAGCACGTAGTGGTAGTCGCGAAGACCCGTCGCGTGGATGAGGTTCGCGATGCGCAGGAACTGGCGGCGCATCAACGGTCGCGCGAAATCCCTGGATCGCAGGATCCCCGCCACTTCCCGGGTCATGGCACGCCTTCGCATCGCGCGCTTCGCCGCCGTTACTCCCTCATCCCACTGGTATGCCAGTCGCGCTGCGTTGGAATCCACCACAGGACATGGCACGTGCCCGGGATACGCCTGCCAGGGAATGGATCGCACGTACGGTGGGAAATGCTCCAGCCACCGGACGTAGAACCGATGGTACAGGCGCAGCCCCGGGGGAACTGACGCAATGACCGAGAGAAAATCGCTGTCGAAGAACGGCAGCTGTAGCTCGAGGCGATGTACGTCGATGTCCTCGAAGTGCCGGCTGAGGTGCCGGTGCTGATCGTTCAGCATCAGGAAGATCCAGAACCGCTGCAGTGCATTCTCGCCTTGGATCTGTTCAAGCTCCTCCCGGACACTCCGGTGCGGCAGTGATTCGACGGCGCCGGCGATACGCGACTGAAGCAGGCGATTGACGACGTACGCCCGCTCGCTCGCCACGTAGGCATCGATCGCGCCCTCGATGTCACCTGCCATGACTTGCGCGACGACGGGCGCGCGCAGGTAAACGTGGCCCAGGCCGACACTGCCGCCGTCTCCCGACCAGGCACACTGCGGACGCTCGACCTCGCCGGCTGACTCGAGCCCGGTGGACGCGATGGCGTCCGCCATGATGGACGACCAGCGCGTATCGACGGGATCGCCGACATCGCACTCGTGATGGACGGTACCTGCTGCGCGCGCCAACCGTGCGCCATAGTCCTGGTCCTGCGTTCCGGGGAGCGCAAAATTGAACGTGTGGACCGCGGCGCCCTGTTCACGCAGCGCCGCAACGATGCAGCGGGAATCGAGGCCGCCGCTGAGAAAAGCCACCGCTGCCCGATCCCCGCGGAGGCGGAGGCGGATCGCATCGTTGAACGCGTCGAACAGCTGCGCACTGAGCACCGACTCGTCGGCCGGGCTCTCGCTGATCTCCTCCCAGCGCCAGTAGTGATCGATCCGGCGGCGTTGTCCCTCGAAGCGGCGGATCTCTCCCGCGCCGAGCAGCTCCACTCCGGCGTATGGCGTTCGACGGCCGAGCGCCCAGCCGAAAGCGGTGATCTCGGTGACGCCGCGCAGATCCATCCGCTTTGGAACGACGGCGAGCGCTTCGAGGATTCGGAGCGCGCTTGCGAAGGCGACCAGTCTGCCGTCGGTCCAGCAGTACAGCGGACGGATTCCCAGCTTGTCGGTGGCGAGCGTCAAAGCGCCTGTGTCCGGCGCGTAGTGCGCAAGGGAGAAGACGCCGCGGGTTTCGCGCAATCCGGACCAGTCGTCGGACAGGAGCTGGTCGTGGAGGAGCGCGGTGTCTGCCGAACGGGAGCGTGGCGCGCTGCCGCTGCTGACTCGAAGGAGCGGCTCCCCGGCCAGCAGGGTCACGGCACCGGGGTGCGTGCACGTTGCGGGATCGCCCAGCGTACCATGGTCGAGCTTCAGCAGAATGGCGTGGGGATAACGGTGGACGACCGTGCCTTCCCCGCTCCGTCGCGTCAGGGCGGCGCTGAGCTCGCCACCCAGATCCGCGGGAAGGGAACTGCCATCCAGTGTGACCACTCCCGCGAGCAGCGTCACGCGATCAGCGCTTCGGCGGGCGGGATGACTCCGGGGCGCGCCCCCGGGTGCCGTGCGCCGCATCGCGACGGGCCTCCACCGCGGCGAGGTACGGCTCCAGCGCGTCGAGCAGGCGAAGTCCCTGCGTGCGTCTGCTGAATCGGCCGTCCTCGATGGCGCGCGGACGAACGCCATTCGCGCGATCCCGGTACCGGCGCAGCAGCACTTCCGCGATGCCCGCCACGTCGTGCGGAGCGACGACGTCGGCTGCCGTATCGCGCAGAAACTCGCTGGTGGCGCTGCCCGGATCGGCAAGTGCCAGGACCCACGCGTCGAAGCGCATGTACTCGAAGATCTTTGCGGGTACCGTGATGTCCACTTCCGCGTCGCGGGAACTGTGGGACACCACCAGCGGCAGGCTGACCAGCAGATCAGCGCGGGCCAGGAACTCCATCGCGCGCCAACGCGTGTCGTCGTCGTGCAGGTGAACGTAGTCGGCTATCCGCTCGCTTCGCGCGATCTCCTCGACGGATTCTCCCTCCGCCAGCCTCACGTCCCCCATCAGCTCCACCGCGAACTGATCGGGACGAAGCCCGAGCTGGCGGATCACGATCGCCGCGGCGCGAAAGAGCGGCCGGGGATCGCGATCCCAGTACAGCGATCCAGCGTAAGCCACGACGAACCGGTCAGTCACCTGCCGCTGGGGGAGCGGGTCGTCATCGCTTCCGTTCATCACGGTCAGCGTGCGCCCGTCGAGCTCGGGATAGCGCTGGATCATCGCCCTGCGAAACATCTCCGTGTTGGCGATCACGAGCGAGGCGGCCCTGACGACCTGACGCTCATAATGACGCGCCAGCACCCACCACAGTCCGCTATCGAGCTCGCGCCCGGTGCGCCGTCCCAGTGACCACGGGTCCCGCATGTCGATGAAAAGCGGAAGGGCGTGATTCCGCGCGATCTCGGCCGCCGCGATGTGAGCCATGTGCGGCGGTCCCGAGCTGATCACGCCGACGTGCCGCGGAGTGACTATGTCGCGCGCCAGGGCAGCTGCTTCGCGTGCCCACTTCCGGTGAGCCGCGTAATACAGGCCGACGCGGTTCGCCCGCTTGAGCCGGGAGAGTGGTCCGTCGGCGGGCGTGGCCGAGCCGGCGGGTGCGCCGTGAGACTCAGGCGAGCGCGCAGGGGTCCGGCGGGCGGCTCGCTTCACCGCGCGCTGCGTCTGCTCCAGCAGCGACTCGCGGAGCGGAACGCCGTACAGCCTTGCCCCATCGGGAACAGCCGCCAGCTGGGACGCGTCCGCTGCGGCCTCCGGTTGTGGCTGCTGCATAATCACGTCGAGCGCCCACCCGCGCGCGGCCGCGAGCTCCCCGAGCTTCTGCCAGCGGAGCGCACCAACGAAGCGAATGGGCGGGAACGAGTGGGAGACCAGGAGCAGCCGGCGCTCCGCACGGCTACCACCGGCGGGTGCTGCGTAGAACGGAGTTGCTGCCATGCGGCTGGAGGTGCCCTACCGGGGAGTCGCTCGTGATGCAGCCTGCCTGGCGGGCTCGCGATCGAAATGGCAGCCGAACCACAGCGCAGCGCGGGAGCGCTCGATCGGAAGCGTTGTCACGTCCCCTCAGGATTCTGCGGTGAGACTCGACTCAGGTAGGGCCGGAGTGCGGACTCGGAGGGTGACGCCGGGCAACGTCCCAGTCAAGTAGAGCACCCGGCGTCGCACTCGCCCGAGGCGCGTCCGGTTCCGCCGTATTCCTGGCGGGGAGTCGCAGCGACGGTCAGTCAGACGGTCCGAGCGCGAGCTGCATTTCCCGGCGAAGCCAGGCCCTGGCGAAGTTCCAGTCACGCTTCACCGTTCGCGGCGCGATTCCCAGGGCGGAGGCAGTTTCCTCCACGCTCATCCCGCCGAAGAAACGGCATTCGACGACGCGGCTCGGTCGCGCGGCGAACTGTTCGAGGCTCCGCAACGCATCGTCGAGTGCCATGAGTGTGTCCGCCTGGTCACTGGAGAATTCGGGTTGTGCCGCGATGTTGCGGTCGGGCTCGAAGGTCACGTGCTGCACGCCACCGCCGCGCTTCTGCCTCCCCCTGTCCCGGGCATAATTGCACAGTATGTGGCGCATCGCCTTTGCGGCGACGCCGAAGAAGTGTGCCCGGCTTCCTGCGGGAATCCGGGTCTGGTCCGCCAGCTTCAGATACGCCTCGTGGACCACGGCAGTCGTGTCGAGCGTCAGGTTGCCACGCCAGGCCCGCCGCTGGCGATGGGCGAGGGCGGTGAGCTCCTCGTAAACCAGCGGAAACAGCGCGTTGAGCGCCTCACGATCCCCCTCCTCCACGGCGTGCAGGAGGCCGGTCACTGAGTCGCGGGAAGGGGTCGCGCTCATCCCTTGGCCCTGCAAGTCGCGCGTCCAACGGGGCCATGCCGTGAGCCGATGCCGCGGCTTTTCGCGAGGGTCAGGGCAGGCACTGCTTCGCTGCTGATTCTGGGCGCCTCAGACTGCGTCCCCGACGCGCGTCGCATGATGGCCCGGGTTCCGTCTTTTCGGTGTGTTTGAGGTCAGCCCAGGCGATGACCTGGAACGAAGTCCGGGCGCCCGGGAGCACCCGGACGATGTCTGCACGGAACTGCTCCGGCAAGAGGCGTTATGAGAAACGGCATTGTTGGTATTGGCGGGGCCGCTCGCATCGAGCCGGCCCGACGGAAGTGCTGTGCGTGGCGCGCCCTTCGATGGATTGTTCCTGCCTGGCCCCTGCTCGTCTGGACGGCCTGCAGCGACGGACCGACCGCGCCGGTCACCGGCGCGCTGCGCGTCGCGATCTCCACTACGGGCGGCGACCGGGACGACAATGGCTACGTGATCGCCATCGACGGCGACCGGCGGGAGCAGGTCTCGGGTGACGGAGTCAGGGTCCTGCAGGGACTCGGCGCCGGAACGTATTCGGTGGCACTCGAGGGAGTCGCCGACAACTGTACGGTGGACGGCTCCAATCCGCGCTCCGTCACTGTCACGGGGGACGCGATCGCGCAGGTGGACTTCGTCGTCGCATGTGACGTGACGGGGATAGCTGTCACGACAGTGACCAGCGGACCTGACGTCCCGCCGCCGTTTCAGGTCATCATCGGTGATCTGCCGGCCGCTGTGGTGCTCGCCAATGGCACGACAGTGATCGGCCGTCTCGCACCGGGGACGCACACCGTCACGTTGACGGGGATAGTGGGGGGGTGCACGGTCGAGGGCGATTCGGAGTTTACGGTGAATGTGACGCATCGTGCCGTCACACCGGTCACGTTCGCGGTCGCCTGCAACGCTCTAACCGGCGTCGTTCGCGTCACGCTTGCCACTTCGGGGGAAGACCCCGACCCGAACGGGTATACCGTAGCGACCACGGGTGGCTGGCAGGCCTCGGCCCCCGCGAACGGCGTCGTGATCTTTCAGCCGATGGCCGCCGGTGCGCACGTGGTTCGGCTCTCCGGCCTGGCGTCGAACTGCACCGCTGACGGCATCGAACGGACAGTCACCGTGACAGTTGGTGGCGTCACGCGCGACACGGTTGACGCAGAGTTCGCGGTCAACTGCGCCCGCGTGCAGAAGATCGCGTACGTCTCCGGTGGTGTGATCATCGTCGCGTACGCCGATGGCTCGAATCCGGTCGCGATCGCCACGGGCAACAGCCCATCGTGGTCGCCTGATGGCAGACGGCTCGTGTATTCCACGCTGGAGTGCGATTACTACGGCTACACCTGCAGCGGCGGGCTCGAGGTCCGCGACTTCGATACCGGTGAGGTCACGCCGCTGGCGATGGGTGGCGGCGGCTGGCAACCCGCCTGGAGCCCGGATGGAGAGCGGATCGCGTTCGTGAGTGTGGAGTCAGATGGGAGCGCGAGAATCGCCGTGATCTCTGCAGAGACCAACCTGCCGCCCGTCTATCCCGTGGCGCCAGATCAGCTCAGGCCCTGGTACTGGCCATCGGGCCTCAGCTGGTCACCGGACGGACAGCGCATCGTGTTCGCCTGCACCGTGAATGGCACGAACGCCTTCGACATCTGTGCTGTGAACCGGAACGGCACGGCCTTCCAGCGCCTGACAAATGGGGAAGGAGCGAATTACGACCCCGACTGGAGCCCGGACGGCGCCAGGATCGCGTTCGTGACGTCCCGATACGGGAACGGCACGACGTCCGAAATCGCCGTCATGAACCCGGACGGCAGCGGTGTCACGCGGGTGATTCCCGGGATCGCTCCGTCCTGGACGCCGAACGGGCAGATCCTGTTCTCGAGCCTGGGTGCGGTGCACCTCGTGAACCCCGACGGGTCCGGACTGCAGCGTCTATTTACGGCCAACGTCTTTCACCTGGCCTGGCGCCCCTGATGGAGTGACGGAACCGGCTCTGGAGGAGCTCAACGATGAGACGGCAATACGTGCAGGTCCAATTGGCAACGCCGGGGAGCTGTGCCGCGCTGCCCACTTCAATCGGCCTGATAGAGGAAGGCGACATCGTATTCGAGGTGACCGAATACGACCCCGAATGGGGATTCGTCGCTTCGGTCCGGCGTCTGGTCTACGCGAGACGCACCTTCTGAGCAGTACTCTCCTGCTGCCCTGATCCACTCCGGTCGCCGAAGTTATTAGAGTTGGATCAGGGCGCAGGTGATTTCAGGAGGTTCAGATGTCACAGGTAGTCAGGTCTGCCGGGGCTGTCGTTGTCGGGATGCTGCTCACCACCCCGATCTTCGCGCAGGATCACGTGCATCCCCCGGGCGCTACGGAAAAGCTGGGCACCGTGCAGTTCGAGACGTCCTGCACGGCCGATGTCGCGCCGGAGTTCAATCGCGCAGTCGCACTGCTGCATTCTTTCGAGTTCGGCGCGTCGATTCGTGCGTTCAGTGCGGTGGCTGCCCGGGATACGACGTGCGCGATGGCGCACTGGGGGCTCGCGCTCAGTCACTGGGGGAACCCGATGGCACCCGGCCTCCGCGCGCCTGCGCTCCTGGCTCGCGGGCGTACCGCAGCGGAGACTGCGGCACGCCTCGCTGTCACGGCGAGCGGCAGGGAGCGTCTCTACATCGCCGCCGTCCAGCAGCTGTTCGCTGACTACGAGACGCGGGCGCAGCAGGAACGCGTCGAGGCGTACGAAAGGGCCATGCGAGAGGTCGTTGCCCGCCTTCCGGACGACACCGAAGCCAGGATCTTCCACGCGCTCGCTCTCGCCGCATCGGCGTCGCCCACGGACAAGAGCTACGCGAGACAGCTCGAGGCGGGCGCGCTCCTCGAATCCCTTCTCGCCCGACAGCCGGACCATCCGGGGATCGCGCACTACATCATCCACAGCTACGACTACCCGGCGCTGGCGGGGCGCGCGGCCGCGGCCGCGCGCCGTTATGCCGAGATCGCGCCGTCGGCAGCGCACGCGCTGCACATGCCGTCACACACGTTCACGCGCGTGGGAATGTGGCAGGAGTCGATCAACACGAACCTGCGGTCGATGGGCGTCGCCAGGCGCGACCGGTCCTGGGCGGAGGTGCTGCACGCGGCCGACTATGCCATGTACGCATATCTCCAGGTGCGGAACGATTCTGCGGCGAGGACGATCCTGGCCGAGTTGCCGGGAGCGGCCGCGCAGTTCGACCCGAATGCGGTTACCGGCGCGGCGCCGGGCTCGGCAGGACTGTTCGCGCTCGCCGCGATCCCCGCCAGATATGCGCTCGAGCGCGAGGCGTGGCGTGACGCCGCGGAGCTGCAGCCGAAAGCGACCGCTTTCCCCTATACCGACGCGCTCACGTACTTCGCACGCGCCCTCGGCGCGGCCCATACCGGCGACGTTGCGCGCATCCGCCAGTCAATCGATTCGCTGGGCGCTTTCAGTGAACGGCTCGTCGCGAGCGGAGAGCCGTACTGGGCCGAGCAGGTCGCCATCCAGAAGCTCGGCGCGCAGGCGTGGCTGGAACACGCCGAAGGGCGCACCGACAACGCACTGGCGCTCATGCGGCGGGCCGCCGACCGGGAGGACGCGACGGAGAAATCCGCCGTGACACCGGGTCCACTCGCTCCGGCCCGCGAGCTGCTGGGCGACATGCTGCTCATGCTCGGCAAGCCAGCAGAAGCTCTTGTGGAGTATCGCAAAGCTCTGGAACGCGAGCCAAATCGCTACCGGTCACTCGAGGGTGCGAGGAAAGCAGCTGCCGCCGCGGGCGATGCGGAAGCAGCGGCAGGATATGCGGAGCAGCTCGCAGCTCTTACCGGAGCGCGGGCACAGTGAGCGGGCAGGAGCCACGGACCCGCGCTGCTCTCGGATCCGATAGATTCAAACACGTCGCCCGCCGCATTCTCTGGACCGCGGCGATTGTCATGGGAGGAAGATGACGAGAAAGGGAGTTCATTCCGTTCCCGACTTTTCGCGCAAGGCGGGGCCAAAGCCCCGTAATGCTCCGGTCACACCGGTCGTGACGGATCAGAAGTCCGCGCCACAGCGCCCGTCAGTACCGGCTCCGAAGCCGCACGCTACCGCATCGAAGTCCGGACGCCGCGGGACCTGACGGCAGGCATCTGATAATCCATCCTGCTTCGACGCTGGCAGCGATTGTCTCGCTGCTGGCCGCGAGCCCGGCTCCAGCCGCTCAGCAGGTCGTTCAGCCCGATACGCAGGCTTATCGGAGCGAGGACGTGCGCTACGAGAGCGACAGCCTTACGCTCGCCGCGCTGCTGATGATCCCGCGCGAGGCGGCGGAGCGCGTGCCCGGGGCGGTCATCATTCAGGGCTCGGGGGCGAGCGACCGCAGCAACGAATGGGCGCGCTCCATCGCCGAGGTCCTGGTCGGCCAGGGAATGGCCGTGCTGCTCACGGACAAGCGCGGGAGCGGCGCGTCCGAAGGCAACTGGATGACCGCAGATTTTCATGCGCTGGCGCGCGATGCGCTGGCCGGCATACGCTTCCTGCATGGCCGTGCGGAGATCGACAGCAATCGCGTCGGCCTTGTCGGTCTCAGCCAGGGCGGATGGATAGCGCCGCTTGCGGCCGCTCAGTCACCGCGCGTCGCGTTCGTCGTGAACATCTCAGGCGCCTCGGTCAGCTTCGCGGAGCAGAGCTTCCACGAGATGGCGAACACGGCGCGTCAGGCAGGGCTCCCCGAGCCACAGGTCCGCGAGGTGCTGATGCTCAATCGCGCGGCGGGGGAGTACCTGATTACCGGCGATTGGGTGCGGTACAAGGCGGCGCGCGATGTCGCGCTGCAATCGCCGTGGCGTCAGATCGCGGAGGGGTTCCCTGGCTCGCCGGACATACCGATCTGGACGTTCCTCCGGGGAGTCGGCCAGTTCGATCCGATGCCGTACTGGATTCAGCTGACGCAGCCCGTGCTCGTCGTGTACGGCGCCGACGACGAGCGCGACAACGTACCCGTCGCCGAGAGCGTTCGCCGTCTCGAGCACGCATTCGGGAGCGCCCGAAAGGAGAATTTCCGCATAGTCGTCGTCCCCGGCGCCGGCCACGGATTCATCGATCACAAGCGACACGCGCTGATGACGCAATTCGTGGAAACGCTGGCGGGCTGGATCCTCGAGTATCGCCGAACACCCTAGGGGCGCGGGGGGCATCCATATCCGCGTCTTCCGTCTGAGCGCCAGGAATCCCCTGATCGGCGTCGGCCTTCTCCTCGCGGCGCTCGGGTTCCTGCTCGCGCTGGTCGTGTTCGGGTTGACGCTGCTGCTTGGAGCAGTCGTCGTCGGCGGCGTTGCGCTGCTCGCGCGGCGCATCCTTCGGCTCGGCCGGACGCAGCCACCCGCGCACAAGCCGCTGGATTCCACTCAGGAGGTCTTCCCGCGATTGAGCGCGGGGGAGACAGGAGGTATCGATGCTATTCATGAGCAGAGTGTGGAACGCCCGCTGTATCAGCCTCGGCCTGATGCTGACGTTCGTGGGAGCGTGCAGTCCGGAACCGGAGGAAGCGGCGCCAGTGACGGGAGCCCCGATTGAAATCCCGGGTTCGATGCGTGTGGAGCACGCAGAGATTCACCGGTCGCTCGTGGCCGCCACGCAGGCGGTGGGCGCCGTAGGGCAGGCGGCCCGGGAGTTGGAGGAAAGACTGGCCCCGCATTTCATGCGCGAGGAGCAGATTGCCCTGCCGCCGCTTGGTCTGCTGGAGGCGCTCGCGCGCGGAGAATCCAGCCCTGAAATGCGCAGCGTACTGCCGATGACCGACTCGCTCTCTTCAGAGTGGGCGCAGATGGTCCGCGAGCACGAGGCGATCGGTGCCGCCGCGGTCCGGCTCGAGCAGGTGGCGCGCGAAACGGGAAATGCGGACGTGGAGAGGCTTGCACAGGGCATCCAGCTGCATGCGAAGACTGAGGAAGAGATCTTCTACCCTGCGGCGATCCTCGTCGGCGAGATTGTTCGGGCGCGGGGGCAGCAGCGACGATGACGCGATGTACCTTGCTCGCCGTTGCGATCGTGTTCTCGTTGGGCTGCGGAACCGAGTCCCGGACCGGCAGCGATCCCATCTCGTCGGCCCCCGCGGTCCCGGGTCGGAACGAGGACTCCGCGCGCGCAGCTTTTGGCGATGAAGCGGTGAAGCTGCTCCTCGATACACATCTGCACGAGATGCGCGGCCACCTGACGCTGAAGATCCGGAACCCGAACCTCGACGACGAGTCGCCGCTCGCTGACCAGGATGTGGCGCACGATTCGATCCCGGGCCCGCACACCTACCTCGGCGTGCTGAACGCCGACGTCAGGCTCCTGCGCTCTCTGCTCGGCGACAGCGTGCCGATGACGATATCCGGCGACCGCGTATTCCTCGGGGAGCCGGCAGTGGCGATCGACGGACACCGTCACGGGGAGGCGCTGTACGTCGCAGTCAAGCCGTTCGCACGGCCGTACGGCGCGTACGTCCGGATCACCTGCACTTTCGCCAACTGCGGGGCCATCTGGACCAGCGACATCCTCAGCTACATGCGGAGCATCGGATTCACCGGAGCGCCCGGAGTGCTCGAGGCACACGCGGAGGGATTGATCGGGAACCTGGACGTGCGCGCCATTCGTCCGGGCGGGTGAGGAGCGGGAGCGTTGATCGTACTCGAACCGACTGATCTCGAAGGCTACGGCGTCCGCCTCGAGCCCCTTGCACCGCTGCACGCGGAGGGACTCGCTGCTGCGGCGAGCGACGGCCGGCTGTGGGAGCTCCGTTACACCTTCGTGCCCGAGGCGGAAAAGATCGACTCCTACATCAGCGAGGCGCTGGCAGGCCAGACCGCGGGACACATGCTGCCATGGGCAGTGCGCGAGCTGGGCAGCGGGAAGATCGTTGGGAGCACCCGGTATCACGACGTCCTGGCGGCGGTGGATCGCGTCGAGATCGGCTACACCTGGTACGCCGCCAGCTGGCAGCGGTCGCACGTCAACACAGCATGCAAGTTGCTGCTGCTTGACCACGCGTTCGACACAGTCGGGTGCGGTGTGGTCGGGTTCCGGACCGACGGCGTGAACGTCCGCTCACAGAATGCGATCGAGGCGCTGGGTGCCAGAAAGGACGGCGTGATCCGGCATCACGCGCTCCGGCGCGATGGCACCGTGCGGGACTCCGTGATGTACAGCATTCTTGCCGCCGAGTGGCCGGAGGTGAAGGAGCGCCTCGAGCTTCGGCTCTCACGTCACGGAAACAGCGTCCCTAACGCGGAGACTGATGCATGACCGCACCAAACCGGGGTGGATGGAAGACGTGCTCGCGCGGCCACAAGTATCGCGGTCCGCATTGCCCCATCTGCTGGAAAAAGCGACGCACTGCGCCCGGCGCGAAGAAACAGCCTTCGCGAAGCAGTTCCGCCAGGCGGCCCTAGCGGCAATGACGGCAGCGCACCGCGTTCCTGCGAGCACAGATGACACTTTACCGTCGGACACTTCATGCCAGCAAAGCAACTTCGATTCGGGAAGGGGTTCTCAGTCGCGCTCGGCAACAAGCGGGCGCAGGCGGCGACGATGGTCATCGCCCCGGGAGACTGTGAGGGCGGGCCCGACAACAGACACCGCGGTGCCGATCAGTGGTTGTTCGTGGTCTCCGGTCGCGGGATTGCGATGCTCGGTCGCCGGAGGCACGATCTCAGGGCGAGATCACTGCTGCTGATAGAGAGGGGAACCACTCACGAGATTCGCAACACGGGCAGCACGCCGTTGAAGACAGTCAGCGTTTACGTCCCTCCGGCCTACACCGCTGGGGGTAACGAGCTGCCACGAGGTCGGAGCTAGCGTCACATCCTGCGACCGGATGCGACGCTGCTCCTTCCCGCGAAAGGTCAGCCGAGCTTTCGCAGATACTCGTCGAGCCGCTCGTTGCTGAGCGCCCAGCCGTCTTCCATCCCCGTTCCCATCGCGCGGTCACGCGCTTCCTTCGAGGGATAGAGCACGGTGCAGACCGTCTTCGTCCGGCCGTCCTCTTCGCTGAGGACGAGCGTATTCAGCGTTTCCGGCCAGTCGGCGCCCCAGTTCTCGGTGTTGACGAGCCGCTCGGGCGGGACGATCTCTCTGTACTCGCCGGTCATCTCCATTTCGCTGCCGTCGGTCTTGCGCCACACCCAGCGCCACCTGCCGCCGGGGCGGAGATCTATCTCGCAGATCGGCATCGTCCACCCGTCAGGGCCGAGCATCCAGTTCTTCACGTGCTCGGGCTTCGTCCAGCATTCCCAGACCAGCGAACGGGGGGCGTCGAACGTTCGGGTTGCGACTATCTCCCGGTCGGAAGGCGTCGTGAACGTCGTCGTGTGAGTGCTATTTGCGGTTGCCATGCTTCTTCTCCTTCTCCTGCAGGGTTTGGAGCCAGGAATCGAGGCGGTCGAAGCTTGCGTCCCAGAACCGCCGGTAATTGTCCGTCCACTCGGCCACTTCCCTGAGCGGCGCAGCCTCCAGTCGAGTCGGGCGCCACTGTGCATCGCGCTCGCGCGCGACGAGGCCTGCCCTCTCCAGGACGCGAAGGTGCCTGGAAATCGCGGGCCCGCTGATCGTGAAGGGCGCGGACAGCTGCTTCACCGTTGCCGGGCCCTCGACGAGGCGCTCGAGGATCGCGCGCCGCGTGGGATCGGCGAGGGCTGAGAAGGTCTGGCTGAGCGAATCGGCTGCAAGCATTGGTTAACGGGATAGTTAAATAACCTATTCGTTAAATAGCAGTTTCGCAGTCAGGTGTCAAGGTTGGAGCTTCACGCGCCCCGAAGAGGATGTACCAGATGACCGACGACCAGGATCGCCCAGCCGTCCGCGTATTCCCGCCCGCTGTCCCCCTGATCGTGATCGTTCTGGGGATTCTGCTCAACCGGCTGTGGCCAATCGATGCAGGGCTCGACGTCCCAGCGCCCGCGCGCTACTGGATAGGCGGCGTCCTGGTCGCCGG
Source organism: Gemmatimonadaceae bacterium (assembly GCA_036374155.1). Classification (GTDB taxonomy): domain Bacteria; phylum Gemmatimonadota; class Gemmatimonadetes; order Gemmatimonadales; family Gemmatimonadaceae; genus DASUUI01. The sequence goes on along the minus strand of DASUUI010000005.1, from coordinate 14,179 downwards.
CGCGATCGCGGCGCTCGGTGTGTGGCCTCTGGTCCTCTTCAGGCGGAGCGGAGAGGATCCGACTCCGTGGAAGCCGACGACCACCATGGTGCAGCACGGTCCCTACCGGTTCACGCGGAACCCCATGTACCTCCAGCTGCTGCTGGTGTGCGCCGGCTTTGCGGTGATGCTTGCCAATGTGTGGATCCTGCTGCTCACACCCTTCGCGGCCTACGTGCTCCAGCGGTACGCGATCAGGCCGGAGGAGGAATACCTCGAGCGCCGATTTGGCGAGGACTACGTCGCATACAAACGCAGCGTGCGGCGCTGGATCTGAATCGCGGTCCGGGCCACGGGTTCAGCGTCGCGTGCACTGCGACTAACCTACCCCCTGCACATCCGACGACTTCACCGTGAAAGGCAGGGGGGTCAGTGGCAAGGCGTGACGGAGTGGTACTGGTGAGTGGCGCGACGGGGCGGCAGGGCGGCGCCATCGGCCGGGAGCTGCTGGACGCCGGCTGGAAGGTGCGCGCGATGACGCGCAAGCCGGGGAGCGAGGCTGCGCAACTGATGGCCGCGCGAGGTGCCGAGATCGTCCAGGCCGATCTGAACGATGAGGACTCGCTGCGCCGCGCCCTCGAGGGCGCCTGGGGCGCGGTTGCGGTGCAGAACACCTGGGAAGCCGGGGTGGACGTGGAGGAGGAGCAGGGACACCGCTTCGCCCGGCTCGCCAGGGACGCCGGGATCCAGCACATCCTGTATCAGTCGGTTGGCTCCGCTCATCGCAAAACGGGGATTCCGCACTTCGACAACAAGTGGCGGATCGAGGAAACCATCCGCGGGCTTGGCTTTCCATCATGGACGATACTGCGACCGGTGTTCTTCATGGAGAACCTGCTGTCACCCTGGTTCAAGCCGTCAATTGACAACGGCACGCTTGCGATCGGGATGTCGCCGACGGGGACGCTCCAGATGATTGCAGTTCCGGACATCGGGAAGTACGGACTCCAGGCCTTCGAGCGGCAGGAGGACATGAACGGGCGCGCGATCGACATCGCCGGAGACGAGCTCACCGGCCCGGAAGCTGCGCGCATCCTCAGCGACGTGACCGGGCGGAAGATCGAGTTCTACTCGACGCCGATCGAAGCCGTGCGCTCGGCGAGCTCGGAGTATGCCGCGATGCTCGAGTGGTTCGACGCGGTCGGCTATGACGCTGACATCGAGGGGAACGCGGCCGAGTTCGGCATTCGTCCCACGCGCTTTCGTGAATGGGCGGCACGGCAGAGCTGGAACTGAGCCGGGCTCCGCGGCACTCCGATTGCTTCAGAGTTCGTGGACAACACTGGAGCGACGATGGCGCGGAGAAGCAGACGGGAGCTCGAATGGATGCTGGTCGGTGGCGCGTCGGCGGCGCTCGCAGCGGCTGCGATGAACCGCGCGACCGCGGCCGGATGGCAGTCGGTCACCGGCAGGCCGCCGCCAGACAGCGTGACGAGGAAGCCGCGTAACTGGGGACGCGTGCTGGCCTGGACCGCAGCCACCGCTGGCGCTGCGGCGATGGCGTCGCTGCTCGCCCAGGAAGGCGCTGCGTTCGGTTGGAAGAAGGTGACGGGGAAGCGACCGCCGCGAACCAAGCCCGCTTAGCGGATATCCTCACGGCCGAGCGCGGCGCGCACGGCTTCCCGCATCGCGAGCATGGCGTCGTCGCGTGATGCGTCCACGTCATCGCGCACGTGCAGCTCCACGCCGTCCGCGACGGGCAGGCGCTTCCATTGATGAACGGCGCCGTTCTCCGCGGCCGCGTCCGCGCCGGCTGCCGTGAGTGCAGGCGCGAGCGCACCGGCAATCCTGCGCTCCAGCGCGTCGCCCGCGAGACCGTTCAGCTCCTTCCTGATCCACTCCAGGCTCTGCCCCTGGCGCTGCCACAGCTTGATCGCAAGGAGCTGCAGGAGGTGGCGATAGTCGTAAGTCGCCGCCGTGCCGAGCCCGTGCGGGTGATCCATCAATCCGCTGGAGATGTAGAAGCGCACCGCGCGCGCAGTGGGTGCTGCCCGGGCTGACGCGTTGGTCGGGCGAAGCCCGGCCGCGTCGGCTATGGCGGTGACGTGCGCTGCGAGCCCACGAGCGTTCCAGGGAGCGTGCCTGGCGTGGGTGCGGAGGAGAGCGACTGCCGGGTCAACCACGATGAAACGATAACATTGAAATCGTCCGCACGCTCGTCGTGCGGAAGATCGCCGGCTGGCGACAGGATCTGCAGATCGGCCTTCGGTTGCAGTGCACGGATCCTCGTGGCTTCGTCCAGTGGGACCACCGAGCCTTCTTCACCCCAGATCAACAGCATCGGCTGGGTGATTCGCCGCAACGCGCGGGCCACGTCGATGTTGAGATGGCCCGTGAAAAACGCCGCCGGCGCGCGCCGCGCACCCTTCTGGTGGGCGGTCTGATACGACATCTCCACCAGCTCCTGTGTGACGGCCGTGTCGTCCGCGTACATGCGCTCGAGGTGAGCGCGCACGCCACGTCGCGACATCAGCGTGTTGAAGATGGCCGTGCCGACCAGCGGCGTCTCGACGGTGAACCTTCTGGCCTCGCCCGTGATCCGCGGCACTTCCGACGGCTTCACCAGACCGGCAGACTGCACCAGAACGAGGGCCGGAAAGCGGTGCGGATCGCGCGCCCCCAGCACGACTGCGTACGCCGCGGAGAGTGACGACGCCACCAGCACGCACGGCTGGCCGATCACCTGCGCGGCGAAGTCCGAGATGAGCGAGATGAACACCCGGGCGGAGTAGCGCACCGAGGGGCGATCCGACCGGCCGAAGCCGAGCAGGTCGAGGGTGTACACCGTGTTGGTCCGGGCGAGCGCGTCCACGTTGTTGCGCCATTCGTAGGACCACGCGACCGGACCGATGGAATGCACGAGCAGGATCGCAGGACCGGAGCCTCGCGCCGTGAAGGCGATGCGTCGTCCCCGCCAGCTGAAGCCGCCCTCCTCGCCGCCAATGGGGTTGGCGAGCTTGTTGACTCCACGGCGCACGAGCGCGTTGAACACCGCGGCCGCGCCGATCACGGCGCCGCTGGAGAGGGCAACCTTCTGCCACGCGGGAGTTGGCCTACGCATCAGCCGGAAGATAAGGCGGAGTATGGTGCGGCGAGGGCCGGCGGCGCTCCGCGCCGCCGGCCCTCGCCGTCGTCACCGTCGGTGCTGCTAGCGACGGCTCCGGGAGCTTCCGCGCCTGGCCGTCGTGCGACCGCTTCGGCCGGTTCCAGCCCGGCTGCCTGAGCCACGACTCGATCCTGCCCGGCCGCGGCTGCTGCCAGCGCGCTTACTGCCGGACTTCCCGCGGGCTGTCCGGCTGCTCCCGGACTTAGCGCTGCTGGCGCGAGTGCCTGCGCGGCTGCCGCCGCGAGCAGGGCTCTTCCGTGCGGTGGCTGTCTTCTTTCGCGCGCCTGCGCGGCTGCCGCCGGTAGCGCGGCTGCTGCTCTTGCGGGCTGACGCCGAGCGTCCGCCAGCGGCCTTGCTGGCCTTCTTCGCCGTCCCGGTTCCGCCGCTTCGCTTGCCGGCACGCGAGGTGCCGGCCTTCCCGGACGCGGCCTTCCCCAACGCGGCCTTTCTGGCGGCGCCGCCGGTCGAGCCACTCGAGCGCGCCCGCGACGCAGCTCCCATCGACGTTCCGGTCGCTGCCGCGCCACCCGTGCTGGCGGGTGCTGCGGCCGCGGCTGCCGAGGTCATTCCCCCGGTGTTCATGGACGCGCCTGAGGGAGTCGAGGCCAGTCCACCGCCAGCCGGCGCAGTGCCGGCAGCGGCTGCCGTCGCGCTGCGCCCGCTTCCTTTCGGGCGTCCACGCCCGCGCGGCGCAGTGAAGACGTCGGCTTCCTCCTCGTCGTCCTCAACCTCGTCGGTCGAAGCCGTCGCGCCTTCCTCTTCCTCGTCGTCGAGCTCGTCCGTGCTGTCCCACAGACTTTCGCTCTGATCCTTGTTCAGCGCCCAGCCACCGCTCTCGTCGTCGTCATCATCGACATATGAGCGGCGTCTGCCACCACCGAACGCTCCGAGGTCCTCGGTATCGTCGTCGAACTCGTTGTCCAGATCGTCCTTCGCCATCCTGCCTCCCTGTGGCGTGTATTGCGCGTGCTCCAACACGACAAACGAATGTCAGCGCGGGCGTGCGCTGCACGTCGTATGCCCCGGCTCGTGCCAGCTGATGCACTCTGCCTGCGGGCGCGCAATGTAGCGCGTCAATCGGCGAACTCCACCCTCACCTCATGCGGGATTATGCCCGCGGCGAAACCACGCGCAAGGACCTCCCTCACCGCCTTCCTTCCGGTCTCGCCATAATCGAGCGTCCAGGCGTTGACGTACATCCCGACGAACGTGTCGGCGCGGGAGTCGTCGAGCCCCCGGGCATAACTCATCGCATGCGCCAGCGCATCCGACCGGTGCTCAAGACCGTAGGCGATGCTCTCGCGCAGATGCCTCGAGATCTTCCCGACCAGCTCCGTGCCCAGATCCTTCCGGACGACGTTCCCGCCGAGCGGCAGGGGGAGCCCGGTCTCGTGCTGCCACCACGCGCCCAGGTCAACGACCAGATGAAGACCGCGATCACCGAAGGTGAGCTGTCCTTCGTGGATCAGCAGTCCGGCCTCGACCTCACCCTCGAGCACGGCATCCTCGATGGCGTCGAAAGACATCTGTACCGCCTCGAACTCCGGGAGACACAGCCGGAGCCCGAGGTACGCGGTGGTGAGCGGCCCCGGTACGGCGATCCGCGCCCCGCTGAGGTCCTGGATCGTGCGCGGCGACGTCGCGACCAGGCGCGGCCCGTAGCCGTCGCCCATCGATGACCCATGCGGGAGCAACGCGTACCGATCCGCCAGGTACGCGTATGCGTGGATCGAGACAGCGGTCACCTCGAGCTCCCCTCGCAGCGCCCGCTGATTGAGCGTTTCGATGTCCTGCAGCTCGTGGACGTACTGGAGACCTTCCGTATCGATTTTCCCCGCGGCGAGCGCGTAGAACATGAAGGCGTCGTCGCTGTCGGGACTATGGGCGACGCGGATCACCCGCTGTTCGGTGCTCACGGCCGGCTGCTGCGCGCAGCGGCGACGGCCGCCGCTATTTCCTGCCGGTGACGCTCGTACTCCGGGAGGTTCCTGCCGGTCTCAGCCTGTTCGGCGGCCAGCAGCCGGCGCCGGTATCCGCCCGCCGCTGCCGCGTCGCCGCGAAGGTCAGCGGCGTTGATCGCAAGCAGCAGCCCCAGCAGATGATTGGGTGAGCGTGCGAGGATGGAGTCCGCGTGCGCCCTCGCCACCCTCTCGTCTCCTGCGATGGCCGCAACGCGCCCGGCGTCGTAGTGCTGGTCGTCGTTCAGCGGGCCCAGCATCTGATAGGCCTGCATCGCCATCGGTGCGAAGAAGGCCACGCTGTCCGTCTTGCCTTCAGACGCGAGCATCATCACGCGGTTGTACAGCCGGTCGGCGCGCTCCTCGGGCGTGAGCTGAGAGATGTCGGTGACCGCACGCGCGCCGGGCTGGGCCGCGCTCATTCCCGGCTGGATGGTACCGGCCCCGGCGGGTGTGCCGCCCTGGTCGCGGTCGAAAACGCGCACGCCGACGACGGCAGCGAGGGCGAGCAGCGCGATCCCGGCGACCATCCACGGCGCCAGATCGGCGGCATTCCGCTCCCTGGTCTGGCCGGCTCCGGGCGTGGCCGGGGCACCGCATCTGTGGCAGAAGCGTGAGCCGGGCGAGAGGGGAGTGGAGCAGCGGGCGCAGGCGGCACCGGCGAGCGGGGCGCCACACGCAGCGCAGAAACGCCAGCCCTCCGCATTCGCGGGGGCTGGCATCTGGCATCTGGGGCAGATGATCTGGCTGTCGGCAGTTGAAGTCACGCGGGGAAATTAGCTGGCTGCCACCAGCAGGCGGGGCTCAGCTCGCGTGTTTGCCGAACGGCTGCGAGATCTCCTCGATCGTCTGCTCCGCCTTCCTGTCGTTTTTCGCGTGCAGCACCACGTCAGCCTGGGCCACGACGCCCACGAGGTCGCCCCGCTCGTCCACGATCGGGATCCGGCGCACCTGCTCCCGTCCCATGATGGCCATCACTTCGTCCACTTCCGATTCCGGGCTTGCGGTGGTCACGCTGTCCGTCATCGCCTCGCTCACCGCGCAATCGGTGGACGTGTGCCCCTCGGCGACGTGCCGGATGGTGATGTCGCGGTCGGTGATCACTCCGATGAGCTGCTTCGAGCCCTCGGTCTGGACGACCGGCAGCATTCCCACGTTCTGATCCTTCATCAGCCGCGCGGCTTCCTGGATGGGCGTATCCGGGGTCACGCACACCGGCTGGGAAGTCATTATCTCGTTCGCCTTCATCTCTCGCTCCGTAGGGTGTCGGGGTTACGTAGCGAGCAATGGGTGTGCCGGAAGCAGCGGTTAGCGATTAGCGGTTGGCGGAAAGCAACCACGAACCTGCAGTTACCGCAGTGGCTTTCCGCTAGCAGCTAACCGCTAACCGCTCCCATCACACCGGGAAGAGTATCTCCCGATACTTCGGCAACGGCCACATCTCATCCGGCACCGCCAGCTCCAGCCGGTCGCACAGCTCGCGAACGGACGCGATGCAGTCGGCGCCGTCGCGCGTGAGGTACGAAGCCTGCTGCGCGGCATCGCTGAAATCGCTGCCGCGCATGATCACGTCCTCCAGGGCGGCGCGGCGCTCGCGGAGGGTCTGAAGCAGCTCACCCAGCTCGTTCGCCGCGTCCAGCTGCGGGTTTGGCGTTATTCCCGCCGCCTTCGCATCCGCAGCCGCGCGTGCCAGCTTCCCGGCGTAGTCGAATCCGGCGGGGAGGACCATCGTATCCACCATCTCGCGCAGCACGTGCAACTCTATCAGCACGTCCTTGGAATAGCGCTCGAGGCGCACGTGATAGCGCGACTCCAGTTCCTCCCCGTTCAGGATTCCAAGGCCGTTGAACAGGCGGCGTGACGACTCGGTCACGAGCTGACCGAGCGCGTCGGGAGCACGCCGGAAGTTGGGCAGCCCGCGCTGCGCCGCCTCCTCGACCCATTCGTCCGAATAGTTGTTTCCCTCGAAGCGGACCGGGGTGCTCTGGCGGAAGCTCTCGCGGACGACGGCGAGCACGGCGTCGTCCACTTTTTTGGTCTTCTTGAGCTCACCCTCCAGCTGATCGGTGAGATCGCCGAGCGCTTCCGCGACGGCGGCGTTGACGATCATCACCGGGAACGCGATGGACGCGCTGGAGCCGACGGCGCGGTATTCGAACTTCTGCCCGGTGAAGGCGAAAGGCGACGTGCGGTTGCGATCCGTGTTGTCTCGCTTGATCTCCGGGATCTTCGCCACTCCGAGTTTGACCATCTGCTCCTCGGCGCTGCCGCGCGCCTTGCCTGACGTGATCTCCTCGATGACGTCGGTGAGCATATCGCCCATGAACACGGAGATGATCGCGGGCGGCGCCTCGTTCGCGCCCAGGCGATGCTCGTTGCCCGACGACGCGATCCCGGCGCGGAGTACCCCAGCGTGCTTGTGCACGCCCTGCAGCACCGCGGCGAGGAAGAGCAGGAAGCGCACGTTCTGGTGCGGCGTGTCTCCGGGCTTGAGCAGGTTCGACCCTTCAAGGTGAGGATCCTCCGAGCGGACCTGCAGCGACCAGTTGCAGTGCTTGCCGCTGCCGTTGATCCCGTCGAACGGCTTTTCGTGCAGCAGCGCGTGCAGCCCGTGCCGCAGCGCCACGCGCCGCAGCGTCGCCATCACCAGCTGGTTGTGGTCAACGGCGATGTCCGTCTCCTCGAACACCGGCGCCATCTCGAACTGGCTTGGCGCCACCTCGTTGTGCCGGGTGCGAATGGGCACGCCGAGCTTGTACAACTCGTGCTCCACTTCGGCGATGCACGCCTGCACCCGCTCCGGGATGCCACCGAAGTAGTGGTCCTCGAGCTGCTGTCCGCGCGCGGGCGGGGCGCCGATCACGGTGCGGCCTGCCATGATGAGGTCAGGACGCATCGCGCACAGCGCGCGATCGATGAGGAAATACTCCTGCTCCGGCCCAAGGGTGGTGAATACGCGCTGAATGCCCTTGTCGCCGAGCAGCTGCAGCAGCCGCACGGCCTTGTCGGAGAGAACGTCAGAGCTGCGCAGCAGCGGCGTCATCTCGTCGAGCGCTTCGCCGTTGTAGCCGATGAACACCGACGGGATGCACAGCGTGCGCACTCCGGCCCACTCCGCTATGAACAGAGGGCTTGCCGGGTTCCAGGCCGTGTAGCCGCGTGCTTCCCACGTTGCGCGGAGGCCGCCCGACGGAAAGCTCGACGCGTCCGGCTCGCTCTGTATGAGCTGGTCGGCGCTGAACGCCTCCACCGCCGTGTGATCGTCCTCGAAGTTCAGAAACGCGTCGTGCTTCTCTGCGGTGAGTCCCGTCTGCGGCTGGAACCAGTGAGTGAAGTGAGTGGCGCCATTGGTGATCGCCCAGTCTTTCACCACCTGCGCGACGACGGGCGCGACTTCGGGGTCGAGCTTGCCGCCCAGGCGGACGGCGTCGGCGAGCTTGTGATAGACGTCAGCCGGCAGCTTGTCGCGCATCTGCCGTGCGCCGAAGGTGTTTACTCCGAAGTACTCAGAGGTGCGAGTGGGACGCGATTCGCTCGAGGGGATGGCATTACGGGAAGCGATTTCCCGGATGCACGTGAAGCGCGGGGAAGGCATGACGGCGGAGACCAGTTGGCGTACGGGGGAGTGTCGAGCGCGGACAGAAAAAACTAGCAGGTTTGGGGTCTGATCGCGGACGCTGCCTTCCGCCGAAGTTCATGGGGCGCGTCGTTCTCCGGAGCCGTATAATTCACGCCGATGAGCGACACCGGGCTCCAGACCGCATCCCCCTTCGCAGACGCGAGCGACGCGGAGGACCTGGCGCGCGTCGGCAAACTGGCCGCAGGCGACGAGGCGGCTCTCGCGGCGCTGTACGATCGCTGGTCCGGACGGCTCTACTCCGTGGCGCTCCAACTGGTGAAGCAGCCGGACCGGGCAGAGGACGTGCTGGAGGAGACGTTCTGGCAGGTGTGGCGGGGCGCCGGAGCCTATTCACCGACTCGAAAGTCGGTCGCGACCTGGCTGCTGACGATCGCGCGACGCCGGTCGCTGGAGATGCTGCGGGCCCGGGCGCGGCCGAAGGATGCCCCGCTCGACAGCGAGTACGCAGCGCCCGACGAGGACACCGCGACGGGGCCCAGGGCACCGGCCAGCCGGTACGCGCCACTGCTGGAGCAGGCAATCCGCGAGCTGCCCGACGACCAGCGGCTGGCGTTTGAGCTCGCCTGGTTCCACGGGCTCGGACAGGCGGACATCTCAGACCGCATGGGTGAGCCGGTGGGTGCCGTGCGGACGCGGCTGAGGCTGGCGATGCAGCGGCTTCACGCGGAGATGGCGGGAGCGGCTTCGGTGGAGCGGTCCGGATGACCGAAGCGCTCGCGCACGACCGGGCGCTCGAAGAGCTGGAGGTGGTGGCGCTCGGCGCCGCGCCTCCCGAAGCGACTGCCGGCATGCTGGCGCATGCGGCCGAGTGCGCCGACTGCCGGCGCGAGCTCGACGAGTACACGGTTCTGCTCGCGACCTTGACGGAGTTGATGCCGGAGCGGGAGCTCAACAGGGGACGGTCGGCGGGGATCCGGTCGCGGCTGCTGGCGCGGGCGAGTGCGGATATCGAAGCGGCAGGGAAGCGGCAGGTGGCGGCTGCGGCGCTGCAGAAGCAGAAGCACGCTCCCGCCGCGAAGATCCCGCCGCTCGCGCCAGATCAGGCGATCCGCGCCATGTCCGAGATCTCCTGGCGCGATGACCAGCCAAACGAGAGAAAACCGTCGGAGAGTCGCCCGCAGCTGGCGAAGTCTGCGGAAGCCGGCACCCGTTTCCCCTCTCCAACGGTGCTGCTCTTATGGGCCAGCATTGCGACAGTGGCGCTACTGGTGACCGTTGGTGCTATGTTGCTGTCGCCTGATGAGCCGAGTGGGGTGGCTGAGGCTGCCCTGGCGCGTGAGGCCGAGTTGCAGGCGCGCGCGGACTCCCTCGCCCTGCTCCTCAGGCAGCGTGAGACGGCGGTCGGGGCGTTCACCGCGGCGCAGGTCCGCATCATAGATCTCACCAACTGGGGGAGTCAGGGGAGGCCGGTTGCGCGGATGTTCTGGAACCCGGAGACCCGGCGGTACTCGTTGTTCGCCTACAGTTTGAGGCCGGCGCGGCCGGGCCACACTCACCAGTTGTGGGTGACCACGTCGCAGGGGCGCAGGCCGATCGGCGTCTTCCAGACGCGCGCCGACGGAAGCGGCGAGACCGAGTCGGCGCTGGAGCTGGATCCGGCTGGCCTTAGAACCGTTTTCGTAACGGAAGAGGTGCTTCCGGGGGCGAGCGACCCGAGTGGCAGGGTGCTCGCAGCGGGTGCGCCGTGAGGCCCAGCCAGGGAGTGGTCGTGAGGTCTGCTGAAGGTCGCATGGTTCGGCGCGCGTCGTAGTGCCGCGCACCGGTGACGAGGCACGGGCGGTGGCCCGTCTCGTCGATTCAGTCCGGCCGGCGGAGGCGCGCGCGGTTCTGGTGCGCTGCCTGTCGGGCGACGTCGCGCCGGCGGCTGCGCTTGCGCAGCTGCTGCACGTGACCGGGAGCGCGTCGTCGGTGCGTCACGTCGTTGACGTCGTCACGCGCAATGCGGCGGTGGCTTCACGTTCCGGGGACAAGCTGCTGCAGGACAGGGTGGATGAGCTGACCCAGGTACTGGTGGACCCCGAGCTTGGCGTCGATCGTCTGGAGGCGTTGCAGCGGCGCGGGCGCGGCGTCTGAGCGGAGCCGTCCTGTTCAGCTCTCTGTCGGAGGATCCTCCCGCCGGTCGTCCTGTCGCCGCTCCCCGCGGCGTCTGCGACCGGTCCGTGGCCGGAACCATCGGATGGTGAACACTGCAAGCACGATTGCGATCAGCCAGTATCCCGGTCGCAGCAGGTCGTCCAGCGCGGGGATTTTCCAGGTGATCCAGAAGAGCAGTGCGGCGGCGGCCAGCCCTATCGTCCAGAACCACAGCAGTCCTCGCGGGCGGCGGCGGGTGAAAAGTGGCGGCAGTGCGTTTCTCCCCTGGTGACTCGGTCGTCTGGCGGTCATGCAAGGCGCTGGCGGGTCCCGGCCCGTCGGTGGCGCGCCCGCGGAACTGTAGCACTGGCGCGGCCGGATTGCATACTTATGTGATGGCACCGATCTGAAGGGCGCGGGTAGGAAGCTGGGCGCGCCGGGGGTGTGTCTCCCCGCCGTAACTACACTGGAACGGGTCTCGACAACTTTGAGATACATCCCTTTCGGCCAGCCACTTCGGCTGGCGTGCATTCTTGCAGCGCTGGTCCTGGTGACTGCCTGCGGCGGCGGCACGGACGTACCTCCGCCGGCTGCGGTGGCGCGGATTGGCGGCGACCAGCAGCAGGGGACCATCAACACCGCGCTCACGATTCCGCTCAGCGTTCGCGTGACGAACGCGGGCGGCCTCGCGCTGGAAGGCGTCACCGTGAGCTGGGCCGTGACTTCTGGCGGTGGCAGCGTATCTCCGCCTACATCCGTGACTGACGGCAACGGCATTGCCGTGACGACATGGACGCTGGGACCGGTGCCTGGCCAGCAGACGGTTACCGCGTCTCTGGAGGACGGAGCCACCACGACATTCACGGCCGTGGCCACGTCCGCGGTGGCGTGCGACGCAGCGATTGCAATGAATGTCGGCGGGGTATGCCTGGCGTCGCCGTCGCGCGCGACTGACGTGCAGGTGAGCGGTGGGACGACTGGAGCCGAGTACGTGGCGATCCCGTACCACGACGGAAACTTCACGCGTAGTGCGGTGAGTGTGAGCGCGACGGCGATCGGCGCCGTGGCAGCGACTGGACCGCCCACTCCGGTGACGGTGCCGCTCGCGGGCGCGGCGTTCAGCGGCGGTGCCGCGCTGCTGCTGGGCTCCGATGGTGGCTTCGAGCGCGCGCTGCGCAAACGTGAGCGGGAGTCGCTGAGGTCGCTCATCTCGCGCGGCGGGGGACGCTCGGGCGCGTCGCTGTCGATAACGCCTGTCGAACCGCGGCGGGCCGTCGTCGGCGATGTGCTCACGCTCAACGCCAACGCGTTGCAATCGTGCACCAGTCCCGTCATGCGTCAGGGCGTGGTCAGGCACATCTCGACCAACGCGATCTGGGTCGAGGATACGGGCAACCCGACGGGTGGCTTCTCGACAGCGGATTATGTCGAGATGGCCACTGCGTTCGACAGTCACATCTGGCCCGCTGACATCGCGGCGTTCGGAGCACCGACCGACATCGACCAGAACGGAAAGGTCATCATCTTCTTCACCATCAAGGTGAACGAGCTGACACCTTCGTCTCAGCCGAACCAGTTCGTCGGTGGGTTCTTCTTCTCGCGCGATCTGTTCCCGAAGACTGCCAGCGAGACGGTGAACGGCAGGACACTCAGTCCCTGCGCGGGGAGCAATTTCGCTGAAATGTTCTACATGCTGGCGCCGGATCCCGTGGGGGTCCACGGCAACGTGCGCTCGACGCAGTTCGTCAAGGATGTCAGCCCCGGCACAATAGCGCACGAACTGCAGCACCTCATTAACGGATCGCGCAGGCTGCGGATAATCCCCAACTCCACCTGGCCCGAAGTGGTATGGATGGAAGAAGGGCTGTCGCATATTGCGGAGGAACTGGTCTATTACAGGGTGAGCGGGTTCTCGCCGCGGCAGAACCTGACGCGCTCACAGATCCTCGCTACGCAGGCGCTGCAGAACGCCCTGGTCAACTATCAGTTCGCCAACTTCGGGCGGTTCAGTACGTACCTGCGGCGCACGCACGACCAGTCTCCGTACGGGGAGACCGCATCGTCGGGAGGCACTGCGCCCGGCGACTGGGATGACCTGGAGACGCGCGGCGCGATCTGGAGTTTCCTGCGGTGGGCGGCCGATCATCGGGGAAGCGGCGATGGCGACGTTTGGATGCGGCTGGCGAACAATCCCACGGTCGGCGCGGAGAACCTGCGGGACGTGTTCGGCGCTGACATCGGAGGCCGTCTCCGCGAGTGGGCCGCGGCGAATTACATGGACGATGCTCAGGGTGTGCCGCAGGGAGACGTGACCTACCGGCAGCCCAGCTGGAACTTCAGGGATGTGTTGCGCACGGTGTCGAGCAACAACGATCAGTTCCCGCTCAATACCTTCAACATCGCCGGGGCGCAGCCCACGTTCACGCTGGCGGATGGCGGGGCAGCGTATCTGCGATTCGGAGTTGCCGCGAACTCGAGCGCCAACGTCCGTATCACGGTGAGTGGCGGGCAGCTTCCCGCGGGGGCCAGCGTCTGGTTCGTGCGCACGAAGTAGCGGCCGACGGCGCTCCGGCAACGGCGCGCGGTGGCGAGGGTGCATGGGGTGCCGCGACGCGGCTGCCCGTGACTGCTGCGGGCATCGGCCGCGCACGCCGCTGCCTTGGCATGACGCAGGCCGAGCTTGCGCGCGCGCTCGGCGTCGGGCGCGTGACGGTCGCGCGCTGGGAGACGGACGTGATGCGCCCCACTCAGCGATCGGTCGCGTCGCTGCTCGACCTGCTGCACGATCTTGCCGCTGCCCCGTCGGGATCGGCCGACACGCGATCGCGCGACGACGTGGCGCAGCGGTTCGCGCTCGTTGCCCTGTTCGGCGGGCGCGTGCGCCTGCCGGTGCGATCCTGGGCGGAGCTGCTCGACGTTGCGCCTGACGTGCTCGCCGACGTTCCTGTTGCGCCCGGCCGGGACGGGACGCCGCTCGCATCAGGGACGGACGTCGGCACCGGACTCGAGGAGCGGTTGCGCGGGCGCGCGGTCCAGGCCGACAGCGCCGCGGGTGAGCGCCGACTGGCGCAGGAGATCGTGACGATCGCGGAGCGGTGGCGGTCGTAACCCGCCACTTCGAGCACCTGACGCGTAACGCTCGACCAGCGCTCCCGTGCTGGATACGCTGCGCCGCGCTTCTCGCCAGCTCAGCGCTCGTCGCACTGTGTGCGATGCCTGTGCCTGTCGCGCAGGCACAAGTCGCTCACGGCACGGTGCGCCTTTCCGTACAGCATGAGTCGCGGCCCCTGCCCGGTGCGACCGTGCGGGCGCTCGACGTTGTGGCGCGAACCGACGCTGCAGGACAAGCCGTCCTCCAGCTTC
>DASUUI010000004.1:0-21424 GCA_036374155.1 Gemmatimonadaceae bacterium | reverse complement strand
TGCAGCGGCACTCGCTCTGCCCTCGTCGCTCCTCGCATGCAACCGGAAGGAAGCGATTCCGGTCGGCGCGGCGAAAGACAGCGCGGACGCCACGCCCCAGGCGGAGGATCAGCAGCGGCTCGCTGCATGGACAGCGACATTACGGGCCGAGGGACTGGCCGCAGCCAACGTCCCGGTGGGACGGAGTGCGACGCGCGTGGGGGAGCTTGCGGTCGGGACTCCCTATGAGGCGTTCACACTGGAGGCTTACATTCGCGCCGGTGGCAGCCCGTCGCGCGCCGAACCACTCACGCTGTCGCTCACGCGGTTCGACTGCGTCTCACTCGTCGAGGCGTGTCTCGCGGTGTCGCGCATCGCGGACGACACGGGTCCGCCCGACTGGGCGGCCTTCGGGCGGGAAATGGAGCGCATGCGCTACCGCAGCGGGCAGCGCGGGGACTACGCGTCGCGACTGCACTACTTCAGCGAGTGGATCAGCGATGGGGAGAAGCGGGGGCTGATCAGGGACCTCGGCGCCGAGCTGGGCGGTGTTCAAGACACGCGTCCGCTGCGGTTCATGACGGAGAACCGCGGCAGCTATCCGGCGCTGGCCGACGACGGAGTGTTTGCGCGGATCGGCGAGATGGAGCGCACGCTGGACTCACACCCGCGCCGGGTGATTCCTACCGAGCGGATCGCGTCGATCTCTGATCGGCTGGAGAGCGGAGACGTGCTGGCGTTCGCCACCTCGATACCCGGTCTGGACGTTTCGCACGCAGCGTTTGCCTACCGCGATCGGGAAGGCGTCCTTCGCGTGCTGCACGCACCGCTCTCCGGCGGCATGGTCGAGGTGACCCGCTCGACGCTTCCTGAATACGTCTCAGCCATCAGGCGCTCGACGGGCATCCTGGTAGCGAGGCCGCAGAGAGCATAGAGCAAACCCGACACAACTTGTCGGGAATGTCCACCCGTAGGCATATTTCGGGATTCGGACGTTCCTTCCGGCAGGCGGGGTCCGCGCCAACAGTTGCCGGAGTGCCTCGTACATGCCTTCGATGACAGTCAACAAGCTCCGCGCCGGTCTTCTCGGACTCGCGCTCGCACCCATCGCGCTCCGCGCACAGGAAGCGGCTGCTCAACAGCAGGTCGTGACCGTGTACTCCTCCCGCTCGCACTACGGCTCGGAGCCGGTGTTCGAGGCTTTCACGCGGGAAACGGGGATCAAGGTCGAGTTCTTCCAGGGCAACAACAACGAGGTCCTGGAGCGCCTTCGCTCGGAAGGGAGACGCTCCCGCGCCGACCTGCTCCTGACCGTGGATGCAGGCAACCTCTGGTTCGCCGCGCAACAGGGTCTGCTGCAGCCCGTTCGCTCCGCTGTTCTGGAGCGCAACGTTCCCGCGCATCTCAGGGATCCGGGGAACCAGTGGTTCGCCCTGGCCACGCGCGCCCGGACGATCGTGTACAGCACGCAGCGGGTGAAGCCGTCAGAGCTGTCGACGTATGCAGCCCTCGGTGATCCGAAATGGCGTGGCAGGTTGTGCCTGCGCACGTCCACCGCGATCTACAACCAGTCGCTGCTCGCTTCGCTCATACGCGTTGGTGGAGAAGAAGAAGCCGAGCGCATCGTCCGCGGCTGGATCGCCAACGAGCCGACCTACATAAACGGCGATACGCAGATCCTGGAGGCGATCGCCGCCGGTCGCTGCGACGTGGGGATCACCAATCACTATTACCTGGCCCGACTGCTGACGCGCGAACCCAGCACCCCCGTGGCGCTGTTCTGGGCCGATCAGGACGGAGCGGGCACGCACGTGAACATCTCAGGCGCCGGAGTGACGCGGTACGCGAAGAACAGGGCCGCCGCGATCCGGCTGCTGGAGTATCTGACCACGCCCGCAGCGCAGGCGGTGCTCGCGGCCGGCAGCCACGAGTTCCCGGCGAACCCGACAGTGAAGGCCAACGGCGTGCTCACCCGCTTCGGGGCGTTCAAGCCGCAGTCGGTGGGTGTGGCTGCAGCCGGCCAGTTTCAGGCCGCCGCGGTGAAACTGGCGGACCGCGCGGGATACCGGTGATTTGACGGCTACGGAGGCGGTCGAGACATCCGGGGAAGCGGGTCTCGAGCCGCTTCCGATAGAGGATCCTCCAGCCTCACGCGGCGAGGCGGGGGTGTCGCACCGCATGCTTGGCGCGGGCGTAATCCTGCTGGCGGCCATCGTCGCGGCTCCGATGACTGCGGTGGCGTTGAACGCTCTCGAGCCGCGCTGGGAAGTATGGCGGCACCTGGCCGAGACGAGGTTGGTCGGCCTGGCGTGGAACACCCTCCGTCTGCTCGCTGGTGTCGCGGCGGGCGCAGGGGCGCTCGGCGTAACGCTCGCCTGGCTCGTTGCGGTTCACCGTTTTCCCGGCCGGGCGGTCTTCGAGTGGGCCCTCGTGCTGCCGCTCGCCGTGCCCGCGTACGTGTACGGGTTCATCATCATCGCGCTGCTCGATTACACGGGCCCGGTGCAGACCTGGTTACGCTCGACGTTCGGCAGCGGCCTCATCCTGCCGGACATTCGCTCCTATTGGGGCGTGGTCGCGGTGATGTCGCTCGTTTTCTATCCTTACGTGTACCTGGTTGCGAAGGCGGCGTTTGCCGAGCGCGGCATCGCCATGGTGGAAGCGGCGCACAGCCTCGGGCAGACATCGCTCGCCGGCTTCTGGCGTCTCGCGATGCCGCTCGCGCGACCGGCCATCGCAGCAGGGATGACATTGGCGCTGATGGAGACGCTCGCGGATTTCGGCACGGTCTCGGTCTTCGGCTACGACACCTTTACGACCGCGATATACCGCGTGTGGTTCGGCATGTTCGACAGGACTGCCGCGGGACAGATCGCCCTGACGCTGATGGGGTTCGCGGCACTGCTGCTGATCCTGGAGCGCACCTCACGCGGGAGAAGGCGCTTCGGGATAGCAGACGCCGGCCGCACGCGGCTCGTGGAGCTGCGTCGCTCACGAGCATGGCTCGCGACCGCTGCGTGCAGCGCAGTGCTCGCAGTGGCGTTCGTGCTCCCCGCGGGAGTGCTCGTCACCTGGAGCGTACGCGCGCTGGCCGCCGGCGCCGTGGCCGGAACGTATCCGGAACTGGTCGGGAACACCGTGTCCGTTGCACTCGGGGCGGCGGTGCTCACCGTGGGGGCCGCGCTGCTTCTGGCATACCGGGCGCGGCTCGCGCCGTCGCGCTGGCTCCGCGGGTTGAGCACCGTGGCCCTGCTCGGCTACGCGATTCCAGGGTCGGTGGTCGCGGTAGGAGTGCTGCTGGTGCTCGCGCGCATTGATCGCGTGCTCGAAGCGATGGCAGGCGCGCTCGCCGGCTTCGGGCCGCCACCGCTGCTTGCGGCATCCGTGGCAGGGCTGCTGTTCGCCTATCTCGTTCGCTTCATTGCGATCGCTTACTACCCTGTGCAGGCCGGGCTCGCGCGGATACCGGTCGCGCTGGACGAGTCCGCACAGGTACTCGGGGCGGGGCGAGGTGCCGTGCTCCGGCAGGTGCATGCGCCGCTGCTGCGTGGATCGCTCA
This sequence comes from Gemmatimonadaceae bacterium, assembly GCA_036374155.1. Taxonomy (GTDB): domain Bacteria; phylum Gemmatimonadota; class Gemmatimonadetes; order Gemmatimonadales; family Gemmatimonadaceae; genus DASUUI01. The sequence continues at coordinate 17,886 of DASUUI010000004.1, read as the reverse complement.
CCACCGCTGCGATACTGGTGTTCGTCGAGGTCCTGAAGGAGCTTCCCGCAACGATGCTCATACGCCCGTTCGGGTTCGACACGCTCGCGGTCGAAGTGTGGCAGCGCACCAACGACGCGATGTGGATCGAAGCGGCGCCGCCGTCGCTGGCAATCGTTGCCGCGGGGGCTGTGCTCGTGTGGCTTCTCACGCACGCGCGCGGCTCGCGGGCGCTTCGGATGAAGCCACGATGACGGGGCCGCGCCTTACTCTCGACGCAGTCACCAAGACATTCCCTGGAGCAGCGCATCGCGCAGTGGATGACGCCTCCCTCATAGCGCCGGCGGGTCGCATACTCGCGCTGCTGGGGCCATCCGGCGCAGGGAAAACCACGCTCCTCAGACTCGTCGCGGGCTTCGAGAAACCGGATGCGGGCGTCATCCGGGTCGGCGATCGCGTGGTCAGCGGGCCGGGGGTGCACGTCCGTCCCGAGGCGCGCGGCGTCGGGTTTGTCTTCCAGCACGGCGCGCTGTTCCCGCATCTCACCGCACGACAGAACATCGCATTCGGGTTGAAGCAGCTCGGAGCTGGTGACCGCACTGAACGGATCGGCGCGGTATCGGAGCTGTGCGCGATACAGCGCCTGCTCGACCGCTACCCGCACGAGCTGTCGGGGGGCGAGCAGCAGCGCGTCGCCCTGGCGCGGGCGCTGGCCCGGCGCGTGGGGATCGTGCTGCTGGACGAGCCGATGTCGAGCGTGGACGTGCGCCTCAGGGCCGAGATCGGGGCGGACATGAGGCGCATCCTTGGCGCGTCGGGAACCACGGCCGTGTTCGTCACCCATGACCACGCTGATGCGTTCGCGCTGGCCGACCTGGTGGCCGTGATGCTCCATGGGGCGATTCATCAGGTCGGGACACCCGAAGAGGTGTACCGCTCCCCGGCGACGCTGGACGTGGCGCGGTTCATCGGGGTTCCGAACCTGATGCCCGCGAGGCGGCGCGGTGAGGTGGTGGAGACCGAGATCGGAATCTTCACCGCCAATGGCGCACGCGGCCCGGAGGATGTGCCCCTCGTCGCTCTGGTGCAGGCTGAAGACCTGCTGCTGGAGCCAGACAACGCTGGAGCAGGGGAGGTCGAGTCGTCCGTGTTCCAGGGAAGGTCGCGCAGCTACCGCGTGCGGCTGCCCTCAGGGCTCATGGTTCGCTGCTCGGCGCCCCTCGGGACCAGTCCTCTCGAGCCGGGCTCGCGCGTCCGAGTCATTCCAACGTGTGCGACGGTGAGCTGTTTCCCGGTTGAGGCGGCTCCCGGTAAGGGAGGGCAGCCCGCACGGGATTCGCTTCTCCAGCCGCCCGAAGCCGGGTAGCTTACAGCTTCACATCCGCCGAATCATCTCTCGGCGCCTCTTAGTCTTACGTACGAGGACCCTCTCTCTTGGCTACTCCAGGTTCGTCCCGCCGTCCAGATCGTGTCGAGGAAACGTCGCAGCGTCTGGGCGAGTTTCTCGTCGTTCACCGAGCGAAGGTCATCGCTGCCGTTCTCGCGCTCGTGGTGCTGGGCGCCGCCGGCTGGTTTTATCGCAGGTCAATTGACGTGAAGCACGACCGAGCCGAGGTGGCCTACCTGCGGGCCCGCCAGGCGTACGAGGCGAAGAACTACGAGCTGGCAGAAGCCGATCTTCGAACCGTCGTGACCCGCTATTCGGGTACGCCGGGAGGAGTCATGGCCGCCATGACACTCGCACGGATGCAGTACGAGACGGGCAAGAACGCCGAGGGCGTTGCCGCGCTCCGCGACGTTGCCGGGTCCGCACCGCGCGACCTCAAGGGTGAGGTCCAGGCGCTCCTGGGTGCCGGCCACGAGAACCTTGGCCAGTTCGACGAGGCGGCGCAGGCTTATCTCAGGGCTGCCGCGGAATCCCGCTTTGCCAAGGAGCAGCTCGCTCACAAGGCGGCAGCCGCGCGGGCATTGACGGCTGCCGGGAAGAAGGAGGAGGCTCTGGCCATCTGGCGGGAGCTCGAGGAGGAACCGACGCAGTTTCTCGCGGCGGAGGCCAGAGTGCGCATCGGCGAGCTGACTGCGCAGCCCGGTGGCTAGGGCTGACCTGACGCGGGGTTTGAGTCGCTCCCCGCGGCTCCGATGCGCTCCGGGACTACTGCGTATAAGAAGTGTTATGTAAACTATCCCCTGTGCAGAACTGTGGAGAACCCGACCCCCCTTTTCCACCACTGGCCGTGTAAGTCTCTGGAGCAGTTAGGCATAGCTGGTGCTATCGAGAACTCGTATGAGCACTGTGGATTCCCAGCAGAAGGTTGAGTCGGAAGCCGAGGCAGCAGCCATCCTCGGCAGTCGCCGGGACTCGGCATACACCGGTGCCGCCGCCGTCCTCGGTCTCCTGGCCGGCGCGTTCGGCTTCCTGGCGCTCATGTCGGACCTGAGCGACGACCCCTGGCACCACTACGTCGAACTGGCCGCCCTCCACGGGGTCCTGGCGATCTTCGTGGGCGGACTCGCCCGGGGGCGCTGGTACGTCTCGATCCTGGTCGCGTGGGGGGCAATGGTCTGGGGCCTTCCCCTCAAGGCAATCCTCGGCGGCGCGGACTGGCTCGGCGGGTGGGACATGTGGTCCTACGCCGCATTCGGCTACGGAGTCGTCGTCCCGGTCACGATCGCCGGCGGGTTCCTGGGCAACTGGATCGCGGGCAGAATCGCCCGGTAGTCAGCTCGCCGGCGCCCCGTGAGGATCCGCCGCCCGGCTCAGATTTCCCGCAGCATCCCCTCGTACACGATCCTGGCCTGACCGCTGAGCGACGGGTGCCACTCCGACCCCTCGCGCCTGAGGCCAACCGTGAGCATCTCTCCTGAGCTGGTTCGCAGCTCCACGGTGTTGCCGGCCTGCCCCCACTCGGCAAGCAGGATCGCCGTGGCAACCGCCCCGGTCCCACAGGCGAGGGTCTCTGCCTCCACTCCCCTCTCGTACGTCCGGTACCGCCACCCCGCTCCGGCCGGAGAGACGAAGTTCACGTTCGCGCCCTTCGGGAGCGACGCGTGTCGGCGCAGGCTTGAGCCACGGCCGGTGACATCCGCCTGTTCGGCGCTGGCGCAGGAGATCACCAGGTGCGGCACGCCGGCGACCGCATATCCGATCCTGCTCTCGCCCTCCACTGGATCGATGCTTCCCGCCGTCGGTTGAACCTCCGAAATCGGGGCGAGGAATATCTCGGGCACACCGCCGTCCATTCGCGCGCGCATCAGCCCGGAGTCGGTCTGGAAATGGAAATCGTGCCCTTCCTTTACCATTCCGAGCTCGACGGCAAGCCGGGTGCTGCACAGCGCGGCGTTGCCGCACAGCTCGGCGCGGGACCCGTCAGCGTTGTGGTACCGCATGCGGAACAGCGCGTCGGGCGCCGGCTCGATGAAGACGACGCCGTCCGCGCCGACACCGCTGCCCCGGGCACACAGGCGCACGATGGTCTCGGGTGAATCGAGCCCCGCGGCAAGTCCGGCGCGGGCGTCAAAGACGAGGAAGTCATTACCCGAGCCGCTCATCTTGAGGAACGTGCGCTCGGCGCGCATCACTCCGCCCGGGGCCGTCACTGCAGCCGCCCCGTCAGCCCGAGGAAACGGAGCCGCCATACCATCCAGACGGCCTCGCGCACGATGTGGCGCGACATCTTGCTCGAGCCTTCCATCCGGTCGCTGAAGACTATGGGTATCTCGATCACCCGGAACCCGAGCTTCCATGCACGGAACGTCATCTCGATCTGGAAGGCGTAGCCGTTGGACTTCACCGCGCCGAGGTCGATCGCCTCGAGCACCTTCCTGCGAAAGCACTTGAAGCCGCCGGTAAGGTCCCAGACGGGGAGCCCCGTCACCGCGCGCGCGTACACGTTGGCGAAATAGCTCATGAGCAGCCGCGTCATCGGCCAGTTGACGACGTTCGCGCGCCCATCCAGGTAGCGTGACCCGAGGACGACGTCGGCCTCGGTTGCGGCCGCCAGCAGCCGCGGGAGGAAGGCCGGGTCGTGGGAGAAGTCCGCGTCCATCTCCAGCACGTACTGATAGTCGCGCTCGAGCGCCCACCGGAAGCCGGCGATGTACGCTGTCCCCAGCCCAAGCTTCCCCGATCGTTTCAGCAGGTGGACCCTGGGATTGGCGGCCGCGACCACAGCCACCGCCTCAGCGGTGCCGTCGGGTGAAGCGTCGTCAACGACGAGAACCTCGATGCGGGCGTCCGTCTCGAGCACCCGTTCTATGATGCGCGCGACGTTGTCCCGTTCGTTGTACGTGGGGATGATGACCAGCGCCTTCTCAGACAACTGCCCTCCGTGTGCGCCTGTCCAAAAAGACGCCCGCGGTCGCCCAGGCCGCCGCCAGCAGCAGCGCGATCAGGGTCACGAGCTTGCCTGTCTCATAGGTCTCACTTGCGAACGTGAGCTGTACACGGCGGGCACCTTCCGGCAGCTCGACGCCCATGAACGTGAAGTGCGCGCGGCCGAGCGATGCCGGCTGCCCATCCACAACCGCGCGCCATCCAGGATAGTAGTTCTCCGACACGATGAGGGCGGCGCCTGCGGGCGCGGGTGCGTCGAGCTCGAGGTCCACAGCTCCCGGCGCATGGCTGGCTACCCTGACGCTGATCGGCAGCGGTGCCGGCAGCGACTCCACATTATCCACTGCCCGGACGCTGGCGCTCGTGTCGAACAGCGCTGCCGTGGCGACGTCGAAGCGCGGGTCCAGGATCGTGCCAAGCACGGCGTCGTCCGGAGCTTTGACGATGAGCGGCGCGACCCAGGCGTACGGCTGCTCGCCCGGGAGGTCGAACAGCGACACGCGCGACCCGCGGCTCGTCGTGGCGGGTCCCGCCACACGCGTGGCCCCCGGTATCGGCAGCGTGTCGATGTTGCTCAGCAGGTAGCGCGTATTTGTCAGCTCCCAGAACCTCGGATTCGCGATCTGGTCCCAGCCGCGCTCCTTCCCACCCAGAATCTGGTATCGTGCGAGCTCGTTGCCGTGGTAGCCGAGCGTGGTGCGGATGCCGTGCACCATCAGCCCGTCGCCGTCGATGTTCGCGTCGCGGCTGATAGTGTCCGCCTCGATGCGAAGGGCGAGCACCCTCCCCGGCTCTGCCTGCGACCGCATGTACTCAGTCGTGGCATCTGCGGCAAACAGCTCGGACGCGGGCGGCGAGAACTGCCAGTAGTGCCGCATCACCGACCACTGATCGAGCGTCACCACGGCCACCAGCGCCCACATGGCGAAGTCCCGGCGAAGGCCGCGCTCCCGAACGACAAATGCGATCGCCAGTGTTGCGGCAACCGCGACAAGCGAGCGCCAGGCGCCGAACGCCAACGATGAGCCGTTGGCTGCTGCACGGTCAGCCATCTGCGGCTGGGCGACGGTCTCGGCGATCGCCGTGAGACCGCCCACGGTTGCGAGCAGCGCGATGGCCGCGGCGAACGCTCCCCAGCCGAGCGCGAACTTCCTGCCAGTCTCCGCCCGCAGCAGGCGCTCCGTTCCGATCGCAGAGAGATACGCGATCGCCAGAGCGCCGACGAAGAACACCGTCGCCGGTGCGCGGAAGAACTTCGTGCCGGGAACGAGTGCGTACGGAATTCGATAGAACGGCGTGTGGCCGCCGAACGCCCACAACAGGGCCACCACGAGGGTGACGCTCCAGAACACGATCTCACTCCGGCGCGGATCCTTCCGCCACCCCACGAACGCAGCGGTCAGCAGAACGAGCACCGCGGCGCCGACGTACTGGCTGTGGAAGTGGATCATGTTGCGACCCCAGTACGCGTCCAGGATGCCGCTGAACTGAGGGAGATACACGTCGAGCAATTCCTCGATCGGCCAGGCGTACGATGTCGCGATCGCGTAATCGGCGATGCCGCCCGCGCGCGGAGACCAGGCCACGTATTCCCTGACCGGGAGATACTGAATGGCTCCCATCATGCCGCCGAGCGCGACGGCTCCGAGGGCGACAGCCAGCCGCACGGCGGCGCCGCGGCCAGTCCACGTCCCGGCGTGGACGCCACGCACAGCGACGTACAGGGCATACGCTCCCGACGCGAGCAGCATGTACTGCAGCAGCTGCGGGTGGGGGCTGAGCACTGCAAGGCCCACCGTGAGCGCGAGCAGCGGGGGCGCCCACTGCCTGCCGTCGCGCAGCCAGCGGAGCAGCAGGAGCAGAACCAGCGGGAACAGCGAGCTCACGAACAGCTTGCCGTCGTGTCCCGGCGAAACCAGCGACGCGAGCTGCCCTCCCAGCATGTACGCGAGACCGCCGACCAGGGCGCCGGCGAAGGATATGCCCGCCGCGCGCAGGAACGAGAAGCTGAAGATTCCCGCGAGGACGAGATGGATGATGAAGCCCCAAGTCATCGCCACGTCCGTGGAGAACACCATCCGCAGGAGGAACGTCGGGTAGAAGATGTCCCCGTGCATGGCGGCCACGTACGGCATGCCGCCGAAGAGAAACGGATTCCACTGCGGAAAAGCGCCCGTGTCGCGGAGATGACTGGCGGCGAACTCGCGGAACGCGTAACCGGCTATGTACTGGTCGCTGTGCGGACCGACGAGGAACTGGCCGAGCAGCGCCGGGTGCGCCAGAGTGAGCACGGCCAGCACGTACAGCAGGGCGGCCCAGGCCGTACCGAACCGCGGCCCGTCAACTGTTATCCCGTTCGCCTCCGGCACTCCTCTCTGGCGGGAGCTCACCATCGGTTCTCCATGTGCGTTTCCTGGTCAGCCAGCCGGCCGTGAGTCGGGCGCGCCAGCGTCAGTCCCCCGGCGCGTTCCCGGAACAGCGAGAGCGATGAGGCCGGGGAGCAGCTCGAGCACCGTCAGCCAGATTCGCGAGGCGACCGCGATCGCGGCCGCTTCCACTGGCGTGGCCAGCCCGGCCCGCTGCATGGTAGCGATCAGCGCACCTTCGCGCACTCCCAGGCCGCCAGGTGCGAACAGCGCGAGAAAGCCTGCCACGTACGACGCCGCGTACACGGCGATGTACGCGCCGGTGCCGCCGCGTGTGACCCCCAGCGCCTCCGCGAACATCCTGAACGCCAGGCCGGCAAGCAGCCACGATACCGTCGTGGCTGCGGTCGCGAGCCACACCGCGCGCACTGGTACCGGCGGTGCATTGAGCGACCGGCCGGTGACGGCGCTGATGAAGGCGAAGGCCGGAGGCAGCAGCCGGGGCGCGGCTGCTATTGCAGCGAGCATCACCAGGAGCGCCGCTGCGGCGAGCCACGTGAGTCCCACAGAGGAGGCGCCGAACGCGGCCGCGACGGCGAGCCCGGTGATAACGCTCACGACCTGCATCACGACCGAGGACCCGCCTGCAGCGATCGCCGATGCTCCCTTCTCCTTCGCCAGCGCGCCCATTGCGATGATCGACCAGATCTTGCCGGGGACGTACTTGCCGAGGTTCGAGGCCAGCCAGATGCGCGCGGCGTGCGGCCAGGACAACTGCGCGCTCCACGCCGCGAGCAGCCGTCTCCACGATTCTATGAGCAGCGCATACGTCAGGAGCATCAGCACGCTCGCGGCGGCGATGTAGCTCCACAGCGGCTTCGTGGAGCGCAGTCTGCTGCCTACCTCGGCCCATTGCCCGGCAAGCGACTGTGCGGCGTACCAGATGACCGCGGCCGCGAAGATCCATTGTGCCGCCAGCCAGAGGCTACGACTTCGAACCAAGCGCCTGTTCGTAGATGGACAGGTACTTCTGCGCCGCGGACTCAGGGGCGAAGTTCGCCAGCGCGAACATGCGGGCTGAGACGCCCATTTCGCGCGTCCGGCCGGGTGACTGGAGCAGCGTGTCGAGCGCCGCCGCGAGGGCTCCGTCGTCGGCCTCCGGCACCAGCACGCCGGTGCTGCCATCGCGAATGGTGTCCCTGAGACCGCCGGACGCGAAAGCGACCGTGGGAGTTTCGCAAAGAGCGGCCTCCACCGCGACCATCCCGAAACCCTCACCGGTGGATGGCACCACGACGGCCTGGGCGCGGCGGTAGCGCTCGACGAGCGCCGGCTGCGGCAGGACGCCGGACCAGCGCACGCGGTCAGCGATGCCCATCCGCTCGGCGATCGCGCGCAACTCGCTCCACAGCGGACCGTCGCCCACGACCTCGAGGTGCGGCTGCGACTGCATGAGCGAGAGCGCGCGCAGCAGGTGGGCGAGCCCCTTCTGCTCGGTGAGCCGGCCAACGAAGAGCAGCCCGTCACGCTCGGCGCTGCCGTCCTGCGGCGTGAACAGCTCGGTGGACACCGGCATCGGCGCGACGATCGGAGTCGGCACGGATGCGACCGAGGTGGCGAGCTCGGCCAGCCACGTCGAGACGGCAGTCGTCACCGCAGAGTGGCGCAGGACGTGGCGGAACAGCGGCCGCGACATGCTGACGCGGCGCGCGAGCCGGACGTCCGTGCCGTGCAGGGTCGTCACCAGAGGAGTGTGCCCGAGTGACGCCGTCCACGTGCCGACCAGGCCGGCCGGAAACCACCAGTGCGCATGAATGACGTCAGGGTTGAACCGGCGACGCGCCCGCACCGCCGCTGAGAAGTCAGCACCCAGAAACCCCAGCAGCGCCAGACGCGAGCTCCACGACTGGGCGACGTCGCTGGCCATGTTGCCGGTGTACGCCAGCGTCTCGTACCGGCGCGGCGCGTAGCGGAACCGCTCCACCGGAATGCCGTCTATCTCGTCGTCGGCGACGCCGTTCCGCGCGACGGGGGCGACAACATGTACTCTGACCCCATGATCGCGGAGGGCCTGGGCGAGACGGAGGACGAACGCGCCGGCGTGATCCCCGGGTTTGCGCGGGAAGTTGTGCGTCAGGAACAGAACGTTCATCAGCTCAGGCTTCGGGTGACTGCCGTTCGCGCGCGATCTCTTCCATCCGACGGCGCATCTCAGCAAGCTCGGCCCGCTGGGCCGCGACCAGCTCTGCTATCAGCCCGGTCGCGAACGCGATGCTGCCGACCGTGAGGCAGACGACGACGAGGTCGATCACCGGGCGGAACCCCTGCCCCATGAAGATCCGCCACAGTATCGCGCCGATGCCCACGAGCACCCCGAGCACGAACAACGCGGCGCCGAGCATGCCGAACAGGAGCAGCGGTTTGCGCGCGAACCTGAGCTCGAACCAGACGGCTAGCATGTCCAGCACGCCGACGGGTATCCTGCCGATCCCGAACTTGGACCGCCCCGCGTGCCGCGGGTACAGCGGCACCGGTACTTCGGCTACCGAAAATCCCTGCGCCGCCGCCATCACCACCAGATAACGGTGCCAGTCGGGGCGCGCCGGCACTGACTCCATCACCTCGCGGCGGTACGCCTTGACCGAGTTGAGGTCACGGACGGACACCTTGAAAAGCGACCGGCTGAGCGAGTTGTACACGCGGGAGACAAACGCCTTGTCGTACGCGCCCTGCTTGAACCCGGTGACAATGTCCGATTCGTCGGCGAGGATCGGCGCGACGAGCCGCGGGATGTCCTCGGGCTTGTACTGCAGGTCCGCGGGATAGAACACGAGGATGTCACCCGAGGAATGCGAGTACGCCGTGCGGAGCGCATCGGCGATGCCGTGACCGGTGCGGTGCCGGACTATGCGCAGAAACGGATACCGTGCCGCAAGCGCGGTGAGCACGCCCCAGGTGTCGTCGCTGGAGCCGTCGTCCACGATCACGACCTCGTAGGATGCGCGCTCCCCGGCGAGCGCCTCCGCAGCCAGTTCCATGAACAGGGGGAGGTTCTCCGCCTCGTCCCGCGCGGGCACGAGCACGCTCACGTCCACCGTCCTGCCGGAACGAGCGAGCGACCCCGCTGGAGCGGGGGCGGGTGCGGCTGCTGCCGAGCCCGCTGCCGGCTGGATGGCCGTCACACGCGCTTGCGCATCCGCGCCGAGAGCACGCCAAGCTGGTCGCGGTACTTGGCGACCGTGCGGCGCGCGATCTGGACTCCGTTCTGCTTGAGGATGTTGACGATCGCCTGATCGGTGAGCGGATGCCGCGGGTCCTCTTCGGCGACCAGCTTCTGCAGCTGCGCCTTGATGCCGCGCGCCGAGACGTCCTCGCCTTCGGTCGTGGCAAGCCCGGAGGAGAAGAAGAACTTGAGCGGCAGCACGCCGCGCGGCGTCTGCACGAACTTCTCGTTGGTGACGCGGCTGACGGTGGATTCGTGCATGCTGATCACTTCCGCGACTTCGCGCAGCGTGAGCGGCTTGAGGTACTGCACGCCCTTTTCGAAGAAGTCGCGCTGCCGCTCGACGATGTAGTTCATCACCTTGAGCATCGTCTGCCGGCGCTGCTCGATCGCCTGGATCATCCAGTTGGCCGAATTGAGCTTGCTGGAGATGAACTCCTTGTTCTCGCCATCGAACTTCTTCTTGTCGCGGGCGATTTCCTGATAGGCGCGGCTCAGCTTCAGGCGCGGGAGATTGGCATCGTTCAGGAAGACGTGGTACTTCTCGTCGATCTTCTCGACGACGAGGTCGGGGATGATGTAGTTGTCCCCGCCGCTGCTGTAGCGCAGCCCCGGCTTCGGATCGAGCTTGGCAATCTCGTCGGCAGCGCTCTGCACGTCGGAGGGGCTGATGCCGAAGCGCTTGGAGATCTCGCTCCACCGGTGCGCGACGAGTTCCTCGAAGCAGTCGCGAACGAGCCTGAACGGCACCGACTGCTCGAGCCCGGCCTCCTTGAGCTGGAGCATCAGGCATTCGCGCAGATCGCGCGCCGCGATCCCCGGGGGGTCGAGGTTCTGGATGATTCCCAGCATCTCCTCGCCCTCTTCCAGCGTGTACACGGGGAGCTCATCCTCGTCGAGATCCTGGTCCTCCCCCGCCCTGATGACCAGATCGTTCAGCGCGTCGATGATCTCCTGCACCGAGCCGGACAGGTAGCCGTCATCGTTGATGTTGCCGATGAACTCGTCGGCGAGCACGAGCTGGCGCGGATTGAGGTCGAGGAGCTGAACCTGGTCGCGCAGATGGTCGGACAGGTCGCGGGTGTCCACCGTGACGGGCTCGTAGTACTCGCGCTCCTCGTGCTCTTCGCGGTGGCCGCCCGCATCGAAGCCGTCGAGCAGGATCTCCTCCCAGTCGATGCCCTCGCGCTCCTCTTCCCGGGGCTTCTCCTCCGCGGCATCGACCTCCGAAGGATCGCCAGGCTCGGAGTTCTCGTCGTCCTCCTCGTCCAGCTCGACGAGCTCGAGGAAGGGGTTGTTGAGCAGCTCCTGCTTGAGATGCTGCTGGAGGTCGAGGAGCGGCATGTACAGGAGATCCATCGCCTGGTACAGGCGTGGATTGATCTTCATCTCCTGCCGGAGCTGCGTCGTCTGGTTCAGGCCTGGCTTCACTAAGCTGCTCCACCCAGTTCGGCCGCCGCGAACCGCGCCCGGAGTCGAGCGGTCAGCGTCGGCCCCAGATAAATCTCGGCCACCGTGTCGTCGAACACTAGGTCACGTACCGTGCCAGAGACCTTGACCTGCCCGTCGAACATGATGTAGGCGCGATCCACGATGTCGAGGGTCTGCTCCACGTTGTGGTCGCTGATCAGCACGCCAATCCCGCGGTGCCGGAGGCCGGCGACGATGGTCTGGATGTCGTGCACGGCGATCGGATCCACCCCGGCGAATGGCTCGTCCAGCATCATGAACTTGGGGTCGGTGACCAGGGCCCGGGTGATCTCGAGCCGGCGCCGCTCGCCGCCTGAGAGAGAGTATGCCCTGCTCCGCCGGAGACGCTTCAGCCCGAGCTCGTCGAGAAGTCGCTCCAGTCGCTGGCGACGCTCCGATTCGGATATGGGCAGCGTCTCGAGGATCGCCAGCAGATTCTCCTCGACCGTGAGCTTCCTGAAGATGGACGGCTCCTGCGACAGGTAGCCGATCCCACGCCGCGCGCGCTGGTACATGGGCATGGACGTAATGTCCTTGCCGTCGAGCAGGATCTTCCCCGCCATCGGCTGGATGAGCCCCACGATCATGTAGAACGTGGTCGTCTTCCCCGCCCCGTTGGGGCCCAGCAGCCCGACTATCTCGCCCTGCTGCAGGCGCAGGTGCACGTCGTTCACCACCTTCCGGCGGCGGTACATCTTCACCAGGCCGGCGACCTCGAGAACGCTCCCGCCAACGCGCACGGCGCGCGTTGGCGTCAGGGGGACTGCGTGCTCGGCGGTATGCGTGAGCGTGTCCGCCACCTCGCGGCGGACCGGCGCGATCTCCTGCCAGTACAGGTCCACGATCCGAACGCGCGCATCGGGATCGAACAGATTCTGATCCGGCCGCGCCAGAACGCCGACCTCCACGAGACGCGGGATCGCAGACTTGGCGAGATACGTCCGGACTTCGTCGAGGCTGAGAAGCCCCGCGAGGTGCTCCGCGTCCCTCCCTTCGACACGCAGCGTCCTCAGGTAATCTTCGCGATACGTGATCGCAACGTCGTCGAACAGCGCAGAGCCGGTGCGATCTGTCCGCTGCACGATGGCGTGCAGCGCCAGAATGATGGAGCGCTCGCCACCGGCAAGCTCCTGGATGAGCCGCTCTACGCGCTCCGCGAAGACGACTGTCATGGGCGGGCGGGGGGCACGGGCCGCTGCCGCGGAGGGGCTGGACTCGGCGTGGGGGATGACGGCGGGGTGGCTTGGGGCTGACCGGGCAGAGGTGTCACGGCAGCCGAGTGCTCCAGGTACACGCCTGAGGCATTGCCCTCGACAACGACCACTGACACCTCGCCATCCCGCAGAACGACGACGATGCTTTCACCGCGCACGTAGTTCACGGTCGGGTTCTCGCGCGATCCGCTCTGCGCCTGCATCTGGTGGAACGACCTGGCGTTCAGCGTGGCGGTGAGCTGCCGGGCCTGTGTCCGGGCGTCGGCACCGCCCGTTGCCTCGAACTCGACCACGATGGTATCCCCCTGCAACCAGTCACGCTCGGAAGAAATCACTCGTGCCGTGTCCGGAAGGCTGGTTGCGAACGCGTCACCGATGGCGCGCACTTCCTCGAGTCGCTGCCCTGGCATCAGCACGTCGAGCGAATCCGCCAGCACGTCGCGCTCGGTGGAGACGGCACGCGCACGCGAAGGGCCGAACGCGAACGCCCGCGTGAGCTGTTCCTGGGAGACGCGCAGATCGATCGTGTCGGCGAACAGCTCGATGTCCTCGCTCGTGGCGTGACCGGCGGGACTCGCCACTACCCGCTCCAGCTCGCGGTTGCGGGCGAACATGTCGATCACCTCTCCCTCGAGCGTGAACGGGCGCTCGCCGCGCCCCGTGACCTTCGGGGTGCGCATCAGCCGCATGGATTCCCGCTCGGCGTCCATGAACGCGGAATCGCCCGTCGCGGTGACGTTGGAGCGCAGTATCTCCACACGCCCGGAAGCATACACCAGACTGTCCCCGTTCATCTGAACTCTGTTGGCGTTCACGATCACCGGCTCGCGTGGCCTCCCTGCGGAGTCGTTCTCGACGAGCGTGAGCTGCGGCCTGCCCGTGGCCACGATAAACGCGACCGGGCGAAACGCCGAGACCCGGTAGTAATCCGCCATCGGGCCGCGCATGACGGACCCATTGGTGAACGTCGCGACTACGTTGCCCTCGGCGTTCAGCCGCTCCTCGCCCTGATAGTACGTCATGAGGTTCGAGGTCACTCTCGCGCGCGGCTCAGTGTAGCGCACGTTGCCGATCAGGTAGAGGATGCCACGGTCCTCGTAGAATTCGGCGCTGTCGGCGACGAGCTGGTTGTCCTGACCCGCGCAATGCGCGACAACTCCCGCTCCAATGAAAGTGTGGTACGCGCCACTGGACAGTCTGACCGAGTGGAGGCGCGTCGCTGGCGTGTTGTCGAAGACGAAGTCGCAGCGCTCCATGGACTGGCCCTCGACGGCGCTGGCAAACGGCGCGAGGCCGAAAGCCGCAAGTCCCAGGTGCACGAGCAGGCGGAAGGACGTCCGGCTCATGGCTCCGGCACCCCTGCAGACGCAGTGTCGGGTGGCGGTTCGGGCGAGGAGGAGCCGATCGAGCCGCCGGTGGCGAAGCCGCTCGCGCCCCGCAGCACGCGCACGTTGTTCATGTTCGGATCCGAGCGGAACCCGACCCCCGAAAGCTCGCGCCCCGGCTCTGTCATGGTGAACGCGCTGTCACTGTAGAACTCGTTTCTCGCCTGATTGTATTGCAACTCCTGCGTCGTCAACCGGCGCCCGGCCTCATTGATCACGACCACGTCGCCGTACGCGACCATGTCGCCCGCACGTGTATTGTAGCGTCCGTGCCGGGAAGTGAGGATCGCATCTCTCACCCCGCCCTGCGTGAAGAACGTCGTCTCCACGTTGTCCAGCTCGACGCGTGTGTTGTCCTCGAAGAAATAGGCGGTGTCAGCTTCCAGCTGCGCCCGCATCACCCCGCCGTCGGTCAGGTTGAAGCGCGCGCCGTACATGACCTGATCGGCGGAGTCAGCAAGTCCGGACCGCGTCGGAGGCGGGCTCGAGCGGTCGGCACATGCACTCGCGCCGACAGCCGCGCACGCGGCCAGCAGCAGAATCGCCAGTCGGCTCACACCACCCCCGCTCGCATGAGGTCGTGCAGGTGGACGACGCCGACGAGGCGATCGTCACCGTCCAGGACCGGCATGGACATGATGCCGTGCTGCTCCATGCGGTACACCACCGCGCTCCCAAGCTCGTCCGCATGAGCCACCTTCGGCGTCCGGTTCATCACCGAGCCGATCTCGATGGAGAAAACGTCCTCCTCACGCTCCATCAGCCGCGTAAGGTCGCCCGCCGTATAAACGCCGGACAGCCTTTCACCATCCTCGCTCACGATGACGATGCCGCGGCGCTCCGCGAGCTGCACGATCGCCTGGCGCATCTTCGCCGCCGGAGCGAGAACAGGCAGATCGGTGGATACCATCACGTCTGCAACCCGCGTCAGCAGCCTGCGCCCGAGCGTCCCGCCGGGATGCAGCCGCGCGAAATCCTCGGAGCGGAAGCCCTTCTGCTCGAGCAGCGCAATCGCCAGCGCATCACCGATCCCGAGCGCGACCGCCGTGCTGGTGGTGGGAGCGAGATCGTGCGGACACGCTTCCTCGCGCACCCAGCCGTCCAATGCGACGTCGGCGTGGCGGGCCAGCGCCGAGCTCTGATTACCCGTTATCACGATTGTAGATACCCCAAGGCGCTTGAGGTGATCTAGCAGGCCGATAAGCTCGTCCGACTCCCCGCTCTTGGAGATAAGCAGCGCAACGTCGCCCCCGCTGACGATCCCCAGATCTCCATGGAGGCTCTCCGCCGGGTGAAGGAACGTGGCAGGCGTACCTGTCGAGGTCAGCGTGGCAGCGATCTTCCGGCCGATGTGCCCCGACTTGCCCATCCCGGAGACGATCACGCGCCCATCGCAGGCTGCGAGCAGGTCCACCGCGCGGGCAAACGACCCGCCCAGCCGTCGCTCTGCTTCGGCGAGCGCCTCCGACTCCAGGCGCAGCACGCGCCGTCCCCGCTCGACCGCGTCGCCGTTCATCCGCGCCCCACCGGGGCCGGGGACGCCGCCGACGCCGGAGGCGCCGGCTCACCGGACCTTTCGACCACGTATTGCTCGACCATGGTGTCCCACTCGCCGCGCGCCTTGAGCAGCAGCTCGACGAACTCACGCACGGCACCGTGCCCGCCGTTGCGCGTCAGCTGCACCGCGCAGACCGCCTTCACTTCCGCCACTGCGTTGCCGACGGCGACCGGCAGCCCCACGATGCGCAGGACGCCGAGGTCAGGGAGATCGTCGCCGATGAAGGCCGCCTCCTCCGGGGCGATACCGCGACGCCGGCACAGCTCGCGGAACGCGGGCAGCTTGCGCGCCTTGCGGTCCTGAAGGCAGTCCTCGATCCCGAGCTCGCGGGCGCGCAGGCGCACGCTCTCCGACTCGCGGCCAGTGAGGATCGCGGCGCGGATACCGGCCATCTTCAGCAGGTGCAGTCCCATCCCGTCCTGGATGTCGTAGCGCTTGAGCTCGAGCTCCTCGCCGCCTGTTGACCCGAGATAGATGCCGCCCTCGGTCAGCACCCCGTCCACGTCCATGGCAACGAGGCGGATGCTCCGCGCGTGATCGGGAGTGATCATCTCGCTGCTTCCCAGAGCCGCAGCGCGCGCCGCACCGCGCGATCGAGCTCTTCCAGCGGCAGCATGTTGGGACCATCGCTCGGCGCCGCAGCGGGATTCGGATGCGTCTCCAGGAAAAGACCGTCCGCACCCGCCGCCATCGCAGCGCCGAGCAGCACCGGAATGAACTCCCGCGCTCCCCCGCTCGCCCCGCCCTCACCCTGACCTGGGCGCTGCACGCTGTGCGTGGCGTCGAAGATCACAGGCGCGTTGCACGCTTCGCGCATCCGCACGAACGCGCGCATGTCCACAACCAGATCGCCGTAACCGTAGAACGTCCCCCGCTCGGTGACGGCGACCTGCGTGTTGCCAGTGGATCTGACTTTCGCGACCGCGCCGGCCATCCCCTCGGGGTGCATCCACTGCCCTTTCTTCACGTTCACCGGGAGACCTGTTGCGCCGGCGGCAAGCAGCAGATCCGTCTGGCGACAGAGAAATGCGGGGATCTGCAGGGCGTCGGCGACCTCGGCCACTGCAGCGCACTGCTCCGGAAGGTGCACGTCGGTCAGCACGCGCAACCCGCTCGCGCGCTTGACGCGCTCGAGCGCGGCGAGGCCCGTCTCCATCCCCGGACCGCGTGCACCACCGGCAGTCGATCTGTTCGCCTTGTCGAAGCTCGCCTTGAAGATCACGCCGCCCGGCAGCTGCTCCCCGATGCGCGCAACCGCCTCGGCAACCCTGAGGTTGATATCGTCGCTCTCCAGGACGCACGGGCCCGCGATGAGGAAGAGCCGATCCCGGGGGAACGCTTCGGTCGCTCCGGTGCCGGCCGGAGCGCGATTCACCGCCACGCTGGCCACGCTAGCTCTTGTCGGCGTGAATGCGGCCAGCCTGCGGATCCGAGTCGGCCGCCGTGAGCCGCGCGGCGTCGCCGGAAGCTCGCCCCCCCGCTCCCTGCTTGCGCGCACGCTTTCTCTCGACCGCCGCCTCGATGAAGCTGGCGAACAGCGGGTGCGGCCGCGTGGGCCGCGACTTCAACTCGGGATGGAACTGGCAGCCGACGAACCACGGGTGATCGGGCAGCTCCACGATCTCGACGAGGGTGCCATCCGGCGAAAGGCCGCTCAGCGCCAGCCCGTGCTCGACGAACTGGTCGCGATACGAGTTCGATACCTCGTACCTGTGCCGGTGCCGCTCGCTGATCTCCGTCTCGCCGTAAGCCGCCGCGACGCGCGACCCCGGCTGCAGCCGGCACGGATATGCGCCGAGCCGCATCGTCCCGCCCATGTCCGTCACATGCTGCTGCGATTCCATCAACGAGATGACCGGATCCGGGCACTCGGGTGCGAACTCGTGCGAGTGACTCTCCGGCAGCCCGACGACGTTGCGCGCGAACTCGATGATCGCCGTCTGCATGCCGAGGCAGATGCCGAAGAACGGCAGCCCCGACTCGCGCGCGTGGCGGATCGCGGCGACCATCCCTTCCACCCCGCGCACCCCGAACCCACCCGGCACGAGCAGCCCGTCGAACTCCGCGAGAATGTGCTCAGTGGCCTCCTCGCTGGTGAAGCTGTCGCTTCCAACCCAGGAGATGTCCACGCCTGCCGAGTTCGCGATGCCGCCGTGGATCAGCGCCTCCTGCACGCTCTTGTAGCTGTCCACCAGCTGCGTGTACTTGCCGACGACTGCTATCCGAACCCGCTCGCGCGGGTTCTTCAGCCGCTGCACCATCGCGCGCCAGCCGGTGAGGTCGGGCGCGCGCCTGCCGAGCAGGTGCAGCCGGTGCAGTATCCGCTCGTCAAGCCCCTGCTCGTGGAACAGCAGCGGG
>DASUUI010000003.1:0-12521 GCA_036374155.1 Gemmatimonadaceae bacterium | reverse complement strand
CGGATCCCGAATCGCTGCAGGCGCTCTCACCCGAATCGCGCGTGCTGCTGCGGCGCCTTGCCGTCCGCTCGCTGGAGAGCCTCGGCGTGCGCCATCCGGGGAGGTACGTGGAGGCGGAGATGATCAAGCAGTTCGCGGCGCTGTCTGCTTCGCTGCCACAGGAAGGCGACAGAGACGCGGCACTGGTGGCGGCGATCCGGTGTGCCCTGGAGGAGCTCGACGGTTGAGCGCGGCCGTGACCTCCCGCGCGGGATCACTCCTGCGGCCCGGACATTGCGCACACATGGCACCGGAGCCTCGAGGATCAGGTGTCGATGGAAGTCCAGGTCAACAATCAACGGTTGGATGCGAACGCGCTTGCCGCAATCGCGGCACATGGCGCGAAGGCGCACTGGCCGGAAGGCTTTTCCATTTACGAGAAGGGCTCGCCGGCGGACGGCATGTTCGTCGTGCTGTCGGGCAGCGTCGTGCTGCGAACGGCGAAGGGAAAAAGAAAGTTCGTTCCAGCGATTGCATTCGAGGGCGAGACGTTCGGACTGGAAGGACTTTCTCCCGGATTGTCCTACGTGACCGACGCTCAGACGGTGGAACCGTCCGACACACTGCACATCAACGGCAGCCGGTTCCGCGCACTGCTGCGCGAGCAGCCGGTGCATGCGCTTGCAGTGATCGCGCAGGCATTTGCAGAGCGGGCCGCGCTGCTCGAGCGGATGCACGAGTTCAGCGCATCATCGGTGGACGAGCGCATGACTTCAGCGTTGCTGCGTCTGTTCGAGGGCCGCGCGCGTCACAAGGAAGACCGGCTCGTTCTCCGTCCCGCCGATCACCGGTTGCTGTGCGAGATGGTCGGAGCGACACGCGAATCGGTGACGCACGCGCTCGCGCGGCTCATCTCCTCCGGCGTCGCGGAAAGGGACGGATCCACCTTCGTGCTCTCCCGGACGGGGCTGCTCAGTGAGCGACGTCCGGATCGCGTCCGACACGACCGACACGTCGAGCGGGAAGCGGTGGTGGAAGCGCGGCCTGGCTGACAGCACGCCGGACGCAGCAGCCGACGAGGTTCGGCCCGGGTGCGAGGACATAAGGCTCGAGGCTCAGGGCAACCGCGCGGTCCTCCTGCTGCACGGATTCGGCGACACCCCGCAGACGCTGTCGTATCTGGCGCCGGTACTGCACCAGGCCGGGTTCACGGTGCACGCGCCGCTGCTCCCGGGTCACGGCCGTTCCATGAAAGACTTCATGGCGTCGTCCGCCGACGAATGGCTGGACGCATCGCGACTGGCTCTGCGCGCGCTGACCAGCGACTACGAGAGTGTCGGCGTGTGCGGCCTTTCGATGGGTGGCGCGCTGGCCGTTCTGCTCGGCGCCGAGCGGCGGGACATTGACGCGCTGGTGCTGATCGCGCCGTACGTGGCCATGCCTGCTTCGCTCACGGTCGCCGCCGCGCTGTACCGGCTGTGGGGGCCGTTCGCCGGGGTGGTGGAGGCGCGCGGCGAGACGTCGATCCACGACAAGGCCGAGCAGGCGAAGAACCTTGGCTATGGGGAGACCACCGGACCGCTGCTCAACCAGCTGTGGCAACTGGGACGGCGTGCGCGCCGGGTAGCTGCCGCAGTCCGGGCCCCGACGCTGGTGATCCAGTCACGGGAGGACAACCGGATCCGCCCCAGGATCGCGGAGCGTCTGGTGGCCCGACTTGGCGCCAGTGAGAAGAAGCTCGTCTTCACTCACGGCGCCGGGCACATCATCACGGTGGATCACGGCCGCGAGGCCGTGTTCGCCGAGGTGCGCGACTGGTTCGCCGCGCACCTCAGCGAGGCGCGCTAGAACCTGGACGTGATGGCTCCAACCCCTCCGGCTACCTTCTCGCCAACAGTCTCGCCCAGGTGCGCTGCTTGCCTGGCCGTCGTCTTGGCTACCCGCTTCACGCGGGTCACGAGGCTCTGACTCCGCTTCCGGCGCGCGGTGGTCTTCTTGCGACCGGAAGAGGTGCTGCGGCTGGCGCTCTTCCGTCCCGACGTGGACCGCTTTCTGGTCGAGGACTTGCGGGCACCGCCCTTACGGCGGGTGGACTTCCGGGCGCTGCTTTTTGCCCGGCTGGATGATCCGGAACGCTTACGTGTCGCACCACCCTTTCGGCGGGCGGCGGAGCGCTTCGTGCCGGACGATTTTCGTGCTGCCATGGTTCGTATCTCCTGTTTCGGAGGGTCGCCGTGCTGAGTTCGCAAGAATCGCGCACAGTCACGGCACCCGGTTGCCGGCACCCAACCCGGTTATCATCAACGTCTTACCAAAAACGGCGAGGAAACACAATGCGGATTCGTTCGATTACAGGACTGACGGCGCTCGGGGGTCTGGCGTTCGCGGTCGCGTGCGCGCCCGGTACGACCAACCAGGGAACGGGTGCCACGACCGAAGCGGCACCAGCCGCGACAGCGGACAGCGACCCGGATGTGCGGCCGGCCGGAGCGACCGGGCTGCCAAGCGGGTTCCTGGGGCGCGCTGACCGCGCGGACGCGCAGCTCAGCGACGCACGGTACGTGGTGACTGGCAACAGCTGGGAGATCACAACCGGCCCGTCCCACATCCTCTATTCACCGACGCACACCGCGACCGGCTCCTACACCGCGACTGCGACGTTCGAACAGCTCGAGCGGCCGCGCCATCCTGAGGCGTTCGGGATCATCATCGGCGGGAGAGATCTCGAGGGCCCCAATCAGACCTACACGTACTTCCTGGTCCGCGGCACGGGCGAGGCGTTCGCGCAGCGGCGCGACGGCACGAACCTCACCAGACTCGCTGCGTGGGCACCGAACCAGGCTGTTCCGGCTGCTGACAGCGCGGGCCGACAGACCTACCGTCTTCGGGTTACCGTGCACCCCGACTCAGTTCGTTTCCTGGTGAACGACGCCGTCGCGCTGGCGCTCCCGAAAGCAAACCTGCCTACTGACGGAATCGTCGGGCTGCGCGTTAACCACAACCTCCGACTGCGCGTCACACCGGTGCAGATCAGCCGGGAGTAGCCACCCGCTCACCGCGGTCGATCAGCTCTTCGCCGCGACCGCGGCGAGCTGCTCCTCGAGGTGAGCCACGCTCTTCATGCCGATGAGCGCGGTGGTGACGGCGGGGAGGCCGCGAACGAACGCGGCCGCGCGCTGCGCGTCCGTCGCCAGGTCGGGAAACGCCTCCTGAACCTTGACCGGCAGGCCACGCGTTAGCTGCCCCTGCATGAGCGACGCGCTGGCGATCACGGTCATGCCCAGCTCGGCTGCGGCCTGGAGCAGCGGAACGTCACCACTGGCGGTACGCTGAGTCGGCATCCGCACCGCTTCAGGCATCGCCAGGTTGATCGGGAGCTGAATCACGCGGAAATGGTGATCGGCGCCCCCCGCCTCCCGGGCGATCTCGACCAGCTCCGACAGCTCGAGGTGAGGCCGGCTGCTGGCGTCCACTCTGAAGCCGCTCCACGTCGCACAGCCGTAGCACGCGATCAGTTGGTCCGCGACCGCCTGCTCGAGCGCGGCGAACGCATCGCGCATGCGTGAACGGAAGGAGTCGCGCGTGATTGCGTCCAGCTGCTGCTCGGGGTTGTGCAGGTAATAGATGTCGATCGTCTTCACGCCGAGATTGCGCGCGCTGCGGCGGATCTGGTCGGTGATGTATGCCGGCGCTATGCAGTGACCGCCGGCTACGACGTCCGACGGCGTCATGATTCCGCGATCGAAGTACTGCGCGCGAAGAAAGTCCTCGTACTCCCGACGCGTGGCGGGCGGGCGGCCGTCGAGCGGGATGTATCCGCCCTTGGTGCAGATCACGACCTCATCCCGTTTCACGATGCCGTCCGCGATCGCATCGCTCAACGCCGTGCCGACGCACCGCTCCGAGCGCTGGCAGCGATAGTTGATGGCGCTGTCCACGAGGTTCACGCCGCTGCGGAAAGCGGCGGTGAGCGTCTCGACATAATCCCGGTCGGTCGCGTCGTCGCACTCACCGAGGTATGTGCCGATGCCGAGTGACGACACGTGCACGGTATCGCTCAGCGAGCGATAGAAATAGGGCTCGCGGTGTGCCGCGAACCGCCGGCGAAAGCGCTCCGTTCCGCGCGTCGTGGCGTAGCCCTGTGCGGGACGCGCGGCCGTCTTCGTTCTCGTCATCTGATCGGACGGTAAGAGCGCCGGGAACCCCCCGCAAGAGAACGCATGCCTGTAATGTCGGGCACTACCTGACTGGCGGCGGGTACATGGGTCTGTAGATTGCAGCAATGCACGCTCCGGAGCCTCTCCCGGTTCCCGGAGCGATTTTTTCGGACGATCAAGCCGTTCCCGACAGCGCACGCGTGCGCGATTAGACTGGAGCTCGTCAGACCATGCCCGACTTCGGAAGCTGGGGCACCGATTGGTGGAAGCCCCTTCTGTTCATCATCATAGCCGGCCACCTCACCAACGCCTGCGTGACGCTCTTTCTGCACCGCGCGCAGACTCACCGCGGTGTGAAGCTCCACTGGCTGGCAGCGACTCCGATGCGCATCTGGCTGTGGCTCTCGACGTCCATCGTCACCAAGGAGTGGGTCGCGTGTCATCGCAAGCACCACGCGTTCGCCGATCGTGAAGGCGATCCGCACAGCCCACTGCTCGAAGGGCTGCGCAACATCGTGCTGAAAGGTGCGTTCTATTACAGAAAGGCGATCCGGCAGCCCGGGCTCCTGGAGAAGTACGGCAAGGGGACGCCGAACGACTGGCTGGAGCGGTGGCTGCTCGCGCGGCTCAACTGGCTCGGAATCGTGGTGATGTTCGCAGTGGACGTGTACCTGTTCGGCTTCGTCGTCGGCCCGGTCGTCTGGGCGGTGCAGATGGCGTGGATCCCCTTCTGGGCTGCGGGCATCGTGAACGGCGTCGGTCACGCGGTGGGATACCGCAACTTCAACGTGAAGGACGCGAGCCGTAACATCTCACCGATCGCGATCTGGCTGGCGGGCGAAGAGCTGCACAACAATCATCACGCCGACCCGCGCTCGGCGAAGTTCAAGGCGCGCTGGTTCGAGCTCGACATCGGCTGGGTGTATCTCAGGCTGCTCTCCTTCTTCGGCCTCGCCAAGATCGAGTACGCGCGTAGCTGATGCCGGCGACCGTCACCTGCGCGCGGTGCGGCCAGACACGCGAGGGATTTGAGAAGCCGCCGTTCCCCGGCCAGATCGGGGGACGGATCGTGGAGAGCATCTGCCAGCAGTGCTGGGCCGAGTGGGTCAAGCAGCAGATGATGCTCATCAACCATTACGGGCTGAACCTGATGGACCCCCAGGCCCGCGCGTTCCTCACCGCCCAGATGAAGGCGTTCCTGTTCGGGGCGGGTGAGCAGGAAGAGATCGACACCTCGAAGAAGGGCACGATCTCGCACTGAGCCCCGGTGGAGGCGACCCGGCATGGGTCGGCTTCCCGCGCCGAACTGCGATCCGCAGCACGACCGGCAACACGGCCGCGGGGGCGCAGGCCCACGGCGTACCCCCGGCAGGCAGTGACGCTTTGCTGTCGCCAGCCGTCATACTTAAAATCGCGGCCCGCCTTTTGAACTAGGGGTGGAGGGGGGATGCCGGCTCGTTGGTGGCGCCTGAGCGGCGCCTCGACCTCTTGCCGGGCGCCCCGCCGAGCCGCAGAATGGGTTGCGGGATTCAACGTCCGGAGGCCTCATGCTGGCATACGTGGACTCACTTTGTGCTGCGCTGCTCGCGCGGAATCAGAGCGAGATACGCCGTTTGCTGGCACTGCCGCTCGCCAGCCGGCTGCCGCATCAGGTCCGCGAGGAGGCCAACGCCATGGCCCGCGGCCGGGCCACCAGCTTCATGGCTCCGGTCAACGCGCTGCACTTCTATTACAAGCTCACGCACCTGATCGACGAGTCCAGCGAGATCCCGGACATCAGCCCGCGCACCGAGCGCCAGATGGAGCTCCCGCTGCGGGCAGTCAACGGCTGACGGCAGTCCCGCCCGCGTCGCACAGCACGAGGGCGCACCGGCGTCCCTTCAGCGCGCGTTCAGCAGCTTGAGAGAAGAGCGGGCCTCCCGCTCTACCTGAGCCATCAGGCATTGGCGGGGATCCTTGTCCGGACGCCAGCGCAGGAACTTCGTCCCGTGACGGAATCGCTCCCCCGAGAAGTGGTCGTACTGCACCTCGACCACGAGCTTCGGCGCGAGCGGCTGCCACTCGCCTGACCTCTCCGTGCTCCACCGGCTGGGACCGCCGGGTGCGCGCCCGGTGAATCCCGGGGGCCTCACCAGCGGCTCCACCGTTCCCAGCAGCTCCACCCTCTGCGCGGCAGTGAACGAGGAGCTGAACCCGACGTGGTGCAGCAGCCCGTCATCGTCGTACAGGCCAAGGAGAAGGGAGCCGACGACCTTCGCTTTCGAGGCGTAGCGGAAGCCGCCAACCACGCAGTCGGCGGTTCGCAGCCGTTTGATCTTCTTCATCGCCGTGCGCTCGCCCGAGGCGTACGGCGCGCTCCCCAGCTTCGCCATCACTCCGTCGAGCCCGCTCCGGCCGGTCAGCCAGCTGCGCGCCGTTCGGGCCGATCGCGTCATGGGCGAGAGCCGAACCCTCTCAGCCGTCGCGAAGTAGCGTCGGGCAAACCCCTCGAGCGACTTGCGGCGATCGTCCAGCGGCCGGGCTGCCTGCGACCGACCCCGCTCATCCACCAGCAGGTCGAAGACGAGGAAGAGAGCGGGCGTTTCCCTGGCCAGGCGCTGGACGCGGGAATCGGCCGGGTGGAGCCGCATCAGCAGGTCGTCGAAGGAGAGCGACTTCCCTGAGGGAATCACCAGCTCGCCGTCGAGCACGAACTTTTGCGCACCGAGGGCCAGCAGCGCTTCGACCATCTCGGGGAAATAGCGCGCGAGCGGCTGGCCGGACTTGGAGCGGAGGTCCAGCTTCGTTCCGTCGCGGAATGCGAGGCAGCGGAAGCCGTCCCACTTGGGCTCGTACCGCCACTCGGGACCAATCGGAAGGACCTCGTCCGACTGCGCCTCCATCGGCGGGTAGTTGGTGCGGATCGGAAGCGGCACTGCCCGATCAGCTCAGCGGCCGAGCAGCTTCGCCAGCGAGTTCCGCTTCTTCATCACCGGGTTCCACAGGTCGCCGACTTCGGCGAACCGTTCCGGCGCCGAGGTGATCGTGAAGTCGCGCGGGTCGAGGGAGGAGTCGAGCTCCTCCCAGCGGAGCGGAGTGGAGACCGTCGCACCTTCCTTCGCGCGCACGCAGTACACCCCTGCGAGCGTCTTCCCCCGGATGTTCTGCAGGTAGTCCACGTACACCGTCGAGGCGCCGCGCTGCTTCACCCAGCGCACGATGGTCGCTTCCTTCGGATGCTCCTCCGCCACGCGCGTCGCGATCATCTGCGCGACCAGCGTCGCAGCGTCGTTCGGCGTGCGCGGCGGAAGCGGGATGTACACGTGCAGCCCGGTCGCGCCCGACGTCTTGATGGCTCCATGCAGCGCCAGATCGTCCAGGACTTCCCTGACCCACAACGCGACGTCCACCACACGCGAGAACTTCGCGCGCGGACCGGGATCGAGATCCACGACTGCGTAGTCGGCGAACTCGAGCTGCGGCAGACGAGAGTGCCATGGGTCCACCGAGATCGCGCCGAGCTGGATCGTGTACAGCAGCGTGAGCAGGTCGCCTCCGATCATCCGCTCCTGCCGCTCGCCCTCATCGTTCACCACCGTCTCCACCCGGACGTCGTCCGGCGTCTCGGCCTGTGCCTTCTGCTGATAGAAGGCAGGGCCCTTGATGCCGTTGGGGAACCTGCGCAGCACCAGCGGACGATCCTTCACCGCGGGGAGGATGAGCCCGGAGACGATCGTGTAGTAGCGCAGCAGATCGCCCTTGGTGTACCGCTCTGCGGGGAAGAACACCTTGTCGAGGTTGGTGACTCCGAGCTTGCGGCCGCCGGGGAACTGGAGAGTGCCGCGGCGCTCGGTGGTGCACAGCTCGTCCAGCTGCGCGAGCACCCGCTTCGCCTCCGCGGACGTGACGAGCTGTTCGACTGCCGCGCTTTCGGCCTGCTGTTTCGCGCCCGGCCTCCGCGACGACTTCTTTGCGGCAGTGGCGCGTGTCGGCGCTCTGGTGGCTGACTTGCGCGTGGTCTTCTTCGCGGCCGATTTGCGTGCGGCCGCCTTTGTCGCGGCCGGCTTGGCAAGCTGTACCGCGCCGCGCTGCGCGCGCGGCTGCACGCTCTCCGGCTCGCGGCGGACCTCGCTGGCGGGCTTGTCACTGCGAACGCCGAGGAAGATCGGCTGCCGCAGCTTGCCGTCCGCCGTCCACTCGTTGAAGCGCACTTCGACCACGACCTCCGGCTCCGCCCAGTGCGGCGTCTCGTTCGTCTTCGGAGTGGTGGTGAACGGCGACGTTTTGCGCTCCAGCGGTTCGAGCAGTCCGTACACCTCCGCGAGCGACTGCTGGCTGAACCCCCCGCCGGTGTGTCCCGCGTACACCAGCTCGTCGTCGTCGTTGTAGTAGCCCAGGAGGATGGCGCCGAGGTGCTGCCTGCTGTTGCGCGGCTCGGTCCAGCCGCCGACCACGAACTCCTGCTGCCGGTCGGTCTTGAGCTTGAGCCAGGAGCGGGAGCGGACGCCCGGCTCGTAGCGGGCGTCGGTGCGCTTGGCGATGATGCCCTCCCAGCCGTCCTTCCGCGCGCGTGCCAGCAGCTTGTCGCCGTCGCCGCGCTGCGACTCTACCAGGCGTACGACGGACGACACGCGCTTTGCCAGCCGCTTCTCCAGTCGCTTGCGCCGCTCCGTCCACGGTTCGTGCACCAGCGGCTTGTCGCCGTCCATCAGGATGTCGAAGATGAAGATCGCGGCCGGGCTCGATTTCCGATGCTGGGCGATCGCGATGTCGCTGAGAACGTGCATGCGGCCCTGCAATCCCTGGAACCGGCCCGGTGCGTCACCAGCCAGCGCGACAATCTCGCCGTCCAGCACCATCGGCCTCCGCGCGGAGGACGCGACTTTGCGCAGCGCTTCGGTGATCTCGGGGAACTGGCGCGACTTGTCGAGGTTGTTGCGGGTGATGAGCAGCACCTCGTCCTTCGTGCAGTATGCGAGCACGCGGATGCCGTCGTACTTGGGCTCGAACGTCCAGTCGCCGTCCGGCACGTCGCTGCCGGTGCTGGCGAGCATCGGCCGGAGCACGGGGAGCGAGGTGCGCGCCGGCTCGGCATGCGGCTTCGGGTTCACGCCCGCCTCTTTCGCTGTGCCGCGCCCGGCGCGCGATTGCGTTTTCTCCGACTCGCGGTTGCTGTGCCACACGTCGCTGTCGTCATCGGAGGCGATCTCGTCCATAGTGCGGCCGGTCACGACCGAGGTCTTGTATTCGGCGGCGATGTCGCCGCGGCCGGCGTGCTCGTCGCGATGTTTGATGAACAGCCAGGCAGGCTTCGCGTCCTCATCGCGCGGCTTCATGCGCACGAGCGCGTACGATCCCTTAACCCGCTGCCCGTAAAAGGTGACTTTCACGTCGCCCTTGCGATAGCGCTCACGCATCGCGCTCTCGTGGTCGTCGTCCGCGCCCTCGACGGAGTAGGTCCCGACGTCCCACAGCATGACGGTGCCGCCGCCGTACTCGCCCCTGGGGATCGTGCCCTCGAACTCGTTGTAACTGATCGGGTGATCCTCGACCTGCATGGCAAGGCGCTTTACTCCGGGCTCACTGCTCGGGCCCTTGGGCACTGCCCAGCTCTTCATCACCCCATCGAGCTCGAGGCGGAGGTCGAAGTGCAGGTGGCTGGCGGCGTGCTTCTGAATGACGAAGCGGAGCCGTCCCTCTTCCGGGGACTGCTCCGCATCGTCGCCGCGCGGCTCAGCGGTGCGGCTGAAGTCGCGCTTGCGCCGGTACTCGGCGAGCTGCGTCGCAGCCGAAGCGCGCGCCACGGAGCGGCCTCAGGCCGTCTTGCGCTTCCGAGCCGCCGAACGTGCGGCGGTCTTACGCGTGCCGCGCGTCTTTGCGGCGCCGGTCGCGGCCTTCTTCTTCGCGCCGCGTTTCGTGCCTCGGCCGCCCTGATCGAGGCTTTCCCGCAGCCGCGACATCAGGTCGAGCACGCCGGCGTCCTCCGGCCCGCGCTGCGGACCCTCGAGCTTCGGCGCCTTGCCCTTCATCTTCGCCTTGATGATGCGGAGCAGGTTTTCCCGGTATTCGTCGGTGTACCTGGTCGGATCGAAGGGTGCCTCGAGATTGCCGATCAGCTGTTGCGCCATCTCGAGCTCCTGCGGCCGAACCGCACTCGCAGCCGGGAAGCTGAACTCCTCGGGGTTGACCAGCTCGTGGGCGAAGCGCATCAGCTCGAGCACGAGCGCATCGCCGACGACCTTCACGCTCGCCAGGTGCTGTTTCTGCCGGATGATGATCTTGCCGACCCCGATCGAGCCGGTCTCGCGCATGGCTTCGCGCAGCAGTGCGTACGCCTTGTCACCGCCCTTGCCGGCCACGAGGAAATACGGCGTCTCGAAGAAGCGCGGGTCTATCTCTTCCTCGTTCACGAAGTCGAGGATGTCTATCGTTTTCGACTGCTCCAGCGTCGCCGCCTCGAAATCCTCGTCGGTCATGACCACGAACTTGCCCTTCTCGTATTCATAGCCTTTGACGATCTCGTCCCAAGGGACGGTCTCGCCGTCCTCCTGGCAGACGCGCTCGTATTTCACGGGCGAGAGATCCTCGCCGTGCAGCAGCCGGAAGCTGATGTTGTCGGAGCGGACCGCGCTCCGCAGCTCCACGGGGATGTTCACCAGTCCGAAGGTGATGTTGCCTTTCCAGATTGCGGCCATGCGGCCTCCACTTGCGGGGTTCTCCGCAGGGAGAGGGAGCAAGAGAGGTGCCCCCTAAAAGCGAAGCGCTCCGCGGTTGTCGCGGAGCGCTATCAGTCGCCCTTCGGTTCTGGCTGGACGCGGCTATTCGCCGCCGCCTGAGACCTTTCGAACGTTTGCGGCCTGTGGTCCCTTGTCGCCCTGGATGATCTCAAACTCGACCTGGTCACCCTCGGCGAGGGACTTGAACCCGGAGCCCTCTATCCCTGAGTAATGAACGAAGACATCCGGTCCACCTTCACGCGAGATGAAACCAAAGCCCTTCGCGTCGTTGAACCACTTCACCGTACCAGTCATCTGCGCCATCGCTTGCCTCCTCGTGCTCCCGCTGTGTAGACCTCGGGCGATGGGGAAAGGGGCAAAATCCGTGCGCGTTTCCGGGTCAGGCTGCTCCGGCCACGTACTTGGCAATCCGCCCGCAGGCTGTGCACGTCAGGGTCACGTGGGCACGCGGTGCGGGCGGGAAGCTGTTGGGGTCGCGCTCGATGTTGCCTGAGCAGGACGGACAGCTGAGAGGGGCGCCAGTGCGATCGCTGCTGATGAGCGTGAGCGCCTGGGCAGGGTTGTAGGTTAGCGGACGCGGCTTGCGCATTCATTCCTCCGAGCGACACCGTGGGAAGGTGCCACCACTGGGTTTTTGTGAAACATAAGCAGGATAACGACTTGGGCGCTACGGGACCGACCCTGGCGGTCCCACTGCAGCGCACCGTACGTTTCCTGCGACTCCGCTGGTCGGGCGGCTCGCCACCCCCGGATCCTGGAGAAACGCGCGCATCCCGGCGGGAGATTAGTACCGCAAACAAATGGAATGGTTCCGCGTACGTCCGTCCGGACGGTGGCGTAACGCGCCTGAAGCCGGCCCGGTGCGGTTGGAGGGGGTTCAATTGACTGAAAGGGTTGCTCATCACGTGCATGGGCGGGGGATGATCGCCGGCTTGGTCGCCGTGGCCGGGCTGATCGCGTGTGCCGAGCTCAACGACTCAGGCCACTGGTTCCCGGACGCCCGCAGGTATCAGGGGGAGTGCATACCTCCGCAGGAGGATGAAGGCGGGTGCTGGTGGTTCGCCTTCACTCCCGCCGGCCGGGTGGACTTCACCAGCGGGAGCGACATCGCCTACATCGGCGAGTACCGCATCAACGGGGACCGCGTCAGGGTGACCGCGGCCCAGCACAGCGATCTCGACCTCCGGCTGTCCGCCGATCAGGATACGCTGTGGCTGCCGCAGGGCAGCTACATCCTGAGGACGAAGTAGCGGCAACTCCAGGGAGCGCGCGGAACTGGTCCGCACCGCGGCCGCGCTAGCGGGTCCAGCGCTGGTTGGTGCGGTCCACGTCGGGGAACAGCCGCCCCGGGTCGATCTCCAGTAAACGCACTGAATCCGCGTCGCGCACGCGCGCGAGGTACGATTTGCGGCCGCTCAGCCAGACTTCGACTGGAATGTCGAGCCGCTCGACCACCCCGTTCGTGCGCGTCACCGCAAGCCAGACAGGCATCGGCACCAGTCCGCGGTCCTCGATCGTGACCTCGAGATCGCGGCCTGCCGGGCGGACCGTCGCGATCGCCTGGTCGAGCGTCCACGTCTCGTAGAACCAGCTCCGCCAGAGCCAGTCGAGCCTGCGGCCGGTCATCGAGTTGAACGTGTTGAACAGGTCCCAAGGCTGTGGATGTCGG
>DASUUI010000002.1:0-2605 GCA_036374155.1 Gemmatimonadaceae bacterium | reverse complement strand
CAATCGCAACCGTCGCGGCCGTAACGGCCCTGAACGCCTGCCGGCCAGCCGGTGCCGCCACGCCGGCCACGATGACGCAGCCGCCGGCCGACTGGACTGCTTCGCCGGAGTCGGTCAGTTCCGGGAACGCCGTGCTCCGCGGGACGCTGCTCACGCCGGCGAACGTGGACCGCCCGCCTGTCGCGCTGATCATCGCCGGCTCAGGCCCGACGGACCGCGACGGCAACTCACCGATCATTCCCGGCAAGAACAATTCATTGAAGATGCTGGCCGAGGGACTCGCCGACCGCGGGATCGCCTCGCTCCGCTACGACAAGCGCGGGATCGCCGGCAGCACGCTGGGCGTGACCGGGGAGCAGGACCTCACCTTCGCCACGTTCGCGGACGACGCCGTGGCGTGGGGGGAGCAGCTCGCAAAGGACGAGCGCTTCTCCGAGCTGGTGATCATCGGGCACAGCGAAGGTGGCTTGATCGGGATCCTTGCCGCCCAGCGGCTCGAGCCCGCGAAGCTAGTTTCGCTGGCCGGGCTCGGCCGCCCGGCGGGGACGGTGCTGCGCGAGCAGCTCGCGCGGCAGATCAGTGGTGAGATGTTCGCGACGGCCGACAGCATCATCCGGGTGCTGGAGCGCGGCGGCCGCGTGGACAGCGTGCCGCAGATGCTGATGGTGCTGTTCCGGCCCAGCGTGCAACCGTACCTCGCGAGCTTCCTGCAGGTGACTCCTTCGGTCGAGCTGGCGCGGGTCAGGGCGCCGGTGCTGGTGATCCACGGCAGCACCGACGCGCAGATAGCGCGTACAGACGCCGAGACCCTGGCTGCGGCGAGTCCCGACGTGACGCTCCGCATCTTCGAGGGGATGAACCACGTGCTCAAGCCCGCCCCGGCCGGACTCGCCCAGCAGGCGGCGGCGTACAGCGATTCCACGATTGCGCTCGCACCCGGGCTGGTGGACACGGTCGCGGCGTTCATCCGGCGGAAGTAGCGCGATGTCAATAATGAATGACCGGTGGATCACTCAGATGGCTACCGAGAAGGCGATGATCGAGCCGTTCGAGAGCAGCCAGGTGCGCTCCGGCGTCATCTCCTATGGTGTCAGCTCGTACGGCTACGACATGCGTGTGGCCGACGAGTTCCGGATTTTTACGAACGTGCTCAGCTCGATCGTGGACCCGAAGGCGTTCGATCCGAATTCATTTGTGGAGTTCAGTGGAAACGTTTGTATCGTCCCGCCCAACTCTTTCGCCCTCGCCCGGTCGGTGGAGTATTTCAGGATCCCGCGGGACGTGGTCACGCTGTGCGTCGGGAAATCCACCTACGCGCGGTGCGGAATCATCACCAACGTCACCCCGTTCGAGCCCGAGTGGGAGGGTTACGTGACGCTGGAGATCTCGAACACAACTCCGCTGCCCGCAAAGATTTACGCCAACGAGGGGATCGCCCAGGTGCTGTTCTTCCGGGGCGACGAGGAGCCGCTGGTCAGCTACAAGGACAAGAAGGGGAAGTACCAGGCGCAGACTGGGGTGACGCTCCCCCGTCTCTAGTCGTGGCTGGGGGCAAGTGTTGAAACCCGCTATTGACGAACGTTCGTGAGCGCCCTAGAATCGCCGCGGCCGCAACCAGCTGTTGCGGAATTTTTACGGGGGTACTTGACGGCGGCTCAGGTTGCCGGTATCTCCCCCCACAGGTGGCAGGTCTTACCGAACGCTTTGGCGCACGGTAGGTTACCCGCCAGGTGAACAGGGCAAACGCATTGCGCGCGCGCTTTGTTCACTCCGGCAAGACAACTGAAGTTTTACAATCCGGTCTGCTCCTCCCACCTGGTGAGAGCAGACGTCCGGGTCATCGCCGCAGAGTTTGAACCGCGTGACGCACTCTGGTCGCAGCGGACGGAAGTTGTTTCACAGGGGTAGCGGTCGCAGTTGCAGTGGATGTCGCAGTCGCCTTACCGACTTCGCAGTACGCGGTTGCAGCACGCTGTACAACTGAAGGGCGGATGTAGAACGCACCCTGCGTTAAGGGCACCCCGGCCGCGAGGCCGGTCCGCAAAGCCAAGGATCTCTCAGAGAGAGAGACCGCCTGGTTGCCATAGAGGGACGTGCCGGCACGATTACCGGCGCATCGCAGTCCCCGTGGTACCCAGTTGCAAACAGTCTCCTCTGTAGAACTTGCCGGACCGCTGAGAGAGAACGGCGACTCCCTCTCGGATCCCCCGACAATTTCGCGACTTCATCTCGAGCTCCACCCGGAGAACCCGGGTGTTGCCGGCGTGCGTCAGCAGGCGGGACTGTCCACCTCACCACTTCCGAAAAGGCACCCCGACGGCGACGTCGGTCCGCAAAGCCATGGATCTCGGTTCTTACGGCGAGACGGCCTGGCTACCGAAGAAGCATCGCTGGCAAACACGCCAGCAAACTTTTTCTGGAGTGGAGGACTAGTCGTATGGAGATGAAGCGGAAGTTGAGGTTCGCCGTGCCGCTGGCAGCGCTGCTGCTGGTGGCCGCGTGTACCGATGTCGGGCTGACGCCTGGGGGGATTACCCCGCAGGAGCCGCTGGGTTTAGCCGGTGATCCCAGTAACGGCCCTGGTGAGTGTTTGTACGATGACGAG
>DASUUI010000001.1:0-13405 GCA_036374155.1 Gemmatimonadaceae bacterium | reverse complement strand
CGGGCAGCCGGTGCGCTGGGCACTGCGCTGGCTTCACGGCGTTGCGCTCGCCGACCGCGTGCGTGGTCCGACGCTGATGCTGCAGGTCTGTGAAGCGTGCGCCCGGGAAGGCATTCCGGTGCTTCTCTATGGCAGCCGCGCGGTCACACTCGACCGACTGGCCGCCAACCTGAAAACACGGTTCCCCACCCTCGTGATCGCCGGCCGGATGCCGTCCGCCTTCCGCGAGCTGAGCGAGGACGAGCAGCTCGCGATAGCTGGCGCGATCCGCGCGAGCGGCGCCGGGCTCACGTTCGTCGGCCTCGGCTGCCCCCGGCAGGAGGTCTGGGCATATGAGAACCGGGAGATGATCTCCATGCCGGCACTCGCCGTTGGTGCAGCGTTCGATTTCCACGCCGGCACGCTCCCCGAGGCGCCCGGATGGATGCAGCGCGCCGGGCTGGAGTGGCTGTACAGGCTGGCCCGCGAACCGCGACGGCTGTGGCGCAGGTACCTTCTGCTGAATCCGCTCTACCTGCTGATGGTGGCGGCGCAGCGGGTGGGGATCCACCGGCTGCACGCGGGTTCCGGCGCGCCCCCGAGACCGGTACGCGTCGGGTAAGGCGCTGCGGCCGGTCCCGTGCGCTTGCCTCGGAACATGCGTTAAATTACTTGGTTCTATACACTTCGGTGCCTTCCGGCACCGCGGTCGCGTAGCTCAGCTGGTTAGAGCGCTGGTCTCACATACCAGAGGTCCGGGGTTCGAGTCCCTGCGCGACCACTCTCGATGTGATCGAGG
Organism: Gemmatimonadaceae bacterium; assembly: GCA_036374155.1. Lineage (GTDB taxonomy): Bacteria > Gemmatimonadota > Gemmatimonadetes > Gemmatimonadales > Gemmatimonadaceae > DASUUI01. Next base: position 12,627 of record DASUUI010000001.1, on the reverse strand, counting down.
AAGGCGGGGCGTACGCTGGTGTGATCCGCCGCAGTAGCCCGGTAACCGAGTCACCCAACACACCGTATGCTCTCAGCCAAGGCGCGAGTCCTTTGTGCCGCGATGCTCCTGCTGGCTCCCTCGGTCGCTGCGAGTCAGCAGCCGCCCGCCGGCCCGCAGCCGCCCGCCGGCCAGCGCCCGCCCACGGCCGAGGAAGCCGAGCAGCTCGCCGAGCTGAATCCGCAGCTGCTGGCCCAGCTCCGCCAGCGGATCATGACCAGCGGGCTCACCCCTGACCAGGTGAGGGCGCGGCTGAGAGCCGAGGGCTACCCGGAAAGCCTGCTCGACGCATACCTGGGCGGGCGCACCGAGGGTGAAACCGCCATTGCGCCAACCGCCGACGTGTTCGCTGCGGTCACCGCGCTCGGACTGGCTGACAGCACCGACATCATGCTCATGCAGTGCGGCATAGACCCCGACTCCATTGCCATCGAGGCACTGGGACTGCGCGGCTTGAGCGACACGCTGGCACTTCCCCTCTCCCGGACAGATACGTCGGCGACGACCCGCTCGCGCCTCGAGATAGCAAAGCGGCAGGCGCTGCCGCTGTGCCGCGCGAGAATGGATTCGCTCACGCTGGGACAGCTCCGGCGCCGGATAGACGTTGACAGCGGCTTCGTCATCTTCGGTCTCGACGCATTCCGCCGCGCGACGACGCTGTTCGACCCCAACCTCACCGGACCCGTTGACGCGAACTACCGTCTCGGCCCGGGCGACAACCTCGTGCTCGTCCTCACCGGGGACGTCGAGGCGGCCTACCAGCTCGAGGTCACGCGCGAAGGGTTCATCGTCGTGCCGCAGGTGGGTCAGCTGTTCGTGAACAACCTCACGCTGGCGCAGCTGGAGGACCTGCTCTACTCCCGCCTGGGACGCGTGTATTCGGGAGTGCGCCGCGGTCCCGGCGCCACCACGAGGTTCTCCATCTCGCCCTCGCGGCTCCGGAGCAATCAGATCTTCGTCCACGGCGACGTGATGCGCCCGGGAAGCCACCGCATCTCCAGCGCCGGGACCGCAATGACCGCGCTGTACGCGGCAGGCGGGCCGACCGACGACGGCAGCCTGCGCAACGTCGAGATCAGACGCGGCGGACGTCTGGTCGAGACGCTGGACGTGTACGACTACCTGCTGCGCGGTGACGCCTCGCGCGACATTCGCCTGCAGAACGGCGACGTCGTGTTCGTGCCCATCCACGGGCCACGGGTCCGCGTGGTAGGTGAAATCGCGCGACCTGCAACGTACGAGCTGAAGGGCGCCGAGACGCTGGACGACGCCGTTCGATTTGCCGGCGGCTTCCGCGCGACGGCATCGCGCGCGCGCATCCAGGTCGAGCGGATCCTGCCACCCGAGATGCGCTCGCCGGGGCGGGATCGGGTGGTCGTGGACGTTGCGCCGGTCGGCCCCGACGGACGCCCGCCCGCCGTCCCCATGTTCGCGGGCGACGTCGTCCGGGTGTTCCCCGTGGCGACGCGCGTGCGGAATCGCGTGACTGTGCGCGGCAACGTCTGGTCGCCGGGCCCGCAAGGGATCCAGCCCGGCGCGACGCGCCTCTCGGACGTCCTGCGGACCGCGGGCGGGGTCAAGCCGGACACCTACCTCGGCCACGTCCTGATCTCACGGCTGCAGCCGGACTCGACGCGGATACAGTACCGCGCGACCCTGCTCGACACCCTCGGCAACGTCGCCAACGACATGGCGATCTTCGAGGACGACGAGATCAGGGTGTTCTCACAGTCGGAGTTCCGCGAGCCGGCGTATGTCGCGATCACAGGCGCGGTACAGCAGGGTGGTCGCTTTCCGTACCGCGAGGGAATGACAGTGCGCGACCTGGTGCTGCTCGCCGGCGGGCTGCAGCGGAGCGCGCTGCTGACCGAGGCGGAGATCGCGCGCCTGCCGCGCGACCGCACGGGCGGCCGCACCGCCGAGACGTTCCGAGTGCCGCTCGACTCGAGCTACATCTTCGATCGCTCTGCCGACGGCCGCTACGCCGGCCCGCCCGGGCTGCCGGCTCCTGCCGGAGACACGCCCGAAGTGGTGCTGCAGCCGTATGACAACGTCCTGATCCTGGAGCAGCCCGACTGGGACCTGCAGCGCACGGTCGCGGTTTACGGCGAGGTGCGCTATCCCGGACGGTACGCCCTGCAGAACAAGAGCGAGCGCGTTGCCGACGTGATCCGGCGCGCGGGAGGCGTGACGCGTGAGGCCTACGCCGACGGCGTGGCGTTCCACCGCGAGCGGAACGCGACCGGGCGGATCGGGATAGACCTGGCGCGCGTGCTGCGCAGCCCAGGTCATCGCGACAACCTGATCCTGCAGGACGGCGATTCGATCTTCATCCCGCGGTTCAGCGGCGTGGTATTCGTGGACGGCGAAGTCAACTCACCGGTGGCCGTCGCCTACGTGCCCGGCCAGGACATTCAGTACTACGTGCGGGCGGCGGGTGGTCCGGCGGCCAAGGCCGACGTGAGCCGCGCGTACGTCACACAGCCCAACGGGAAGGTGGAAGCGGTCGTTCGCCGGCCATTCGCGCCGGATGCCAACCCGCGGCCGCGCGCGGGCGCGCGCGTGTTCGTTCCCGAGCGCGATCCGACTCCGCCCCAGCAGAACTACCTCGGAACGCTGACCGCCTTCGTGCAGATAATCGGCGGCCTGATAACGGCGGTAGCGGTAGCGCGCTCGCTGTAGCCGCTCGCGCGCGGGGGAAATAGCTGGCTAGTACGCCCCGGTACGGCGGAAGACCGCCGGAATCGTCCTGAAGAGGATGCTGACGTCGAGCCAGAACGACCACTGTTCCACGTACTGCTTGTCGAGGAACACGACGTCCTCGAAATCCACCAGCGTGCTGCGGCCGCTCACCTGCCAGAGACCGGTCAGCCCGGGCTTGGTATCCAGCCGGCGGAAGTGATGCTCCTCGTACGTGGCCAGATCCGACTCGAAGAACGGCCGCGGCCCCACGAGCGACATGTCGCCCCGCAGCACGTTCACCAGCTGCGGAAGCTCGTCCAGGCTCCAGCGGCGCAAGATGGCTCCCACGCGCGTGACGCGTGGATCCGACGGAATCTTGAACAGCCGGTGATCCCCGGTCTGGTTCAGGTGCGCCAGGTCGCCCTTCTGCTCGTCGGCGCCAACGCACATCGTCCTGAACTTGAGCATGCGGAACCGCCTTCCCCCGAGCCCGGCGCGCGCCTGGGAGAAGAGCACGGGGCCGGGTGAGTCGAGCCGCACCGCCAGCGCGATGAGCAGCATGAGCGGAGCAGCGAGCACGAGCATGATCGCCGATCCGATGACGTCGGTTATGCGCTTCGTCACCACCGCGTGCGGCCGGAGCATCGGCGCTCCCAGCTCCAGGAACGGCCGGTCGGAGTACCACACCAGCCGCGGGCGCACACCCTCCAGCGTCAGCGCGCGGGCGGGATACAGCAGCTGGCAGTCGGCGTCTATCGCCGCGTCGAGCAGTGCGCGCACGTCGCGCTCCGGAAGTGCGTCGCACAGCACCAGCGCTTCCGCGTTCTCCCTGCCAAGCAGGGAACGTACCTCTGACTTGAGCGCCCGCATGTCGTTGCGCCGCCGGTCAACCGTGTAGCTGGCGCCCACCCGGTACTCGCCACCCGAGCCACACAGCGCCGCGGCGACATCGGACTCGAGCGCTTCGGGCGGTCCTGCGAGAACGGCAACGGCGACGTGCCGGTCGCGCGGCCAGACGTGTCGCAGGAACCACTCGGATACGAAGCGCATGGCGACGAGCGACGACCATACTACGGCCCCGAAAACCGCGGTCTCGGTCAGCGCGCGCTGCACGCCGAGCGCGGCCGCGACCACCACGACCGTCGCGACTCCGGCGAGTGCCACCGCGATCGCCAGCCGCGCCGCCCCGTTCAGCCGCCGCTGCTGGCTGTACGCCCCGGTGAACGCCAGGGCAAGCACCATCGCCACGGCGAACACCATGCTCCCCGGGCGGCCGGGCGACGCAAGCGGGCCGGCGGTGTCGAACTCCACGAACCAACCGGGCGCGGTGACGGCCACCAGCACCCGCATGAGCGAGCGGGCAGCGAGGAGGGCGAGAATGTCGCCCGTGAACAGGACGACCGATCGGCTGGCAACGCGCGTCGCGTGACGGCGGACCGAGCTGGGTCTCCTGTCCCAGAGGCGGGCGCGGAGAGCTAAAGGTGTTGTCGGTATCTGCTGAGCCTGTGAAGCAACGGACGGTGGAACCATTCGCCTCTGAAAATACAGGTCCGGCTGCAGGAGTCGTATGTCCGCGAGGAGCGCGGCTTATGCCGTCGCCACGCGCAAGCTCTGCGCCGGAGCACCGGATTCGGCCTCCAGCCACGCCTGGAACATGAGAACGGCCCACAGTACCAGCTGCCGGTCATACCGGCCGGTGAGGTGCTCGGCCCACGCCTGGCGCACCGCCGGCACGTTCAGGAACCCTTCGTCGCGCAGCCGGCGCTCATCCAGCAGCGACTCGGCCCACGCGCGCAGCGGGCCGCGCAGCCACCCGCCAACGGGAATGCCGAATCCCATCTTCGGACGCTCGATGATCTCCAGGGGCACGTGCCTGTACAGCACCTGCCGCAGGAGCCACTTGCCCATGCTGCCGCGGATCTTCATGTGCAGCGGGATCGTCCACGCGAACTCCACCACGCGATGATCGAGGAACGGAGCGCGTGACTCGAGACTGCACGCCATTGACGCCCTGTCCACCTTGGCGAGGATGTCGTCCGGCAGGTACGTCATCGTGTCGAGATACATCATCTGCTCGGCAAAGCCGCCGAGCGCGGGCCAGTCGAGCGGCGTGTCGAGCATGGTGCGCGGCTCCGCTCCGTTCGCGACGAACTGCTCCGGCGCCGCCGACGCAGAGATGAGAAACTTGTAAACCGCCTCCGGGCCGCCGGCGCGCATGACCGTCGCGATCTTGAGCATCTTCTCGCCCATCCGCGGTGCCACCTTCCGCGACCCGCCCATTCGCTCCGCCAGCCGGCCAACGGCGTCCCACCGGCTCGCTCCGACCAGGTCTATGGCCCCGCCGGCCATGCTCCGTGCAGGCCCCGGGATCCAGGCAAGCTGGCGCCAGATGCGCGAGCCGGCCACGTACCGGTTGTAACCGCCGAACAACTCGTCGCCACCGTCGCCCGAGAGGCTCACGGTGACGTGCTGCCGCGCCAGCCGGCTCACCAGGTGGGTCGGTATTTGCGAGCTGTCGGCGAACGGCTCATCGTACATGTGCGGCAGCAGCGGCACGACGTCCATCGTCTCCTTCGGGGTGACGTACAGCTCCGTGTGGTCCGTGCCGAGATGCTTTGCGACGGCCTTGGCGTGCACCGCCTCGTTCCAGCCCGCTTCGTGGAACCCGATGGTGAACGTGCGCACCGGCTGGCTGCTCTGCGCCTGCATCAGCGCCACCACCGTCGAGGAATCCAGACCGCCGGACAGGAACGCGCCCAGCGGAACGTCGGCGACCATCTGGTTCCTCACGGCGCTGGAGAGCAGTGACTCGAGCGCGTCCGTTGCCTCGGCCTCGCTCCCCACGAACGGATTCTGCGTGCCGCGCAGCGCAGCCGCGCGCAGCGACCAGTATTCGACCGGCTCCTCGTCGCCTCTGGAGCTTGCCGGGTTCACAGTCAGAACACAGCCGGGGCGCAGCTTCCTGATGCCGGCGTATATCGAGACGGGCGCCGGCACGTAGCCGAACCTGAGGTACAGGGTCAGCGCATCTGTGTCGATGCGGCCATCCCAGTCCGGGTGCGCGCGCAGTGCCTTAAGCTCTGAGCCGAACAGGAAGACCTTCCCTGCCCACCCGTAGTACAGCGGCTTCTCGCCGATCCTGTCGCGCACCAGATGCAGCAGGCGCTGCTCCCTGTCCCACACGGCGAAGGCGAACATGCCGGTGAACCTGGAGATCGCGGCCACCAGTCCCCACTGCTCGATCGCGGCAAGCAGCACTTCCGTGTCCGAGTGCCCGGCGAAGGTGTGGCCGAGCGCGGCAAGCTCGCGCCTGATGTCGCCGAAGTTGTACAGCTCCCCGTTGTACGCGATCACGTACCTGCCCGAATGGGAGCGCATCGGCTGGTGGCCGTGCTGCGACAGGTCGATGATGGAGAGCCGCCTGTGGCCGAATGCGATCCCCGCCTCCGGATCCACCCAGCTGTCGGCGTCGTCCGGGCCCCGGTGCGCGATCGTTCCCGCCATCGACCGGGCGATAGCGCTCAGCCGCTCCGCGTCGTGCGCGGCCGCTCGATCGATGAACCCGCTGATGCCGCACATCGGTCGCTCAGGCCGGCTGCTTCGACATGGCCCTGCGGTACCACGCCAGCGATTCGGCGAGCCCGGTCGAAACGTCGTGAGTCGGAGCGTAGCCGAGGGCACTTCTGATCTTCGAGATGTCCGCGAGCGAGTGCTTCACGTCGCCGGGACGCTCGTCGCCGTACACGGGTTCCAGATCCCGCAATTCGGGATTCGCCTCCGCGAGCGTGTCGCGGATGATGTAGTACAGCTCGTTGAGCGTGGTGCGCTCGCCGACTGCGACGTTGTAGATCTCACCGGCCACCGTTTCAGCAGGTGCGAGCGCGGCGAGGACGTTGGCCTGCAGCACGTTGTCGATGTAGCAGAAGTCGCGGGACGTTTCGCCGTCACCGAGGATCTCGCACGGTCTGCCGGCGAGCAGCGTCGCGATCCACTTCGGGATGACGGCGGCGTATGCGCCTTCCGGGTCCTGTCGCCGTCCGAAGACGTTGAAATAGCGGAGCCCGACTATCTCCATCCCGAAGGTGCGGTGGAAGACGTCGGCGTACAGCTCGTTCACGCGCTTCGTGACCGCGTACGGAGAGAGCGGCGCGCCGAGGTACTCTTCCTTCTTCGGCAATCCGGGATGGTCGCCGTACACTGCACTGGACCCGGCATAGACGAACCGCCGCACTCCTGCGTCGCGGGCAGCCTCGAGCATGGTGAGGAAGCCGTCCACGTTCGCGCGATTCGTCTCGAGCGGGTTCACGATCGAGCGCGGGACCGATCCCAGCGCCGCCTCGTGCAGCACAATGTCCACACCGGAGCATGCCTCGCGCGCGGTGGCGGGATCGGCGATGTCCCCCTCGAGGAAGCGGAACTCGTCGCCGTTCCCGTTCCCCGCCTGGGCGACGTCATCAACATTGTGCCGGTGGCCGGTTACGAAGTTGTCGAGACCCACGACCTTCTGTCCGGCGCGCAGCAGAAGCTCCACAAGGTTGGAGCCGATGAAACCGGCTGCTCCGGTCACGAGCCAGGTACGGGCCCCTTCCCGGAGTGCGCGGCTTGCGCGCTCCCCTCCGTCGCCGGGTGATGTCGCTGTGCCTGAAGGCTTCATGTGCGTTTGAAGATGGTCCTGTACCACGGTAAAGGCCGCAACGGCGGCACCGGTCGCGGCATCTCGCCCCGGCTCAACATCACCCCGTTCTCAACGAACATCTCGCGCTGTCGGCGGCCACCGTTCTTCTCCAGCACGCTTAACGCGGCCGGAACGCGGAACCGCCCCCGCGCGTGATAATCGCTGCACAGATAGTGAACCAGGCCGCCCCGCAGCAGCTGCCACGCCCGCTCCTTCACGGTCGGGCCGTAGTCGCCCATGAGCGACCCGGCGTTCACCTGGAGCAGCAGGCCCGTGGCGTGCCATTCCCGCACTACAGGAAGACTCAGGCCACCGTAACGCTCGGGATGGCCGAGTACCGGCTGCCATCCCTGCGCCCGCAGGCGGAACAGCATGTCGGCGGCGTTGGGTGGCACCCCGAAAAGGGAAAATTCCACGAGGACGAACTTTGTCCCCGCCAGGCGCAGCAGCGGGTCGCTGACCTCGACGGCCGCGTCGTCGAGCATGACCTCGGCCCCGAGCTCCACGGTCACCTCGGGCGTCTCCTCCGCGGCGATCTCGCGGGCATCGTTCAGCGCGCTGCCGATGCGGGCGCGGTACCGGTCTGTATCCTCCCCCCCGCCGATCACTGATGCCTGAATGTGCGGCGTCGCGATCACCAGGTGGACGCCCGCGTCGCGCATCGCCCGCAGCGCCGCGCGCGTCTCATCCGCGTTGCGCGCGCCGTCGTCAACGCCGGGCAGTATGTGGTTGTGGAAGTCAACGAGCATCGAGCGGCCTGGAAGCCGAAGCACGCCGTGAGCAACGGACCATCGGGCGTGTTCTAGGCGTCTGCGTGATACGCCTTGTAGTGATAGGACCGGTCGTACGGCCAGGCACGCGAATCGGCATCGTTGAACACGGCGCCGATGATCCTGGCGCCGACCGTCGCCAGCTGCTGGGCCGCCAGCTGGACAGCGTTCCTGTCGGCGAAGCCCGCTCTCACGACGAGCAGCACGCCGTCGGAATGGCTGGCGAGTATGGCAGCATCGGAGGCCGCCATGATCGGCGAGGTGTCGAGGATGATCATGTCGAACTCCGCCGCGAGTCGGTCGAGCAGTGCATGCACGTGCGGTCCGCCCAGCAGCTCGGCAGGGTTCGGCGGGAGCGTGCCGGCCGGAAGGATGAACAGTCCCTTCACTTCCGTGGAGCGGATGGCCGCGTCGTCCTTCGCGAACCCGAGTGCGAGCTGCGTGAGACCCGGATCGCTGCCGATCTCGAACATCCTGTGCACGGCAGGCTTGCGCAGGTCGCAGTCAACCAGAAGGACCCTGACCCCCTGCTGCGCAAATGCAACCGCCAGGTTCCCGGCCGTAGTGGTCTTCCCCTCTCCCGGAACCGAGCTGGTGATGACTATGCGCTTGAGGGTCCTGATCGTCTGCGAGAAGATCAGGTTGGTCCGGAGCGTACGGTACGCCTCCGCTTCCCAGGACGTGCCACTCTCCAGCGCCACCAGAGTGTTCCGCCGGCCGCCATCGTCCCCGTTGCGGCGCAGCATCTGACGCACGCGGCTGGTCTTCGCAGGGCCCGAGGCCAGGCGCGGGATTGTTGCGAGCTTGGGAGCGCGCAGAATGCGCTCGACTTCCTCCCTGTCCCGGATGGTCGTGTCGAGATGAGCACGGAGGAACGCGGCGGCGACTCCCAGCCCGAGTCCGAAGAAGATCGCCATCGCCATCTTGACGCTCATCGGCGCGCTGACCATCGCCGCGGTCGGTGCCGGGTGGATCACCTGCACCTGTCCCGCTTCGACGGCCTCGGCGATCCGCGCCTTCTGCAGCTCCTCGCGAAGCTGGTCGCCGAGGTTGCTCATCGCGGCGACCTGCTGGGTGAGGCGGACCTCCTCCGCTTCGGTTGCCGGCAGCGCCTGCAGCTCACTCGTCCCGCGACCACGCAACGCGTCCAGGGCCGCGATCCTGGCATCAACGGCAGCGACGTGACTGCGCGCGGCATCCACGAGGCGATCCTCGGTTGACGCGATCAGGTTGGCCAGCCGGCGTGCCTCCGGATGGTCCGCCGTGGCGCCGCCCGCGATCAGCGAGTCGCGCGCGCCCTGCTGCAGCAGCAGCTGAGTGTACAGCTGGGTGACGACCGGATTGGCGCTCATGCCGGGCGATGCCACCAGCCGGCGCAGCGCGTCCGAGCGCGTGCCGCCCGGCCGTCCGAGCTCGGTCAGCGCCGCCGCGTATATCCGCCGGTCGGCAGCCAGCTCCTCGCGGCGAACGTCCAGGTCCCGCAATCCCTCCTGTTGCGCAGCGAACTGATCTCTCGAGCTGAACACCTGCTGGCGCGCGCGGAAGTCGCTTAGCGCGGACTGCACCTGGCGGAACAGTGCCTCCGTGCCCCGCAGCTGTTCCTCGAGGAATATCCGCCTGCGACGCGAGTCCTCCCGGGCCCCTTCCGCGCTCGCGTTCTGGAACTGCGAGATCGAGGCGTTCACCACCTCGCGCGCAAAGACTGGATCGAATGCGCCGTATTGTACGTCCACCGCGTCGGTATTCTCGCGGAGGTTCAGCCGGAGCCCGCCCATCAGAGAGCTGATGGCGCTCTCCCGCGGGACGACTGCCACGCTGGCCTCCTCCACTCCCGGATGATCGAGAACCGTGAAGTGCGCGGGACCGACAGCGAGCCGGCTGCCATAGGGAAATGACGCGGACACACCGGCAGAAGTCGCCGTGAAGCTGTCCGGGCTGAAGGTCAGGGTCACGGATGCAGCGGCCTCCTCGGGCGCTTCCGCCCTGACCGCGCTGCGAACGGCTGAAACGATGTCGGGCGGCGAGACGGTCAGCCGCAGGCCGAGGGTGTCAACGATCGCGCCCAGCACCGAACGGCCCTTGAGCACTTCGAGCTGCGAGCGAAGCGGGTCAACGCGCCACGACTGAAATTCGCCGGCCGATGCGTCGAGCGATCCGGTCATCGAGCGTCGCACGTCAACCAGCCGGACGAGCGCGCTTGCCTCGTAGCGCGGCAGCTCGCGGGAGAACCGGTACCACGCGGCCGCGACGGTGACGGCGACGATGAGGCCGATGAGCAGCGCGTTTCGCCGCAGGATCGTGAGAACGTTCCGCAGGTGGAGCGCCTGCTGCGGCGGCGGTGGTGGAAGATGGGGGTCCGTCACGACCATCACGCTGCCATGCGGGCGGCCACCGTCCTGAACCAGCGGGTACTCGGGCATCGTGATCTAGCGGTTGGCGATGGTCACGATGAGGCCGGCAAGCGAGGCCAGCGTGCTGATCGGTATCAGCGAATCGCGGAGCCGTGACGACCGCCGTGGCACCACGATCTGATCGCCCGAGAGAACGATCGCACTGGCGTGCGGCGAGCCCGGATCGCGCAGGTCCACCGTGCGGGTCGTTCCGTCGCGAACGAACTGAACTTCTTCCAGTCGAGCCAGCTCGGTGGCGCCGCCGGCCAGGGCAATCGCCTGGGCGACGGTCGTCGGGTAGCGAACCGGGTACAGGTTCGGCTGACGGACTTCCCCCGTCACCACCACGCGGAACACAGGATCGATCGAGACGAGCGGCTCGGCTTCGATGCGCGCGATGTGGTTGCGGATCCGGTCGCGGGCCTCGGCCAGACCCAGTCCCGCGACCTTGAGCTCGCCATAGAACGGGTCACCAATCGAGCCGTCGGCAGCGATCGCGAACTCGCCGCTCAGCTCGGGCTTGCGCCAGACACGAATGTGGATGAGATCGCCGGGCCGGAGAATGACTTCAGCGGGCGGCTGCGGAAGCACGGCCTGCGCCAGCGCGGAGCTGGGCGCGGTGGCGCCTGTTCCCGCGACGGCGGCGAATGCCAGAACCAGAATTACTGCTGAACGAAGCACTGTTTCAGTCGGTAGTCAGTGAAGCTGTGAAGTTGCGCTGCTGCAAACCTTGAAAAGTAACCGAAGAGGCACCGGAGGTGCGGGCGCTCAGCGGAGAGTCCTGGCTTCAGCGGGAACGAGGTCGTCGGGTCCGCGGGCCAGATACAGGAGAACGAGCAGGAGCACGGGCAGGATCTGGAGCTTGAACCGGACGGCTGCCCCGAAGTTGTAGTACGAAACGAAGCTGTAGATGAAGCTCCAGGTTACGATCAGCAGGATGGCCCAGGCGATCGCCGGATCGCGGAGCCTTCGCAGGCGTGCACGGGCGATGGCGATGAGCAGCAGGCCGAGGAGGAAGGCATTCTCGATCCCGGCGACGATTCCGAATGGGTTGCGCACCTCTCCGGGCAGGGGGCGGAAAAGCGCGGTGAACGCGCCGAGCGGAGCGAACCTGATCATGCTCCCGATCCCGGTGAACTTTTCCGTTCGCTCCTGCGCGGAGCCCCCGGCCCAGCCGACAGAGCGCGCTTCCGCTGCGCTCTGCACATCCCGGATGGTCTCGATGTTGAACATCGTGGCGAACCGTCCCACGCTCCACAGGAACGCGACCAAAGCGATCGCGACGAACGCGATCCGCGCCATGGGGCGTCGAATCCCCATGACGGCGAAGATGATCAGCGGGAAGAGAAGGATCGGGCCGCTCCAGGAACGGATTAGAAACGCGAGAGCGACGCCGATTGCGACGGTAACGCCGTGCACTGCCCGGCCAGTGGCTCGCCAGCTGAGCACTCCATACACGTAGATGGCGATGCCCAGGAGGTGCAGCGGCTCCTTTCCGATCGTTGAGGACCAGAAGAGAATCGAGGGAAACAGCGCAATCCAGTAAAGCATCCGACGGTCTTCGACGCCGCGGAAGCGAACCGCGCCGCGATAGATGACGTACACCGCGACGAGGCCGATCGCGGCAAAAGTCACCTTCATCGCGTGAAACGAGTCGGGCAGGATCTGGGAATGGATCCACGCGAAGCGAGTGACGGCCACCGTACCCGCAGACCACGCCGTTCCCGCTGGCGGGAGCCCCGGCATGATGGAGCGGCCGTAGTAGCCGTATGCATCCAGCTCGTAGTTCCACTCGTACACGAGCATCGCGCCGAGGGTCACGAAGACCTTCGCCAGCCAGACGATGACGAGGGCGCGCTTGTCCGCGTCCCTCACCGGCCAGAATCGGATGCTCAGGGCAATCGCCGTCGCCCAGATCAGGCCGAACAGGTAGTCGAATTCGATTCTGTCCTGCGGGATGTATCGGCCGAAAACCCGGAGCGCGTTGACGAACGGTGGGACCGCCAGTCCCAGGAGCCCGGCGAGCACCAGGCCGCCGGCTACCCAGGTAACATCCCGCGCGGAGGCCGTC